>CAVPEB010000037.1:0-72767 GCA_963702765.1 uncultured Chloroflexia bacterium
GGCAATCCTCCTCGACGCCCCCCACCAATCTTGCTATAATGTTCACAGCGTAACTCTGTAATTGTAAGGAAGTCTAATGACATCACATAACAACAACCTGATCATCGGCCAATCTGGTGGGGCAACGGCTGTCATCAATGCCAGCCTGGTGGGTGCGGTCGAGGCGGCACTGGCAGAAGAACGCATTGATGGCATTTATGGAATGAGGCATGGCGTAGAGGGTCTGTTGCAAGAAGATTTGATCGATCTGAGACAACAGGCACCATCAGTTGTGGACCCGGCTGCTCTATACACCCTCAGCGGCTCTGGGAACGTGCCGCTATAAACTTACAGATGAAGATCCTGAGCGCGTTATCGCTATTTTGCGCAAGTATGATATCCACCTTTTGCTGTATATAGGTGGCAATGATTCCGCGGATACAGCACATCGACTCGCGCTTGCAGCGCAGCATATGAACTACGAATTGCGGGCTATCAGTGTTCCTAAGACCATTGATAACGATTTACCGTTCACGGATCATTGTCCGGGTTATGGCAGTGCAGCGCGTTTTATGGCGTTGGCAACGCTCGATTCAGCCATGAATACGAGTGCCATTCCCTGGTATTATCCCGTCAAAGTCATAGAGACGATGGGGCGTGATGCTGGCTGGTTAACTGCATCTTCCACATTGGCCAAACATGATGAGAGCGACCCCCCGCATATCCTGCTTATACCCGAACAACGTTTCAACGCTGATCGGTTTTTGAGGCAGGTCGAGGAGGTCTATCGCCGTGTGGGATATGTGGTTGTGGTTGCTGCCGAATCGCTGCGCGACGAACAGGGGCAGTCGCTAGGAGCAATCGGGCAGGTCGGAACTGACGCGTTTCAGCACCCAATGCTGAGTGGAACTGCGCAACATCTGGTAGAATTAGTGAAAAGCGAGTTGAAGCTACGCGCGCGTTTTGATAAGCCGGGCGACCTGCAGCGTATGGCTTCTTTCTCTGTCTCGATTGCAGACCGCGATGAAGCCTACCTGGTAGGAAAAATGGGCACAAAAGCCCTTTTAGATGGCGAGAGTGATAAAATGATCACGATAGTTCGCCATAATGAGCCAGCCTATCATTGCACGACCGGGTTTGCTGAGCTTTCTCAGGTCGCAAATGTGCAACGTCTGTTACCAGATGAATACCTGGATGAGAGCAAAACCATGGTTACTCAGGCCTTTTACGACTATGCATTACCGCTGATTGGTGATCCTATTCCGGATCATGCAAGGCTGGAAAAAATAAGGATACAACGTGATGAGTAAAGTGAAACGAGCTATACTTGTCGTTCTTGACGGAGTCGGCGCTGGCGCAAATCCCGACGCCCATGACTACGGAGATGATGGAGCCAGTTCGCTCGAACATTGCGCGCAGGCGATTGGTGGATTGGCTCTCCCTAACCTGGGCAGCATTGGCCTGGGAAACATCACTCCTATATTGGGAACACCACCAACCGATGATGCGCGAGGTTCCTATGGCCGTATGGCTGAGGCGGGAACAGGCAAGGACAGTATAACAGGTCATTGGGAAATGACCGGAGTCGTCTTACACAAGCCTCTACCTACCTATCCCAATGGCTTTCCTGCTAATCTTGTGGCACACTTCGAGCAGGCTATCGGGCGAAAGGTGATCGGCAATAAGGCTGCTTCTGGCACCGAAATCATCAAGGAACTGGGCGAAGAACATGTGCTTACAGGCAGACCTATACTCTACACATCAGCCGATAGCGTCTTTCAGATCGCAGCGCACCAGGAAGTGATTCCGCTCGCAGAGTTGTATCATATGTGCCAGGTGGCGCGTGATATGCTTACAGGCGAGAACGCAGTAGGCCGCGTGATTGCTCGCCCGTTTATTGGCACACCAGGGAATTTCAAGCGCACCGAACACCGGCGCGATTTTTCACTTGCGCCACTGGGTATTACATTACTTGATGTGTTAAAGGAGAATGGCAAAGACGTCATTGGTATTGGAAAGATCGAAGATCTGTTTGCTGGTCGAGGTTTGACCCGGAGAGATCATACCGAAACAAATAAAGACGGCATGGCGGCAACACTACGCTGGCTTGAACGCGACTTTACCGGACTGCTCTTTGTCAATCTAGTAGAATTCGATATGCTATGGGGCCATCGTCGAGATAGCCAGGGATACGCTCAAGCCTTACAAGATGTAGATAGCTGGTTTGCTCAGGTTCAACAGGCTATGCAGCCAGGCGATGCAATCTTTTTCACGGCTGATCACGGTGTGGATCCCACTTATCGAGGCAGTGATCATACACGCGAGCAGGTACCATTACTTGCTTACGGCCAGCCTGTACGCGCCGGAATTGATCTTGGCATGCGCTCAACCTTTGCTGATCTTGGCCAAACATTAGCACAGGCATTTCAGGTCACACCGCTCTCGGCTGGCACCAGCTTTGCTCAAGATATAGGACTGGTATGACAGAGACACAACGTTACAATCCTTATCCTATTTTACATGCAGAACGCATTTACTTGCGCCGTCCAACGTTACAAGACGCGAATGCGGTATTTAACTGGGAACGGGACAACGAGGTATGGCGCTATGACCCGCATCGCCCATATTCGCAGAATATGAGCGAGTTTCTGCCTGTCTTCGAACGTAATTATGTAAAGGGAAATGGACGTCAATTCTGGTTTATTATCGAGGACGAACAACACATTCCCATTGGAACCATTACCTATTTTAATGTAGATTATCGCACTGGCCAGGCTGAGATTGGCCTGGGTCTGGGCGAAAAAACGCGCTGGGGCAAAGGCTACGGGCCAGAAGCTATTCGAACTCTGGTGGAGTATCTTTTTTCCCAGCCAGCATTTGTTCGTATTTACGCAGAAACAGCAAAAGCTAATCAACCTGCACGGCATGCATTCGCCAAAGCAGGCTTTAGCGAAATAGGACAAATCTTCGATCCCCGCAGCTCAGGTGATCCCTGGGTACTCTTAGAAATTTGGAAACCATCCTAAACTATCTCGCCAACGATGCCACGCATCTACCTACGGTCAGGCGAGATGAAAGAAAGTAGAAGAGGACATAAACAGTGAATACATCAAATGGAGCCATCGATCCAGCTATTTTCAAAGCATATGATGTACGCGGCATCTACGGACAGGACCTCACCGATGAGATAGCGTATCGCATCGGTCGAGCAGCAGCGCAATATTTAAACGTGCCGGAAATTGCCGTGGGGCGAGATATGCGTCTTTCATCACCACAGTTGGCCGCTGCGCTAATACGAGGTGTAACCGACCAGGGAGTGAATGCCATCGATCTCGGCATGACAACAACAGACGAATTATACTTTGCCGTGGGTAAATTCAACTATCCCTCAGGTGTCATGATTACAGCGTCGCACAACCCAGGAAAATATAATGGCATGAAGTTCTGTCGTGCCCAGGCATTTCCTATTAGCCTGGAATCGGGACTGGCAGACATACGCGACTTAGCGATGAGCGGTAACTTTGCCGAACCTGCGCACAAAGGACAGGTCATTCAAAAAGATGTGCTCGATGCTTACGTCCAGCATGCCCTGTCATTCATCGACGTTAGTAAGATCAAGCCGCTCAAAGTCGTCATCGATGCAGGTAATGGCATGGCGGGTTTAATGATGCCGCGTGTATTCTCGTTCCTGCCCTGCGAGCTGGTACCTCTTTATTTTGAACTGGATGGAAATTTTCCCAATCACCCCGCCAGCCCGATCGAGCCTGAGAATATGGAAGATCTGCAAAAGAAAGTACGTGAAGTCGGCGCTGACCTCGGTGCGGCTTTCGATGGGGATGCTGACCGCATGTTCCCTGTAGACGAGCACGGAGATATCGTAGACGGCTCGATGGTGACGGCGATTGTGTCAAATAGCTTGCTTCACAAATATCCGGGGTCAACGATACTGTATAATCTGATCGTTTCCAAAAGCGTACCTGAACTCGTCAATTCGTTAGGCGGCAAACCAGTGCGCACTCGCGTCGGACACTCTTACATCAAAGCTGAGATGCGCCAGCTCAATGGCATCTTTGGCGGTGAACACTCCGGCCATTTCTATTTCCGCGATAACTGGTTCGCCGATTCGGGCCTGATTGCATTTTTGATTACGCTCGAACTCGTTTCAATCGAAGGAAAGCCTCTTTCCGAGTTGCTTAAGCCGCTCGATAAAGGCGTGCGCAGTGGTGAAATTAATAGTGTGGTCAATGACGTCCAGGGCAAGCTACAGGCGCTAGAAGAACATTTTGGCAAGGATGCTCAGTCCGTAGATCACCTGGACGGTATTACGGTAGATTACGGGGACTGGTGGTTCAATGTGCGCCCATCCAATACTGAGCCTCTCCTGCGCTTGAATGTTGAAGCGAACAACCAGGCGTTAATGGAGCAGAAACGGGACGAAGTGCTGGCATTTATCAGAGGCTAAAACGATGCCGAACAACAATTGGGATACTTCCCTCTACGATCAAAACTGTTCAATGGTGTTTTCTTATGTTATAAAACGAGCATAAACCGATTTTACGAGCATATTTGAAGGGCTTACAGAATAATCTTTCAGTGGGGATTTTTGGGCCAGCAACGTAGTTCTCTTCTCAAGTTTGGTTCATGTGCTTGTCCCCTTTGCGTTTTTACCGCCTACACTAAGGCGTGGTCGGCAAAAATGAAGGCTTATGCCTTACCTTCGAACCCTGCTCATACGCATAAGCCAGCCTGAGAAGCATCGGCTCACTAAAGGCCCTGCCCATGAAGGTAATACCCACCGGAAGCTCAAACGCGAAACCAGCAGGCACGCTGATTGCCGGATATCCAGCCAGAGCAGCCGGTTGTGAGCTCCCTCCCAGGTGGTGATCGCCATTGACCAGGTCGATACACCATGCAGGAGCGCTGCTAGGCATCACCAGCGCATCCAGGTTATACTTGTCCATCACAGCGTCGATTCCTTCCTGCCGGGAAAGGCGATGATTTTCATCGAGCGCTTGAAGATAGGTTGAATCACTGAGCGAACTGGTAGCTTCCGCTTGCAAAAGGAGTTCCTGCCCAAAGTATTTCAACTCCTCATTGGCATGCTCATTGTTGAAGGCAATGATATCGGCAAGCGTGCGCACAGGCGAACTGACAAGCTCGGCCAGATACCTATTCAGATCGGCCTTAAATTCAAACAGCAGCACCGTCAGCTCTGATTTGGATGCTGCTATTTGCTGCGCCGTCGGAATATCTGCAGGATCGATAATCTCCGCCCCAAGTTCCTTCATCCGCTCGATAGCTGCATGTGCGATCGCATCAGTTTTGGAACTATAGCCGAAATACACCTGCCTGGGGACCCCGATACGTGCCCCGCGCAAACCATTCACATCCAGAAACTGGCTGTAGTCGGTATAAAACTTCCCCGCGCTTGCCGCGGTAGCAGGATCACGCGGATCAACGCCTGTCATGCTCCCAAGCATGGTAGCGGCATCAGCCACAGTGCGACCGAATGGACCGATCGTATCCTGGCTGTGCGCAATTGGGATAACTCCATCCCTGCTCGTCAGTCCCACCGTTGGTTTAATTCCAACGACACCATTGATCGAAGCCGGGCAAAGGATTGAGCCATCTGTCTCAGTGCCTACCGCAGCAGCCGTCAGATTCGCCGCAGTCGCTGATGCTGATCCCGAACTCGATCCACATGGGCTGCGATCCAGCACATAGGGATTGAGTACTTGCCCTCCACGACCGCTCCAGCCGCTCGATGATGCGGTTGACCGGAAATTTGCCCACTCGCTCATGTTCGTTTTGCCCAGCAGCACCGCCCCTGCATTGCGAAGTTGCTGCGCCACAAATGCCTCTCGTGGTACACGAGACCCAAGTAACGCCAATGAACCCGCCGTCGTCTCCATACGATCTGCCGTTGCAATATTGTCTTTAAGTAGAATGGGAATCCCATGCAGCGGTCCACGTGGACCTTTGTCCTTGCGCTCCTGATCAAGTGCATCGGCAATTGCTAATGCATCGGGATTGATCCACAGGACACTTCTAATCGTAGGGCCTCTCTGATCAATATCCTCGATCCGCTGGATATACAATTCGATAAGCCTACGAGCAGTGAGTTCTCCCGAAGCCATCCCTGCCTGCATCTCCGCGATGGTTACCTCTTCCATTTGGAACGCTGTGTTGTTCTCCTTCGCCATAAATATCCTGCTTTCAATGTAGCACAATCCAGCTATTCCTCATAGCATACCCTAAAGTCGCCGTTCATATCTACCGCTTTTGCTTCAGTGGGTGTCCGTCATTTTTTGCCAGGTAGCATGTGAAACCATACGCGGCTCCGAACACAGGAGAACCTTCGAGGTTCTACCCTAGGAGAATAATCTGTGGGAGGCGGATCGCCGTATCCTTCTTATGGGTAAGGATAGCTTGCCTGCAGTTTTCACATACAAAGGAAGACATTCTATGACCGTAGAACAACATCGCATTTCCCAGGGTTCATTGCTGTGGAGTAGGTACAACTTCTCTTAAGGGAAGAGCAGCAGAGCAAAAACGCATGGGGTATGCTCCAAAATTGAAGTACCAGTTTGTAAAACAAACCTCCTTCGAAAAATATCCTTCCCATTTCAAAACATGGTATACTTCCTCCCAAGTTGAAAATTTTTTATAGCACTTCCTCGATGGTGAATAAAATGTGGGATGTAAATCTATACGAACAAAAACATGCCTTTGTGTATGAATACGGGAAAGGACTCATTCCTCTCCTTCAACCACAGTCTGGAGAACTTATTCTTGATCTGGGCTGTGGCACAGGTCATCTCACGCACAGTATCGCTGAGTCAGGGGCACATGTGATCGGGATTGATAGTTCGGCCAGCATGATTGAAACTGCGCAAAGCACCTACCCTCAACTTGAATTTCACGTGACAGACGCGAGAGATTTCTCTTTCGCATCTCCTTTTGATGCTATTTTCTCGAATGCGACGCTTCACTGGATAATGGAGGCTGAACAGGTCGCTCGTTGCATCGCAGCGTCTTTGAAGTCTGGAGGCAAATTCGTCGCAGAATTTGGCGGGAGAGGCAATGTTGCAACGATTAGAGTTGCCGTCCAGCAATCGTTCCAGGAACTTATGCACCGGGATGTAGACTTTGGATGGTATTTTCCCTCCATAGGTGAATATACATCTCTGTTAGAGAAGCATGATTTGAACGTGCGAAGTGCGCTGCTCTTTGACAGACCCACACCACTAGAAGATGGTGAAATGGGGTTGCGCAACTGGATCCAGATGTTTGGAGAACGCGTATTTTTCGACGTACCAGATGACATGAAGCAACAGATACTGACGCGCACCGAAGAGAAGACCCGTGATCGCTTGTTCAACAACGGACAGTGGATTGCTGATTACACGCGGTTGCGTATCGTGGCCTACAAAGCATAGCCTTTCCTCAATGGGTAATCTTGCTGATGCGCTAACAATTAATTCCTATGTAATCTTCCCTGTAGAAACGAATAATTCCGGAGACAGGTAGTCACTGATAGGCTTTAGGTCATCAGTAGTGTATACTTGTCCTGAAGTTATCTTCTAAACTCCATTTACATGTTGTTTCTTATGGTCGCTTCGACAACAAGGAGGGTTCTTATGGCTCAACCGCTACCCTGGTGGTTACGTGCCATCTTTGTGCTGGTTGCGGCACAAGCGCTGCTGCTCGTAGCCGCGTTCTTCCAGCCTCCACTCATTAGCTTGCTTGTACCATGGCCCGCGTCTCCTTTGAATGCGCGCTTTATCGCAGCAATATATACAGCGCTGGGTCTTGGTGTGTTATTGTGCAGCGTGGCACGCAGTTTTCGCGAGGTGCGCATCGTGCTTTTTGGCATCGGATTTGCCACAGGATTGCTCTTTTTGCTCACACTTTACCGCTTGATCGTCTTTCCTGGTGAACTCACAAAGTTTCCCTTGTTCTGGATGTTGTTCTATCTTATCGATCCATTGCTGGTAGTATTCAGCTTTTGGCGTCTCGGAGGACGTGATAAAGCGCCATCAGAACCAAATCCGCTTGCGTTGATCTGGATTATACAGGCAGTTATTCTTGGATTCTTCGGATTACTATTGCTATTTTTTACCGGTGTTGCGATAAATATCTGGCCCTGGGCAATGACAGTACAGTTATCTCAATTGTATAGCGGTTTCGCTATATCGCTTTGCGTTGTCTCAGCGATGGCTGTGCGCGAACCCCGTTGGGAAGGCGTGCGTTTGCTCGCCTTTATATTCGCAATACTCGCGGTGCTGGTCTTGATCGTCTCGGTAGTGCATATCAATCAATTCAAAAGTGACATATCCTCAGTGGTATGGTTTGTTTTCTTTGCCGCCGAAGCCATAGTGTTTGGTGGTCTTCTGATAATCCACCTGGTAAGAAGACCATCGCTGAAAGAGGCAATTTCATGAACACACAACCAGCACAACTCACTGCTCAATCCACAGTGGCAATGGGAATCTTTGTTCTCAATCCCTTTGGTATGCACCTGGGATGGCAGGAGAACCTGTTCCATTTAACCGTAGGCCCCTGATGCTCATCCTCGTATGGTTTTCATAGCGTTCAAGAAATGCCGTACAAGAGAATACTGGAGAGAGTCATGTCAATTTCGAGCCTTGATGAGACTACCGCACAACCCGATTATGGAGCAGCATATGCTGAATTGCGGCGCACAATTATTGCAACTGGTCTTCTGAAACGCAGGTATGGCTACTATGTTGCTCACACATCTTTTTGCTTTGGGCTACTCGTAGTCGGTATAGCGTTACCATTTTTCCTACCGGTTTCCTTTGGTTGGTCGGCACTTGCAAGTATTTTCATCGGTTTCGCAATGGTTCAAGTAGGCTTGATTGGGCACGATGCAGGTCATCTTGAGATCTTTCGTAGTACAAAGAAGAACTGGCTACTCGGTCAGTTGTGTTGGAGCGTCTTGACGGGGATTAGCTTCTGGTATTGGAATGACCGGCATAACAGGCATCATGGCCATACAAACGACAAGGATAAGGATCCTGACCTGCAGGGTGGTGGCCCCTTTGCTGTAGCCTTTACGGAGGAGGAGGCAATCGCACGTCAAGGCTTGAAACGCATTCTTGTAAAATACCAGGTTGGCTTCGTGCTTCTAGGTCTAATGTTATATACCTTCGCCTTCCGTGCGGAAGGCTGGCTTTTTGCAATACGGAAATTAAAAGGCACGAGGCGTTTGCTTGAGATTAGCTTGCTTGCACTCAATATTGTGTTATGGCTGGCGTTTATCATAGTACTAGGTTGGCGAGGATTTGGCATCTTCCTCGCAGCTAATGTTGTGGGAAGCGTTTACTTTGTCGCAGCTATTTCCCCTAATCATAATGGAATGCCAATGTGGGCAAGGGGCGTCAAACTCTCATTCCTGGAACGCCAGGTGTTAAGTTCACGCGACCTCACTTCACACCCTGTGTGGGATTTTCTCTATGGGGGTCTTAATTACCAGATCGAACACCACCTGTTTCCGACCATTCCACGAGTGAATCTCAAACGCGCGCAGGCTATTATCCAGCCATTTTGTGAGGCGCACGGCCTTTCGTATACTATCTCGGACCCATTAACCGTGTACTGGGAGGTATTTTTAGAATTGCGCAGGGTCGGTAACGCCGCCATTGAAATATAAGTAAGACATCTAGAGCGGATCGTCCTTTTTATTCAGGAGGTGAAATTGTGTCTCGCGTAGTTATAACTGGAATGGGACTCCTTACGCCAGTAGGCAACAATGTTTCAACCACGTGGGAGGCTCTATGCCAGGGAACATCTGGCGTTGGGCCAATTACGCTCTTTGATACAAGCCGCTTTAGAGTTCATTTCGGTGCAGAAGTCAAAAATTTCAACCCTGCTGAATACATGGAACGAAAAGAAATCCGTCGCACCGACCCCTATGAGCACTTTGCCATAGCCGCAGCCAAGCAGGCATTAGCCCAATCGGGTTTGCAGATTACTGAAGAGAACGCCGATGATGTTGGAATCTATATTGGCAGTAGTATAGGTGGTCTATGGACACTGCTTGACGCAACGAAAACGCTCCTTGAGAAGGGCCCTGATCGAATCAGCCCATTCAGCGCCAATATGATCGGTATCGATAGCGCTCCTGGTATAGTCTCGATTATAACAGGGGCAAGGGGACCAAACTGGGCCGCTGTTTCTGCATGCGCAACCAGTAACAACGCCATAGGCGAGGCCTGGGAGACGATTCGCAGAGGTGATGCGAAGGTCATGATTACAGGTGGATCTGAAAGACCGATTAATCCACTTTCTCTGGCTGCATTTGATAATATGCATGCTCTCTCACGCTACAACGATGACCCTCAAAGGGCAAGTCGCCCTTTCGATGCTACAAGAGATGGCTTTGTGATGGGTGAAGGATCAGGGATGCTCATCCTGGAAGATCTCGATTTTGCCAGGGCTAGAGGAGCAACCATCCTGGCTGAGATGGTTGGGTATGGTTCAACAGCGGATGCCTATCATGTCACCGAGCCACCACCAGGCGGTACAGGCATCGCGCGAGCTATGCGTCGCGCGCTACAAAAAGCTGGTTTGCGTCCTGAACAGGTTGATTACATCAACGCCCATGGCACATCTACACCGTACAATGATCTGACCGAGACAAATGCCATCAAGAGCTGCTTTGCAGAGCGGGCATACCAGGTGCCAATCAGTTCTACCAAGTCTATGATTGGACATACAATAGGAGCAGCTGGAGCTATTGAGGCTGTAGTTACTATTATGAGTATATTGACAGGCATAGTAACGCCAACCATCAATTTGCATCATCCCGATCCTGAATGTGACCTGGACTATGTTCCAAATAGAGTACGTGAGGCACATGTAGACGTAGCTATGTCAAACTCCATGGGTTTTGGTGGTCACAATGCCTGCCTAATTTTCAAACGTTTTTACGAGTAAAAGGAGAACTCGTCTGAGTAAGTGAAGCAACGGAGGATGTATAAGGCCACGTCTTCGCTACTGTGTTAGCATTTTTGATCGTCAAGGAGGCTGCACTTATGAGTCTGTTTGAAACTGAAGAGACAAACCAATACACCTTTGAGCCAGTCACACTACATCCATTTTATGCAGACATCAATCGCTCGCTTGTTCGGCAAGCGTTTATCCCCTTCACAAAACGGCCTTCTGGAGCTGCGTTGTCAATTGTAGACATGGCTTGCGGAACAGGAGTGATCACACGTCTGATAGCAGAAGAGTTTGTTCGTCTGGGACGCCCCGGACGCATTCTCTGTGTTGATCCCTCAGCCGAGGCACTACGGCTTGCACAGAAAAGCATGGAAGAGTTGGAGGTAAAGGCAGATTTCATTCAGGGAGATGCAGACGACCTCTCTTCGATCGTTCAAAATGCTGATGCCGCTTTTTTTTGCAATGCCATTCACCTTGTCTCAGACAAACTCTCAGCATTTCGGCAAATGAAATCTATTCTTGCCCCAAGTGGGATCTTCGCCTGTAATAGTGCTTTTTTCGATGGAACCAATGTTGGAGAAACACAGCGCTTCGCACGACTATGGATTCGCAAGGCTGTCGGATGGTTGCGTAAAGAGCATCCCGAAGTGATGCTCTCTCGTGAGACCAAAACTGTGGCCATGCAATGGCTTAATCCTGAAGAATATAGCACGCTACTCAAAGAAAGTGGTTTTAAGGATATAGAAATCACCCTTGAAAAGACTTTCATTTCACTTGATGCCTTAAGAGATCTGGGTAAATACTGGCTTTTCATCGCAGGCGCATTGCCGGGAGTCCCTCTGCCATTAGGAGCGGATGCACTTGGCATCAGCGTCTACCAGGCAGGGGAAGAACTAGGTTTGGCAGGTATTGACCGCATGTGGTTGCAAATGCTTGCTCGGAAAGAATAATCACAATTTGGCTTTTTGCACAGTTTTTCTGCAAAACTATGCCAAATCGCGTCGCATGTAAGTAAGGGTTCCATATTCAGTTAGAAGATGCTTGATTTCTTAATTCTTTTTGGAAAGTGACATCCCGCGAGAATATTGCTACAAATGTAACTATGAGCGTCAGTGGGCCAACGACAAGATGAAATGCGTTTTCTCCAAGTGCTAGCTGCAAACCAAATGCATTGTTCACCAATGTACCTATAATACCAAGCAATGTATAAAATATTCCGAAGGTCAGACCAAGACCAATCAACGCACGCCTGGAGTGAAAGATTAGCAGGAACAGTATACCGGCCAATCCCCAGGTGATATGTAAAATTGCGTGAGGAATATGAGCAAGCATCAGAGCCATAACGAGAGCGGGTGTGATTGACGGGAGGCCAGGGATAAGTCTTAACGCAAGCGAGCCGATGCCCTGTAATAAAAGCCCAAGCATAACAACCCAGAGATAAACATGTAAGACATTTATTGCACGAAATGGTCGTTGATTAATCTTATTGGATTTCATGTTCATCAGGTTGCTCCTTTCGGAGATCGTTGTGCTTTACTCTCAATATTGATAGTTTACTTTGAAAAGCAATAATCCATATCAGCAAAATTACCCAATTTTGAACAGGACAATTCTCGCATTGATGAACTTGCACAGAGAAACTCAGAAATGGATAACCCTATTACAAATTTACCTCATAAGTATTCTGTCCCTGTACTATCTGTATCAGAAAAGCGAAATCCAGCATTGTTAAGCCCGCTGGTCCTTTATAAACAACTCGACCTGCGACACCATGAGCGCTAGCTTTAAAATCATGAGGCAACGAATTATCAACCGGCGGAGTGTTATAACCGTTAATGATAAGACGAATATAATCAAAACCGAAGCCTGGTGAGACCGTCACTCCGTTGTTGTTGTCAACACTAAAATTGAGCACATAAAATTGTTGCCCTATGGCAGCCTGAGTACCTCGATACGCATAGAGAACATTTACACTTGTCAGGTGATAAACAAGTATATTGCCTGAAAAGTCATACCAGATAGTTAGTGTTTGAGGATAGGTTTTCCCAGCAAAATGATTAGCATCGTAAGAACCCTTAAAAGGGATAATAAGCAATGCTTCGTTGAGCACCTGAGAACCCAATTGCAGTTTCATAGTGGAGAGTTGTACTCCTTTGGATACAGGGAAATCGATCCAACCAACCTCGCTCGCTCCAGGCTTCGGGCCAGTAGAGAGATGCACGTTGGTCGGAGCAATTGGCTTTACACCGGGTACCACTAAACGGGCCACATCATAATAAATCACAGAAACCGGGTCGGTGGATGTATTCGCTACCCGCAGATTTACACGCACGAGCGCTGGCCCCGTCTGGATCGTCTCATTGGGAAAAGTAGTAGCATATTGAGCATTCAAGACTGTAAAAGATAATTCCGCGTATGTACCTGATCGCCCTACATCATATGTAGTGATAACAGGCTGAGTGTTGCCAGCCCCTAACGTGATATGAATCGATTTGAACCAGTTCAAGGCAACATAGCTCATACTGCCAAATATGACTAAGCCAATCACAAGTATGCAGACAATCCACAACCAGAGCTTTGAAGGTTGTGGATTTTTGGGCGGATATAACATTCTTTTTGTAGAAATATCGTTGCTAGAAGTATTGGTAACAGCACGTATCTCTGCTGGAGTTAATAAAGATTTTTTAGCCATAATTATAGGTCCCCAGGTCTATTTTAAGAAATTCCCTATTCTTGACACCTTATTTACACGCGTGTTAGCATACCATAGGTTATCAAGCATGACTACCCGCCCGCTGGGCGTTCATATTTGAGGTAGGGCAAGCCTTACTCCCATATTATAAGACATATTTTAAGGAGCAAAAGTCGCTTGAAAATTCACGAATATCAGGCAAAGGACATTCTGGCACGCTATGGTATCCCGATACAGCCTGGGCGAGTAGCGTCTACGCCGGAAGAAGCCGAAGAAATTGCCCGCGAAATAGGTGGGCCAGTAGTAATAAAAGCCCAGGTGTATGTTGGTGGACGTGGCAAGGCAGGTGGCATTCAATTTGGTGATACACCTGAAGAAGCTCGTGCTGCGGCAGCAAAAGTACTAGGCATGGAAATCAAAGGTTTAACCGTTGAGAAGGTGCTGGTAGTCTCAAAACTGGAGATCAAAGAAGAGTATTACCTGGGTATTATCCTCGATCGCAAATCACAGGCACCCGTCGTAATGGTCTCTAAAGCTGGCGGAATCGATATCGAAGAAGTTGCAGCTACCACTCCCGAAAAGATTATCAAGCAGCCAATTGATATGCGCTGGGGCCTGCGAGCATTCGAGGCACGCGATATCCTGGCACGCGCAGGACTTCCTCACCAGGTAATAGGTAAAGGCGGCGCCATTCTCACAGCGCTCGCCAAAGCTTTTATTGAAAGTGATGCCAGCCTTGCCGAAATCAATCCGCTTGCACTGACCGCTGAAGGGCAGGTGCAGGCAGCAGATGCCAAAATCCTCATCGATGACAATGGACTGTTCCGTCAAAAAGAATACGCCTCCTGGGCAGAATCCGAAGAATCAAACCCGCTCGAATTCGAAGCCAAACAGGAAGGCCTGACGTACGTGAAACTGGATGGCAACATTGGCGTTATTGGCAACGGAGCAGGGCTTGTAATGACAACGCTCGATATGGTTGCACGCGTCGGTGGCAAGCCCGCGAACTTCCTCGATATTGGTGGTGGCGCGAAGGCCGAAATTATGCGTAAAGCGCTGACATTTGTTGCGCGCGACCCACAGGTTAAGGGTATTCTCGTCAACATCTTCGGTGGCATTACCCGCGGCGAAGAAGTTGCAAAAGGCGTCATTATGGCACAAGCTGACCTGCCTGAAGGCATGCCAATCGTCGTTCGTCTTTCCGGCACAGGCGCGGAAGAAGGCAAAGAACTCTTGAGACAACACTCCGGACTTGACTGGGGCAAAGACATGCGCGAAGCCGCCCAAAAGATCGTAGCCATTGTAGGTAAAGGATAGAGGTGCAGGTGACAAAGTCCCTTGCCGGGGTGCGGGGTGTCCTCGCACATTTCTCCCTTATCGCCGCTGTAGGCGGCACAACAAAACAAAATTAAGGACAAAAGCATGAGCATATTGCTTGACAATACAACACGGGTAATCGTTCAAGGAATAACTGGCCGCGAAGGACAATTCCACACACGCAACATGATAGCCGCTGGGACAAACCTGGTAGGTGGCGTTACCCCAGGCAAAGGCGGCACATCCACAGAAGGCCTACCCGTTTTCGACACCGTAGAAGAAGCAGTGCAAGCCACAGGAGCTACCGCAAGCTGTATCTTCGTACCACCGCCTGGCGCTGCTGACGCCATAATGGAAGCGGCAAGCGCAGGCATCAAGCTGATTGTATGTATTACCGAGGGTATCCCTGTCGTTGACATGACACGCGCCATGATCGTGGTGCATGAACACGGAGCACGTTTGATCGGCCCAAACTGCCCAGGCATGTGTACACCGGGTCACGGTAAGATTGGCATCATCCCCTACCAGATATTCACACCCGGCCCCATCGGCTTCATTTCGCGCTCCGGCACGCTTACTTACGAAGTCGTAGCCTTGCTGACCGAGGCAGGCCTTGGCCAATCCACATGCATAGGCATCGGTGGAGATCCCATCATAGGCTCAACGTTCGTTGATTACCTGAAATTGTTCGAAGTGGATCCAGGTACGAAGCTCGTCGTCATGTGCGGAGAAATCGGTGGCAGCGACGAAGAAGACGCAGCCGAATATATCAAAACCATGAGCAAACCCGTTGTGGCCTTTGTTTCGGGGCGCACCGCACCTCCAGGAAAACGTATGGGACACGCTGGAGCCATTATCTCCGGCAATACCGGCACAGCCCAGGGGAAAGTCGCAGCCCTCCAGGCCGCAAAAGTCCCTGTAGCAGATACCATTTTCGATATTCCCGACATGGTAAAAGAAGCTTTAGCGTAACTGAATGTATCGATTTATCGCAAAAACATCAATAATGTCATGTAATACCAACCGTAGGTGCCGATTTATCGCGCACATCGCAAATGTATCGGCCCTCGTGGCTTTCAATTGAAAAACTAAAAACTATGACAACTGCCCTGATCTACGATCCAATATTTTTAGAGCACCTCACGCCGGAGAACCACCCTGACAGGCCCGAGCGTTTGAAAAAAACAATAGAAGTTCTGCAAGCCTTGAACTGGTTAGAGCGCGAAGGCCTGGTTCAACTTGAGCCACGAGCCGCGACAGAGGATGAACTTGCCAGTGTACATGAGCGGGAATATATCCACAAAGTCAAGTCTGCGGCGCACAAAGTCGCCAGAGAACAAGAAACAAATGGGCATAAAACGCGCTTCTTCGCTACAGATACATTCGTCTCTGCACGCTCATACGAAGCGGCTATCAAGGCTGCAGGCGCTCCCCTGACAGCCATCGACGCAATTTTAGAGGGAGAGATCGACAACGCCTACTGCCTGGTACGCCCTCCCGGCCATCATGCTGTGGCTGAATCCGCCATGGGTTTCTGCCTGTTCAATAATGTGGCAATCGCGGCGCGTTACGCACTCGATAAGCATGGCTTAGAGCGTGTGATGATCATCGACTACGACGTACACCACGGGAACGCTACGCAGGAAATGTTTTACGATGACCCTCGTGTCCTCTATTTTTCGATTCACCAGGCACCCTTTTATCCCGGAACTGGCCTTTCAGACGAGATTGGCGATGGAGCAGGACACGGCACAACCATCAATGTGCCATTACCAGCAACGACCGGCTACGAGACATATGAGCCAGTTTTCCGCCAGGTGATGGCACCCGCCGCAGATCGCTTCGACCCCCAATTGATTCTCGTTTCCGCGGGCTTCGATGCTCATTGGAAAGATCCTCTAGGAGGAATGTACCTCTCAACAGCCGGTTTCGCCAAACTCACAGGTATCATCATCGAACTGGCCCAGACGTTATGCAATGGTCGATTAGTTTTCGTGCAGGAAGGTGGATATGATGTACTTGCTACAGCTTTCTGCGTGGCAACCTGTATCAATCTATTACTTGGCGATGATGCCGCAGTAGATAATCTAGGTCAAGCTCCTACTATCAAATGGCGCATCAATACTGATGTCCTCATCGCAGAATTGCGTAAAATCCACAAATTGACTGGTTATCGCATGCGCAACGCTCCCAAGCCTGATATCGAACGGCTACGTCGCGAGATAAAAGGACCCGATGCGTAATCGATTTTCGGAGTAGACATGCCCAACGCTTTACCAGTTCGGCTACTTACAAGCAACGACCTACCCCTGGTCGAACGCTTGCTCAATACGTCCGAATTTATCTACCAGCGATTCACGCCGGAAGAACTGCCAATGCTGCTCAAACATTATCCAGCTGTAGGTATGTTCCATGGCGATACGATGAGTGGATTCTTACTTTCGCAGACGGTGAATCCTCCCGCGGCATGGATCGGCGGTTTTGGTGTGAGTTGGACTGCGAGTCGCGAGTACATCTCTCTCCTGGAAACGTTGTTAGAACAACTGCAGAAGCACATAATCAAAAGAGGCGTGCGTTACCTGTACTACTCAGGGAACGATATGCAGAATGATTGGTTGCGCGATATACTCTTAGTGCGACACTTTACACTACATCGCTTGCTTTACTCCTATGATAAATATGACTATAGCGTTCCCTCGACAGGAAACCCCGATGTAAAACTGCGACCTGTCGAGAAACGAGATATAGCGGCCATACTTTCCATCGAGAAGGCATGTTTTGAAGACTTCTGGCGATACGATGTGCTGTCTTTCGAAGATATTGCCGCGACTCACCCCTATTTTGTTGTGGCTGAACTGAATGGCAATGTTGTTGGGTATCAATTCAATGCGCTTGAGGATGAATTTGGCTATCTTGTGCGCATCGCTGTTCATCCATCTGTGAAGGGTCATGGGGTCGGTGTGCGTTTGATGAGTGAAGCTATAACATTCTTTCAAAAGGCACATGTCTTGCGCATTATGCTTAATACGCAGGATGACAACGCACGAGCGCACCGTTTGTATGAATGGTTTGGGTTCGTGCGCATTAATCAGATGGGATTCGTCTTACGTAAGGCTTTGTAGGACTGCATGTCCCCTCGCGTGTCATCCTAGGGCAACGCAAGCGTACCCCACGCTTCAACCTCACCCAGGACCCCTACAGAATTATTGCATGCCGACAAGGCGCCAGACATCCAGAGGTTCGGCTTTATTCTTCACTTTCAGTGGGGGCAGCTTTGTAACCTGAACATGCTGACGCACCCGTGTGAATGTCGAGTGATTCAGCATGATATTATTGTCCTTGGCTTCTTGCTGGAGGCGCGCTGCAACGTTGACCACATCTCCAATAGCTGTGTAGTTTTGGATGCGGTCACGCGAGCCGATATTGCCAACCATCGCCTCACCCGTATTCACACCTATGCCAAATGAATACAGCGCTTCTTGCGGCCTCGTTCTTTGATACTCCAATATTGCCAAACGCATCTTCCAGGCCGCACGAACTGCCCGCATTACATGATCGTTCTGGGGCAAAGGTGCATTGAAAATTGCCATTAGTGCATCTCCCCAGAATCCGGTTACGGTGCCTTCTTCATCCCAAATCTCTTTGACCATAATCTCCAGGTAGGTATTGAGCAAGGTCATCACTTCTTTAGAAGTTTTATGTTCGCTCAGGCTGGTAAAGCCACGAAAATCGGCTGCAATGACCGAAATTTCTTTTGTTTCGCCACCCAGGTTGAGAGCACTCGGATTCTCGATGAGTTGTTGTACCACATTAGGATGAACGAAACGACCAAAGATGCGACGTATGTCTTTGGCCTTCGCCTCGGCACGCTTGAGTTCGGTGCGGTCATCTATAACGAGCGCCGTTCCTATGGGAGGAGTTTGAGGATTCTCGCGCAACGAAGAGACATAGAACGTCAAATTGACCTTGCCTCGTCCAACAATCTCACATTCAACGCTATCTGGCACAATGGTGCCATGGCTATGCTGTATACCCGCATTTTGTAGAAGTTCGATTAAGCCAATCTGCGGCAAAAATCGAAAAACATCCTGATAATGTTTACCAACAGCCAGCAAAGGATTGATGCGCAGGATCATACCCGCCGCGTCATTAAATTTGGTAATGATGCCAGATGAGTCGGTAGTAACTACGCCATTGGCTATAGATGCGAAGATGTTATCCATATAGTGTTTGTCTTCTTCGACGGTTCGTAATGCTTTATTGAGATCGGCGAAAAGACGGGCGTTGTCAATGGCAATAGCCGCCTGGTGACAGAAAGCCAGCAGGAGATCGCGGTGCTTGTCGCTAAATATGTTTGCATTGATACGGCTGTCGACATAGACCGCGCCAATGCAGTGATCGCGCACAACGAGAGGGACACACATGATCGAGCGAATGCCAAATTCCATGATGCTCTCCTGTGCCTTCAATGCATCATCGACCTGCGCATCATCAGTCAACACCGGTTCGCGCGTGCGCACAACCCGATCAACCGTGCTACGGCTGATCTGAAACTCACTAAGATCGATCGTTCTTTGTTGCTTGTCCCGTGCAATCTTAAATTCAAGTGTATTGGTGGCAGGATTGAGTAAAACGAGGAAGCCCCGCTCAGCTTTTACCACATCGATTACTTCATCCATAACCAGGAGCAACACTTTGTCGAACTCAAGCGTCGAGTTGAGTACCCTGGCAATTTCGTAGAGAGTCTCCAGTTCGTTTCGCTCGCGTTGAAGGTTAAAAATGCTTGTATTAAGGACCTCACGCTCGCGTTCGAAATTGCCTGTGGGAGAAGCGAGGGGTCGTGACGAGGAAGGAGCAAGAGACACCTGAGCCTGCTCTAATTGCTCTCGTAATGAATTTATGACACGCTGTCCAGCCTGGTTAAACCGACTTAATTCAAGGTCTGCAGTGCGGCAGACACGCAAGGAGTCACTGAGCAAACGGACTCGTTCATCACTTGCCTGTCCAGCAAAGGTGCCTTCGACAGCCACTTCCAATTTACGTGTATGTTCATGTAGCATGCGCGAGATACGCATAAGGGCGTCGCCGAGCGAACGTAAATCATTATCCGCATTCAATCCTGGATCAGGCGTTACAGCCACGTTGTCCTCCGTGCTAGATAGTACGACCCACTCTTACTCGCCACCTTCGGTGGCCAAGAAGTAGTTTTTCTGGGGACACCCCAGTCCCCAGCAGTGGGCTTTGCCCCCTGCACCCATGACTTTATATAAGTTCAGAGTAAGCTTGTACTGGTATAGACGCTCATGCCCATCCATTATAGCATATGAGAATATCCAGGTGATTATAAAAAGATCGACTGCACGGGTATGCCATCGCTTCACGCGAATAGCGGGTAATACGGGCATCATTGAACAGGGTATACCCTGGAGTCGCACTGTCCCTTATATTCCATGTTCTTTCATGTAGGTAGCGAACGACATGGGAGTAAAAGCAAAATCGCGTTCAACACTTTGCAGGTCAGTAATATTATCAAACGTGAAAAGGGTCATCGCAGCTTTCGTAATCGGGGGATGAGGTAATACAGCCTCCATGACTGCTGCGCCTATAGCAACCAAAGGTATCGGGGCTGGCGCTTTGAATCGTTGCTTATGCATGGTCTTCATCAAAACATTAATGATCTGGGTAAAGGAGTAATACTCAGGGCCGCCAATTGTATACGTTCTTTTTGTCGTATGCTCTGGGTCTTCCAAAACTTTGATAATCACAGTGACGACGTCCTCTACCCAGATCGGCTGAAACATAATCTTGCCATTGCCGATCAGTGGTACGACGGGAGCAGTGCGTATGAGATCGGCCAACCCCTTCACAAAAGGCGCGTTCTTACCGAATAACACGGATGGCTGGATAATTGTCCAGTCCAGGCCACTTTCCTTGAGCATCTTCTCCGAGAGGTAACGTCCCTGCATATAGCTGCCAGATTTATCGGGTTTCGTGCCCAGGCCGCTAATTTCAATAATACGCTTCACGCCTGCTTTTTTAGCTGCCTTGATCAGGTTTGCCGTACCCTGAACATTGGTTTTTTCATACTCGTTACCTGTTGATTGTTTATTGTCGGCAGTCAGAAAAGCCGCGTGAACGATTGTATCAATACCATGAACAGCAGCATCAAGAGAAGTGAGGGATGTTGTTTCTCCAATTACCAGTTCTACCTTACTAGAAGGTAACATGCGCTTCGCGCGATTGATATCGCGAACCAGGCAGCGTGGGCGTTCACCCTGAGCAACAAGGCGAGCGACAAGGTGACGTCCAACATAGCCCGTTGCCCCAGTTATAAGTATCATCGATTTCTCCTTAATTGATCTATATCATGTATATGAGACGCGTACCTTGAAGAATTCAGGGAATACAGTGTTGGTGCTTTAGAGATCATCTTCTATCTGTCATCCTGAGCGTTAACTCGTTCCTCTCACTAATCGCCTGTCATCTCTGAGCGTCAGCGAAGGATCTCGTAAGCCCGTTGGGAAGCTCCTTCGCTCCGCTTAAAATGACAAATGTGTGTCCAGAATGACAGGTGTGCGCTCAGGATGACAGGCGAGTACTCTATAAGTTCGCAAACCCCTGTGTCATACCTTAACAATCACGCTTGAGTCAATACATCCAAGTCAAATGTCACAGAAACAACTCTACATTGTAAGTATAGTACCAGAACGAAGATAAGACTAGCGAGTAGAGACATGAATTGAAAGGTGGGTAGACCCATGTAATCAGAGAGATGAAACTGTTTCGCACTAGATGTTGCTGCATGAAACCACTGGATATTACGATATATGTTGGCAAACAAGATACAAATAAACAGTTTTCGAGATAAACAGCTACTCATCACGAGAGAGCAAACTGTTTAGAGCGAGATGCTGCTTCATAAAGAACAACTAGATATAAGAGGTAAATTAGATAGGTTGGAGGTAAATAGAGTATATGGTTATAGATGTTTGCATGCAAGGTTAAGATGAGGATAACTTGTTCTCGGGGTTCGGTAAGTGCAGTAACTAACAGCTCCAGGAACTGGTTCCGCTTTTTTCTGTGTGCTTGTTTGGGTGAACAGTTCTTAGAATAGGTCAACACAAACAAGCACTTTTGTTCTCTTGTGCCTCGTCAACGTGTTAGACAGTTGATGAAGCTCGCGTGCAGAGTCCTCTTCAAGTTATGGCGTATAGAGATCAGACTCTTGTCAGGCAGAAGCTCGGACAGTGACAGTGACAGAGACTAGAGTGGACGCATGCCTGGGACGATCGGATACAGATATATATACGCTTCACTGACAGGCACCCCACTCTGCTCTAGAAGAGGCAACAGCACAGACATAATGACACTCGACTTACATGATATACTCGACAAGATAATGGATAGCAGTAGTGCATATTGTTGGATTGGTAGTATTGTCTCAAGAGTGCTAGCTAAGGTACTGGTGAGTTTGTCAATGAGAGTATATAGTACAAAGAAATAGAGCTGATCTTAAGGAAGGAAAGATTGCAGGATTTTATAAGGGTTGAGTGGCTCACTGGCTGGTGCTTGTATGTAAGCTTTTTCAAAGGCAGATGAAGTAGTAGTCTCGGGATCAGGACACACCTGTTGGAGCAAGGTGAAGAGCTCTTCAAAAAGGGCAGGATCATAGTTCTTGAGTGCATAAATAGAGATAGCTAATTACTGCTAGTAAGGGGGAAGGCACTCTTGACAGTTTTCTCTCTCAATATAGAAGGTACACACTGAGAGCTGGTACATTCTGCAGACCTATAACGCCTCAAGGAAGTGACGAGAAGAAAGTGCTTAAGGAGAGACTATCAGCAGAATAGATTAGGGCAGAAAGAATAGCTTCTCCAAGCGCCTTAAGGGGTTGCTCAAGAACTTGCCTGAGAATGTGGAGGCTGCTACAGAGAGGTATGAAACGCTTTTGCAGGACAGTTTTGAGAAGAGTGAACACAGCTTTCTCACTATCAGCGTAAGAGCAAGAAAGAAACACGAAAGGAGAGGTGGGAGTAGCAAGCAGGTCGCTGGGATCGTAACCCAATCCTAATAACTCAGAAGTAAAAAAAAGGGAAGCACATAAGTGAGAAAGGAAATAGAGAGTGAGTATAGTAACACAGAGATCACAGAGGCTCAAGAAATAGAAGCTAGTTCGCACGTCTAAAGCTAACTTAGAGTGGGAAAACGACTACAGGCTGAGTGAGTGACTCAAGAGTTCATTGGGCAAGCGCTCTTCTACGGTCATGATGGAGGCTCTTTCCTCGCAGCTAATCACTGCTTAGCGTGTCTCTTTCACTTCGCAGCAGGTGGACCATGCAACCAATGATGCACATTTACAAAATAATGCAGACACTGTAGGTGCAGATTTATCGCGCGCACAGCAGATATATAGGCACTCTGTGACTTTCACGATATCCCTCTGAAAAAGGCATTCCTTAGCGCCTTTTCGCGCACGAACAGTACACTGATCGCAGCTACAACCAGAAAGATTGCAGCTACCGAAAAGACCATACGTTAAAGCAATTCGAGGTTAGAGGTATCTGTCTCAAGCAGAAAGGAACAACGTGATGCCTGTTCAAGTAAGTACATTTAGATCTTTCTAGTGGCGTTCTGTTGTCTTGTCATACTCCTGAGTTCTTGTGCTGTTGCTCAGATGTCCTGTGTGTCTTATCATGCTCGTGCTGGTGCTGACACGTCTTCTGTCTCTCACCATACCTTCTTCTGTGGGAACTACACTCTCGACTTACCGTCAGCATCGCAATGCCATCAGTGCCGTAGCCTGGTCTCTTGACTGGAAGTACCTGGCTTCTGTCAGTTATGATAAGACTGTGCAGGTCTGGGAGGTTGCAACGGGGAAGCACCTCTTCACCTATCACGGCCACTCGGACACAGTGACCGCCGTTGCCTGTCTCCCTACGGAAGCCAGCTCGCCTCTGCCAGTTTTGACAAAACTGTGCAGGTCTGGCAGAGCTTCACAGGACACCATAAACTGACGTACCATGGTCACTCCAATTGGGTCACGGCTGTCGCCTGTCCAAAGTGCGCATCCCCGTTGATCCCTCGGCAAACGATCTGGCACAAGACTTTGATAAGCTGATGTTACTATATTGTTGCCTATATGCAAGATAGCAAGACCCACAAGGAAGAAAGCTATAGTGTGATTGATTATCTTTCAGAGCCAAGCAATCGAGCATTTCAAGCTAAACAAATACATTTACCTATCCTTAAGGATATTGACAAATACGTATACGCATGTTATTGTTCTAGTAACACAAAGGTTGTTTATATGCAAATATTGTGGAGGTGCAAACAATTAACACTAACGACCGTGAAATGCTTGCTCGAAGCATTGGTCAATTTCGGCGCGCAATCGTACGTGAGTTTGTTTTCAACATCTTGCACACGTTTATCGAATTCGATTATTCACTTCCTCAACTTAGCAACCCTTTTATTGCTTGACGAAGAGGGTGAACTCACAATTAAGCAGGTGACTGAAATTCTAGGTCGATCAGTATCGGCTACCAGTCGCTTACTTGATCAGCTAGTTGAGCGCGGGATGGTGAGCCGACGGGAGGATGAACACGATCGCCGCTCGAAACGCATAGCCATTACTGAGAAAGGTAAAATGCTCATCGCCACGCTTGAACAGCGGCGCGCAGATGCTCAAATAGCAGTCATGGAATATTACTCGACTGAGGAACAAGCCGTAATTAATCGGGCGATGGCCCTTCTTGCCGAAGCTGGTCAGAGAAGGAGACGCTATGACAATCCAGAGTCCACCACCACAGAATAGCAAAATTCAGACGGAAATCGTACTACCGTTTAGTGTCATCAATCTCTCCTCGCTCCCCATTGTCGGCGGCAAGGCAGCAAATTTGGGAGAGATGATCCATGCCGGTTTGCCTGTGCCACCAGGTTTCTGTATAACCACTACTGCCTATACACTCGTGGCTGAAGGATCCCATATTGAAACCCTACTGGAAGAACTGTCAACGACTGATACTAACGATGCTGTACGTGTGGCTAAAATTGCTACTGCCTTGCGAACCAGATTACTGGAAGCACCTATTCCATCCCATTTTGAGGAAGTAATCACTGACGCATATCGCAGGTTGGGAGATGGCGAATGTGTTCCTGTCGCGGTGCGCTCCTCTGCCACTGCCGAGGATTTACCCTATGCCAGCTTTGCTGGTCAGCAGGAAACCTATCTTAATATTGTCGGAATCGATGCGCTGATCTTCGCTGTACGCCACTGTTGGTCCTCGCTCTGGACAGATCGCGCGGTAAGCTACCGTGCCAGCATCAGCATCGACCAGCGGAGTGTGCGTATCGCGGTCGCTATTCAACGCATGGTTGATGCTACTATATCTGGCATCCTCTTCACGGCAAATCCATTGACTGGCAAGCGCCACCAGGCAGTAATTGATGCCAGCCATGGCCTGGGTGAGGCAATTGTCTCAGGTGTAGTCAACCCTGACCACTTCGTGATCAATACTCCTACTGGTGAGATTGTCGAGCGCCGTATTGGTGACAAACGTGTAGCTATCCAGACTATGTCAGGAGGTGGCACGCAGCGCATTGAGCATGCAACTCAGATCAACGAGGCTTGTCTCACCGATGAGCAGATACGAGCACTTGCTGATCTTGGTGCGAAGGTCGAGGCTCACTATGACGTGCCACAAGATATAGAGTGGGCGATCAACGCCTCCAACCACATCTGGCTAACTCAGGCACGACCGATTACAACCCTCTATCCGTTGCCTGCCACTGCACCATCAACAGATGAGATCCTGCGTGTCTACTTTTCATTCAATGTCGTTCAGGGAGTGTATCGACCACTCACACCAATGGGGATCTCCTCTTTCCATCTCATGGCCTCGGCAATTGCAATAGCACTTGGTATGCCACCTGGCGATCCCCTGATCGGTCCCAGCGTGCTTGTAGATGCAGCCTCTCGTCTTTTTATTGATGTGACCACCCCTTTGCGAAGTTCATTTGGGCGCAAAATTCTCATAGGCGTAGCAAAGCTTGGAGAGACACGCTCTGCTGGACTCTTTGAGCAGCTTATCGCTGATCCGCGCCTCTCGCTTGTTCCTGCTCGCCGCTGGAAGGTTGCGCACACTCTTGGTAAACTCTTAGCCCTCACACGAACCCCATTATATTTCCCTCAGGCGCTGTTCTGGCCTTCAGCAGCAGTATCACGAGTAGAACGCACGAGAACACAATTGCAGGAAATCAAATCCGAAATCGAAAAAGCTGGCCCCGTCGGTTCTGTCGAACGCCTGACTGCGCTTGAGCAACTCCTGCTTGCCTGGATGCCGCGTACCTTTCCGAGAATGGTTCCGGTTTTCGTTTGCGGACTATTAGCCCACAATCTAGCAGGAAGGCTCCTGCGTGGTCTTGCTACAACAGATGAGCTACAACGTGTGCTGCGTAGTCTTCCACATAATCCGACTACAGAGATGGATATTGCTCTTTGGAAGCTTACCTGCCTGATTCAGGCAGATCCAACCATCGCTCGCTATCTCCGCGAAACGCCGCTCGAACAACAGGCACTTGACTATCTCACAAACAATATGCCTGAGTTCCTCCAGCAACAATTAAGCGAGTTTCTAAGCCTCTATGGACATCGCGGAGTGGCCGAAATCGATTTAGGCTTACCTCGATGGTCAGAAGATCCAACGTATATCCTCAGCGTAGTCGCCAACTATCTCCAACTACAAGATCCAAACATGGCGCCAGATATCAAGTTTCAGCGGGGAGCACAGGAAGCCGAAGCAATGGTTATCGAACTCACCCAACGCACAACTCGTAAAGGACGAATGCGTGGGCTGCTTGTTGGTTTTTTACTCAAACGAACACGTGCGCTAGCAGGGCTTCGCGAAATGCCAAAGTTCTGCATCGTCTATCTTCTGGCATGCATCCGCGAACAACTTTGGTCTATTGGGGAGAAGTTGGTGCTAGCCGAGCGCCTGGAGAAAGCTGAAGACATCTTCTTCATCACTTTTTCTGAAGCATATGCAGCACTGGAAAGTACAGATATGCGCTCAATACTACCAGAACGCCGCGCTGCTTATGCTCACGAACTGAAACGTCGTCATGTACCTCGAGTCCTGCTCTCAGATGGCACTGAACCAGGCACCAGGGCAGTGGTTGCTCAATCAAACGATGGCATCCTCAAAGGATCACCAGCCTCAGCAGGGGTAGTAACCGGGAAGGCGCGAGTGATTCTCGACCCGAGCAATGCCCATTTAGAACCTGGCGAAATTCTTATTGCACCTTCGACTGATCCCGGCTGGACTCCACTCTTCCTGACTGCTGGAGGCCTGGTAATGGAAATGGGCGGAGCTGATATCTCATGGTGCGGTTGTTGCTCGCGAATATGGCATTCCAGCCGTGGTCGGCGTCAGTGACGCCACGGAGCGCATCATTACGGGTCAAAACATTACTGTCGATGGGTCTAATGGAATAGTTTCTATCGAGCAGTGAAAGCCAGTTAGAGGCATCGTTCTATTCGAATGAAAAGTATGGAAACTTTAAGGCCCCACTTTCCATTTCTTTGATAATGAGTCGAGGACGATTGCATCAAATTTACCGTAACGATTCCCCCGCCAGCACAATTTTCACAGTGACCCCTTCACCTGGAGAACTTTTGATATTCAGGCTTCCACCAGCGATAGCCAGCAATGCGCTGTGAGTAAGCAATCCACTACCTGTGCCTGTTGTAGCATTACCAGCGGAGACAATACCAACACCATCATCGGCTACGACTACCTCCAGATAGTGGCGTTCGCGGTTATATGATGCGCTCAATGTAAGACGCAAGTGACGATGGACATCGTTTCCACGTCCATGGCGAGCTGCATTTCGCAACGCCTCTTGCACCGCTCCAAAGATCAATTCTGCAATAGCTGGAGGCGTCACCTCGTCGATGGCAGTTGCCGTCTCTTCAGAGACCTGCCACTCAATGTCATCAAACGCATTTTGGAAGTCTTGCTCCAGCATTGTATGGATCGCATGCATCATGCCATCTTGTTCCAGACGGTGTGGCGCGCCTGGAGCAGTTGTGCGCATCATAGTTGCGAGCCGACGATGAGCATCACTGATCAAATCTATTGCTTCATTCAGTCCCTGTTCGCGACCCATCTCCGAAGGAGCAGCGCTTTCATACGCATACGCTTGCATAGCAGATCCAGAGCGCAATGTTTCCAATCGCAAAAGGGCAAGGTGCATCTGTGGCAGAATCTCATCATGCAGCACACGGCGCTGCTGTGCGCCAAGTAACTTCACATCCACAGTTCGACGACGTAAAAGTCCTGCTACAGCTTGCATAGCTTCATGGTCACCAAGAGTATCCAGAATACGCTGACCACAGGCCTGCGCAAGGTCCATATCCTCCTCTGTAAAGGCACCGCCGTCTTCGCGAGGGCCCAGATAGAGCGCAGCCACAAGGCCTCTTTCATCGAAAATCGGCAATACCCAACAAATCATATGCTTTCCATGCAGTGTAATTTGAATACGTTTAGGAGCCTCAGCATCAATGTTGCCCTTTTTATTGAGGGCAACCAATTTGCTCCCGAGCACTGTTTCATTGGGCCAACGATAACTGAAATTACGTTTTAAAGTTCCTGCCGCCACAGTCATGTAAGCAAATTGAATTGCCAAAACATCATGGCAAAGATGAAAAAAGAGATTTCCCAGGTCTTGCTCAGTCTTCTGCAGGTCGGTATTCAACCAATGGCTAAGACTGGTACTGCGTACAAATGGTCCAAGCAACGCAATATAGCGATCATGGGCGGTATGGCTCCTCCATGTGAAAAGTGCATATGTTACAGCGGCAATAGACGTAATAAGTAACAACCCACCCAGACCACTATGAGTGAACGATACCAGTACCGCGATAAAAATAGCAACTCCCGTGGCAACAATAACGATACCTCGCCACTGTTCGAAGAAGCCCCTGCGTGCAAGAGAACGTTCGATCAGAATTCCATGACGCACAACAGAATATCCAATTAGCAGGATAACAAGAGCCACCGCTAATGTAGCTGTCAGGTCGAGTACAATCAAATTAATAGGGAATACTTCAAGCAGGAGTGAGCCTGATGGAGGAGTTTGAGGCACGGCGCTGAGAGCATTACGCTGTCCATATTGTATCCAGTTCACTATCGACTGAACGACCAGTATACCAAGCGTTGTTGTAAGAGCAGCCATCAGCAATGCTGCCAGTAATAAACCCGGCCTTGCCAGGTGCCAGGAGAGATAGGGTTCTTCTAGCAATTCCACATCTGTTGGATCATCCCAGAACGCATCGAGCAAAGCCTGGTGTAATGAGGGGACTTCGGAGTGATTATCTATGGCCGTGCGAGATCTTCTTAACCTTTCAGGCACATGTAAAGCATAGGCCCAGATTACATGCAGGAGACGGTTTATGCGTCCGAACGTAAACCAGGGGCCTATAGCACAAAACGTGACATAGCATAAAAACAGCACAGGAATCAAAACCAGGGGTGTGAAGCGTCCAGTTCCTAAATCGCTCAAGGTATCATTATACGCGATCAAGCGCAACGTGCCTACATATGTGAAGGTTGACTGGTTAATGATGAGCAATAGTAAGACGCTACAGCCAACTATCGCACTGAGAGCTAATAAATATGGACGTCGCCTGCGCCAGCCCGGGTTTATCAGCGCGGCATAATATAAGCCAATGGCAAACCAGATATACGGCACGCCAAGCGCGGGCAGCCATATAAGATGCCATAAAAACTCTGGTGTGACCAAACCGGAAGATTGTGTAAGAGGTGCTGAGACCAATAAGGCATGAATAAAGAAAAACAGCGCGGAAAGCCCCAGGCCTACCACACCGAGACGGGCTATGCCACTTTTGCGATCTCCATTGAGCCATACTGTCATTGCTAGCCATAGAAAAGCGACAAGGTTAAAGATTGAGAGAGCTAGAACGATCGTTTGGAGCACATATGCAGGCTCTAGAAACAAATGGAACGACATGCGTTAATCCTCTTTGTACCTGACACGGCGTATGACACGTCTACGTAACTCGTCCTCCCTGGTTTCTGAAGTCGATAGCGTTTCATGCTCATTGTCTGTCTGCGTTTCGAGATACAATGGCACCCAATCGCCTCGACGATCCTGTACGAGCGCTACGCCATCTTCATCCCATATAATCATGCGGTTCAATGTAAAAATCAAGGTAGCCCTGGCTCGCGCAACTTTGTCGTCAACTGCGGTCTCACTCAAACCCCAGGATGCGTATATGCGCCCATTCGTGCGGCTGACCGCTCGCTTATCGTGCAAGTTGAGACGAGCGGCAATCTGCTCGTTCGTCATACCCTGCGCCACTAACTCTGCCACACGAAGCTCATTCGGCTCTAGAAGGGCGCGCGGTGATTGTTCGTCGAGGTCGCGCACTTCTTGAACGCGATCCTCTATCTCGGGATCAACGAGACTTCTCCCGTTAACAGCATCGCGCAAGAGAGGCACTAGCATACTCGGCAGCAGGTAGTTGCTCTTGCGCACATACGCATAATGGGTCAGAATACCCGATGCGCGAAACTCACGATAATATTCATCGTCATCCTGTATGGAGTAAAAGACTACAGGCAAACGAGGGCGCTCGCGACGTATCGCTACGGCTGCCCCGACCCCGCTGATTGCCTTCCGTCCTACCTGCGCATCTTGCAATTGCACATCCATCAAGATAACATCAATATCGAGTTCTAATGCTTTTGTTATAGCCTCCCGGCCGGTTGATGCCTCGCCCAGAACCTGCACAGATCCAGTCGCCTGCAAGCCCTGTCGCAAAGCCACACGCAACGGGCCATGATCATCAACTAACAATACTTTTATGATTGGCATAAACAATCTAAGCCTTCCATTGACCTGAGGTAAGTAGTGTACAGTTAAGTATATCAGGTTCCAGTGAAGGTATACAGGTTTTACGTCACTGTATGCAGGCACTCGAGAACATGATGAAAGAGAGCGTCAGATAGGCTCAGCCTTTAGCAGCCATCTGCTCAAAATACTCAATTGCCTCCTGTGCAGTCGCAGGCTTCAAGATATTGTTAGCAGCAAAATCCTGTGCCAGCGGATACTCAGTCTTGCGTACCCGATCTGCCGCAGCATCCAGGTCATAGTTCGTCTTCCGCAAATTCACACCTGGCCCTAGGAGCAGCCAATAAGCCCCAGGTTCACCATAGGGCATTCCTACACTCCCAGCGTTCAAAACTCTTTTTCCATCACACACACGATCAAACTGCATATGTGTATGCCCACAAACCACCACATCCTCCTTCACTCCTGCAAGCACCTCACTCAACCGCTCCTGCGGTGTCGCCTCAGTCAGTATCTCCATATCGCTTCTGGGTGAACCATGACAAAACAGTACCTCTCCAAGACCTTCAACGTGAAACGAAATCTTTTCTGGCAATGCCGCCATGAAATCCCTTTGCCTTTGTTCCATCTGCCCTGCCGTCCATATCGTAGCTGCCCGCACCTCCTTCGACTTGATATAGCTAAGTGAGCCTCCATCAAAAGCCTCGACGACTTCGCGTTCACAATTTCCCCGTATCCAACTCACACGATCACCCAAACGCAGCAAGACTTCAAGTACGTCTCGTGACATAGGCCCAGGCACTATATCTCCACCTATGACAATCACATCCACCCCTTCACGATCAATTTCGTTCAATACAGCTTCCAGTGCCGGTAAATTTCCATGAATATCATAGAGAGCCGCAATCTTCATCGTCTTTTTCCTTTCTTCTTTACCCATCACGTATCCCAAAAGTATAGCAGCACATATGAACTGAGAGAAGACAAAATGAATGCTCTTAGCATAGATGATCATTTAAAATCATCTGTAATCGAATTCCGGAATTTCTTGCTAATTTAATGCCGGCCATATGATAAGATAATGATCAGTTGAACTTGCTTGGGGACAGGAAACAGCAAACTTCTTTGATCGAAACACCTCGCCCCTTAACCAAGGATAAGTAGTCCATGCAACAGAATGGCCAGCACGACCAATCATATACGAAATCAATACATGGGTATGGCTCAATGATTTGAGCAGTCAATACAAACGCCCAATCACACTCGGCACAGTTCCGTCACAAGAGTGGGATGCAATTGCCACATTGGGTGTGGATGCTGTTTGGCTGATGGGCGTATGGGAGCGAAGCCCTGAGGGGATACGCATAGCAAACGAAAACACAGGTCTAATAGCCGATTTCCATCGTGCATTGCCTGACTACACTCCTGCTGATAATGTAGGCTCAGCCTATTGCGTGCGCAACTACATCGTAGATCAACATCTCGGCGGGCCAGAAGGACTTGCCAGTGCAAGGCAGATGCTTGCTCAGCGAGGCCTACGGCTCATGCTCGATTTTGTAGCCAATCACGTGGCAACCGATCATCCCTGGGTTATTGAACATCCAGAATATTTTGTGCAAGGCACGCCCAACGAATTAGCCCAGACGAGTGGCGAGTTTTTTGATGCAGGTGGAGCAGTCATTGCCAACGGGCGCGATCCTTATTTTCCTCCATGGTCTGATGTAGCACAGCTCAACGCTTTCAATCCAACCCTACGCCAGGCTATCATAGAAACATTGATTTCAATTGCTGAACAATGCGATGGCATGCGCTGCGATATGGCAATGTTATTGATCAACAGTATCTTTAAGCGCACATGGGGCAATCGCGTAGGCGAACCTCCCTCAGAAGAGTACTGGAGAGAGATGTTCCGCGCTGTACGATCAAAATATCCCTACGTGCTTTTTATGGCGGAAGCGTATTGGGATCTGGAATGGGATTTACAGCAACTCGGCTTCGACTATTGTTACGACAAGCGGTTGTATGATCGCCTGGTACACGATAACGCCGAAAGTGTACGCCTTCACCTCACCGCCAGTCTGGATTACCAGGACAAGTTAGTGCGTTTCATAGAAAATCATGACGAGCCGCGTGCAGCGGCAACATTCTCTCCGGAAAAAGAACGTGCTGCTGCGCTGATATTGATGACATTACCAGGAGCCAAACTCCTCTATGAAGGTCAACTCGAAGGACGAATGATAAGGCCACCAGTATTTCTTGCTCGCCGACCGATTGAACCAATCGACGCAGATCTGCAAGCGTTCTACTATCAACTCTTGGCTACGATAACACAGTCGGATTTGCTCGGAGGTGAATGGTTATTATGCGAGCGTTCAGGTTGGCCGGATAATAGTAGCGATATGAATCTGGTAGCATGGTGCTGGAGCCAGAACGAGTCACATCACCTGGTCGTTGTGAACCTCTCAGAGAACCAATCACAGGCACGCATTCATCTACCATGGAACGACCTGGCTGCAAGAACATGGCAGTTAATAGATTTGATGTCCGGTGATGTTTTCCAGCGAGATGGCGATGAGATGAACAAGTCAGGCTTATACGTGGATTTACCCGCCTGGAAATTCTATTTCTTACAAATTCAACTAGACTTGTAAAGGCTGGTAAGAAATGCTTTGCTAATATCCAGTGCTCTTCTCAAAAGCGGTGGCCATAACACTGTAGCCTTTGTTGGTTGCATGGATATCATGAAATATACTACACATCCAGGTATAACTGCAGATGTTCGGGATTTGGAGTTTTTGAACCACCGAAGGCACTAAAAACATCGCTAATGACGCCAAACCCTTTTACATCTTCTGCGAGATGCTCATTAAATTTCTGAATATATGACACTTGTTTCGGACAAATATTCTGATAGGGATCGTAGTAGTTCATCAACACAATGTCACCGGTTAGTTTACCATTCACAGTCAGCGCCTTCTTTAACTGTGGCAAAATGATTCCTGTCAGATCCTTATCGAGTCTGGTAAGGTCTGTATCAAAGTTTGAACTAATCATGCAATTGCTCGTCTTGACATCTCTCTGAAGGTCATTCGCGCCGATATCAAGCGTGATGGGACTGACCTGTCCGCTGTGATTATGCAAGAAATTCAACGCTGCGTCGAGTTGAGAGCCAGGATATAATTGCTTACGCAGGTACCATACGGGGCATTTACCATTGATGAAGGTACTACTCGACTCGGCAAAACAGCCAAGATTTACCAGATGTTTTACACCATGCTTTTTGAGGCTAGTGAAGTAGTCATCAACATAGCCTTGAAAAAAATCAAAATCGGGCTGATAACCAAACGCGAGCGAATCTCCCAGGGCCAGGTAGTACTTCTTTGGTCCAACAAGTGAAGATCCAAGACCACTCGAAGACGCAAAAGAAGATGCCAAACTGATAGGGAATAGCATAACGAAAAGGGAGACAACGAGGATAATCGGGGCTATGAAATAACGGTATGCGCGTGACTTTCCTAACATAAAAGTCCTCCTGAAAGAAATGAATATACATATGTCTGAACGGCTTTCCGTCAGGAATTCGGAGGCGTTACAATCATATCCTGAGCAATATATAAAACTTGACTTTCACTTCAACCCCTGCTATACTAACTCTTGTTAGAAAATATGTACTAATACATGCTTTCTAATACTCGTAGCCCCTGCGTAATTCTGCCTTTTCTGCACAGATACAGTGTGGAAAGAAAGAAATGAAACGTAAAAAACTCAATGCAGAACTGATGCCAGACCTCGTTTATCTAAGGGAAGTAGATTTGTAATGTAAGTAACTAAAGGAGGAACTATGCAATCAAAACTCAACCCGTACATCAGCTTTAAGGACACCACCCGTGAAGCTATGGAATTTTATCGCACGGTCTTTGGCGGCAAACTTAATATCAGCACGTTTAAAGAATTTCACGCTTCTCAAGATCCAGAGCGAAGACAACTTGGTTATGCACTCCGTGCTAGAGGCTGATAACGGCATTACCATTATGGCCTCTGACACCCCGAACAGAATGGAATTTCATCCCGGGACAAATATGAGCATCTCACTGACTGGTGACAACGAAGCAGAATTGAAAGCATATTTTGAGAAGCTATCGGCTGGCGGCACGAGTTACCATGCCACTCGAAAAAGCCATGTGGGGTGACTCGTTTGGTATGTGTATAGACAAGTTCGGCGTACAATGGTTGGTGAACATCTCTGGTCAAAAGGCATAGCGCTGGAAATACATTTTCTGCATACATGAACAAGAAAAAGCCCACTGCTTGAGTGGGCTTTTTCTTGTTCAACTTCCACCTTCCACATCAAATCTTCACTGAGTAACCCTACAACAATGGAAAGAACCAGAGGCACCCAATAACCATGGAGTACACTTTTCACTTTGCAAAATGATGGGAATCTATGATCGTGCAAAAACTTTTCAAATCTCCATTTCTGGTATACTTTATTTACAACAAACACATGTTAGATGTTAAAGGGCCTACCCTCTGAAAGAAAGAGCAATGTCAACGCCGCAACCACTGCCAACAATGGAGAATCAAGAAGAGAATATCAAATCCTCAGAAGGCGTGCTGAGCGCACATTTCCGCCCGCTTACACTCGGACTCATCTTGATTATACTGGGTCCAGCGTTTGAGGCGCTGGCCGTGGCAACAATTCTCCCCAAAATCGTTACTGATCTGGGTGGGCTTAGTTTTTATGGCTGGTCTTTTAGTGCATATATGCTGGCAACACTTGTGGGACTCATTCTGGCAGGTGACGAAGCAGACTACAGAGGGCCTACGCTTCCTTTCATTATCGGAGTGGTTGCCTTCGTATCCGGGCTGCTGCTGGCTGTTATAGCTCCATCTATGCTTGTTTTTGTAGTGAGCAGAGCAGTGCAAGGCTTTGGTGCAGGCATTCTGGTCTCAGTCATATATGCTTGCGTTGGACAGGGATATCCAGAGCAGTTGAAACCACGCATGGTGGCAATGCTCGCCAGCGCCTGGGTAATTCCAGGATTGATTGGCCCCGCGCTTGCGGGTATCATCTCCGATTTTTTTGGCTGGCGCTGGGTATTCCTTGGCCTGGTCTTCATTTTACCTCTGGGGATCGGCCTGGTGCTCCCAGCCTTACGAAGGCTTACTCTTTTAAAGAAGAAAAGAGCAGCGAGAACATTTGATGTACGTCGTCTCTTAGCAACAGCAGGTCTTGTTGCGGGAGCGGGCATGGCTTTGACAGGTTTACAGGTGCAATCAGTGCCTCTTGCACTCGTATTGCTGCTGTTTGGTCTGGCCATAGGCGTACCATCACTTCGTTTCGTCCTTCCACCTGGTACGCTACGCGCAAAAGCAGGATTACCCGCAGCAATTGTTACGATTGGGCTACTCAGCATAGCTTTCTTTGGTGCAGAAGCCTTTCTTCCGCTGACGTTGATCTCATTACGAGGACAAAACACAATTATTGCTGGCATTGCTCTTACTGCAGCAACCTTATGCTGGACTGCCGGTTCATGGCTGCAAGCGCATTTTGCGCCAACTCAAAGTCGCCGCACGCTTGTCTTGATCGGCTTATTTTTCATTGCAATGGGCATTGGAGGTATTGCAATCATCCTCATTCCTGCTATCCCAGCTCTGGTAGCCATAGTAGCATGGGGAGTTGGAGGTCTTGGCATGGGCCTTGCCTATTCGACAATAAGCCTCGTTGTTCTGGAAACGGCTCCTAAAGATGAGGTCGGCTCGGCATCGGCATCAATGGAGCTTTCCTCAGTTCTCGGAACTGCTCTTGGTACCGGCCTTGGAGGAGTGATCATCGCGTTTGCAGCAGGAACCGGTCACTCCCAAAGTTGGGGCATAGCTGTGATAGATATACTTGTCATCGCATTTATCGGCCTTTCCTGCCTGACAGCGTTGAGATTACCAGGAAGAAGACCTCAGAATTCTGCATAACATGTTGTTTGTAGAGCCACAGTGTTTGACCCCTTACTGCATTTAGGCTATAGTTCAGAAAAGAACAACGTTACAAGCCATTTTTGTAGGTGAGGTTTATGTCAAAAGAGTATTCGGCCAGCATCCAACTCGGATTGGTCATCCACAATCATCAACCAGTAGGCAATTTCCCCTGGGTATTTGAACAGGTCTATCAAGAATCGTATCTCCCCATGATCGAGTCGTTAGAACAACACCCCCAGGTGCGCCTCTCGTTGCACTATACAGGATCACTTCTCGATTGGTTTCACGAGGCTCATCCTGAATGTATCGAACGCATCGCGGCCCTGGTACAGCGCAATCAAGTAGAGCTTGTGAGTGGCGGTTACTATGAACCTATCCTTCCCTCTATTCCTGATCGCGACAAAATTGCACAAATTCGCCGCCTCAATGAGCAACTCTACAAGGATTTTGGAGTAAGCCCTGGCGGAATGTGGATAGCGGAACGGGTCTGGGAACCTAGTCTGGCACGTCTCATACGAGAAGCTGGCATTGAATGGACCATTCTCGACGATATACATTTTAAGAATGTTGGTTTGGAAGATAAGGATCTGTATGGATACTATGCCACTGAAGACCAGAGCAGTATCTTAAAAGTCTATGCTACCAGTAAAACGATGCGTTATACAATCCCCTGGCGACCTGTAAGCGAAACCATCGATGCTCTACGTTCACTAGCAACACTTGATGGAAAACGCATTGTGGTGATGGGCGATGATGGTGAGAAATTTGGCAGTTGGCCCGGCACAAGTGAGTATTGCTGGGGATCGACTGTGCAAAAAGGTTGGGTGGATGAATTTTTCACCGCGTTAGAAGAGCATAGCGACTGGATACATACCATACCATTGGGAGAACATGCTCGTAATCATCCAGCACTTGGACGTATCTACATCCCTACTTCTTCTTACATAGAAATGACAGAATGGGCCTTACCTCCGCAGAAATCCTACCTATTCGGCAAACTAGTTCACCAATTGGAAGAAGAGCACCGCGACGACATTCTTCAATTCATGCGCGGCGGTTTCTGGCGGAACTTTCTTGTGCGTTATCCTGAAGTCAATAACCAGCATAAGAAAATGTTGCGGGTCCATGACGCAGTTTATGTTGCAGGCGCGACTGAAGAGGCTGGTGTGGTCCAATTGTGGAAGGCACAGGCCAACGATACATACTGGCACGGTCTTTTTGGCGGCATTTATATGAATCATGTGCGATCGGCGATCTATCATAACCTGATCGAAGCAGAGAATGCCGCTGACAGGATACGTTTTGGCGATGGGCAATGGCAACACTTTAAGTTCACCGACTTCGATAAAGACAGTCAGAATGAATTGATCATCGAAGGCGTTCAGCAAAACATCTATATTGACCCACAACGCGGCGGTACGCTATTCGAATGGGACATGCGACGAAGTATGCACAACGTGCTATCAGTGATGTCACGTCACGAGGAAGGATACCACCGAACGCTAAGAGAGTACGAACAGGAGCGCCGTAAACACGAAGCTCTCGTAGCACAGCAGAGCGGAGATACCTCAGCACAACCTGTCTCGCCCCATACTTCAGTGAGAACGAAAGAACCTGATCTCGATCGCTACCTCGTTGTTGACCGCTATCGTCGTAACAGTCTGGTCGACCACTTCCTTCCCCCTACTACAACGCTCTCTGACTTTGCGCATGCTCGATTTTGAAGAGATGGGTAATTTTATTGAATTCCCTTACGAAACCTCAATTCAGCAAGATAGCGAAGGCATCAGGGTTACGCTGTCTCGCGATGGTCATGTGCGGCGTCCAGGAGCATTGGGACCTCTAGGGGTATTTCTCACTAAGACTCTCTTTGTTCCTGTTGGAGAAGAAAGACTGGTGGTTGGATATTGCATCGAAAATAAGGGTCAAACTCTCCTGCAAACACGTTTTGCCTGTGAATGGAATTTCAATTTTCTCGGTGGAGGTGGCAATGACCAGGCATACTACCATGTTGCAGATCAAGCAACTGGAGAACGAACACTTCGACAGCATTGGTGAGGTAGCCCAGGTTAGCAGTTTCACAATTGGGAACTCGTGGTTACAGCAGGATATTACCTTCACTTTGAGTGAAGCAACAACGCTCTGGCGGTTTTCAATCGATACGGTAACCGGCTCAGAGGCAGGCTTTGAACGCACGCATCAGGGAAGTTGCCTTACGTTTCTCTGGACTTTGCTTCTCGAACCAGGTCAGCGTTGGAGTGTTGAGATACTTTGTGAAGGGAAGCCATCTGATTAATATTCCCGTATATATTCTCAAATATCAAATTTCATCTCGAAAAATCTGCTTTTTGGCAATTCTTATGCTATACTTCTTGTAACGTGTATTCGCGGGACACTCAACTCTTTGATTTCCCACAATACCACGTTAAGAGGCCGCATTGACTGACTCCCAACTCATTTCAGTTGCAATGTGTGCACCAAGCGACAGCTCTATTGTTTTTTAGACGTAGCAGGAATAAGCTGTATTCCTGTTATCCAGAGCGAAAAGGAGTTTCCTTAATGGCACGTGTCCAATTCGAGCATGTCTACAAGCGCTTCGGCAAAGTAGAAGTCGTCCACGATATCAACATCGATGTCAAGGACAAAGAGTTCCTCGTCTTAGTTGGCCCCTCCGGCTGTGGCAAAAGTACCTGCTTGCGCATGGTCGCTGGCTTAGAGGAGGCCAGCGAAGGTGATATCAAAATCGGTGATCGCATTGTCAATAATGTGGATCCCAAAGATCGCGACATCGCCATGGTCTTCCAGAACTACGCCCTCTATCCCCACATGACCGTCTACGACAACATGGCCTTCGGCCTCAAGCTGCGTCACCTCCCCAAGCCTGAGATCAAGAAGCGGGTGACTGATGCCGCGGAAATTCTCGACCTGGAGAAGTATCTCCAGCGCAAGCCGAAAGAACTCTCCGGCGGTCAACGCCAGCGTGTTGCACTCGGCAGAGCCATCGTGCGTGATGCGCAGGTGTTCCTGTTGGACGAACCGCTTTCGAACCTGGATGCAAAACTGCGTGTGCAAACGCGCGCGGAAATCACCAAGATCCACCAGCGCGTCCAGACCACCTTCATTTATGTCACCCATGACCAGGTAGAAGCGATGACCATGGGCACCCGCATCGCTCTGCTCAATGCGGGCATCATCCAGCAGATTGGCCCTCCTCAGGAACTCTATGATCATCCCTCGAACCTGTTCGTAGCCGGCTTCATCGGCTCTCCAGCCATGAATTTCTTCCCTGGCGCCAAAGTCGTCGCTGATGGTGATACAACCACCATTGTGCTTGAGGGAGTAGGACAGTCAGATGTCCCACCGCTCTATAAAGACCAGACTCGGGAAGCGGCAGGCAAGAACTTGACCTTTGGTATTCGTCCCGAGCACCTGGAGGATATTACACTGCTCCCTCCAGACGCTAAAGATGAGTCCAGAATCACTGCTCCAATTGATGTGGTAGAGCATCTGGGCAACGAGTTGCTGGTCTACATGACTGTTGGTGGGAGAAATATCGTTGCACGTCTGGATCCACGTTCTTCAGCGCATGCCGGCGGCACTGTCACTCTGCACGTCGATACCGATCAAATACATCTCTTTGACACAGATACTGGCGCAGCCATCTTTTAGCTGCCCCACCTCTCCGAACATAAACAGACGCTTCCCTCGATTGAGGGAAGCGTCTGTTTATGTTCGGAGAGGCTTTTTTTCGATAGTTAGAAAATCGCTGCCGCTTACAATTCTCCTGCATTGATAAGAATACCTTCGTTCCTCCGCAGATGAACCTCCGAGAGGTCGATCAAGCCCTCACGATCTAAAGAAGTAGAGAGGACGATGTTTCCTACAGTATGTCCTGTTACGGTTACTATCTGCTCTTGATCCGAAAAGTTAAGAGCGGCTATGTAACGCTGATCATCGTGCTGGCGCAGGTAGACGAAACAATTGACATTTTCCTGCTCAATGGATTGATACGAACCGAGTATCAACGCAGGAGTGGCTCTTCGCAGCTCCAATAAGCGACGCGTCAACATCAGAAATGAACGTGGATCGTATTGTTCTTCAGCCACATTATACAACTGGTAGTCATCTGCAATCGGTAACCATGGCGTTGCCTGAGCGGCACAGAAACCAGCATGAGCGCTGCTATCCCATTGCATAGGTGAGCGTTCCGGGTCTCGACTGTACTGGGGATTAACCTTCCCCGGCGGATCGTGAATCAACTCCGGTGGAACTGGAACATTCACCATTCCCAACTCGTCTCCATAATAACAGGTGGGAGTGCCACGCAAGGTGAGCAACAACATCTGGGCAGCCCGCGCTTGTTCGCGTCCCACGCGACTGGCAATGCGAGGTTTATCATGATTGCCCAGAACCCAGTTTGGCCACGCTCCTGATGGGAGAGCAGCTTCGTATGTATCAACTATCTGCCGAATAGTGCTCGCCTCCCAGGCTGACGTGGTTACCAGTTGGAAATTGAAAGGCAGATGTACCTCGTCAAGTTGCTCTCCATAATACTGCACTACCCGCTCTACTGGTAAATAGATCTCGCCGATAAGTACACGTTCATCATAGCTATCTGCTACCGCTCGCATCTCCTGTACAATCTCGTGTATTTCAGGCAGATCTTGCGTATATTGACTCAATTGGCGATACATTAGGGGATCACCCTCTTTCCAATCCTTGTTCATTGGATTATCACGGAACTGTTCGTCTTTGAGCATCCTCGAAAGTACGTCAATGCGGAAACCATCGACGCCACGATCAAGCCAGAAGCGCAGAACGTCATACATCGCCTGGCGTACATCAGGATTACGCCAGTTTAGATCAGGCTGTTTTACATCGAATATATGAAGATAGTATTGTCCAGTCTGCTCGTCAAATTGCCAGGCAGAACCCCCGAAATTGCTCAGCCAGTTATTGGGTGGACCACCATCAGGAGACGGATCTCGCCACATATACCAGTCGCGTTTTTCATTCGATGCGGCTAGATCGCGACATCTGAAACCAGGGATGCTCATCTGAGGTATGATTGGGCACATAATCAAGGACGACCTTGAGATTGCGCTTATGTGACTCCTTAAGCAAGGTATCGAAGTCGTGAAGTGTTCCGAAGAGCGGATGGACGTCGGTATAATCGCTAATATCGTAACCAAAATCAGCCATAGGAGACGGATACATAGGCGAAAGCCAGAGCGCATCAACGCCGAGCCAGCTTAAGTAATCTAACTTACTTGTGATACCGGGGAGATCCCCTATACCATCCCTATTGCTATCAAGAAAACTGCGCGGATAGATCTGATAAATCACGCCAGTTTGCCACCAGGAGTTCGAATGTGCCATTGGTTGATTTGTTTCTCCTCTCTCAGATTTCTTCAATTAGATTACTTCAGTATATCATCTGCCTTTATCACGCAATCCAGCGAGATTGAGCCTCAAGGCACATCAGCTCTAATCGATCTCATTTCCCAGACATCCAATACCTTGACTCTGGCATTACCACCACGCGCAAATAATCCAACGCCCAGACTATCAGTTCTGGAAGGGTAGATCCTGCTACTCATGCAAAGTCGGTAGTTGGCGAATACTTCGATCACAGAGCGATCAAGGAAAATATGTAGAAACAACGATTCATTGGCAGCAAGAGCAAGCGGGCCTGAACGATTGACTAGCTCCACGTCCTCACTCAGGCTAGATTGCTGGCGATCAATAAGCAGCATTCCATGCAAGCGATCATAGCGAATGAAGGTCTGCTCTGCACCATCTGGAGCACATCGCACTCCAATGCCTACCTCCGTTGCTTCATCGAGAATAAACTCCACCTGTATTTCCAGGCAATCACCCTCGCATCTCCCTGAGTAGAGTGAATGAAGTCGGCAGGACAGAAAAATTCTTTAGTTGCCAATGTTTACCCCTTAGTTGCTGGAGTTCCGATGCTGGTTCAAATCTCAGCATATTATCCGTCGATAGTGAGAGAACGCGCGGCAAGGACATGACTCCTGACCAGCCTGCAGTCCATTGGGCCTCGTCACTTTGACCCTCCCAGAGCCATCCAAATTGAAGGCGACGACCCGTTGGGTCAAGCATAGTCTGGGGTGCGTAGAAATGACCGCCGTAATCAATAATACTTTGGGTCATTGGGATGAATGTATGATTAGTATAATCCCCAACAAAAGCTACGGCATAGTGCAGGCTATCCTTATAAGCATCTTCGCGAAATCGGCTTTCATCAAAGACCGACACTACAAGCACATATTTGTTGCCGAGAGGAAAGAAATCGGGACATTCCCACATTGAACCTGTCCAAACCGGTACTGTGCTGTTGCGGTCGCCTGTGTAGAATGGATGCATATATTCCCAGTCCAGAAGATTTGCCGATCGATAGAGCAGAACCGTGCCTCCAACTCCTTTAATTCCAGCTCCAATCAACTGATACCAGATATTTCCTTCTTTCCATAATGTATGGTCACGGAAGGCAAACAGATCAAGTTCCTGGGGTGGAGTTGCTATCACTGGATTCCCTGTATATTTCTGCCAGGTGACCAGGTCATCAGGACTGGTGGCAACACAAGGTAACTGCTGATTTCCTCTTACACCTGTGTAGATCAACATTGGAACGCCATTATGGTTGACAGCACAGCCTGAGAAGCATCCATCCTGATCAGGCCCTCCTGGTGTTGGAGTTAACGCAATCGGCAAATCGATCCAGTGGACGAGGTCAGAACTCGCTGCATGACCCCAATGTTTTCGTTCCCATGGGGGATCATTGGGGACATATTGATAAAAGAGGTGATAGTTACCCTTCCAATAGATCAACCCATTGGGGTCATTCATCCATGCTGACGGTGGCAGAAAATGATAACGGGGACGATGTGGATCAGAGTTGGACATTTGCTGAAAGGTTTGCTTCCTTTCTACAATCTATGAATAGGGATTACTTCGACTAGCCCATGCCCGGCTATCCATCTAGGATACAGGCATTCTTCATGTTTACACAGTATCTCATACCGCCTGAAACCCCGCAAGTAAACCGATTTAGTGTACAAGGGTCTCAAAAAGTTGCTTTTTAACAAGGCATTGCTCGCAAGCGAGACTCTTTAATGAGTGAGGAAAGTTTTTGCGCTCACGTGAGCGCAAAAACTTTCCACACTCACATAAGCGCGCCGCAGGCGCGTGCAAGCAGATGCACAGCGGCTTTTGAGAGGTCCCATTTTATTGTATAGTTATAGCAGACAATAAACAACAGCGTATATAGTAAACAGAAAGCAGGATGGGTAAAAGAATGAGCATAGCTGAAGCAACTATACAAGAGCTTATGAGCAAAATGACTCTGGAAGAAAAGATTGCTTTGACCATCGGTAAAGATTTTTGGAGCACAAATGGTGTTGAACGACTGGGAATTGCGCCAATTGCGCTTAACGATGGTCCTCATGGTGTTCGCAAACCAGCAGCAAGTACTGAAATTGGCCTCGGCAGTTCCTTTGCAGCTACCTGTTTTCCAACGGCTAATACGCTGGCCTGTTCATGGGATACCGCCCTGGTCGAGGAAGTCGGAGAGGCACTTGGGGAGGAATGTCTGGCACTGGATGTACAGGTATTGCTCGGTCCAGGTGTGAATATCAAAAGAACGCCTCTTGGTGGACGATGTTTTGAATATTATTCCGAAGATCCAGTATTGGCAGGTGAATTGGGCAGTGCATTTGTAGACGGCGTCCAGAGCAAGGGCATTGGGACTTCGCTCAAACACTATGCCTGTAATAACCAGGAATTTGAACGCATGTCTATCGACGTTGAAATAGATCAGCGCACACTCAGAGAGATCTACCTGACGGCATTCGAGCGTGTCGTCAGAAAAGCACGCCCCTGGACTGTCATGTGTGCCTACAACAAAGTGAATGGCACCTACGCTTCTGAACACCCCCAACTCCTGCGCGATATTTTGAAGAAAGAATGGGACTTCGAGGGAGTTCTCGTCTCAGATTGGGGGGCAGTCAATGTGAAAGAGAAGGCGCTTGAGGCTGGTCTGGATTTACAAATGCCCGGCTACACTGGTAACCATACAGCAAAAATGGCGCAACTGGTAAGAGCATGGACAACTTTCGGAAAGTGTTATCGATGAGGCTGTAACTCGAGTATTACGTATGATGCTGCAGGGAAGAGAGAATCGCCAGCCTGGCTTCGTCTTCGATCCGCAAGTGCATCATGCCCTGGCACGCAAAGCCACTGCTGAATCTATTGTATTGCTTAAAAATACGGATCATGCACTGCCACTGCAAGTAGACCAACTTCACTCAGTTGCGATCATAGGCCGTTTCGCTAAAGAACCTCGCTATCAAGGAGCTGGCAGTTCGCAAGTTGTGCCAACCGAAATAGATTCGAGCTATGATGAATTACAGGTTTGGCTTGGAGACAAGGTTCACACAACCTACGCGGATGGTTATAACGATGAAGGGTCGTTTGATGAAGCGCTACTGCACGAAGCAGTGGAGCAGGCTAAAACCTCGGACGTTGCACTTATTTTTGCTGGACTACCAGGTGCCTACGAATCTGAAGGCTATGATCGTAAGCATCTCTTCATGCCTGAAAGCCACAATCGACTTATTGCGGAGGTATGTCAGGTTCAGCCAAATTCCATCGTCGTTTTACACAACGGTGGAGCCGTCGCAATGCCATGGATTGATGGCCCGAAGGCCATCCTTGAAGCTGGACTGGGAGGTCAGGCAGTCGGTGGCGCGATTGTTGACATCCTTTCTGGAAAGGTCAATCCATCCGGCAAGCTGGCAGAAACTTTTCCTGTGCGCTTAGAGGATACTCCTGCCTACCTCAACTACCCTGGTGAAAACAATAAAGTGTACTATGGTGAAAGGCTGTTTGTCGGTTATCGCTACTACGACAAAAAGGAAATCAAACCTCTCTTCCCCTTTGGCTATGGCCTCTCATATACTACGTTCAAGTACACCAACCTGCATATAAATAAAACGGAGATGAACGCGGGGGAGACATTGGATATCACCGTAACCATTCATAATTCAGGTACACGAGCAGGAAAAGAAGTTATCCAATTGTATGTAGAATCGCTCACATCTCAGTTTATCAGGCCAAAAAAAGAGTTAAAGGCTTTCGCTAAGGTAGAGCTTGAGCCGGGCGAATCCAAAGATGTCCATATGACATTAGAGGAACGCGACTTTCAAATCTATGACGATGAACTCCAGGCCTGGCGTACGGAAGGTGGTGAATTTAACATTCTGATCGGATCTTCGAGTGAAACAATTGTGCTTCGTGAACGTGTAACGGTGAATGAGGATCCGAGATCTATGGTACCTCAATTTAACAGGATGTCACCAATCAAGCAGTTTCTACAATACCCCAAAACTCACGAACTGTTAACACAGACATTTGCTGGACTACCTAGAGCAGCTTTATTTCTCGGTGATGATGAGATGTTTACTTCTATGCCCATTGCTAAAATGGTCGTCCTGGGTGCCCTTACTGATGAGAACGTTGATACGCTGATTGAACAAGCGAATCAATTGTTCCTAGTATGAGGGCATTTGCATAGATTAAAGAAACAGGCAATGAACAAAGAGACACGAAAACTACGAGTTGGAGTCCTTGGCTGTGGGCCCATTTCCCAGGCTGCACACTTCACGAGCTGCCGCAAGGCCCATAACGCTGAATTGTACGCTATATGTGATCAGGCAGAAGACCTGGTGGAAAGGATGACTGCCATACATGAACCCCGGGTCTCATACCTCGACTATGATCAGATGTTAGCAGATCAGCAGGTGGAAGCTGTTATCATTGCTATTGCAGACCAATTTCACGTGGAGGCCGCTCGCAAGGCTATTGCTGCAGGCAAGCATGTGTTGATGGAGAAACCTCTTGGAGTCAGCGTGGAAGAGTGTGAGGAATTGCGAACTCAGGTGCATGTATCGGGTCTGGTGCTGCAAATGGGAAATATGAAACGATTCGATCCAGGTATCGCCTTTGCACACGAATTCATCCAGCAAGAAATGGGTCAGATGCTGGCGCTCAAAGCCTGGTACTGTGACTCGACATACCGTTACGTTCTAACTGACAATCTGCAGCCCATCATCACGAGGAGTGAAAAGGCAAGAAGACCTGAAGGAAATCCGAAAGCCGAGAAAACTCGGTACTATCTGCTGACCCATGGTAGCCATCTTGTTGACACTGCTCGTTTTCTCGGGGGCGAGATCAAGAGCGTGCAGGCCAGGCTCGTCGAGAAATTTGGCGCGTATTGCTGGTTCGTAGCAGTCGAGTTCGACGATGGCAGTGTAGGGCACCTCGACCTTACCATCGCGGTACGTATGGATTGGCACGAGGGCTTTCAGGTGTATGGTGAGTATGGAAGTGTCATTGGCAAAACGTACAATCCCTGGTACTTCCGCGCTAGCGATGTGGAATGCTTTTCCGTTCGCGACGACCAGTATCACCGGATACTGGGCGCGGATGCTCACTTTTATAAGCTACAGATCGAGGGATTTGCCGATACTATCTTGCATAAAACTGCCATGCAGGGAGCCGATATTGAAGATGGGATGGCAGCCGTACGCACATTAGTTGCTATCTCACGCTCGGTTGAGACAGGTACATGGGCACAACTGGCAGATATGGTCGGAGGAGTGTGATGCAACTCGGCATTTTCGCCAGAACTTTCACTCGACCAACATTAGAAGCAATATTTGATGCTGTAGTTGCCCATGATTTGCATTGCGTGCAGTTCAACATGGCATGTGTTGGGTTACCATCATTGCCCGACCATATCGAGAACGATGTCATCGCTCGCATCCGTTCGGAGGCAACATCCAGAGTGATCAATATTGCAGCTGTATCCGGTACGTATAATATGATCCATCCTGATTATAGAACAGCGCCAGGCAGGCTTAAGACGGTTGCGTGTGCTTGCTTCTGCCTCTAAGCATATGGGTACATCCATAATCACGCTCTGCACAGGCACGCGTGACCCAGAGAATATGTGGCGCTGGCATCCAGAAAACACTTCCCCACAGGCATGGGAGGATCTACTTAGCTCAATGGAGGCAGCACTACACATCGCAGAAGAAGAGGGCATCATCCTTGCTTTCGAACCCGAACGAGCCAATGTGATTAACACAGCCACCAGGGGGCGTGCGCTCCTCGATACAATGCAATCTCCACGTCTCAAAGTTGTCATGGATCCTGCCAATCTCATTGTACCGGAAAATAAGCAGCATATGCACCACATCCTGGATGAGGCATTTGAACTACTGGGAGAGGACATTGTTCTTGCCCATGCTAAAGACATTGGCCCTGATAACACATTTCAACCCGCTGGCACAGGTATCCTGGACTACGATTACTATCTCCATCATCTAGAGGCAACCACGGTAGAAGTCCCGTTAATCATTCACGGGTTGAGTGAAGCACAGGTTGACACATCTGTTCGATTCCTACGAGCAAAGCTTTTAGCAAGGAGCTAAAAGGCAGCTCTGATCTCTCATTCCCGCTTAAGTTCCACCTCAATCAACAGACCCTCATTCCCTCGTAGATGTACCTCCGATAATGAGATAAATCCCTCACGGTCTACGTAGGTAGAGAGCAGGACACGACCCTGACCCTGTTCCGGCAGCGTCAAACCATGAAGCGTCAAACCATGATCTTGTGTTGAGAAGTTGAGAGCCACCAGGCAGCACTGGTTATCATGCTGGCGCAGGTAGACGAAACAGGCATCGTTCTCCTGATCAACGGATTGGTACGAACCAATAGTCAACGCGGGTGTAGCTTTTCGCAGTTCCAACAAGCGATGCGTCAACATCAGAAAGGAACGTGGATCACGTTGTTCTTCAGCCACATTATAGGTCTGGTAGTCATGCGCGACAGGCAGCCACGGAGTCACCTCGGGAGCACAGAAGCCTGCATTGGCGCTGCCATCCCATTGCATCGGGCTGCGAACCGGGTCTCGGCTTTTCTCAGGTTGTTCCTTTCCCGCTGGATCATGCATCAATTCTTTTGGTAGCGGAACATCTTGCATGCCCAACTCGTCACCATAATAGCAGGTCGGAGTTCCGCGTAATGTGAGTAATAGCATCTGAGTCAACCGCGCCTGCTCGCGGCCTACACGGGTGGCGATACGCGTCCGATCATGATTACCCAGTACCCAATTGGGCCACGCTTCTTGAGGCAGAGCCGCTTCGTAACCCTCGACAGTCTGACGAACGATGCTTGCTTCCCATGTCGGCATGGTCACGAATTGGAAATTGAATGGGAGGTGAATTTCGTCGAGCTGCTCGCCGTAGTACGGCATTAAACTCTCCAATGGTAGATAGAGTTCGCCGATGAGCACGCGCTGACTATAGCTTTCGGTCAGTGCACGCATCTCCTGCATAATATCATGCATGCCCGGTTGGTCTACGACGTAGTGTTCTATTAGTCGGGCATTGGGAGGATCACCTGGCTTCCACGCTGGATTGATCGGATTATCACGAAACTGATCATCCTTGAGAAGCACCTCGAGCGCGTCTACACGGAAGCCATCAACGCCCCGATCGAGCCAGAAGTGCAGAACATCATACATCGCGTGACGCACCTCTTGATTACGCCAATTCAGATCTGGTTGTCTCACATCGTACATGTGAAGATAATATTGCCCGGTCAGTTCATCGAACTGCCAGGCTGACCCGTTAAATCTGCTCGTCCAGTTATTGGGCGGACCACCATCAGGAGCCGGGTCTCGCCAGATGTACCAGTCGCGTTTCTCATTGATGCGGCTCGCCCGCGCTTGTTGGAACCAGGGATGCTCATCTGAGGTGTGATTGGGCACAAAGTCCAGAATGAGCTTGAGGTCGCGCCGGTGTGCCTGTTCAAGCAAGACGTCGAAATCTTGAAGAGTCCCAAAAAGCGGATGAACATCGGTATAATCGCTGATATCGTAGCCAAAATCAGCCATTGGAGACGGATACATGGGAGAGAGCCAGAGAGCGTCAACGCCGAGCCAGCGTAGATAGTCCAGTTTGCTGGTGATTCCTGGGAGATCCCCTATCCCGTCGCCATTGCTATCGAGAAAACTCCGTGGGTAGATCTGATAAATCACACCCGTTTGCCACCAGGAGTGCGAATTCTTCATAGGTTGCTGTGTTCCTCCACTTGGTGCCTTCTCTTCTGTTCAAAACCGCTCACGAACGCTAAAACTAGGCACTCATTTTATAGCTAAATGTCCGTGCGTTGCCATCATCTTTGACCTGAAGCATCAGCAAGCGAAGAGCAAGGTCATAGTTTGCGTCAGGATACTCTTGAATCGCACGGCCGTCCATAGCATGAACTTTGATCACAAGTTTCCGCTCAGGCGGAATATAAGCGCCTTCTCGTGCACCAATTTCGAAAATTAGCCGATCCTCTATCTGGCGTAATGTATACCTTGTCGTACAGAATTGGCCTTGCTCATATTCGAAGCTGTGACCGTCATCCTCGTAGAGGGTGAATGTCCCATTGCCAGGATAGAGATCCAGTGTCAGAGTATCGAGTGAGTATTCATCGGCATACTGCAAGTCCGGCCCAGTGGGAATGATAGCCCCAACACGCAGGTAGAGTGGCATGCGTTCCAACGGCGCATACGCTAAAAGATGCGTTGGCCCTGTGAGTTTTTCGTCTGTCCACCAGTCGTACCATTCACCTGCTGGCAGATAGACATGACGATGTTCACGTCCTTGATGGTAAATCGGTGCCCCCATAATATGCGATCCAAGCAGCACCTGGTCATGGAGTGGATAGGTAATCGGATCGTCCGGGAAGTGGTAGAGCAAAGGCCGCAATACAGGGATGCCACGCAGCGACGCCTCCCAGAAGAGTGAGTAAATATAGGGAAGAAGCCTGTAACGTAATTGCAAGAATTCGCGACAAATATCCTCAACCTGTTGGCCAAAGACCCATGGTTCGTGGGACTCGGTATTGATCTCTGAATGGGCGCGACAGAAAGGTGAGAAGACGCCGAATTGCATCCAACGGGCGAATAACTCGCCGCTGGCATTACCAGAGAAGCCCCCAATATCGGTTCCGACGAAAGGCACGCCCGATATGCCCATATTCAAAAGTTGGGGCATCGCCATCTCCAGGTGTTCCCACCAGGAGTGATTATCGCCCATCCAGCAGGCACTCCAGCGCTGTACTCCAGCATATCCCGAACGAGTGAGCGTAAAAGGCCGTTCATTATTGCGATATCTTCTCTGTCCTTCGTAAGAGGCACGGGCCATACCATACCCAAAGAGATTATGCACCTCTGCATGGGTCGTTCTCTCATCTTCAGGACCTTGAATAGCGTCAAGAGCAATTGTCCCAACCTCGCCTACACCTTCGCTGAATGGAAGCTCGAACACGACCGGTTCATTCATATCGTTCCAGATGCCGCTAACACCCACTTCCACGAGCGCATTTTGCATTTCACCCCACCATTCGCGCACCTCTGACCGAGTATAATCGGCAAAGACTGAGTCATCGGGCCACACATAACCATGGTAGATCTCGCCATCGCTTCCACGCACAAACACATCATGCTCTAATCCTGATTGATAGACTTTGTAATCGGGATCGCTCTTCACACCAGGATCAATGATTGTGACAATGCGAAAACCTTCTCGTCGCAACTCACCGATCAATGATTTCGCATCAGGAAAACTTTGCAGGTTCCACGTAAAGACTCTATATCCATGCATGTAATCGATGTCCAGGTGAATCACATCACAGGGGATATCGCGCTTGCGAAATTCAGCCGTCAACTCGCGTATCATTGACTCAGTCGCATGTCCCCAACGGCTATGGTGATATCCCAGCGCCCAGCGCGGTGGCAGAGGCATAGTCCCAAGTAATGACCCTATGCCCTCGCTTACCTGCTCCGGTGCAGGTCCATAGATCACATAATAATCAAGTTCGTCGCCATCAGCCTCCATCCGCCAGACACCGGGTTGTTCCGCCCCCATGTCAAAACGACTGCGCCATGTGTTATTGAAGAAAACGCCGTATGCCAGACCTGGACGCAGTGCCATGAAGACTGGAATGGCCTGATAGAGTGGATCGGTGCCAGGCCCATGTCCGTGGGCAGGATCAGTTGCCCAGTTGATCAGTTGACGCCCAAGCTTATCGAGGGGTCCTGTGCGTTCTCCGAAACCAAAGAAGTGTTCGCCGAACTCGATACGTTTAGTACAGGAGACACGATATAGTTCGGATTCAGATCGACTCCACTGAATACCAGCCTCATCAACACAGAATGGTTGTCCTTGCACATCCTCAAACGAGAGACTTCCTCTGCCACGATCGATCCTCACCGTGAGCGAGGGCGTTTTCAGCAAGAGTTCTTGACCCGACTCCTCGATTTCGAAAGATACTTCACCAAACTCTTCATCCGCTCTGGAGACTGCCCAGGAACGGCGCGCCAAGAATTCCCCATCAGGAGCTAGCCGCACGCGGATAAGACTATCGGCCAGGGCTGTAATAGCGACACATGGACCGCCATAGTCGAGTATGAGGGATCGTTCCTGGCGCATAAATGAGTGCAATGCTCCCAGGGTGTTGAAGGATGTGGTCATTCTGGACACCTCCGTCAGTACATGCTTTGCGAGTGACAAAGAGACAGAAGAGCATAACTCAGCATGCACGATGCTGAGAATACTTGAGGGAAGGGCGTGAAGCCCTCTGTGGGTAGAGGAGCATTAAACGTGTCGTATAACGCGTTCAATGCTCCTCAAGCAGATTAACCTTTTACTGCTCCAGCGGTCAGGCCAGAAACGATACGGCGCTGTAAAATCAGCACTAAAATAGCCAGAGGAATAGTCACGATCACAGCAGCAGCGGCAATTTCCCCCCAGGGGATCGTATGCTCACCGGCGAAGCGTGAAACTCCAACGGTAATTGGCTGCGCGCTCTCATCGGCTGTCAATGTCAAACCGAAGATGAAGTCGTTATAAACAGCGATGAACGTGAGAATAGCCGCCGCAAAGACCCCAGGTGCCGTGAGTGGCACAATTATAGACCACAGGGTACGCAACCTGGAAGCACCATCCACCCGAGCTGCTTCTTCCAGGTCTGGTGGCAGATCGCGGAAGAATGAAGTCATAAACCAGACTGTAATGGGTAAGGTAATTACGAGGTCGGGGATAATCAGGGCAAGATACGTGTTGTAGATCGGAATAGGGCCGGTGAAAAGCACAAAGAGCGGTCCAACCATTGCGATGAATGGTAACAAAGTCACCGACAACGTGAGCCCCAGTACGAAGCCTTTGCCGCGGAACTTTGTGCGTGCAATGGCATAAGCAGCCAAGTACGCCAATAATCAGTGCCAGGATTGTGGTGACGGTTGCGATGATCGTACTATTGAGCAGATCATGTGTAAAAGTGGAAAGGGCAAAATCGCTTTGAAAGTTCTCCAGGCTGAAAGTATGAGGGAAAAGTGTGGGCGGTGAAGCGTTCAGTTCAATTCCACTTTTGAGTGCAGTCGCAATTGACCAGTAAAGAGGAGCCAAAGCGATAAATACAATCACTACCACAGCGGTATAGCGACCTACACTACCCCATGGGAAACCCCTTCCCGATTTCGCAGTGCGTTCACTGACCCTGGCACCAGCGGAAACCTGTTCCTTAACTGCCATAAGACATCTCCTTCCTTTCCAGGTACGGTTAAATCGAACCCTACCGTCGCGCTACACGCATCCACAAGACAAAGAGCAACGCAATAATAAGTCCGATAAAAAAGAGTATCATGGAGGCAGTCACTCCAGCAGCAAAGTCAAAGGTAGTCCGTGTAAACATGAAATTATACGAGTACGATGCCATGCTTTCCACCTGGTTGCCTCCTAGTATGTAGAGCAAGTCGAACACCCCCATCGAAGCAAGCGTGCGAAAGAGTAACGCGATCAGCAGCGGCCCTGTCAGCATTGGCAAGGTAATGCTCCAGAATTGCTGCCATTTCGTGCTCCCATCGACTCCGGCCGCCTCATACAATTCAGAGGGAATGACCTGCAGTCCTGCCAGGAGCAAGAGGGCCATAAAAGGTGTCGTCTTCCAGACATCGGTGATGATGGAAGCAAGTATAATTCCATTATTCGACTGCAACAATGTGCCGCCCCGTGGTAACAGGTGAATTTGCTGCATGATATAGCTGACAATACCTGTGCGGTCATTGTACATCAGATACCAGATCTGTGCTGAGATGACTGTGGGAAAGGCCCACGGCACGAGAATAGCAGCCCGAACCAGGCCACGACCTGGAAAGGTGGCATTGATGAGCAGGGCGATTCCCAGACCAAAGACCGTCTCCAGGAACACGGCGATGATCGTAAAGCCGAATGTCACAGCAATGGCAGTATGGAACTCGCTACTTTGGAGAACAGATACATAATTTTGCAATCCCACAAAACTTGGATTAGCACTCAAAGGGTTATCCTGCAGGCTTTGCAAGAAGGAATTGACGAGGGGATAGCCAGCTACCGCTAGAATTACGATGATAGTTGGGAGAACCAGTATGTACGGTGTAAAGCCGCTTCCCATATCCAGACGTTCTCGCAGGGTTGGCCTTTTGCTTGTGGCGGCTGCTTCTACGTCGACTGCTTGTGTTGCCATATGACACATATCCCTTTCGATATCTATCCACGCCGAGAGTGCCTACATATGACATTGCAAAATCATACGAGACGATCTCCCGATAATCACAGATAGATACACAGATGACTTCTCTAACTGAAATACCTCAAACAGTAGAGTATCCCTTCAGATACTCCACTGCCGCAAGTTACGAATAACAGTGTACTACTTGTTGACGATGGCCTGCAAATCCGACTCTAGTGAGGCCAGAGCAGCTGAAGGAGTGGCCTGACCGGTCAGTGCATTATGGACGCGCAACTGGATGGCATTCGAGACGTCCGGGTAGAAAGGAGTGACCGGGCGCGGCTGGGCTGTCTCAAATACCGGCTCCAATTTGGAGAAGAACGGGTTCGCTTTCAGCACATCAGCATCCTTGTAAATGCTCTTGAGCGTGGAAGTCAGCGACAGCTTGATTGCTATGGTTTTCTGCGCGGGTTCGGCAAGTTGGTGTTGGACAAACTTCCAGGCACGCGTCAGGGTTCTTCGAGAACGCATTGATGCCATATTGCCAGCCGCCCAGGCTTGAGTGGCCGGTGGTATTGGTGCCGCCATAGAGCATGTTATGGACATCGAACTTGCCGGCAATCTTGGAGGTAGTCGGGTCGTTTCCCAACGAATAGGCATAGGGCCAGTTGCGCATGAAAACAGAGTCACCATTTTGCCAGGAGGAACGAGCATCCTCTTCTTTGTAGGTAGTTATTGCCGATGGTGAGATCCCTCCCACCCAACTTGTCATCAGCGTCAGGGCGGCTACAGCTTCTGGGCTATTGACAGTGACAGTCTTGGGATTGGTAGGATCCAGTACGGAACCGCCATAGCCGTAGAGGACCTCGGTAAAGTCACACACAAGTCCTTCGTATTGCGCTCCCTGCCAGAGGTAACCATACTTCGCTTTGGATGGTGAACCTGCCTTGGCCATTGCCGTCATTTGTTCCCAGGTCGTTGGCGGTGTTGAGACGATATCAGTGCGGTAGTAGATCAGCCCGGCATCGGTACGCGTTGGAGCCGCCCACAACTTGCCATTGTAGGTGCAGCCTGCCAATGGCCCTGGCAGATAATTCGCCCGGTCACTGGCCGGCCACTTATCGTCCAGAGGAACCGTCCAGCCGTTAGCCCCAAACTCAGGAGGCCAGATGATGTCCATCGGGAAAACATCGTAGGCGCTAGAACGGGCGCGTAGCATGGTCGTGATGATAGTCAGGAGCTGGCCCGTATCAGCAGGCGCATTAGAATTGTAGGTGACGTGGACACCGTTATTTTCCGCATTGAAATCGGCCACAAGTCCCGCGAAGACGCCATTGGTGTCACGCTCAATGTAGTTAATGTTGACAGTTTGTCCACTGCCAGTAGAGCTATTGCTAGTGCCACCACATGCTTCCAGTAGCGAAACAGCTGCGGTGCTTGTCAAGCCAACGGCAATGGCACGCTCGAGAAATGTCCGGCGAGTTATGCGCCCATTACGAATTTTGGTGATGATTTCGTCAATGACTTCACCTTGATCAAGAAACATTGAGAGTCCTCCTTTGGAGTAAATAAAAATCTGCCGAAGACACACATGCCAGACGCTTCCGAGCGCTGACGACTTTCAATCTACCGGACACCCATATCCAGTAGGCCTCGTTTTGGAGTTTGGAAGTTCTACTTCGCTCTCCCATCAATAGAGATTTGAAAGTCTAATCGAATTACGTCATTTCGTCGCAAAACTTCACATAACCTGAAGCATTTTGAGACGATCGTTGCGCGGGACTCACTTCACGTACGATTTCTTTTTCAGCCTTCAAAGTATGTATGCTGAGCAGTAGTTGCCTTATTAATCGGAGTAAATCAATTCATAACTGCGCTAGAAGAGGCTCAGGGCTACTAACTTTTCAGTACAGATAACGTCATTTAAACGCACTTCTCATGCTGAAATTATGTTACACCCCTTTCTACCTGAAAGAAGGTTTTTTCTTGCCATTTTGTGCGATGGCGATGTAGTTATGGATTTGGAAACGATACCAAGATTTGTTTTAACAATAACATAATATTTCGCGATTGTAAATAGGTACCCAATAAAAGCCCCATCTATCTGTGATGGTATTGTAGAGTTATAATAATCTCTTTACAATTCAGGTTAAATATGCTAATCTCACAGCATATAATTTCACGAATTTATGGAAACGTTTCCAATATTTAGGGCTTGTTGAGCAAAGAGGCTGAATGAGATGACAACTACCATCCATGATGTAGCTCGAATCGCGGGAGTGGGAATTGGAACGGTTTCGCGTGTAATTAACAATAGCCCAGGAGTTAAACCTGCCACACGCACCAGGGTATTATCAGCAATTGCGCAACTTAATTACAGACCTAACCCCATAGCACGCAGTATGATTTCAAAAAGAACAGGGGCCATTGGCGTCATCGTTCCGTTTTTTACTCGTCCTTTCCACACAGAATTATTGCGAACTGTTCAAGCTTCGCTTTCTCGATCCGGCAAAGAACTGGTACTTTATGATGTGGAAAATGTTACCCAGCGCAACTATTACCTTTCAGAGTTACCAATGCTTGGTAGGGTAGATGGATTGCTTTTGCTTTCGCTTCCCTTAGACAACGAGTATGCAGTAGTAATCAAAGATTCAGGAATCCCTGTCGTCCTTATAGATACCTATAGCCCCTTTTTTACTTCTCTGGTTGTTGAAAATATAGAAGGTGCTTACCAGGCAGTGAAATTTTTAATTGAGTTGGGACACCGGCGAATTGGTTTTATCAATGGAGTCATTGAGGGAAACATCAAATTTAACCAGGCAAATGACCGCTTGATTGGGCTTCATCGAGCATTTGGCGAAGCGGAACTTCTCTTCGAACCTGAACTTATGCTGACAAGCGAGTGGAATCGCTCTGGAGGAAAGCAGGCAGCTTTACAACTGCTTTCACAGGAAAAGCGCCCAACAGCTATCTTTGCAGCATCAGATATGCAGGCTATTGGTGTACTGGAAGCAGCTAAAGATTTGCATCTAAATGTGCCTGAAGACGTTTCAGTAATAGGTTTTGATGGCATCGAAGTAGCTGAACTGCTCGAATTGAGTACAATTCAGCAGCCGATGCAACGCTTAGGTGAGTTGGGAGTCAGCAAATTGAATGAGATCATGAAAAAGCCTCAGCAGTTACCCGAGCTTATCCGGCTAAATACAACTCTGATAGCACGTCGAACAACCGGAGTACGTGTATAACAACCGTTGCTAAAATCTGGTACTATTGTAGACAAGATTTCAGCTCTCCACAAAGCCTGAGAAAAACAGACTTTTCCTGAGACGATTGAAGGAAAGCAGACCCAAGCCAACCAGGATAGTAACAAATCTTTCCCCGAATGTTTCGGGCAGGGTGGTTCCCCGTCGGTGGCAACAGCAACACCGCGCCTGTCCCCGTGTAAGAGGCAGGCTTGACCCGTGGGTCAGAAATCGAGCAAGGGCGGGCCTTGCCCGTGTGTTTCATTTGGAGCAGATACGCTACGCCTAAGCGCGCAACATTCACTGAGGCGCAATAATCCCGATCGCCATGGTACTGACAGTCATCACAGTACATCCACCTCCCCCATTTCACGGCTGCTTTGCGATCAGAGGGCTCGCGATACGTTTTGGCTGGATGACCACAACGCGGGCAGGTGTGGGAAGTGCTGCGAGGTTGTTCGGTGTGGAACCGCAGGCCAATCAGATGGCATTTGTAGCGCAGGAGACGCCAGATTTCTCCACGGATCGTCGAGTTGTTGCGGTAGTTGCGCCAGCGCCCACGAACGCCTTTGCCCCGCCCAGTGGATTTCAAGGTTTTTAACGATTCCATCGAGAGAAGCGAGCAGTCATGCACCCGGCTTAACAGCACCAACACATTGCTCGCTAAATGGGCCATCGCACGATTGCGCTGCTCATATTTGCGCCAACACCGATCCATTTCGCGACGCAGCAGCGCAAGCTTCTCATTGAACCAGAGGCGTTTGGAGTGATCGGGAGGCAAGGCATCCCGCTCGTGTTCGTAGGTGGCACCCTTCTGCTTCAACTGATCGATTTGCCGTCGGGTGCGGGCTTGTCGTCCATCAAAACCGCCAGTATTGAGAAAAAATGGCTTGCCGACTTGTTCGTTGCGTTCGTCCACAGCGGTTGCTGTCAGTAACGTGTGCACGCCCCAGTCTGCTCCCAGCACGCGCTCGACGCTTTCCCAGGCGGGTAAGTCCGCTTTCTCCACCTCAACGATGAAGTCGAGCACCGCCATGCGTGAACCATCCGCTCGGTGCTCTTCTCGCAGGGTGGGAGCCATCAACTCCCCCTCTTTGAGACGTTCGCAGACAGCCTCTGGCAAAGGGATGATCGTGTCTACGTTGCGCCAGGACCAGACTCCTGCCTCGTCTGGATAGCGGAACCGGAACCGCGCCACACCTCCATCCAGATCAAGAGCTAAACGATAGGCCTGGCCTTTTTCGCGCCCATCGTCGCCTGCATACGTGAGCATGCCGACCTTCAAAAGTGGCACTGGTTGTAATTCCTCATACGTCCAGGGGAAACGGTCATGCGCGAAAAAGAAGTTGCAACAGTGCTCCACGACATTTTGCAGCGCGACAAAACTCGTTTCTTCCTCTTCCAGGTTGTGTTGTAAGGTGCTGAGGGCTTCCTTGATCGCGGCTCGCTGCTTTCCCGCAGGCCGCTGCTCGGTTTTAGGACGGATGAAGCCATCGGTTAAAATGGGCAAAACCTGCTCAAAGGCTTGCTTGCGTGCTGCTTGAGCACGCAGCACGCGGCCGATGACCTCGCTTTCACAGCGCCATTGCCGATCACCGTGTGACTTTGGGGAGCCCATGTACTTCCCAACCTGTTTCCAGGCAGGGCCAACACGATCTGCTTGGAAGTCATCGAGGTGGGGCCAGAGGAGTGCGAGGGCACCATTCACCACCTCGCGGCTGGCATCCAGTAATCGCAGGGCGTCAGCCTGTGCTTCATCAGGCAACCGCACATCGTAGGTTAGGGGCTGGTGAGTACGGCGTGTGCGCATTGCACCAGCTCCTTCTGCTTGTGGGATCGCATGCCATACAATCGACCGGAAAACGAGGCGATGAGCGCGAGCAAATCAGCGGTCAACTCCTGCTCCGGCGTCTTTTCTTCCCCTGGCTCCAACACGGTCAGCGTCACTCCAAAGCACGCAAACAGCGTTTCCAAAAATTCTTGTCCAAAGCGGGTCAATCGGTCTTCGTAGGTGATGGCCACTTCTGCCACTTTATCCTCACAGACCAGCTTGAGTAAGCGCTGGAGGTGCCTGCGCCCGGCTTTGAGGCCACTACCAATATCACAGAGCACGAGCGCCTCTTGCCCTTTCCGCTCAGTGGTTGCCCATAGGTGCAAACGTTCTAATTGCGTCTCCAGATCATCTTTTTGCCCATGCCCACTGACACGCCCATAGAGGATAAGCAGCCGCTCGTCGGATGCGCCAACCATCCGCTCGATCTCCGATCGTGGAATGCGCATCTCGCGGCCCACCTGGATCACCTGAATACGCCCGGCTTTGATCCAACGCCTGACTGTCATTGGGTGCAACCCCAATTCATGGGCGGCTGCTCCGACTCGGAACAACTTCTGTGCTTGCTTTGCCATAGATCTATCACCTCTATCAATAACTAATGATAGTATACGATAGTGAACGCTATTTGGCAACTGCCTTCAACCCTAGACTTCGAAAAGCAGCATAGACTGACCTTCTTCTTGAACGTGGCTAGTCTCGTTCAGGAAGGAAGCAGTTTATGCTGCTTTATTAGCCTTTGCATGTTGCATGGGCAATCACATATAATCTTACAAATGGCTTGAGAGGCCACAATTTCAAATGTAGCATTATTTGAAAGACCTCATCTTTCCTGAATGAAAGGACGCACGAAATGAAGCGAGTACTGGCTCTCCAATTTTGTTGGGATGATCCACCCGGCTATCTTGGCGATATCATGCAAGAACACAACATCCATTATGAGATTGTCGAAGTCGATAAATACCCGGTCCCAGACCCGACTCAGTTTGACGCCATTCTCGCCATGGGCGGATTGCAACATGTAGGCGAAAATGAAAAATATCCATACCTGGTTGGAGTAGAGTCAATGATTCGCAAAGCAGTTGCAGAGGACATTCCCTATCTTGGAATTTGCCTGGGAGGCCAGCTACTGGCGCATGCGTTGGGAGCGCCGGTCAAACGGCATTCCATTACTCCGCTCGGTTTCTTTGACGTTGAGACAACACGCATGGGAAAAGATGATCCACTCTTCCATGGCTTACCGGACAGGGTGCAGGTGTTTCACTGGCATGAAGATACTTTTGATATCCCACAGGAAGCTATTCAACTGGCTTGCAATACGCAAACCGAAAATCAAGCCTTTCGTTATGGCCGCCACGCTTACGGAACGCAATATCACATTGAAGTAACACCTGAAATAATTGATATGTGGTTCCATTTTCCTGAGTACAGGCAGGAAATAGTGAGTGCTTTAGGGGAAGATGCGGTAGACAACTATGTGAGTGAAAGCGCCAGTCTCTTTCCTCTTTACCGTCAACATTCGCGCATCATGTTCGAGAACTTCTTGAAATTAGCGGGGTTATTTAACTGAACCGCTCACTAAGCAGCGTTTCTAAATATGGCGTGACACCCCAGTATGCTTTCAGCTCCTGGTATTCCTGCAGATACCTGGCTTTGTCTCTTTGTGTTCGCCTGATAGCTCGTATCATCAAGTTTTTATCAGTGTGTTCAGGTGAAACGAACTCGACAACATCGGTCTTGTAGCCCATAATGCGCAGGATCAGCGCGCGAAACGTATCAGTAAGGATATCAGACAGGCGCTGCTTGAGAATGCCATCCTGAAATACGGGGGCAAAAGGTTTCACAGCATGCAATTGTCTGTGGAGATGGAGATGACAACAGGGAGCACACATAATCAGGCGTGCTTCAGATGTGATTCCCTGGTACATTGCCTCATCGGTCGCCGTATCACAGGCATGCAACGCCAATACGATATCTGGGGACTCCTGTGGGACAAAATCGATAATGGCCGATGTTAGGAAACAGGCTTGTGAAAATCCAAGCTCATCGCTCTGTCGATTGTCCTTTTGTATCAACGTTGCATTAGTATCGATGCCTGTCAATTGAGCCGGGATCCCTCGGACATTGTTCAAATAGTGGTAGGTCGCAAAGGACAGGTAAGCAGAGCCACAACCGCAGTCGAGGATGTGAATAGGTTTTGTATCAAAATGCTCAAGTTCGCCTGTATGCTCAACCAGTTTGAGAAATTCATTGATCTGAGAAAACTTTCCTTGCATACTAGATCGAACTCGCCCCTGGGCATCCATAATGCCGGTTGCTTGTAAGAATGAGTCGGGTGTATCTGCTGGCAGCAGTAGCTTTTTACTGACATCATGAGCAAGGTGAAGGTCAAGGTTAGCTTTGGAAGCTTTGTCCCTGTGAAGAATAACTTTACCCTTAGGAGTAATTTGCACTCGCAAATCTTCCGAGGTCGACTGAACAAGCAGAGAATTGAATGGCAAAGCAAGGATTTCATCGAGTTTTTGATTGGCCTGCGAACCCTGGTAGTTTTTGGTAATATCTTGCTTCTGACTAAAATAGGAAAATTGCAGGTAACGTTCGTTTTTGATCAAAACCGGGCGAACAATAACCTGCCTCCACATGGAGTCAGCATCTTGCGATCGACCTTTCATTGTGAGGCGCACAAATACCTGCTCGTCCAGCACAAGACGCTTTACTTGTTCTTTATATTCCACAACCATTATACAACCACGTCTAACAACTTATTTGACAATCAGCACCGGACAGCTCGCTTTCTCAATCAAAGCATGGCTAACACTTCCCATAATTGCACCTCGAAGCGTACTCAGGCCTCGGGTGCCAATCACTATAATATCAGCCTTGGTTTCATCGGCTACCTTCAAGATTCCCTCGTCTACCCTGTTATCTACAACGACACGGCCGGTAACGGTTACATCCGGCGATGTGACGAGATTCTTGATTTCTGCTACTGCTGCATCCACAATCTCCTGCGCATGGACTAGTTCCTCAGAATCGGTCTCTTCACGTACCATCGGGACTTCATGACGTGGCTCCCCTGGTACTTCTACCGTTGCCCTTTCCTGAGTGACCGGATGAACATGTAAGTGTACATAAATAACTGTCACTTCTGCCTCTTGACGGCGGTCTGCCACCTGAGCGCTAAAACGAACAGCTCTCTCGGCATATTCTGAGCCATCAGTTGGAACAAGTACATGATAAATCACAGGCAGGACTCCCTTCTCTTATTGAAGCATATCACCGTTGATACAAATATAAATGAGGCTCCACGTTGTTCTCGAATACCCCTTTGAGAATAGTCTATCCCAATTTGCTGGTCAGCGTCTAGAGCATTCATCACAATCAAAACACAATTGATGAACTTTTACGAAGATTTTAATGTTTCTTGTTTAAATTTATTTCCTTTTCTTCAACGTTTCTGCTATACTTGCACAAATATACGCTCTCATCCGATTCTTATTCAATGCAGACAGATGAACATAAAACGTATGTTATTATCATGTTATATTAATGTTAATTAACAAATACATCGGGATACCTTTAAGGGCCGTATTATCTATCGTCCTACCGTCGATATGTCGGCCAGCAAACACGGGTTGGCTCTACCGGCCCTCACTATATACATTATCCCGATGTATTCGTTATATTCATTGATACATTTCCTAAAACGTTGGATCGCAAGGAGCAATCGACATCGATGTCGCAAACTGAAACAGGCTGGCTACATCATCGCAGAGGGGGTTTTCATAAATCTTTGCATGGTGAAGTGAGAACTTTGCAGCCGCTTCCGTCAAACTCCATTACTTCGGATGACCGCCTGCCATTCAAGATTGTGGGATATAGTCTACCCTGTGAAAGACATCCACAACGCAATGAAGACAGTTTACTCATAGAAGAACGCACCGGTCTCATAGCCGTTTACGACGGTGTGGGGGGTAGCGCAGCGGGTGACATCGCATCACAGGCTGCCAAACGTGCAACACTTTCGGGTTGGAAAAGCGCTCTCGGACAGATTCATAAACGTCGCAGCATACACAGTTTTCTAAATGAATGCGATAAAGTCGATTTATGTACATTACTCCAACATCTTATAGAGCTTGCAGATGAAACAATACGCACAGACGGCGTCATGGAAGCTGGTACTGATGACCTTGCCACAACTGTAGCCATTGCTGCGCTTTGTCACCATTCAGGAAAAAACGAATTCAATCTGGTGTATGCTCATGTAGGCGATAGCAGGGTTTACTTATTGCAGAAGGACGAACCTCTTAAACGTTTGACCATCGACGACGGACTTTTAGGCAAGTTGATCGAGAATGAAATTGTCAACGAGGAAGACGCTCGTCGAATTGATCAAGCAATGCATGCAGAAGATCTCAGCGAGGCAGAAATTAGCTATTTCCGCATGCGCGGGGGCATTACCCAGGCATTAGGCGGACCACTCTCTCCAGAAATCCATGTTGACGAAATTCCCATCTCTATTGGTGACCGCATTCTCATATGTACAGATGGCATCCACGATAATCTTACCGATCTCGAAATCGAAGACATATTGCGCAAAGCTCCTCGTAATGCTGCTTCGCGGCTTCTTGTGGAATATGCTCTCCAGCGTTCGCGCGAAGAACGTCAAATCACTATACGCGCGAAACCCGATGATATGACTGCAATTGTGCTAACCCGTCGCTACTAAAAGCAAGCGAAGCAGGCATTCCAAAAGTACCACCTAATTTCATGCTTGCTCTCGTTTATGTTATTCGTGTGCTACACTCGAACATAGGTTTATATTTTTAAAGACCAATCCTGGTGCCAATTGGAGGATCTGTGCGTACTAGCCAGAAATTCTGGTATATTTTTAGTCTTTTTTTGATTATCCTGCTTGCTGGATGCGGAGCTGGACAAAGCAGTCATGTTTTGCAAATGCAACCAATTACAACTGATAGCCTCAATATCGCTCAACATCCAACTCCCACAACCTCTATCACGATACCCAAGCAAATAGCCACTGTTGTAAGCACTGCTCCAAGTCAAACGAATACGAACGGTGCGCCACCAACTACTGTTTCCGGTCCTGTCAACGGACCCGCTCCCTACGGCCCACCCCCACAGATGACATCTGAAGAGTACCAGCTCACCCAGCAACTCTTTGCACTCATCAATCATGATAGAGCCCTACGTGGCCTCTATCCATTCGTCTGGAACGCTACACTAGCAGGCGGAGCGCGCCTGCACAGTTGGAACATGGTTCACTGTGGATTTAGCCACACCTGCCCTGATGGATTAGATCAATGCGTACGCATTGCCAATGAAGGTTTTGCCGGATTTACGGATTGTGGCGAGTGCATTGGCCTGGCCGGCCCATCCACACCACCATGGAATAACGTATATGCAGTGCAAGAGAGTATGATCAATGAGGGGCCTACTGGATGGCATTTCATACACCTGACCAGCACCACGCTCCACCGCGTTGGTGTCGGTATCTACGTAGATAGCAGCGGGTGGGTCTGGTTCACTGAGGATATGGTAAGTTAAAGAAACTAAAATAGGGTGACCGCAAAGGTAAGCCTCTACTATACTGATGCTTACTCTCCTAATACTCACCAGGTTATTTCTATGCTGCTAGTGGTCAGTTGGCAATTGAGTAGCCATGCAGAACAGCAGCCCCTGACCCACCAAGACGTCGCAGTCGGGCACGTTCACGCCTCCGTCGCCGCTTGCCATTCCAAACAAACGGTGTAGGCTTGCGGTTCCAGCCCGTCACGGTTTGCTCCAACCAGTCGATGACTTGCTGAGCGCTTTGCGGATGCTGGCCCGCGAGGGCGCGACGCACGATGATGCGTTGCAGCGACTCGGCCATGTTGAGCCACGAGCCAGAGAGCGGCGTGTAGAGCGGCAAGATGCCGCGTTGCAGTAGCCAGCGCACCATGTGGTACGACAGATGCCCCGCCAGATTATCCCAGATCAGGATCAGGCGCAAGGCGGGAGTGGGCTTGGGGCGCTCATAGGACCAGTACCAATGCTGCCAGGTGAGCAGCAGCGGATGATCCTCTGGCAAGGGTACACGCACCGCAAGGGGCTCCTGGTCCAGGAGATCGAGTGCCTGTTGCAGTTCCTCCTGCAGCCAGGGATGCAGCACGGCATTGGGCGCAGAAAGGACACCTTTGGCATGCACGTCTCCGGTGGCCGGACGGAAAAGCGTCAACAACTTGGCTGTTCCCCCACGCACGTACTCGTGGGGCTGCAGAGTCGGCTTGCCTTCCCGATGCCAGTCTTCTCCCGCCTGGGGAATGGCTTGATAGGGGCCAGCCTCATCCTGGCACCACAGCGGCAATCCGGCCTCTTCCGCTAACTCGTAGGCGTATTCAATCAGGCGTTTTTTTCCCCGGCCTTGGGATCCTGAACCGTAACCGTGCCTGCTTTGCGTACCCGGACTGCGGTGCCAGTTGGACACCACGTCCTTGTTTTCCCAAAGCCATACCCGGCTTCATGTAGCACCTCACGCACCGTACTCACGCCCACCGCAGGCAAGGCTTGCTTGCGTAACGCATTCCTCAAGGTTATCAGGGACCATGTCGCCGTCTGATCCTGCTCTCGGTCCGGGGCTCGCTCCGGCTCCTGCACGATCCGTTCCCGTTGCTCAGGTGTATAGGTCTCTTTGCGGCCACGTCCCGGCGCAATCAACAGCGCAGCCAGTCCTCGCTGATTGAAGCGCTCCACCAACTGACTGATACTATCTCCGCTCTTGTAGCCCGCCTTCAGTGCAGCCTCGGTATAGGGCTTCCCGGCTTGCACGGCCAGAAGCGCTTTCGCTCGTTTGACCACATCCATTCGCTCGCTGGTGGCTTTGACCATGCGCTGCAAGGCCTGTTCTTCTTCCTGGCTCAAGATTCGCAAGGGATGTGCTGCTTTCATGCTCGTTCCCTCCTCCTCTTCAGCTTACCTCCTTTCAATACTCATGGCAAGCTCTTTGCCAACTGACCCACTAGTATAATTTTTCGTTCTTCGCCCCATTTCCCCTCCCATTCCCATTGTTGTACCGACTGACCTTCTTCGCTTAAGCAACTCAGGCGCATGATAAAACTGTTTATATCTTTCACGACACATTCTACGCCGAGTGCATAGGTTCCCCACTGTACAGATGCAATCTTATAACTTGCTCCCTGGCGACGAAGAGCCTGCGGCATAACAGGAGCTACTGACAACACTCCCTGCTCCTCTTCTCGCAAGCCCATCACATATCGAATGAGCAGAAACACGCTGAGCGCGCCCCATCCATAGCCCTCGATACCAGCATTCACATACTCGATTTGGCTCATGCGACTTTTTGGTGAAGCCCTAGCAATGTGGCGAAAACTTGCTACACTTTCCTCATCAATTGTGAGGAGAAGCCGCAAGAGAATGCCAACCACCCCTTTGCTCCTATTGCCTGATGGGCTAGAAATCACATCCATCAGCATGACTGAGGATGAATTACAGGTTCGTGTCACCTCAAATCGCTTGAGTTCGCTCTGTCCACTTTGTTCAACACCATCGTTTGCTATCCATAGCTACTATCGACGCACACCTCTGGAACTTCCCAGTACAGGAAAGACAGTTCGTCTTATTGCTGTCTGTCAAGAAATTCTTTTGCCGTGCTGCATGTTGCCCACGGAAGATTTTCACGGAACGGCTTCCAGAGTTGATTGAGCCATCATCTCGACTGACCACACGTTTCCGAACGATGGTGCAAGCGATTTGTGCGGCATTCAACTGCGAAGGGCGGCGCTCGCTTAGGTAAGCAAATGGGTATTCACCTTTCCAGAATGACGTTTCTCCACTCCCTGCATCTCATACCGAGTCCCCCTACGGGCAAGGTGAAGGCGATTGGGATTGATGATTTTGCCTGGAAACGAGGAAAACGCTATGGAACTGTCATCATTGATCTTGAAACTCATCGACGTGATTGACCTGCTTGCAGATCGAGAAGCCGAGAGTGTCAAGCAGTGGCTTTTAGCCCATCCTGAAATCGAGATCGTAAGCCGAGATCGTGCAGGAGCCTATGCTGAGGGAGTTGCTCAAGGGGCGCCACAGGCGCAACAAATTGCGGATCGGTGGCATCTCTGCAAAAATGTAGGAGATGCCGTTGAAGACTATTTTGACGCGACAAAAGATCCAAATACCTTCTGCTCTCTCGGCTGAAACAGTTCTCCAGAAGGTTCCAAGTAACACCTGCGATACCTTCGCCTGTAGCTCCAATGAAATGCAAACGCGCTTCTCAGGAGAAAAGAGAACGGAAGCAGCAATTGGTCGATCACGTGAAAACCATGCATGAGGAAGGGAACAGTATCCATACGATTGCTACTCGGCTTGATCTCGCCCGCAACACGGTTCGCCGCTATGTGCGCATGGAAGGGACTGTCCAATCAAAGCTTCGCCCACGCAAGCCCTCTCAGCTCGATCCCTTTTATGAGTATCTCTGTCAACGCTTCAAGGAGGGATGTGCCAATGCGCATCAGCTTTTTGAGGAGCTTCAGGAAAAAGGCTATCGTGGAGGAGAAATCACTGTGCGTAATTTTGTGGCACGTCTGCGCAAGGGATTATCTGGCATGGCTCGCCCACCGAAACACGCCAAAAATGGAGAGCAGCGTCGTCTGCAGGTTCTGCCAAGAGAGCTTCGTTGGCTGCTCTCGAAACGAGAAGAGGATCTCACATCAGAGGAACGAAAATGATCTGAAGCGGCTTCTAGAGAGTTCTCAGGAGGTAAAGGGACTCTTATCATTTGCTCCAGTCATTTCTGCAGATACTACGCTTGCGACAGCCGGAACGACTCAATGGATGGATGAAAGAAGCACGTGAAAGTGGCATCAAAGAGCTTGGAAGTTTTGTTGCTGGCATTGAACGGGATTATGATGCAGTGAGAGCAGGACTGACATTTCCTTGGAGCCACGATCATGTTGCATAATGCACCTCGTCTCTCGAATTACTTCACTGTACGTCAGTCATCGCTTGTTGCTCCTCACCAGGAGGAAGAAAAAGGCACGATCCCCGATCATTGTACCGCATCCCGACAATGTGTCCTTGATGGTATCTTCGCCAAATGACTTGAGCGGAAACAGCCCAAGTTTTGTGCGAGTTCTTCAGCGGTCAGCATTCCTTGCGCTCGTAATCGCGCATAGCGACTTGGAATGCCGTGATGCCTGCGAAGTTGATAAGACATGGATACTTTGAAAAGGGAGTACCACGAAGGTACGATAGCCTTGCTGGTTTAACTGCTCGGCGACCTCTGCATCCGTATACTCATTCAGGGAACGATCCATGACTGCCAGGGTCTCGGGGACGGTCAAGCGCGATTGAGCGAACGGTGGAGGCAGAGGCACCGTGATGGTTTGTGTTGCTCCGCCCTTGAAGCGAATGTGTGCCACAAGTTGATCCGTTTTGTGGACCGTCACATCTTCAATCACCAGGCGCACCGCTCGCTTGCGCTCACGCACGGTCGTCTTGGGGTCATACCAGAACTGGCGGAAACGTTCTGGGACCTCACCTATCTCGATGCGCTCTTGCGGACTTACCTGGTGTTGATCGCTCTGCTTGTACTGCTCTTCGATGGCTCGCGCCTCTTCGAGCTCACGCAGTTTGGTGTTCCATTCCGCCTCAAGCACGGTCGCGACCAGGCGGTTATCAGGATCTACTCTGCGATACCGCCGTTGAGCCAGCTCCGCTTCATATTGAGCTCGTTCAACTTGCAGATGACGCAATCGGCGGGCTTCGTCTGCGCGCTGGATCACTTCCTCTTGGACGGCGGAGAGTCAACGCCAGCGCCTCTGGGGTTACTCGCTGGATGAGCACCTCTCCAAATGCCTGATGAAGTTGAAGCTGCAGGAATGCGCTGACAGGGAGCCAGTCCCTGCTCAATACTTTTGTGGGCACAGAGGTAATCAGGCACGATGCGTTTTCCTCCCCGTTGGTGGTAGCGCACCGTCATGCGCTCTCCACACTTAGCGCAGAGGATGAGACCCTGTAAGAGCGCCGGTCCCTCGCGCGGTGGGGAGAAACGCTCAGGAGCATAGGCTTGACTGTTCATGGCAAGCTGCGCCTCATTTCTCTCGTAATCCTCCCAACTAATGTAGCCAACGTGAGCATCCTTTACTAAGCACGACCCATTCAGCACGAGGGACGTCCTGAATATGGACCTTTCCATCGACGGTCTTCGTCGTGCGAGTGCGCCCAAAGGCGTAAGCTCCCGCATAGGCCGGGTGGTGCAACACGCGCAACACATCATGGTGCTGCAACTCTCCCCAGGCGATTTCCCCTTGATGCGCTCCGCAACGCACTCGCCGTGGAAAGAGAAGATGCTGGTGGCGAAAGTGGCGTACGGTCGCGCACGCTGATCCCGTGAGTTCAAAGCTGCAAAACACCTCCCGGATGCTTGCCTGCACTTGGAGATCGGGATCAAGGACAATCTCATCTCTCTCAGTGTAACATAATCCAATGGGTAAGATGAGTTTGAGGGCACCACGCCGCGCTTTGCTTAAGAATCCCGCCTTGCAGACGTGCCCGCATCACAAACAGCTCAGCTTCACTCATTGCTCCCTTCAAGCCGAGCAAAAGCCTGTCGTTCACGGTGGCCGGATCATAGAGTCCCTCTTCATCGAGGATCAACGTGCGGGTGAGCGCACAGATTTCCAGAAGATGGTGCCAATCGCTGGAGTTGCGGGCGAGTCGGGAGACCTCTAATCCCAATACGAGGCCAACACGCCCTAATCCGACTTCGGCCACGAGCCATTGGAATCCGAGCCGGTCGGCCATTGAGGCTGCCGAGTGGCCCAAGTCCTGATCGATCACGACGATGCGCTCCTCGGCCCAGCCCAAAGCACTGGCTCGCTCGCGCAAGGCGTATTGGCGAGCAGTGCTTTCGGTATGTTCAAAGACTTGCTGGAGGGTACTTTGACGCACGTACAAACATGCAAGACGACTGAGATGATGAGCGGCTACTTGTTGTGTCATCTTAGCGATCCTCCTGATGGGGTGCCTGCTTCTGCTGAAGAAACTGCGCGAGCTGCTGTGCGTCTTTTAAGCGTAGCACAGTGTGCCCGGCGGCAATGACCATAAACGGATCAGGTGGGGCGAGGCTCGTCCAGACTAGGGGCAGAGAGCGGATCTGTCGCGTCTGCGGATAAAGACAAAGAAGACTCGCTCCTCTCCCCAGGCAAAACGTTGCCCCATCAAGGGGAAAAGAGCACCACGAAGGGGATGAAAAGGATGGGTGATGGTAAAGCATTGTTCACCATTCAAGTTGTCAGGTGTAGTTGACAGTTCGTTCTCAGGGACCAGTTGAAGGAACAGTGAATAAGATCAAAACACACAAGAGGCTTATGTATGGACGAGCGAGTTTTCCTCTCTTACGCCAGAAGGTGCTTCACCTCACATGACTCTTTAGAGCGGTTCACCAAAAGTCGCATGAGCCCTCGATTTGGCCCCATTTGCCCACACTGACTGACCTGCGATATTCCCGAGCCACACCTGGCAATCCACCATGCTCATCCAGCTCACGACGATCAGTACTACGATACGAGCCATCGATATAACGAAACGCCAGCTCAGCGGCATCCATAGGCATGTGTGCGGCAGCTGCTGCCCCGATCAGTGTCATGACCACCGGAGGCCAGGAGAGAGGAGCCCACCCGGAACTATGCATGGGAGGCTGCGACAGAAATGGCCGCAATTGCTCAAGCTGGTCCCCGGTCACCACGCCGCAAAACACCGGTGCAAGGTGCATGGCATCTTGCTGCGTCGACCATTCACGAGCCATCGAATCATAATCGCGAAACCAGCCATTGCGCCACATCGTTCTAGTCTTTTCGGCATAGTCAGCAGCGATCTTTTGCCACCAAACTGCATCCTGAACCAGTTCATTCACGTGTTGATCTGCTTCCAGCACATCCTCGTTTCGCAAGCTTCCAGCGAGCAAAGCTGCCCACCGAGCAAGAATCTCAGCGCTTAATGCGACACTCGCCTGCAAATCCACGGGGCGCACATGCTGAATGATCGTGCCACCCGTTTGTTGCGGCCCAAAACGGCTTGAGACATCCTGGCCGCTCTCCCATGAGCAGGCATAGACAATCCACCCCTCAGCATCGCGCCGATTCTCTAACCACCAGCGCAGATAAGCCGCTGTTTTTGGATACAGCCTTCCGAGCCAGTGCATGTCGCCTATTCTGCGAAACAGTTGATCGCAACACCAGAGTGGCGATGCGGTTCTCATTCCGCCGAAGCTCGAGCATATTTCGACTCTGGAGCGGCTGCTTGCCGCACGTGGTCTGCTTGAAATGAGCTCGCACGCGTCTTACAAGCTCACCCGAGAGGAAACTCTGAAATGAAACTCTGTGGCATCGAACTCCTTGTCATTCTTACTTGTATATCGCTTATAGAAAGATACTTCGATGGATAACAAACACAATATAAGATTGAGCAAGAATGATAGTGCAAATAACTACCTATTGACCAAAGGAGGAATGAGACATTCACACTCATGACCACCTGCTTGGAAGGCAGATGCCACAAAATCACCGCTCGCTTACTGTAGAATGGCTCCAGGAGAGCGTTTATCGCTACTTGTGCCATCCGTGCGGCTCTGACATAGAATGTTGCGTACTTCTGGAGGCAGAACGTTACGAAATCTACCCTACTCACTACTATACGCTCAGCTCGAAAAGATGACAAGTATAGTAGGAAATCAGTTCTACTCCTACAATTCTGATCGCCATTTTCATCCTCTTCTCTGTCTCGCAGAGGTATACTGCTCCTGCGGTCCACTTCGTTAGGCGACGTGCGATTCGCCGTCTCTAACCGACAGTTGAAGAATTCCTTCATACAATGCCTCTCTAAAATAAGAAATAGATAAAGCTATCATTGCTGCTCGTACAGGAAGTGGTCTAGTGCATCAGAACGTAGTACAATTGATGAGTTACAGCAGACAAGACATTCATCTAAGTGGAATACCACCCAACATGAAAAAGTATATTTTCAATAGAGAGGATACATGATGTCCCAAATTTTCACAGAAGCGCCCGCCACACAAGCAGCCAAGGAGAGAATACACAGAATGCAACTCGTACTCCTCCACCGCGTGGTTGGGTTGAGTCATGATCATCCTGCTGCTTGTCCTGGGAGCCACTAACTTTGCCGACATCATGATTGGCGTACCCTCGTCTGTCTTCTCGTCAGACATCGTTGCAATGTACGGATATGTGGA
>CAVPEB010000038.1:0-49298 GCA_963702765.1 uncultured Chloroflexia bacterium
ATGCTTTACCCTGTTCTGCAGATCGATACAAGGAGAATATTTTGATGAGTATCCAATCAATTAACCCCGCTACTGAAGAAGTTATCGAAACGTTTGAAGCATATACTCCTGCTCAAGTGAACCAGGCACTTGAACAGGCACATACAGCCTTCTTTGATTGGCGTGAGACGACGTTTGCCGAACGCGCAACAATTTTACATCGCGTTGCCTCATACTTACGAGAACACAAAGTTGAGCTTGCACGCCTAGCAACGTTGGAGATGGGTAAACCAATCATTGAGTCTGAAGCAGAGGTCGAAAAGTGTGCGTGGAACTGTGATTTTTATGCTGATAACGCTGAAAAGTTCCTCTCAGATGAGCATATTGCATCGAGTGCTACTGAGAGTTACGTCTCATATCTTCCCCTGGGTGTGATTCTGGCTTTGATGCCCTGGAATTTTCCCTACTGGCAAGTATTTCGTTTTGCCGCGCCTGCATTCATGGCGGGCAATACAGTCGTACTCAAGCATGCATCTAACGTCTCGATAACGGCCCTGAAAATTGAACGTGTATTTCAGGAATGTGGCTTACCAGAAGGCGCGTTCCGTACTGTGCTAGTGCCAGGTTCAGAAACTCGTAGCCTGATTGAAGATCATAGAATTGCAGCCGTTACGCTTACTGGCAGCGATGCCGCAGGCATTGCAGTAGCATCAGCCAGTGGACATGCGCTCAAAAAGAACGTGCTGGAGCTTGGAGGATCCGATGCCTTTATCGTTTTAGAGGATGCTGATCTTGATGCTGCCGCTCAGATGGCGGTACGTGCTCGATTTCAAAACACCGGGCAAAGTTGTATTGCGGCTAAACGCTTCATTGCTGTAGAGTCAATTGCTGACGCCTTTGAGAAAAAGTTCGTCGAGGCTGCTTCTAAACTAGTTATGGGTGATCCTCTCGATCGCGCAACGCAGGTCGGACCAATGGCACGCGGTGACTTACGTGATGCCTTAGATCAACAAGTGCAAGCATCAATTAAGATGGGTGCGCGAGTCGTACTGGGAGGGAGAACCTCAACAGGCAAGGGTTACTTTTATGAACCCTCCATCGTGAGTAGAGTAACATCAGAAATGCCGCTCTTCCGCGAAGAAACCTTTGGCCCTGTAGCCGCTGTGATTCGAGCTCGCGATGCGGAAGAGGCAATTGAATTGGCAAATGATTCAGTATTTGGATTAGGGGGTAACTTGTGGACGGGCAATATTGCGCGCGGGCGCTCCCTGGCCCGTCATATTGAGTCTGGTGGTGTCTTCATTAATGGCATGACTGCTTCTGATCCACGCCTTCCATTTGGCGGTATCAAGCATAGTGGCTATGGTCGCGAATTGTCAGTTTTTGGCATCCGTGAGTTTGTAAACATTCAAACCGTGTGGATCGGACCCGCAGTGAGCGCCGCGCCAACCAGAACTCCTAGTGAATAAGGCATACATTTGGATACACACATGGCAACTACAAATACTGTGTCTCAAAACGATTGGTGGGCAGTGGGCGATACGCCTGTACACTCCGATTCGCGTGTGACCTACCTTGTTGATGGTCGCACGACACTGCTGACCATGTGCCGTCAATTCCTCATGGCCAGCAAGTACATCTACCTTGCAAACTGGGGTATTTCTCCCCACATGGAGCTTGTACGGGGTAAAGATCAACGAGCAGGGCCAGATGGGAGTCCAGAGCAGGATGCATTAGTAGCTATGCTACAGGCCATAGGCCTTGATGACGACAAAATAGCTTTCTGGTGTTCCCACCACCTTACCCTGCAAACAGTATTAGGGTTTATGGTACAACAGGGTGTCGAAGTCAAGGCACTGGTTTGGGAGTGTTCAAATTTCTTCTCCCATTATGATCCTAAAGTCGCATTTCAGGAACTTGTAGATGTAGGAGTGACTTGCATTCTCGACGATAGTTCGCGTGGAATACTGCATCACCCTATCGAGTCACTACATCAAAAGATTACTGTGGTCGATGGCACGCATGCTTTCGTGGGTGGCATTGATCCGTTGATTGAATTAAATGGTGATTTTGATCGATGGGATACTCCAACTCATCATTTCAATTCACCGCTACGCGGCAACACGAAAGATAGTAGCCCTCATCCCTGGCACGATGCGCACTCTATGATCGAGGGACCAGCAGCAGGAGATGTGGAACTCAATTTTCGCGAACGCTGGAATGATGTTGTCGAACGGCACCATTTGGACGATGAGCTTCTCGTTCAGGAACACCCATCCGCTCCTCCACTCGAAAGCGTCAGCCTGATACAAATAGCTCGAACGATTCCCGAGCATACGTACAGTTTCCTCCCTCGCATTATTCGAGGTATCTCTCAACTCTATGCAAACGCATTAAGTAATGCGCAACGCTTTATTTACCTTGAGAACCAGTACTTCTGGTTGCACGCATACTATGGTATAGACATCCCGTTTCTGGGTAGAGATAGCCCCGAAATGGAGCATAACATACATGAATTAGGCTCTGCCTTACGACGCGGTGCGACAGTCGCATTTGTCCTGCCTGATCATCCAAATGTTGGTCGCGCCTTCACAGATGCAGCTTTGACTCTCCTGCTCGATGAAGCACAAGAAGCTGTTACACAGGGTCGATTACAAGTTTTCTGCCTTGCTACTTCTACAAACATAGATGGAGTTGAACACTACCGTCCTATCTATGTCCACGCCAAAGTCGCAATTATTGATGATCTCTGGTCAACAGTTGGTTCTGCTAATCTAAACAATCGTGGCATGCGTGATGATACTGAAATGAATGTTGCTACGCTCAATGCCGAATTAGCGCAAGACCTTCGCTTGTTACTTTGGGCAGAACATCTTGGGTTGCTGAGTCAAGATGATTTCTTCACTATCGAACTTCACCTGAGACATCAACCTCAAAAGACTGATGATCAGCGATCTATCAAACTGTTACAGTATCTAAAAGAGACGTTGGGCGATCCCTACGTTGGTCTGCGGTTGATGATCGACCATGCACACGACAATCTGCGTCGCTACAAAGCTAACCTGCCCTTAATTGGACAACTTTTGCCTTATCTAACCGCAGAAGAGGCAACTCAGGAAGGGCTTCCTTTCCGCGAGGATCATGGGTGGATCGAAGAACCAGAATTCCATAGCTGAGCCCAAAAATACCGCTCATTTTAAGCGGTATATGAGCGGTATTTTCGCTCTGTAATAGAATATCGTCCAATAGTCACGTGATAATTTATGCGTTTTTTCAGCAGAAGAGGCGCCAAATTTGTTGGCGTCTCTTCTGCTGAAAGGATTTTGCTATCGGGCTACTGATTTTCCTGAACAATGGTTAGATGAGTTCGAGGTAGCGCTGACGATCCCAGTTGGTGACGGCTTTCTCGTATTCGCTGACTTCCCACCGCCTGGTGGCTATGTAATGCTCCACAAAGTCCGACCCGAAATACTCGCGTGCCAACTCACTCTGCTCCAACAGGTCGGTGGCTGCCGTCAGGTTACGCGCTAACTGCTTGATATGCCCTGCCTCCAAGGCTCTCGCCACGGTCTGGGCATCGTAGGCGTTGCCATCCAAGCGCTGGGGCAACTCTAGCTGGTGCTCGATGCCATACAACCCACTGGCCAGGGTGGCGGCAAACACCAGGTAGAAGTTGGCGTCGGCTCCCGGCACCCGGTTCTCGATGCGGATGGCGCCTCGGTTGACGTTGATGATGCGCACCGAGCAGGTGCGATTATCCATGCCCCAGGTGGTGTTGAGCGGCGCCCACGTCCCTTCCACGTAGCGCTTGTACGAGTTGATCACCGGTGCGTACAACGCCATGCATTCCGGCAGTTTCTCGAGCACCCCTGCCAGAAACTGCCGCATGGTCTGCGACATGTGCCCTTCGGCTCCTTCGTCCCAGAACACGTTGCGCTCCCGGCTGCGGTCCCACAGGCTCAGATGCGAGTGCCCACTGCTGCCGTCTTCCTGGTCGTTCCACTTGGCCATGAAGGATGCGGTGAGTCCCAGCTGGTGGCAGATCTCTTTGACCCCGTTCTTGAAGAGCATGGTGTGGTCTCCCGCGCGTGACGGCGTCGGCGTAGCGGATGTTCATTTCGTACATGCCTGGCCCATGCTCGCGGTTGTAGCCTTCGATTTCGATGCCGCGATCGCGCATCATGCGTGCGATACGCCCCAGCAGGTGCTCGTCGGCGCTCGATTGGCTGATCGAGTAGCAGTTGAACCCCGGGTTCAAGGGCGTCAGGTTGGGTCCAAAGTCTTTGTCGCGCAGGCTGACCATGGTCTCGCGGAAGAAGCGAAACTCCAGTTCGGCGGCGGCCAGCGGCTCAAAGCCCAGGGCGCGTGCTCGGTCGACGACGCGCTGCAGGACGTAGCGCGGCGAGATGGTGACTCGCTCTCCATGCTCGCTCCACAGGTCGCAGATGGCGGAGGCGACGTGGTCTTCCCACGGCTCGATGGCAAACGTGGAGAGGTCCGGTTTCATGACGATGTCGGCAAAGCCGCGTTCCCAGTTGCTGAACTTCAAGTTGGGCAAGACGACTTCTCCGATGTCCCAGCCAAAGAGCACGTCGCACTGCGCAAAGCCGTCCTCCAGGGAGTTCAGAAAGTGCCTGGCGGCGACGCGTTTGCCTCGGTACACGCCTTCGATGTCGGCGGCTCCGATCTTGACGTACTCGACTTTACCTTCTTCGATCAGCCGTGTGATCTCTGCTAGCTCCATCTCCTTTGTTTTCCTTTCTCATCATTGTAGATAGCCTGGTGGCCATCCTTTTACTTACAAATATAATTCCCTACCACTTGTATGCGGTAGGCCTGCAATTCTCCAAACACGGTATCTGAGCGCGAGCCAGTTCAATTTGCTTGAGATCGATATCAGCCATAATTGTTGTAGGGTTATCTTGTGCCTGGGCTAAAACCAAACCCCAGGGATTGACAATCATTGAACGTCCGAAGCATTGTCTGTTCGGTGGATATGAACCTACCTGTGCAGGAGCAACCACGTAGCAGAGGTTCTCGATAGCTCGCGCTCGCAACAAAACTTCCCAATGATCACGCCCTGTGTGTAAAGTGAATCCAGCAGGCACCATGATGATCTGAGCGCCTTTTAATGCAAGTAAGCGATAGAGTTCTGGGAAGCGTAAATCGTAACAAATAGTCAGGCCAAATGTAATACCGTCAATTTCAGCAGTCACGATATCATTACCCGGTTCGATCCGTTCTGATTCGTAATGTTTCTCTCCATTTGACAGATCTACGTCAAAGAGATGGATCTTACGATAACGCGCAACAATCTGGCCATCTCGGTTGATCAAAACAGACGTGTTATAGAACTTTCCAACCAGTTGGGGATCGCGTTCGAGAATACTTCCCCCATGCACAATCATATGGTGCTTGCGCGCTTTTTCTTGCAAAATCTCAATGATCGGTCCGGGAATGGCTTGTGCAGCACTATCGTATCCAGAAGATGGTCCGAGATAGGTCCAGAATTCGGGGAGGCTAATGAACTCGGCCCCCACATCAGCAGCTTGATCAAGAAAACGCTCTACATTTGACAAATTATCCGCAAGGTTATCGCGTGTGTTGACCTGAACAACTACTGTTCTTAAATTCATGTTGCAGGCTCCTTGTTCTGCTCATTGATGGGGTAATCTAACATTGTTTGCAGCGTAGCACGCTTCAGAAATAACGTCAAGTACAAATGTGCCATATCCAACCGTTGAATACAGTGAATGTAGTGAGTAAAGCTTTCCATTTTTACTGCTGATTCCCTGGTGCAACGCACAAGGCTGGTCAGTCAGCACAGTCGTCAAAGAGTGTGGCAGTGGCATCAATGATCAGCGCCCCAAGTTTCTGGCGTTGCTGGCAAATCTCTCGATTGGCCGCATTGTCGTGGAGCATAAGGACCGGGCATCTCGTTTTGGGGTCGCGTACATCCAAACCTTGCTTGCCATGCAAGATCGAGAGCTGGTGGTTGTGAACACAGCCGATACGACCCAGGACGATCTGATGGGCGATTTTGTGGATGAGTTAGTAAAAATCATCAAGAAAAATAAGGTATGGACAGAATTGTGTGAGAAAATGAATAGATCATGAGTCATAAGCCCTGGTCAACAGAAGAAAGTGAATTAATCAAAACTCTTTACGTTAGTACTTCAAAAGAAGAGCTACTACAACTGCTCCCTAGACGAACCTGGCAAGATATCAAGCAAAAAGCATATAACTTGGGAGTGAGAGATGGAGTTTATTTGTTTCATCTGCAGTTGTCGTCCATCGCTTACTCCATTTAGGCATTGAACCTGATAAGAGCGTTTCCGGCGGTTATCCTTCGGTCCCGAAGGAATTCTGGTGGCATTTCTTCAGAGGTATTCTCGATAGTGATGGAAATATCCTTTTCTCGCCGAGAGCAGGTCTACGGGTCACGATAGCAGGTAACAGAAAATGTATACTCGGGTTACAATCTGATCTATCCCGGCTTTTTTCTATAGACTCTCATACGAAGTATCTTGATAAAGATGGAGTAAAACTTCTGTTTTTATATGGAAGAAATGCTGAACGGGCTTTGACGCTAATATATCACAATAGCGATAGCCTGAGACTTGATCGCAAGTATAACCAATGGTTGGAATGGAACCAAGACTTCAAGCTCACTACGAACTGCCTATTATGTGATATTCTTCTCCAAGCTTCCAAGAGTGAGAAGCTCTGCCCATCGTGTCGCATAATTAGAACCCGACTTATGAATAGAAGAAGTGATCATTATCGGCGTAAAGGGACATGGTTGTCGCTGCGAGACCTTGGTAAACCTGAGGAGAGTCATTTGCCGATTGAGCGTTTAGATCGTTATATCGAATGATATGCTTCTGCGCCAGGTTATATGGCCGCAGACATGCCAAACGCAAGACCGAACAAGTGCTGGCTGCATTGCAGCAGAATGGACCCGCCCGTGAGCAGGAAGCCGGAAAAAGCGACTGAGCAAGAAAAGAAGAAGCGCAAACGCAAACGCATGACGAAGCAGACGATCACCCGCGCGGTGACGCATATTCGTCTGATTGAGGCCAACCCTGGCAAGCTCGCCGCTCTCGATGCGCTGATGGCGGTCTATTTGCCTCTGTGCCAGCAATACACCACGCTGTTTTGCGAGTCCGAAACTGGCCCTGGCGCATACAGTGATCCGGTGTTTGAGACACCGCTTTCCGACCGCTTGCATCGCGTGGCGATGCGAGCCTCCCGCAGGCATTGCCAAAAGTTTTCGCACCAATCGCGCGAACGCCTATCAGAGGTACCTGGAAGATGCCACTGATTACGCCCAGGCCAGGGCCAAAGCCGAGGCGGAAGGGAGAATGTCCACCTTCAAACGGAAAGAGCCAGTCTGGCAAGAATGGAAGCTGCCCCAATTGCGTGTGCCCGTCATACAGGCCAACGCGGGCGCTGGTGGTGGTGGAGAAATCCAAGGACTCCCTGTTTGACTACTGGCTGCGTGTATCCACCTTAGATCGCGGCCACCCCCTTCAGGTCCCAGTCAAACTCGCCTCCTATCACAAGCAAGCCCTCGCAGGCAAAACGCTCAACACGTCCACGACGCTCCACAAGCGCAACGGGGTCTGGTGGCTCACGCTTTCGTTTGATGAGGACGTTCCTCTTCAAATCGAGGTCTCTGCCCCTCTTGTCGGGGTAGACGTGGGCATAGCCCATGCGCATCACGACCTCGACGAGCAGTGAAACCTCCCAGCGCTTGAGCCGTCACGTCAAGCAAGAGATCAACCGGGCGGTCAATGAACTGATCAAAGATCATCCGCATGCCAGACTCATTTATGAGGATCAGAGCGCTGGCCTCCATGCGCTTCCATGCTCGTTGCATGAACGCATATCTGTGTGCTTCCCAACTGGGGCATATCCCAGAGCAGCTGGCATGGGCCGCAGCCAAATAGGGAATGGCGGCTCATACCGTCCGCGCTGCGTACTCCTCACAGGAGTGCCCCCTCTGCCATTTTGTGGATCGTGCCAATCGGCCCACCCAGAAAATCTTCAAGTGCGTGGTCTGTGGGTATGAGGACCAGGCCGACCACAAGGCAGCAGTGACCCTGGCGGGACGCTGGCAGGATAGGGAACTGGCAGCTTGCCGCGACAAAAAGGAGATCAAGGCGCTCCTCATGACTCGGCATGAGAAGTGGAAGAAGGAAAACGCGCAGAGGATCAAGGGTGCTGGTCCTCCCGTCCAGTTGAGCTTCTGGGACCTTCCAGAGACGTTGCTGGATCTCTCTCAAGCGTAAGTATCTCTAGGCTTCTAGCGATGCAAAAGGTTGGTCGTAGGACCCGCCTGCCGCCCAGTCGGTTGTTTCGTAAACGGGCGTAGCTGAATGCGAAGAGACAGAGCCAATGCAATATTTGGGAATGTTTTTAGCAACTATCTCGACAGTCTCTCTCTGCTATGCTACACTAAGACCGGATCCAAAAACAACATTTGATTACGTACACAGGAGTAAAAACAGGCTCAATGTATAAAAAGCCGCCAGATGAAGAGCGAACGACTGAATACCCAGAAATCACATACCCTGCTCAAAGGCGTAAGCGTCCTGTTTCTTCCTCCAGGCAAAGTCCTAAAAATCAACGATCCGACGCTTTCTATGCAGATGAACACCCTGAGATACCCAGAGTAAGACGCGCATCACTCCAGCCATCCTCACCTTCACGTACATCAGAATGTATTCAGGATGTAGGTGACCAGGACAGTATCAGTGAACAAATCACCAGAACAGATAAAGTAAAAGCGACAGCACATCGTCGTTCGTATACTGCTCCTGATCATTCTCCATCATCTGCTTCAAGGCAACTGCACCGGGCAAAGTCACCAACAACTTCTCGTCATTCTCATTCCAGCAATACTTTGCTTTCTCGTTTGCAACAATTGAGCCAGAACCGAATCTTTATGGTCTGTTGCATCATTGGACTTGTCATCGCCATAAGTGCCCAAATTTTTATCAATCATAACCAAACCGCTGCTACTTTAAGCTCCTGGGGAAACACACACACAAAACAGTCAACAACTAGCGACAACACTCCAGCCAGCGCACATAAACTGGTTATCATTCCTCAGGATACAGATCATCCTGCCCCACCGGTTTTAGCGGAATCCGCGTACCTGCTAGATGCTAATACGGGTACCACACTGTATGCATATAATCCATTCACGCGTTTGCCCATGTTGAGTACAACGAAACTCATGACTGCTTCCCTGGCAGTTGAATCTGGCAACCTCGATCAGAAAATCACCATTACGAAAGCAATGAGTAGCGATATTAACCAACTGAGCGCTGATAGTGCTTTATTTGGCATAAAAAAAGGCGAAACATATACACTTCGTGATCTGCTGTATGGATTACTCTTTGTTTCGGGCAATGACGCGGCTATCGCTATTGCTGATGGGCTTGGAGGCAATCTACAAAATTTTGTAACACACATGAATCAGAAAGCTCGTCAACTTGGGATGTACGATACGCATTTCGTAAACCCACACGGATTATTGGATTTAGGCCAGTATTCATGCGCTCATGACCTGGCGATACTTGGAAAATACAGTATGAGCCTGCCTCTTCTCCACACAATAAGCGGCCAGAACTCGTATCATATTCCTGCCGGAGGGAATCACCCTGAACGGTTCTTAATCAACGAAAATCAATTTATGTGGTGGTATCCAGGAGTAGACGGAGGGAAAACTGGATATGATGGAGAGAAGGATTTTATTCAAGTCATGTCCGTTACACGCAACAATCACCATCTTATCGGCGTGGTCATGCATACCAATAACTGGTGGACTGATATGCGCGACTTGATGAATTGGGGCTTTGACTCTTTCACCTGGATTTCACCACGTGATGTCGATGCAAATCAACATCCTATCCCCTATGATGATCTGTGGAACTACTTCGCAAGTGATACACAAAACGTCACAATTCCAACCACTGATAAAGGACGTTATTACGTTTATACGGGCTTTAGTATCTCCGGTCCGATTATGGTCTATTTTGACAAGAATGGCGGCTTATCGAAGTTTGGATACCCTATGAAAATGCCAACATCTTCCAGTACGTCCATCACGAGTCAGCAATTTCAACACACTACCATTCAATGCAATGTGGCAACAGGACTTTGCCAAACCATATAACAAGTGCTGCGCATAAAGGTTCTACGCTACTTGTTCCTGATCAGTTCTTTTGTTATACTGCATCCCATAAAATATGGCTAATCTGTGAGGATATATGATTAAAGAAGAAATACATAGCTCTAATGGCAAAATTTCCTCTCCCTCTGGCCTGGAAAGGGCCAGGCTCAGCCTGGCAATCTCGGCAGGAAAACTGGCTGGCGCATCTGGACGCCTGTTACGTATTGGTGGTGGCACAAGTTTACCCGGTTTAGTGGCCAGACGCATTGACCCTGACATACTGAAATCTGTAGTGGGAGCAAGCAAAGCTAAAAAGATAGTCATCACAGGTAGTAATGGCAAAACGACCACTGCACGCATGACCGCTGCTATGGCAACAAGCAACGGCAAAAGTGTTTCCCACAACCGCGCGGGTTCTAACATGCTTCAAGGAGTGACATCGGTAGCGGTCAACTTTGCCGATATTTTCGGAAGGTTACACAGCGATGTGCTGCTTTTTGAAATCGACGAGGGTACTATGCCCCTGGCAATGCCAGAGATTTCGCCAGATGTTGTGGTCATTACAAACATCTTCCGTGATCAGTTGGATCGTTACGGGGAATTATATTCAGTCGCCAAAGCACTGGATAAAACGCTTGAAGACCTCCCTGAATCCTCCATTATCCTCTTGAATGGCAATGATCCTCAGGTCGCCAATTTCGGTCAAAAGACACGGGCTAAGCGTCTCTTCTTTGGCCTGGAGACAACCGATGTCGGGACACCAGTGCCTGAGCAATCAGCAGATATTATTCGCTGCATACATTGCCAGGAAGATTTCCAATACGAGGTTGCCTATATCTCACATCTGGGCATGTATCACTGTCCCAATTGTGGCTATACACTCCCTCCTTTAGATATTGCAGCAACTTCGATCAAGTTAGCATCCGATGGACAAGGCCCTTCATTTGTAGAGTTGCGCACACCTCAAGGCAATCTAAGTTTAGAGATCTCTCTTCCCGGTCTACATAATGTATATAATGCCGCAGCAGCTATCGGCGCTTCCCTGGCCGCAGGTTTCGAGAAAGAGAAGTTGCCACAAGCGCTGGTCAACTTGAAGCCTGCTTTCGGGCGTTTGGAGAAGATACAAGCAGGAGATCAAACGATTTACCTTATCCTTCGTGAAAAATCCTACGTCATTCAACCTCATATTACGTTTAATTGCGCAGCACGCGGGACAAAAGCACGTGATGCTTGCAGCCAGTCATACTATTGTTGATGGCGAAGACTTCTCCTGGCTGTGGGATATCGAACTTGAAGAAATTGCGCCAGAAATCCTTGATGTGGTGTGCAGTGGCAACAAACCTGAAGAGATCGCAATGCGTCTTAAATATGCTGAGATACCAACAGACAGGATTAGTCAGAATTCCAATCTTGAGTCAGCACTAGATCAGGCACTCAAGAATGCAGGACCCGGTGGAACTCTCTACATTTTGAGCAGTTATACCCCCACAAATGAACTTCGCCGTATTATGCAAAAACGTGGCTGGGTAAAACACGTCTGGCAGGACTGACACTCCCCGGCAAGATGGCCGGGGCTTCCTGGTTCAACGAGCGGGCTTGCCACTGTGCCCTCACGGGTACAGTCGTAGCGGCCCACTTTTCCCAGGCGTTCGTACTCTTGCGAGTACCTGTTCCCGTGTGCCCCACGGTACAGGAGAAAGAAACGGAGGTTTATCCATTGAAAGAGACCATCAAGCCGTCAGGCGAGAGTGCGCTCCCCAAGAGATTCTACGCTGGCTCTTTCATTGTTTCGCGGGCTAACACGGTCGTGTTTTTATCTCTGGCCCTGCACCAGAGAACCCAGCTAAACGCGATTTGGTTGTCAAGGTTCTCTGTATCCATTCTATCTGAGGTAAGCAAAATCGGAAAGGGCATGTCGACCCTAGACATGTGTCTTCATCTCCGCCTTGAAAGGACGGGCGGGGCTTTCTAAAAAGGATGTATAAAGACAATGAGTGAACACGTCCAAGATACAGGTATGGTTTTGAATATCGGTCATCTCTATCCTACACTTATGAGTGTGGCGGCTGATCGGGGTAACCTTTTTGCTATTGAGAAGCGTTGTAAGTGGAGAGGCATATCCACTGCAGTTGAGCAGATTTTTGTGAAGCAGACTCCTGATTTCTCAAAATATGACCTGATACTCTTTCATGGTGGTGCAGATCGCGAAATGGAGCTGGCTTCACAAGACATCCAGACCAAAGCGTCATCATTGATCGATGCAGCGGAATCACATACTGTTTTTCTGAGCATCTGTGCAGGGTACCAGCTTCTTGGGCATTATTATAAGCCTTTCAAAGGGCCGGAACTCAAAGGAGTAGGACTGCTCGATTTTTATACTGAAGGCAGCGATACGCGTTATATGACACACATGGCACTGGAGTGCGATTTTGAGCAAACGGGGAAAAATGTGCTGGTGGGTTACGAAAATCATAGTGGTCGTACGTATCTTGGCTCGAATGCCCAACCACTTGGGAAAGTAATTGTTGGCTGGGGCAATAACGGCAAGGATGGTTTCGAAGGAGCTATGTATAAACAGGTCTTCGGCACGTATCTTCACGGTCCATTGCTACCAAAAAATCCCTGGTTCACCGATTACCTGATTCAACTTGCTCTCTCGCGCCGATATGGGAAAGTCGAGCTAACACCGCTGGATGATACTATCGAAAACGAAGCGCACGACGCTGCTTTTAAACTTGCAATGCAGTTCAAGGGCACAACATCTGCAATTGAAGCCACACCCTGGAAGAGGTAATGCCAGTTAAAAGGCTCGATTGGTCGCTTTAAACAACAACATCTCAACATTCAGGGCGGAGGCAAGCTCCGCCCCTACATTAGGTTATACATCCTTCTCTGCTTATTAGTACTACCTCTGGCTGGTTGTGATATTCTTCCTACTGTCACGGTCAGTATTACACCTGCACCGTCTTCTTCGAACGGAACTCAGTTAAATGTATGGAATAAAGCAGCAACAGGAGTAGAAGTTCGTAACGAAGATTGGAAGAATGCTGACGGCGATGATGACACGGTAACTATCGTGCGTTTTGATACACGCAAGGTCAAAGTAAGTGTTGGCTATCAGCCGGGACAACCCATATCAATGAATGATTGGATGCAACAAGAACACCCACTCGCAATCATAAATGGCGGGTATTTTGATCAGCAGTTTAATGCAACGGCTCTTGTCGTTTCTAATGGTCAGGTTTTTGGTCAATCGTACGCTGGATTCGGCGGCATGCTCTCAGTAGACTCTCTTGGATCGTTAAGCCTGCGCTCTTTACACCAACAACCATATAATCCCAATTCCGAGCGATTAGAGCAGGCTACACAATCAGCGCCGATGCTGATGCTAGACGGCAAACGCACGCAATTTAGCGCCGATGCCTCGCAGACTCGTCGCAGTGTTGTTGCTATGGACAAACAGGGTCGTCTCCTGTTCATTGTCAGTCCAAATCCGGTTTTTTCACTCGACGAGCTTGCTGATCAACTCGTTTCATCTGACCTGTCTATCGAGACGGCGCTCAATCTTGACGGTGGCTCATCCACTGGCCTGTACGTAAATGGAGGCAGTTCGCAGGTTTCGATCGACTCTTTTGCGAAACTGCCCCTTGTCATTATCGTGAAAGCGCGTTGAATTCCTCTATGCGATACTGGCTATTCCTTCGCGGATTTCTCTTTGGATAACCTGTACAACATCTTGCAGAGGTACTATGCGCCCTTCTTTCTGCGAACGCAGTTTGAGTTCAATGCCCCCGTTCTTCAGTGAACGTTTGCTTACAACAGCACGAATCGGCAAACCAATGAGATCAGCATCGTTGAACTTGACTCCTGCAGTCTCGGCACGATCATCGTAGAGGACTTCTATGCCAGCAGCATTCAAATCAGCATATAATTGCTCAGCAATCTGGCGATTCTCATCCTTCTCCAAATCCAACCCAACCAATGCGACATGATAGGGAGCAATGCTAAAAGGCCAGGTGATACCTTTCTCGTCATGGCTTTGTTCGACAGCTGTTGCCATAATGCGCCCAACGCCTATGCCATAGCAACCCATGAGTATTGGATGCGCTTCACCCTCAGCATCGAGATACGTTGCTTCGAACAGTTCGCTATACTTGGTGCCTAATTTGAAGATGTGGCCTACTTCGCTGCCACGCACAGCATGCAACGTTCCTCCACAACGCACGCAGATCGAGCCATCATTGGCAGAGGCAATATCTTCCCATACATCTACACGGAAATCACGCGGGTAGTTCACATTCTTGACGTGATAATCAACGCGATTTGCTCCAGCTACGAAGTTATTACCTAGTTTCAATGATGGATCGGCCACAATCAGCACATGTTCATCCTTGTGCAACGGTGATGTATAACCTGCTACAATACCCGCATGTACCAGTTCTTCTGCTGTTGCGAGGTGCAAGTCAGCAGCATTTACCCCTTCGTGATACAGTGTATTCGACAGCTTTATTTCATTGATCTCTAAATCACCACGTACAACAGCTAACACCATTCTACCTCCTGCTACATAGCAGACGGTTTTCATGGTCTTTGATTCAGGAATATCGAGAAAAGCCGTCAGATCACTAATAGACATACTATTTGGTGTATATACTTCTTCGAGTTCTTGTTCTGTCTCTCGGGCAAACTCAGTTCGCACAAATTCGGCCTTTTCACGGTTGGCTGCATAATCGCACTGATCACAGATCATCGCGTCATCTTCACCAGCCTCCGTGATAGCGATGAACTCTTGCGAAGCTTTACCCCCAATTGCGCCGCTATCAGCATGAATGACGATAAAACGCAAGCCACTCCGTGTGAAGATAGCGCGATAAGCGTCTGCCATCTTTCGATAACTGATATCCATACCTTCGGGATCTGCATCGAAACTGTAGAGATCTTTCATGATGAACTCGCGCACGCGTAACAAACCAGCGCGCGGGCGAGGCTCATCGCGCAGCTTTGTTTGTATCTGATAGATGAGTTGCGGGAGATCGCGATAGCTACGCACGAATTCCGATACCAGGGTCGTCACGACCTCTTCATGAGTCGGGCCTAGCACCATTTCACGTCCTTTGCGATCTTTTAGTTTGAATAATACGTCTCCCATTGCCTCAGTACGCGATGGGCCGCTTGCCGGTTGTTTATCCCATAAATCCTTGGGTTGAATAACAGGCATGGAAATTTCTTGTCCTCCAGCACGATCCATTTCCTCGCGCACAATCTGCGAAATCTTTCTTATGACCCGGTTGCCAAGCGGCAGGTAGCTATAGACACCTGAGGTAAGCTGCCGAATAAAACCGCCACGCACTAAAAGTTCCTGGTTGCCACCTTCTGAATCGCGCGGTACTTCGCGCAGTGTCTTTGTGAGTTGTTCTGAAACTCTCATTATATCCTCATCAGGAGATCAAACTGGTTGTGCCTTTGTGTTCGATATCCTGTATTTGATTCTTGATCTTCATAAGCTGTTTCTGCTTGGAGTGGATCAACTTTTTGCGACGTCGGGAGCCTTTCTTCATCTGGCCATCGATGCGGCTATTCAGTTTGGCTTGCAGTTTGTTGCGATACCGCGCTTTGGAGCGCAGCAGCCGCCCATTAAGCAGGTGAGTACTTCGCCCATCATGGGAAACTGCCGTATGGACTTCTCCCAAGATCGATGCCCGCAACGCTGCCCTGGGGAAATGGACCAATTGGGCTCGCCTCGTGATAGGTGGCGATGGCTTCGTACTGCGTGCCCGTCCAGTGAAGGACCACAGTCTGAGGCAGATCCCAGGGCCAGTTGAGGATCAACGGTTCGTTGCCCTTGCCATTGGAGAGACGAAGCGTGCCATCTTTGAGCAGCATCGCCGACCGTTTGTACTCGACCCTGAAGTACCACTTGCGCCTCCTGGGAGGCTTTGCATCGGGATCACCAGCCTTTGTGCGTTCCCGCCAACTGGAAAGACTGGCAAAGAACGCCTGGACGCAGGCATCGGCAGTGTGAGCGTGCAGCCGCTTCGATGTGAAGAGTTGCATCAAATGCTTTGGCTTCAACCAGATATCCTTGTGCCGTACGGTGCGCCAGAAGAAGACCAGCGTTTGGGAATAGAGCTTGCCGCATTCCCGAGCCAACTCATCGAGTTGGGCGGTCTTGCCGATGTGTACCCGCCTCACCCGGTACATAAGGCTGGCCCTCCTCTCTCAAAATCTTCCTCAAGGCGAAACGGATCGCGGCGGTATCGCTCGTGACTCCATATGTGCGACGGATCAGAGCAATCGCGGCCTGATCCTCGTCCTCTAAATTGATATTCATCCGATGCCCTGCATCTCTTGGAAGGGCGGGATGAGGGCGCTTTTCTCGCTCAGAGCGGGGTTTTACTTGAAGATACAGACGCATGTGCTCTACAGCTTCTAACAAAGAGAATGTTTCCCACTCTAAATCTGGAAATACGTCACCTTTAGAAGCATTGCATACCAGGCAGGAGGGAATGCAGTTCTCTTTCGTCGTACCTCCATGCAAAACCATTGGTCTCAAATGATCTAGTACACAAAAAGGAACTTCACCACAATAAGCGCACAAGCCGTTAAATAGCTTAACATTTTCAAGCCATTCATCCGGAGTGAGCGTAGCTGGTAATCCTGCTCTTCTAGCACGTCCAATATTGTCATGGACCCTTTTGATCTCTTGTGCTAAGTCAATCACGACTGGCTCTTACCTTCTTGTTGCTCAACATAGGCCTGCAATGCCCACATGACTTCTGCATTAAAAGATCGCTTGTGCTTTTGGGCTAAGCGGACCATGGCCTCATATAACTCCTTCGGATAGCGCGTGTTTGTCGAGATAACCTTGCGGTCTGGTGATTGGCGTTTCATGTTACTATTATAGCACCATTTTAGTAACATGCCAAGGGCTGTTGACACCATAATGGTGTACTTGTCTATGCTCCAAGAGCACGGACTAAAGCCACGGTAGCCCGACCACCGTGTAAAAAGCCCGTGGCTTTTGGCAACCTGGATCATCTTACAGTCAGTGCGCTTATATCACTCGCCTGACCTCCATTAAATTCAACCATTCTTTGACCAGCCAGTGTTGCATAACGCTCAATCACGCGTGGATCCATTGTGGCTGGCGCATACATCGCCAGAAGAATATCAGTTGTTTCTGTGGTTACTTTTGTTCGCTCAGAATCTGAGACTGTGCTGCCCATAATGCCGCTCTCATCAGCAATAATGACTTTGTTTTCTGCCTGAAACACCTGTCGTCCAATGCCTGGATACTCTTCACCGGCTTTTCCTATACGCACTCGTACCTGGCCTTCAACATTCCTGAGATCATAGCTACACATCGGTAAGAGAAATTCCAGTGAGCACAGATTATTCACATCAACGGCAGTGTTGATCTGGTATAGTCCCTGTCCTTTCAGGACACGACGTAGCAAGCTCTCAGATGATGGACGATAGCGTGTTGGGTCAAAGCCAAACGATTTCTGCAACGTGCGCACCGCCGCGATCTGCTCATTTTCAGACAAGCGGTCAAGAGAAAACTCACTTGCCCTATGCTGGCTGAGAATCTCTATCTGTTTCCATAATCGTTCAGCACTTTCACGAACAGTGACTCCATGAATGGTAACCATGCCAAACGTAACGCCTGCAATTCGTGTCTTTAATGTTTCGTCAAGTTGTAATTGCATTTCTTCCTGATGTACCCCTCCCTTTTCAATCTCACATTATGCTTAATAAGCTCGCGCAAAAATCGCCTCGCAGGTAGCAGGCTTACCAGTATAAAAGCACTTTCCTTGCACTCCACCCTCTGGTTGATCAAAGGGTATGACCCGCAGCGTTGCTTTGGTCTCTTCTTTAATAGCAAGTTCCGCCGCACTATCTTCCGCCCATTTCACCCGCACAAAACCCCGCTTGTCAGAGATAATCTGTTTGAATTCTTCATAACTTTCGGTATAGTGTGTATTTTGTGCCTGGAATGCTCTCGCTCGCTGAAGAAGCGCCTGTTGCACTTCTTCCAATAATACAGGCAATCGTGCTTCGAGCGCATCAATCGCTGCCAATTCTTTTGCGCGATTATCGCGACGAACCAGCATCGCGCTGTTATTTTGCACATCACGCGGCCCAATTTCCATACGCACTGGAACGCCTCGTAATTCCCACTCATTGAACTTCCAGCCAGGTGTATTTTCGCTCACGTCAACTTTCAGGCGCACTTTCCCTTTCAGCATTTTTTCAATGCGCTCAACCGTCTCAATAACAACTGCTTTTTCAGCATCCTTACGCCAGATTGGCACAATCACTACCTGATAAGGAGCAAGGCGTGGTGGAAGTATCAAACCAGCATTATCTCCATGTACCATTATGATGCCACCGATAAGACGAGTACTCGCGCCCCAACTGGTGGTAGCGCAGTACTTGCGCTGCCCATCTGCATCCAGGTACCCGATATCGAAACTCTTGGCGAAGTTCGTGCCAAGGTTGTGGCTGGTACCCGCCTGGAGTGCTTTTCCGTCGCGCATGAGAGCCTCAATAGCATATGTGCGCAACGCGCCAGCAAATTTCTCGTTCTCGCTTTTACGACCCCAAATCACCGGCATAGCAGCGTCTTCCTCGGCAAATGTCCTATAAACTTCCAGCATCATGCGTGTTCTCTCTTCGGCATCTTCGATACTACGGTGAGCAGTATGTCCTTCTTGCCACAGAAATTCAGAAGTACGTAAAAAGAGAATAGTGCGTTTCTCCCAGCGCATGACGTTGTTCCACTGGTTTATTACTATCGGTAAATCACGATAACTCTGTATCCACTTACTAAAGCTATGACCAACAATGGTCTCGCTCGTTGGACGAATAGCAAGTGGCTCTTCAAGTTCTTCGCCGCCTCCACGAGTCACCCACGCAAGTTCTGGAGCAAAGCCCTCGATATGTTCTGCTTCTTTCTCAATAAAACTGCGTGGAATAAGCAATGGAAAGTAGGCATTAAGTACCCCAGTTTCTTTGAAACGAGCATCCATAAGTCGCTGAATGTTCTCCCAGATAGCATAGCCATAAGGTCGAATGATCATGCAGCCTCGTACAGGTGCATAATCGGCCAGCTCAGCCTTACGAACAACCTGGTTGTACCATTGTGAAAAATTATCATCCTGGTCGGTTATATCCTCTACAAACCTTTCTTCGTCAACCATATTTCCTCCTGCGGTACTCAATGAGTGTTTACATTCCACTGATGCGATGAACTAAAGTAAGCACAAAAAAACCCGTCCCTGTGTAAGGACGAGTCAGTTACCCGTGGTACCACCTCAATTGAACTGTCCTGTAAAAGCCAGTTCCACTCGCGCGGTCATTCTCTAAAAACCGCTCCTCTTGTTAACGGTGAGGCTCCGGTCAGTTTCTCATTCACTGACGCTCTCAGGTGGGTTCAATGAGGTATCCGAATGCCGACTTTCACTCTCTCGGCTCGCTGCCCGGCTCAGCCTGCATCTACTGATCCTGATCAACACATTACTTATGTCTCATTTGATGCGCTAACAATACACTATACGCTGAAATGTGTCAAGTTTTGCAAAGCGGACAACCTCTCTTACTTTGGACGCTGTGAAGCACATCACACATTTTCTGTGACTGAGCGCCTATCAATAACCCCTGAGCTTTATTGTAGTTAGCTCGGATGATTATAATCGCTACTCTCTATGCTAAAACTTGATAATATGCATTAAAATCAATGTATCATCGGAGGCACATTATGCAACTCACTCGCGCTCGCCAATTCTTTTTCTTGCTTTGTAGCTCTTTTCTTGTCCTCCTACTCGCCGCTTGCGGCTCTACTGGAAGCAATGGCAGTACAACACCAACTCCAACAGGGAATACCCCCACAGTAAATGCTTCTGTAACTACAGGGACAACTCAACCAGGTAATGGAGTGACCACAGCTCCCGTTCCCCCCACACTGACCAGTTGTCCTGCTACTGGCACTGTACGTGCTGCCATCATGCCAACGCTTGCTCTGGGTAACCATCAGAATATTGTCTATATCGTCAACGAGTTTCAGGCCCAAACTCCAACTTTCGGCACATTGAAACGCTTAGATATCAAAACAGGCACTAAAACTGAGATAGTGAAGATTGCTAGCACCAGCATATCAGATGCGCAGGTTTCTGCAGATGGACAGTGGATACTCTTCGTTTCAGTAACAACACATCAGGATAAACTCCAATTGGTTCGAATGGATGGACAGGGTTTGCAAACTCTCTATTGCGCTTCACCCGCTTCAAACGGCGCCAATCCAGCCTCTGCCTTGAGCAATATAGAATGGTCTACTAATCAACAGCTCACTGCATTTAATAGTTATACAGGAGCCGGGAGCTATCTTTACCTGCTGAACATGCGGAACGGCACATTACAAACAGAACTTTCAACAATCTCGAGCGTCATCGATACTCCACTTACATGGCTCGATAATACTCGCCTTTATGTGAATGGGCCAGAAGTAGACGCTCCTCCTCAGGCGATTTATATTCTTGATACCACTAAGGGCGCACATCAGAATCCCACCAACCTGCAAAAGGTCTTCGACGCATCGAGTGTAGCAGGGCCAACCAATTTTTGTTGGAATGCTGACAGCAATTTTAATGGCACAAATATGTTTACCAGCCAATGTACTACTACTCCAAATCCTAGTGGACCAGGAATCGGATCTCAAATCGGCCCTAGTTCAATCAATATACAACCTGCCACAGGTGGCGCAGCGCAAAAAATCTTTGCCAGCCAAACTATGGCGATTACGGCTGTACGCTCAATTAACCAGAACACGCTGTTACTACTTATCAATAATAATGGTTCTGGGACAAATGTAGATAGCAGCCAAAACGGATTGTGGAAAGTAAATACCAATGGGAGTGGACTGACAAGACTTACAACGAGTGGAGCTGGCGTTTCTGGTGGGCCAACTCTCCTGTGCCAATTCACACAATATCCATGGTCAAATGTCTCTCGAGATGGAAGTATGTTCGCATTACAGCAAAATACCGCTAATGGACAAACCCAATCGCTACTCTTCGGCTCACTGAGTGGGGGTACATCAACCACCTTCGCTTCAATCGCTGACGGAACTCAGCTATCAATTGTTGGGTGGACGACCATGTGAACACACATACTTTACCATGTAACCTAATCCATGCTATGCTTTAAAAAACCGGAGTATAATCGTCTATCCCTATAAGTGTTTGCTTGCTCGAGTAGAGCATTATATTCCAAAAGTGCATGGTAGAGAGATCAATGTATGCGACCTGAAGATATGGTAGGAAGAGTGCTAGGGCATTACCGCATCATACGGCAAGTAGGCTATGGCGGTATGTCAACTGTATTCCTGGCGGAAGATATCAATTTAGGGCGTGATGTAGCGGTCAAAGTCTTCTGGCCAAGACCTGGAGAAACCAAGGATTTTTTACGTCGCTTTTCACGCGAGGCACGTGTTCTTGCACAACTCGACCATCCTAATATTCTGCCAGTTTACGATTATGGTGAACAGGATGGTCAGGCTTACCTCGTTATGCCCTATATGCCGGGTGGCTCGCTTAAAGATAAGCTAAAAGAACGCAACGCACTCCTACCTGCTGAAGCAATATACCTGACAATAGAAATGCTCAACGCACTCCAGTATGCTCATGAACGCGGACTCATCCACAGGGATATCAAACCTGGCAACATGCTATTCAAATCTGATGGCAAGCTAATGCTGTGTGATTTCGGCCTTGTAAAAGTTATTTCTCCTGATACAGAAGGCAAATCAGCTTTTGAAACAACAAGCGAGACCGGACCAGCCATTACAGGCACTCCCGAGTATATGCCACCCGAGCAGATAAACGGACACCCTACTTTTGCCAGCGATATTTACTCTATTGGTATTGTGTTATACGAGATGCTGACAGGTGTAAGGCCGTTTACCTCCAATAACGTTATGAGCGTCCTCATGAAGCAGATCCATGAGCAACCTCGACCGCCTCGTGAGATTAACCCTACTATCTCACCTCAATTGCAAGTGGTTGTATTACGAGCAATCGAGAAAGATCCTGTAAGACGTTATCAGCGTCCAATCGACTTTTTACAGGAGCTGAAGCAGATTGAAATTCCCGCGGGAGTAGCTGGGGATTGCAACTTCTACTATGCCAACTATCCCAACAAACTTGCCAACTCCAAATGTACAAAAAACTCAAGGCTTCCCATCCACACCTCATGCAACATATAATGCTATTGACGAAGCAAACATGAAAACCCTAGCCAGTGATCCTCTACCATACCCGCAAAAAGCTGGTCAACCGATATCACAACCTGGTATTCCAATCAGGTAGGAAACACAGAACATTCAGGCAACTATAACCCCACTAGGTATATATCCGCAAGGTACATTTCAACCGATTTCAGATCCAGGTTCGATGCAAGGAGCATCTGTACCACCCTCAACCAGGCGTTCACGCCTATCTGTCGTGATTCTTGCCATACTGGTAGTGATACTGGCTGGCCTGGTACTTACCCTGGTAATTACTCCTATTGGACGCTCTCTCCTGGGGGGTTCAAACAATAACACCGACCAAAATCAACCTGGCTCAACAACGGGCAATAAGGGAAGTAACATCACTGCTGTTACTACTACACAAGGCATGCCTTCTACATCAATCTCGTGCCCGGCAGCGGGTACTGCACGAACATTTATTTCCGCACCACTCGTTTTGGGACAGGATCCAACTATTGTCTACATCGTCAATGAAAGCAATGCGAATGGTCCGACTTTCGGCACTATCAAAAGCTACGATACCAATAATAGTAAAAAAGTTGAGATTAGCAAGACAGCTAACACGCATGTTGATGATGCTCAGGTTTCAGCAGATGGACAGTGGGTCTTATTTACTGCTCATGTATCTGGTCAATCAGAACTTCGAGCAGTTCGCATGGATGGGCAAGGATTACAAACCCTGTTCTGTGCATCACCAGGCACTCATATCACCGGGGCACAATGGTCGTTCAATCAAAAGCTTGTGGTCTTTGATGTCGAACAGGATAGCGGTGGAACAACCATGTATCTCTTGAACATGACAAATGGTTCGCTACAATCGGAACTTACAGAAACCGCTCCAGGACTTGCATATCTTCCACGCACATGGCTTGATAATAAGCGAGTCTTGCTGGTTGGCTTTGCTCAAAATGCTGATGCTCCTCCACAGAATGTCTATCTACTTGATACAACGAAAGGAGCGAACCAGCAAGCGTCAGATCTCCTGCAGGTCGTTTCAATAGGTCAACCATGCTGGGACTTTGATAGTAGCTTTGATAGCACGAAGTTGTTTGTCAACCAGTGTTCACCTGGTCAAAATCAAGGATCCAGTTCAGTTGGCGTGCAGTCAGCAACAGGAGGAACACTGCATACATTCTTTACTAGTTCAACTTTAGCTATCAATGCCGTTCGAGTGATTGACCCTAACAATACGCTGCTGGCAACAGCAAACAATGTAGGGCAAGGTCTGAATGGCAATACAAGCAACGATGGTTTATATCTACTCAAACCAGATGGGTCTAATCCAGCCCTATTGACCCTCAACAATTCTGGTGAGACAAGTACTTTGAACTTATTTTCACAATATTTCTGGTCTAATGTGTCACGCGATAACAAATTGTATGCAATAGAGATGTCCAGTTTCTCCACCAACAGGTATACCTTGATGTTTGGCTCATTAAATGGCGGCACCCCAACTACATTTGCTGATATAGGTGATGGGACGGTTATGGAGATTGCAGGTTGGACCAGAATGTAAATTGGCTTAGTAACAAAGGAGGCATCATGACTATTGAACGCTTAGTGCTTGGCGGGGAACGTGCTCTCGCCGTGGAGGGCAAGACATTTGCTGTCATTGAACCAGGTACAGGCAAAGCATTCGCTGAAGTAGCAGAGGCAGGGATTCAAGATGTTGAACAGGCCGTACAGATCGCAAATCGGGCCTTTGAAGATGGAAAATGGTCTCGTCTCAGCGCTACAGAACGCGGACGGATACTATTACGAGCCTCTACTTTGGTGAGAGAGAGGCTGGAAGATATAGCAAAAGTAGAAGCGCGCAACGCGGGCAAGCCGATACGAGATGCTCGAGGCGAGATTGGACTCGTAGCTGCCGTACTCGAGTATTGGGGTGGAGCAGCAAACAAAATTTTCGGCGAGACAATCCCGGTACAAGACGCGGGGATGGAAGTGACTCTTCGCGAGCCGGTTGGAGTTTGTGCCCTGATCATCCCATGGAATTTTCCTCTCGTTATTGCATCATGGAAAATTGCGCCTGCGCTGGCATGTGGTAATACTGTTATTGTGAAGCCCGCTCAGCTTACGCCCCTCTCCGTACTACTACTCGCAGATATTTTAGTAGAGGCAGGACTTCCCCCAGGAGTGATTTCTGTGCTGCCGGGACCCGGTTCTGCTGTTGGCAATGCACTGGTCACTCACCCCTTAGTGTCGAAAGTATCGTTTACTGGTTCGACAGAGGTTGGTTCGCAAATCATGCGTCTGTGCGCCGACAATATTACACGTGTATCCCTTGAGCTTGGCGGCAAAGCTGCTAACGTCGTATTCGCGGATGCTGATCTCGATCGCTGTGTCAATTCCTCAGTCTTCTCTGTATTTGGCAATAGTGGGCAGGATTGCTGTGCAAGATCCCGTCTTCTCGTTCAAAGCTCCATCTACGATGAATTTGTTGATCGGTTTGCCAGGCGCACCGATTCACTCCAAATCGGTCAACCGCTGGATGAGAAGGCCGAGATTGGCCCACTTATTTCCTCCAGGCCAGCGCCAACGATCTCTGGACTACGTGGCACTTGGAAGACAAGAAGGCGCGGAAGTGATCAGCGGCGACCCAACCTCAGGCATCGACAACGCTGGGGAAGGTTACTTTATGCGACCAGCCATACTCACGAAAGTGAACAACCAGATGCGAGTTGCCCAGGAAGAGATATTCGGACCAGTCGTATGTGTCATTCCTTTCGAGAGTGAGGAGGAAGCAATCAGATTAGCGAACGACACACCGTATGGACTCGCTGGTTCGATTTGGACGCGTGATCTTGGCCGCGCTATTCGCGTAGTGAAAGGCATACGAGCTGGCGTGCTCTCCGTTAATTCCAGTCATAGCGTACATACCGAAGTGCCCTTTGGAGGATTCAAAAAGAGTGGCATTGGCCGCGAGATGGGCATGCATGCAGCTCAACTATATACTGAAGTGAAGAGCGTATTCTTCTCTCAAGAGTAGAAATACATAAGTGCAATGCATAATCGCCCCCTTGTCATCCTTCTCGTGAGCGAAGGATGACAAGGGGGCGATTATGCATGATAGAGTCAAAGACAATTCATCGCACACAAACATAACCATAGATACAGTCTACGATGCGTTGACATTCACATCATCTACAAAGAAGGAAGATGATACCCAACTAGAAGAGGTTGTAGCACTAAAGACAAGCGTTACAGTCTGACCGGCATATTGTGATAATAAGCTGGTTGCATTGAAATTCACCTGCTTCCAGTTACTCTTTGCATCTGTATTACAGGCAGTTTGTAGCTTGCCAATAGTGTTACCATTCGTATTCAGCAGCGTAACAGTAAACTTATCCAGGCAAGAATGAGTAAAATGGCTGGTTTCGCCAAACCACCAATAATTTACCGCAATATTGGATACATTCCTGGGTACGACAAAACTCTGGCTTATCCTATCATTACAACTACCATAGCCACAAAGATACGCGCTGTAATTGCCTGTGTGCGGATTGACCGTATCAACAATCTCATAGCCACTTGCCGAGTTTTCCTGCCATGAAGCACTACTCTGTTCGAAGCCACCATTCTGAATTGATGAGCTGGTTGGGCCAGGCGCCGTAGGAGTAGTTGTGAACGTAGGAACCGGACTGGGAGTGCTTATGCTGGTAGGACTTGGGATTGGTGTCAAGGTTGCTGTAGGACTCGGATTCGGTGTTGGCGTTGGAGAAGGAGTAGTACCACCTCCAGCAAGATCTCGCGCAATATTATATATATCTGGAGATCCCCAACCACTAGCCTCATCATAACCAGAAGTAGCAGGATAATAGAGATTCGTACCACTACTTACATCATGGAATGGCGTAAATTGCTGAGAGGCATTTTCCAAACCATATAACATTGGATTGGCAAAGCCTATGCGAGGTTTTTGCTGATTTTGCAAGTATTCATTGATAAGCGCTGTGCTTCCAGCCCAGAGAGGGGCAGCCGCACTTGTGCCACCAACAGTGATCCAGCCAGTTGAAGAGCATCCCGATGCAGCAACAGTGCAATAGACTGAATATCCGGTTGCAGGGTCAGCATCGGCTGAGACATCTGGTACTTCACGATTTCCATTGCTGTACTGGTTCTGCACACCTGGACCAGTTTGCCAGGTCGGTTCCTTAAAGAAACTGCTAATACCACCGCCTCCCCCGGCACCCTCTGGACTACGTTGTGTGTCACTGGGATTGCTCCACACTGATTCGCTTCCATAGGCCCCATTATTCAATTGCAAGTTGGTGCCACCTACACCAGTGATATTTGGATCACCTGCGGGTGAGTCCACAGCGAGGTTAGTATCATTGCAGTCGTATGCTCCAGAATCGCCAGCGGCTGCATACATAGCAATACCCTCGGCAGAACCCTGGCTGAGGATATTATCCAATGTTTGCAGTTCGGCATTTCCACTTTGCGATTCACATTCACCCCAACTGATGGTAGCAATCTGGGCCTTTTTATCGGTTACGATTTGATTGTACGTGTCATTAACACCTTGAGTGGTATTAGGTCCCATATACACAATCTGAGCCGCCTTTGGCGCCATAGCTGCAACAACTTCAATATCTAGCTCAACTTCAATGGCTCCTGCACCAGCGGATCCATCGAATCCGTCAACCAGCACATTGCTAATGCTCGGACTGCCAAGATTATATGTTTGGAAATACTGGGTCACATCGCTGCTCTGGTAGCCATCCAACTCGAAGACTGCAACAGTCTGATTGTTGCCCTGCACCCCGGATTGCAATAACGGTGTGGCATCATATGCGCCATTTAGGTCCGCGGGAGCAAAGCCTCCACCCTGCCCTGCCGCTGGCATATTACCGTTCTTCGGATGAAGGTTATAGAGCGGATGCATATGCACACTGTTATCAAGGCCACCAATTGAGATAATAATTGATGCAAGTGGTCCTGGAATTGAGGGAGGATTCGCATTCGCATAGAACTGATTCGCTCCCAACCTATAATTATTGATAGAAACCTTGAAAGTGGCTTCTGCTTGTGCAACGCTAGCGCTGGCATCAATCAACAAGTGATTACTTGAAATATGTGTGATGCTAAATCCTTGTTGTTGTAAATAATTGATGACCTGCTGCTCTTGCTCAGCAGTTGGGCCAAATTCCTCGACAAACTGCTGCGGAGAGAGAAAATGATGATAGCTTGGAGAATGAGGAGTATACATTTCTCTGAGCAGTGATTGTAGTTCTTGCTGATTACGCAGTTGCAACCCTATCGAGAGATTGAGTTGCTGCTGTGCATTTGCTTCGCCCACCAAATGGGCATGACTGACAAGTGGAACGGACTGATTCGTGAGAACAAAAGGGGAATCTTGCCTGGCTTGGGCAACGAAAGTAAAACTGAGAACACTAATGCTAACAATAATAAACGCTACAAAAGTGATTCCGAGCTTGCCTACAAGAGTGTGCTTCATATAGCTCTCCACCTCTAACAATATACAAAACAATAGCATGACATACAATGATAAACGTTGAATTAGAACAGGTTGGGGGATACATGCATAGTGAAGAGTAGCCTGTTCGCAATATGAGCTGTGCGGAATATTACGGATAAGATCATTGTTTCTAATCAAGGAGTTCTTTTGTCATCGTTTGCTAAATTGAAACATTTTGTGACGTAGTAACGTGTAGAGAAACGTATTCAAAGCTTTTCAATGAGATGAAATATTCTGAATCGTGATTGGCTAATTTGTAATTGCAATGAATACCGCCTATAATCAATAAGTCATCATCAATATTTTCTACAAACATAAGGAGAACCAGTGGTATGGCAAAAATTGCCTTTCAAGCCATAACCAAGCAGTTTGCCGGCTCTAATAAACCTGCCGTCGATGCAGTTACTTTCGAGGTCACCGAAGGCACTACTTGTATGCTGGTTGGTACTTCTGGTTCTGGCAAGACAACTCTCTTACGCATGGTTAATCGCTTGATAGAACCTACCTCGGGCCAAATAATCATCGATGACAGAAACATTCTCGAGGAAAATCCAATTTTGCTTCGCCGCCGTATTGGCTATGTCATTCAACAGGTTGGACTTTTCCCACATATGAACATAGCTGAGAATATTCGTGTCACCGCGGAGATTGCTGGTGGATGGTCAAAAGAGCAACTTGCGAAGCGTGTCGACGAATTGCTTGACTTAGTTGGCTTGCCACCTGCGGAATATCGCAAGCGTTTTCCACGCCAACTCTCGGGTGGACAGCAGCAGCGCGTTGGATTGGCACGCGCGCTTGCCAATGACCCTGCAATTTTGTTAATGGATGAACCCTTTGGCGCTCTCGATGCTATCACCCGTGCCAGGATGCAAGATGAGCTTTTACGCATTCAGCGCGATGTCCGCAAAACCATCCTCTTTGTCTCTCATGACATTGAAGAAGCTTTCAAGCTAGGCGATATGATTGCTGTCATGCATGACGGCCAATTAATCCAACTTGGCACTCCTGTAGAACTTCTCGCGCAGCCAAGCAATGAATATGTGCGTAAACTGGTTGGAGCGGATAGTATTTTGCGCCAACTTCAGTATCTACCAGTTACCGATGCCCTCGATGGAAAACCAGAGGCGGTATCCTCGGCACATTGGGGAGATTTACCAACAAGTTCTTCTGATGCCACATTACTCGAAGCAATGTTGAAACTCCTCGAAACCAATGCCCCCGCCCTTGCAATACAGAACAAAGAAACACAAGAATCTCTCGGATATATTACCCTCGCAAGCATCAATTACCAGATAACGAAGACACGAAGTAACGTTCCAAAGCCTGAAGAGACAAGAATATAAGTTACCGCATCAATGAGTGCGCACTTTAAGGGAGTTTCATGCACTATCTACTGCAATCTTATAATTACAACCTGACAGATCCAGAGAGCATTCCCAATCTGTTCTTGAAACATCTAACTCTCGTCTTGGTCATAATGTTTATTTCGATCATCATTGGTATTCCTCTGGGTTTGTTGGTGTCTCGATACAAACGACTCTACCTTCCATTGATCACTGCTTCAGGCTTGCTTTACACCATTCCCAGCATAGCTGCGTTTGCCCTTCTTATTCCTTTCACTGGATTGTCACCCGCAACCGCTATCATCCCCCTGGTTCTCTATAACCAGCTCGTTTTGATCCGAAATACCGCAGCAGCCGTAAATGGTATTGATCCCTTGCTACTTGAAGTGGGTCGAGCAATGGGCATGAAGCCCCAACAGTTACTCTTTCGAGTGACCTTACCACTGGCATTACCCGTCATTGTTGCTGGCATTCGTATTGCAACAGTAACAACAATTGGTATTGTAGCTCTGGCTTCACTGGTAGGACAGAGTACTCTTGGAGACCTGATTTTCCAGAATCTCGCTTTCTTTGATCCTGATCCAATTGTTGCTGGCGCTATTCTGACCGCCGCTTTCGCCATCGTTGCTGATTTGCTGTTATTGTCCTTGCAGGTAACCCTCAATCGTGGGCGTAGTGCTCTATCTGTTGCATAGAAAGGAAGTTAGCGCGAGATGGCTTTTATCAACTTTGTCCTTGATCCGACTAATGATTACCTGGGACATGCCATCGACTATCTAAAGCTCTGTGGCGTGGCCATTGCCGTGGCAATCGTAATCGGAGTCGGGTTAGGCATTCTTGTCTCACGTAGCGCATTTCTGGCTTTTATTGCAATAAACTTGAGCGGTGTAATGCGCGCTATTCCTATCATTGCAGCATTATTTATTATTTTCTCGGTTGTTCAACAACTCGGTTTCTTACCAGCTATAATAGCCTTAATTGTGCTAGGCATCCCACCAATCTTGATCAACACTTATACGGGAATTCGAGGAATCGATCCTGCTGCTATCGATGCTGCAAAAGGAATGGGAATGACGTCCTGGCAGATCGCGACACGCATCCAGACGCCACTTGTCACTCCACTTGTCGCGGCAGGGATACGTACCTCAGCAGTACAAATCGTGGCAACGGCAACCCTGGCCGCGTTCATTGGGGCTGGGGGATTTGGTGACTATATCGTCGATGGACTCACCGTCTTCAATAATACGGAACTCATTGTCGGGGCTGTTTCAGTTGCGATTCTGGCAATGATCATCGAAGTGTCTTTGAGTTGGCTACAGCATGTCCTAACTCCTGAAGGCCTGAAAGTTCAGGAGCAAGAAGCCTCAGCCAACACATAGCTTTTATACGTTTACTTAGTTCAAGGAGGTTGAAATGACCCTTTTCAGGCGTTCACTGGGAGCAAAGTTTTTCTTACTTTTCGCTCTCGTTCCAATGCTCATCTTATCGGCATGTGGAGGTTCCACTAGTAGTTCAACCAGTGGTAGCACACCAACACCAGCATCAGTACCGATCACCGTTGGGAGCAAACTTGATCCCGAGGCCCAGTTACTTGGTGAGATGTATGTCTTATTGCTTCAAAAAGCAGGCTATACCGTTAACTCAAAATTAGCTCTTGGACAGACGCCAATTGTTTTCGCAGCGCTTAAGAGTGGTGCGATTGATCTCTACCCTGAGTTTACCGCGACTGGTCTGAATATACTGAATGTAAAGTCATCTTTCAATCCAACTCAAGATTATCAGACAGTCTCTAATGGCTTCGAGCAACAATATCACATCACGTGGCTCAATATGGCGCCTTTAAATGATGGTTACGCACTTTGCACGTCACAGGCTGAGTCTCAAAAGCTCAATGCCACTACCCTCTCACAATTGGCTCCACATGTGTCGCAGTTGACGCTAGCGACTCAAAGCGATGGAGTAGACTTCTTCAATGATCTTAAGTCTACCTATGGTTTCGATACAACTAGCTTCAAATCATTGCAGAAGGTTGACTATTCAATCGGTTTCCAGGCTGTTAAAAGTGGAGCAGCTAATGTAACTGAGTGTTACACTACAGATGGATCAGTAACAACACAAGGCTTCATTTTCCTCACAGATGATAAGCATGGATTCCCAGAATTCCATCCTGCACCAATTGTGCGTGACTCTGTATTACAAAGTGATCCTGGCATCAAGGCTGCCCTCAATAAACTGGCTCCGTATCTGACCACTCAAGTCAGCATTGATTTACAACAGCAGGTTGCTACAAAACATACGGGTGGTGAGTCTATTAGCCAGGCAGTCAAAGAAGTTGCTACGTCTTTCTTGCAGAGTAATGGGTTATTGTAGGTGCAAATTTTTTGCATGTGTAAGTAGCTCGTCTACATTTCAATAACTTAAGGCCTTGTTGGTTTGTAGATAGGTCTCTTACAAGAAATGAGCGGGTTTAAGACCCGCTCATTTCTATATTCAGCACGACTCGAGCATTTTTCAGTTCGATGTCGTTCCAACCAGCGCCTTCTCCATTGTATGCGCATCATGACCGCGCAGGTGCTCACGGATAGCCAGAGCCGCTGCTGCGCCTTCACCTGCCGCACTGACCAACTGCTTCGTGCTGCCTGAGCGCACATCACCAGCAGCGAAGATACCCTCGGTACTGGTCTGGTAGTCGATACCCGTCATTATGAAACCCTGAGCATCAAGTTTAGCAACATCTTTGAAAGGTTTGCTGTTCGGGGTCAGACCAATAAAGACGAAAACACCTGGAACATGCAACTCACTGACCTCTCCAGTCTCTCTGTTTTTGTATATAACAGTATCCATATGATTATCTTTGCCTTTGAACTCGACGACCTCTGTATTGAAAAGTACTTCCATTTCTGGAGAATTGAGCGCTTTATCAACAGCTATCTTGTTAGCACTCAGTTCTGAACCACGCGCCAGAATTGTGACCTTAGGGCAAAAACGCGTCAAGAAAGCTGCCTCTTCAACCGCACTATTCCCGCCGCCAATGACGGCTACTTCACGCCCTTTGTAAAATGGGCCATCGCAGGTTGCGCAGAAATGCACGCCAGCGCCAATGTAATCGTCCTCTCCTGGAACCTTAAGACGCCTGTATGTCGATCCAGTTGCAATCAAAACGGCATTGCTACGGTATCGATGCCCTGCTTCAGTTTCTACAAAGTGGGCATCCTCATCATTGCCTACCCTTACAACATTCTGGGCCGAAAGTAATTCTACACCGTAGCGTTTAGACTGCTCTATGATGCGCTCGGCAAATTCAGCGCCTGTTACTCCCTCTGGGAAACCGGGATAATTATCAAGTCGCTCAGTAATACCAGCCTGTCCCCCAAGACCGCTCCTTTCGATGACCAGAACGTCATAGCCATCGCGCGCTCCATAAATTGCAGTCGTTAGAGCTGTTGGCCCCCCTCCGACGATAATGAGGTCATAAAACTCACACTTAGCTTTCGTTTCGAGACCTAATTTCGCAGCCAGATCTGCATTTGATGGCTCAATAAGGGTTGAGCCATCTTCAAATACGATGGTCGGTATTGTTAAACCTCCATTTTGTAGCTTTTGTACAAAAGCCTGACCTTCCATATCTTCTTCGATGTTAATAAAATCGTAGTGGACGCGCTGTTCTCCCAGAAATTTTTTGCTGCGTTTGCAGTCACTACACCAGTTGGTGCCATAGAGTTTGATATTAGTATGGGACATAGTATTTGTTTCCTTTCACAAACATGGAGTGAATTGCAATGTTTAATCATCACCACATACCACCAGGTATCCGCAAGGGATACCCCTACATTTCACAGATATGGTATCACCTGCATGTGGGAATGTTACAATAAAAATATGACAAAGCGCACAACATTAACAGAAATTGAGATTATATTCACGAATACACAACGAGTAGCACGGCTGGCTACTGCTGATTTTGATGGACATCCGCACATCGTGCCTGTCTGTTTTGCCTATGATGGTACACATTTTTACATACCGCTCGATGAAAAACCGAAGAAGGTTGATGAAAGCAAATTACGACGTGTACGCAACATTGAAGCACGTCACGAGGCCTCCCTACTGATTGACCAGTATGATGAAGACTGGTCACGACTGGGTTACGTGCTTGTGCATGGACATGCCGGATTGATTCAATCGGACGATTCACTGCATGCAAAGGCGCTTGTTTTGCTGCGTGAGCGTTACATTCAATACAGAAGCATGGAGTTGGAAAAGCATGCAGTGATCATCATTGCACCGGATAGTGTGGCGTCCTGGGGTCCCGCGCTCGCAAGGTAATATACATCAACCTGGAGTGGTACTCACAAAGATTGAGCCAGAGCAAAGAAAGAACGACCAGACCATCTGTTTTCTTAGAGGTAACGTCTTCGATTGTGCAGTAAGCGTAATGCTCTTGTACAGGCCGTAAACTGGTCGAATGGCTCATGTCAGGTCGGCTTCAGCAGAGTAGAATAGGGAAAAATGTAAGCACGGAGCGAGCAGTGGATATTCAGCGATACCTTGAGCGCATACACTATCATGGTTCACTTGAGCCGACATTACACACATTGTGTGCCTTGACAGAACCGTGGTGGTTTTTGTTATGAATTGAATGGTCTGTTCGCGCTATTGCTGCGCGCACTTGGCTTTCAGGTAGATATGCTCTCGGCTGCTGTAGCCAGCTCGACTGGCGGATTCGGCCCGGAATTTGACCAGTCTTTCGCTGCTGGTCCATCTTGAGGAAGATTGGATAGCTGATGTAGGCTTTGGAGAATCATTTCGCCAGCCGTTACGTATGCATGCTTCCCTGGTCCAGGCACAGGATGGAGGCAGTTATCGCCTGGAGCGCGACGCAGGAGCCTGGATCTATCAAGAGTGGGACGGCTCATGGAAGCCTGCCTACCGTTTTACCTTACAGCCACATGTGTTGGGTGATTTTGCCGACATGTGCAGATATCAACAAACCTCTCCAGAGTCGCATTTTACCCAGAAACGTGTCTGCTCTTTGGCAAAACGCTCTGGAAGGATCACCTTGAGCGATCAGCTCTTGATAACGACAATCGACGGCGAGCGAGCAGAGCGCTTGCTCACCGATCATAAATATCAAACCGTCCTCGCCGAGCAATTTGGCATAGTGCTCCCTCCAAGGACTTCAGGGCTTCATCGCTCTGTTACTACTATAAACAAAAAGGGCTGGATGAGCCGAAGGGGAAACCTTTATAGCCTCCCGTGAGTGAGAATGGGAGGTGTAGTCAACGTTCGTTCGAACTTGTGTCAAATCAGGGCAGGGAGTGTCATCCATGCTTGCGTTCTTTCTTGACATCCCTCTCCATGTGTAGTACAATCGTTCTACGGAGCGAGAGGTTGAGAGGCGAAGTCGCGCCTCTCGTAAAAGGCTGGCGCGAGATTCCGATGCCGTTTCGCAAGCCTCATGGGTTCCATGAGAAGCACAGACAGCGAACCTGCAGACAGGAACACGTAGTCCCGACAGCAGATGCCTAGGGATAGAGGCCACCGCAGTTTGGCCCGTACGGCAAGCCGTGCGAACAATGGGTGATGTCATCATGTGACAACACTTTCTGATACTGTTGGCCTTTAATATCACGCCTCTTGCTGATTCTGCCTGTGTTCTTCTTTCCAGGAGGCAATGTATTCCCGCTTCGTTTCCTCACGCTCTTCTTTCTCTTTCTGCAGTTCTAATTCGTGGATGCTTCGATTCAAAGAGGCAAAGAACTGCATGAGATCTTCCTTCTGTCCTTTGTGCTCGTTCAAGACTATGTCACGATTGACTTCACGGAACTCTGAGTGAAGTTCTAATCGTTCAAACGGTAATGCCTGTTCAAATTGCTTCATCAGAGTATCTGCAACAAAAATGGGACGATTCAAGAGCACAGCCAGAGCAAGTGCGTCACTTGGCCTCGCATCTAAATCGTGCTCACCTTTACCATTAGCAACGGTGATTGCTGCATAGAAAATGTCATCCTTGCAGCCTTCGATACGCACTTCTTTGAGCTGTAAGCCTGTAACTTCGAATAGCGATACCATAAGATGAGCTGTCATAGGTCTTGGTGGAGAGATTTTGGTGAGACCGGCTGCAATTGTCAACGCCTCAGGTCTTCCAATACAAATAACAAGTCGAGCTTCATCATCGTCCTTCAAGACCACAAAGCATTGCCTGGTGCCAGGATGCTCTCTTACAGCTGCAATCATAACCTGCCTAATATTCATCTTCCTTTGTTCCTTTCTCCGCTCGGATGCATGAACTATTGAAAGCCGCTCTTGAAGCTGCTTTCTCGCCCGGTGTAGACGGCCCTTTATTGCACCAACGGAAACACCAGAGAGAGCAGCTATTTCGTGGAGGGTAAGTTGCTCATAATAGAATAGCATCGTTGCTTCTTTGTCCCTTGACGAGAGTTCATCTATGGTATCCAACACAAGGCGATGGAGATCATGCGCCTCGGCAATAGTTTGCGGATCGATCGTATTGTCAAAGTTGGTGATAGTATCGCTGCGCACACCTCCCATGATGGTTTCTAACGAGAGCATGTCTATCTTCTGATCCTGGAGATAGCTGCGACAAATATTGAGCGTTATGCCATAAAGCCAACTTTTAAAGCGTGAAGCATCCTTCAGATGATTAAGCGAGAGATATGCTTGTAAGATCGCCTCTTGCGCTAGTTCGCGAGCAACCCATTCATCGGCGATCATCTTATTTGCGATGTGCCCAACCATCTGTTGATATCGCTCAACGAGCAGGCCAAAAGCCTCTTTGTCGCCTAGACAAACTTTAGCGACCAGTTCAGCATCCGTTATTTGTTCCATCACGACCTTTACTGTTTTCTCTTCTCATAGATAGTGACCAAAATGAGGGAAAAGGTTACGTAGAAGCAATTTTTCGGTTACAACTGATGCAACTGTTACAATTCTTACCAGAAAATACGCTCTCTCCACTCTTCAACATTCAAATGTGTGCTCAAACTTATTTCTGGCAAGGTGAATAAACAAAGATTTGCAATAATACCTGTTACAACTGATGCAACTGATGCAACTGTTACAAATACAGGTTACTTCTTTATTGTCATCAATTCTGCTACAGGCTGTGTATCATGGAGATTCTTGTAGAGCTGCGATAACGATCTCTCGTTCGGATTCAGTTCGGTTCTGGCTCAATTTGAATTTGCCTTCAAGCCGGGTGATTTCGATTTCAAAGCCAACGATGCCATGCATCATTTTTTGTAGATAGTCATCCGGTAACTGGAATGGCCATGGGTTTTCGAACTGGGCCTCGTGAGTTTCGATGAGGATTTTCAAGAGCTGATAGAGTTCTTCGCTATCTTCAATGATGCGGGGAATACCGTAGGCATGAACGGCAGCATAGTTCCAGGTAGGAACGCTAAGTTCGATTTCATACCAGGATGGAGAGACGTAAGCATGCGGACCTTGAAAGATCACCAGGACTTCCTGTTCATTATTGAAATCATGCCACTGAGGATTGGCACGTGCCATATGAGCAAGTAACGTGCCATTTGGACCTCGCTGGGAGTCCAGTAAAAATGGCAGGTGTGTTGCGAATGGCACGCCTTCATGTTGTGTGATAAGCGTTGCGAAGCTATATGCTTGCATGAATTTGTGAAGAGTATCGAGATCATCTTCGCGAAAATGTTTTGGGATATACATAGTTTTTCCTCACCTGGTCTTGAGCAATCTCAAAATATGCTTATTTGAGATTGCTCCTAATCAGCCGTTCTACGATGATTACATCGCGCCACACATCATCAAGCTTTGCATGTTTTTCATAGATACCAACTTCCCGAAAACCGAGTGAACCTATGAGTTTCCTGCTGGCTTTGTTGTCAATGAAGACTCGCGAAACCAATTTCCAGAAGCCCGCTTCTTCAGCTGCACGAATGAGGGCTTCCAGCGCTATTCGGCCAGCTCCATGATGGCGCATGTCACGCTTGACGTAGACCGAACACTCAGCGATACCAGCGTAACACTCGCGAGCGCTATAGGCAAAAGAAGAGGCAAAGGCGATAATCTCGTCGTCTTTTTCGACAACCAGAACAGGATGCACATCACCAAGCCAGGCTTGTACATCCTCGGCTGAACGGAAGTGGGTCTCGAAAGTGGCGATACGATCCTCGATGCCTTGGTTATAAATTGTGGCAATGGCCTTAGCGTCATTGGGCATAGCAGATCGAACTTGCATGCTGTTACCTCCTATAAACATATAAATATGGGCAGCAAGATTCTTCGCTCACGCTCAGAATGACACTCCTAGAGATGTTTGTTCATCAGGAACTTTCCACTGCATTTGAACCTTTTCTAAGTTAAAGAGCAGGAAATCTCTTCGTCTTTTGGAGAGTATCTACAAATCTCTGAAAGCCCAAGTGATCAGATTCAGCATGCACTCGCCTAAAGCCAGCGCCATAAACAGAGTCAGGATTCTTTTCAATACCCTGAGCATGATAGCGGCTTTCTTCTGTATTTATCTGAGTGTAATAGCGATGTGCAAGAAGTTCGCAGAAGCCTTCCTCAGCCCACAATGGTACATCCTTTACATCATGTACTACCAGCCAGACATGGCCAAGTTCGTGGACTGTCACACCTTGAAATGTTAATGAAGGCATACCTTCCAGAACAGCAATGCCATTCACTTCTGTTTTAGTTACTTTCCCATTCAAGGAATGTGTAGTACTCAGTGTCACACCTTGAGAATGAATGCCCGCAGTGCCGGGACGCCCTGTGATCAATCTCCCCAACTTTTGCTGGTCGACCAACTCCAGCGACAGGTGAAGGTTACTGTATACAAGGCCCTGGCTATTGACCCACTGAATCAGGCGAGAAAACAGTGGTCGAGCCTGATCGATAGTTTCAATTGCGCTTGCTCGACAGATAGGGCAACATATGCTTTCGCCGCTTTTCACACCCTGTTCCTGCTGTTGGGGCGGCACCAGGCGACCACAATAAGCACAAGTGGGATACCTTCCCTGGTGTTCTTTACAAAACATAGTGCCCCAATGATCAACCAGGTATTCGCCTATAAGTGGCTTGCCGCAGTAGGCACAGCGAGGCGCTACTTGTTGGCGGTAGCATTCGGGGTGGTAAGGCATACCCTCGTGCATGTTAAAACTGGCATCGCGAATAGGCTTGTGGCAGGCAACGCAAAGGAAGTGCTCCGGGTGCCAGGTGGCTCCAAGGGCATCAATATAGTTTCCCCAGATTGGTTGTTTACATTGTTTGCAAATTGGTTGAGATGGCATAGATGTTGTAGGGTGTTCTTAGACTTCTCGGCCCGCAAGCGGGCCTCGCTTATTTTATGTATCGAAGTGGAAGTTTGCGGCGCAGCCGCAAACTTCCACTTCGATACTTTAGTTGTTGGCGACTTACGTCGCTATAAAACTACTCTAATTTTTAATGATTAACGACTTGCATCTTGCTAAAGCGCTTTGTCTTTTATTCCACTTCCAGGAGGACGTCGCCATCGTCGACAAAGTCTCCTTCGTTTACTTTGAGCGTTTTGACTGTACCGGAAACAGTTGATTGAACGGGTATCTGCATCTTCATCGACTCGAGCATGACGACATCTTGATCAACCGCAATTTCCTCACCAGGTTTGACCAGGAATTCCAGGACGACGCCTGCCATGTTGGATACTACGCGTTTCATAACAGTTGGCCAGGAAACCCCCGACGCAGAGGCGGGGGAGGAATGGCCTCTTGTCCGCATGGGGACATGGGGACAAGCAGTTGTGCGTAGGCACAAGCTACTTGTGTGCGCAAGCACATCTCCGTTCTCCTTTCTTCCATTTCCGTTTTTTGTACGTACAAAAAGAAGAGATCCATGTAGGCTTAGGCACTCTGGTTCGGAAGACGCGAGACGGTTTGCCTACGGGTTCCTTCACAACTGAGTGGCCGGGTTCCAGGCGTAGCGCGTCCATGCCTGGGTAAAACACTCGTGGTCGACGAATAACGCTCCTTGTCCGGCATGCTGGATAAGGACGGGCCTCTTGTCAGAAGTGCCCGATGTGTCAGTCGATGCAGCCAAAGCTGGCACTCCTCGCGAGGTACCAGAGTTGCGGTCGAGACTAGACACAAGCCCCCTGATTTCAAGCGGGGGTATCTGACATCTACTACAATTACTCCCTTTCTGGTAGCTGCTTTACAGGACAAAATACCTTGATTCTGTAAAGCAGTACAAGTTGCCTCATTATACCATCCAGGAAAGCAAATCTATGCAGAATTTCAGGCTCAACTCACGTTAATCGAGGCAATCATATAGGGATGAAACATACAGTGGTAAGCAAATGTGCCAACCTGGGTGAATTTGAAACTAAACAATCCTCCAGGAGAGATGGTTCCACTCCCAAATGAACTCCCAGTTACTGTATGTGGTGCAGAAGTAGTATTATTCCAGATAACGGTGGTTCCGGCAGTAACGTTCAGAGCCGGTGGACCAAAGGTAAATGCGCCAGTCCTATCTGTTGTGATTGTGACAACTACTGTCGAAACTTGTGTCGGGGTCGGAGTAGGTTTTTGTGGTGTTGGAGAAGGTGATGGTTTCGGCGGAATAGGTGTGGGACTTGGCCTAGAGATAGTTGCCGTCGAAGTAGGTCTAGGCAATGTTGATGTTGGACCTGGTCTAGTGGTTGTGGGCATTAATCCCTTCGGTTCCGATGTAGGAGATAGGTCAGATGGAGTATTCGTCAGACCAACGCTAGATGTGACGGCAACCGTCGGATCAGTTCTGGCTGTGATAGTGTTACTATCTCCTCCACAAGCTACGAGAACCATAAATAATATCGCCATTAGAAGACTATACCAGGCCACACGCCTGGATACATACTTGTTTTTCAGCATACAAAATACCTGTTCCCGCCTGGTCTGACGAGAAAGATGAGGGTAATTTCCAGGTGGACTCATCTACTATCCAATACGTTGAGGAGTTACATGAGAAATCAGGTGGAGAGAGACAAAGCGGCCAGTTGGTGTCATCCTTCGCTGACGCGAAGGATGACACCAACTGGCCGCTTCAAGATAGTCTTTTACACCCATGTACCGCTTTTAGAACTGCGATTAATGGCCTCGATTACTTTCATGTTGGCAACAGCATCTTCAATTGGCGTGGGGACATTAGTATTGTTCAGTATGGCTTGTGAAAATGCGTCGCCCTGGAGAGTATACTGATCGCAGATGTCAAATTGGATTTCCTCGATCTCTTCTCCATTTTGATACCAGATTTTGCACGGCTTATCTGAAGGAGCGTTGAAAGGGATCTCGATCTCGATGCGACCAGTAGTGCCGAAGATGTTCACACGTTGATACGACACTAATTGTGTTGAACATGTGAAGGTTGCAGTTCCATAGCCAAAATCAAGTATACCCGAGGAGAGGCGATCAGTGTTGAAGCGTGGATCGTACTCTACTATACCGCTGACTCGCTCGGGCTCGGTGCCAAAGATATAACGTGAAAGCGAAACCGTATAGCAACCGATGTCCATCATTCCACCACCACCAGCCTCGGCTATGTTGCGGATATTATTCGCGTCGACGAGATAGTAAGAGAAAAATGATTGTACTGTTCTTAGCTCTCCGATTTTTCCTTCGTTAACCATTTGCCGCGCTTTCTGCCATTGTGGATGGAAACGATACATAAACGCTTCCATTACCTTCAGTTGAGGATATTGTCTGGCAGCATCGGCAAGTTTTTGGGCTTCGGCAGATGTCATAGCGATGGGCTTTTCGCAAAGTACATGTTTACCCGCCTCAAGCGCTTTGATCGACCAGGGTACATGTAGATGATTAGGAAGTGGATTATAAATAGCGTCAATGTTGGGGTCAGCGAGCAGTTCTTCATACGATCCATACACACGGGGAATACCTAATTGTGCTGCTGCGGCTTTGCCTTTTTCCAGATTGCGTGATGCGAGGGCATTAAATTCGATGTATTTGCTTTTTTGCATGGCGGGAATAACTTTGCCTGTGCCAATATTGGCAGTACTGAGGACTCCCCAGCGTACTTTGTTCATTATGTTGTTCCTTTCTTTTCGGAAATCTGCATCTCCGATTTTCTACTATAGACAATAAAAATTGACCAGAATTACACTGGATAAATTGGGTTGCGGCACTCTGAGAAACGAGCCTCTTTGGTCTGGTAAACGCTGAAACGAGCGATGAGTTCAGAGCGTAGGGATTCAAATGGTGTGATGTTATCGACGATCAACTCGGAGGCAAGACGATAGATATCGATATCTTCGGCATACTTCGCTTCCATCATCTTGCGGAATGGCTCGCGTTGATCTTCGGACATTTCAGCGATCTGATTGGCAAAGACGGCATTAATTGCGGCTTCTGGACCCATAACGGCAATCTGTGCGGTCGGTAGAGCCAGCACTGCATCTGTGCCAAAGGCTGGACCAGCCATTGCGTACAGTCCGGCACCATAACACTTGCGCACTATGACTGAGATCTTTGGTACCACAGCCTGGGACACTGCCGCTATGAACTTGGCTCCATGACGAATGATACCTGCCTTTTCTACGGCTGAACCAATCATGAAACCCGAAACATCCGCAAGAAAGAGTAAAGGGATGTTGAATGCGTTGCACGTGTTGACAAAGCGCGTCCCTTTGTCCGATGAGTCGGTGAAAATAACGCCTCCTTTGACTCGCGGCTGATTGGCAACGATGCCTACTGCGCGTCCTTCGAGACGAGCAAAGCCTGTGATCAATTCCTGAGCGAAGAGTTTTTTGACTTCGAGAAAACTCCCTCCATCCACCAGCGAGAGGATAAAATCGTACATATTGAAAGGCTTGTTCTGTGCCTCTGGTACGATATCTTGTAGGGGACGATCACTAGAAGGCGGTTGTGGCTCGGCATCGGCAGGTTTGTCCAGGTAGTTCTGGGGCATATAGCTGAAATAGTCCCTGGCTGTACGAATTGCGTCTTCTTCACTTTCCACCAGGAAATCACCAAGTCCAGACACGGTACAATGCATTCTCGCTCCACCCATCTCTTCAAGTGTGACCTTTTCGCGAGTAACCATTTCGGCCATACGCGGGGATCCCAGGTAAGCGCTGGCATTGCCTTCGACCATAATGGCGATGTCGGCAAATGCGGGAGTGTAGGCTGCCCCTGCTGGAGAGGGACCAAACATGAGAGCGATTTGTGGCACCACACCGGACATTTTCACCTGATTATAAAAAGTGCGACCACCTTGATTACGTCCAGGGAAAAGACGTACCTGGTCGGTGATGCGCGCGCCGGCTGAGTCAATCAAATAAAATATAGGGATGCGCATCTGCATTGCCATTTCCTGAATACGCAGGCTTTTTTGAACCCCTTTTTCACCAGCTGATCCCGCCTTGACCGTCGAATCCGATGCGCTAAAAGCTACAGGTCGACCATGAATCCGACCAATACCTGTAATATTGCCATCGGCTGGCAATTCGGGGTTCTGATTTTCGGCGAACATGCCATCTTCAAACTCTATCTTGCCATCATCGAGAAGCAATTTCAGGCGTTCACGCGCAAAGAGCTTTTTCTGTTCTCGATTGCGTTCGTGATATTTTTCAACTCCACCCTTTTGGAGACGCTCGCTCTCTGCAAGTAAATGCTCGTCTTTGCTCGTCATGGAGATGTATATCCCTTTCTTGTCTCTTTTTCAAAGAGCAATGTATGTTCTTACATTATAGGATTTTTTCGCATAGTCTGTGCTATTCCACAGCATCATGGCTACTTTGCAAGATCATCTGCACCATCTGTGCATATTACTAATATTTATCGAAAATACCGCTCATATACCGCTCAAAATGCGCGGTATTTTTGGGCGCAACGATTGCGGTGTTATGCACCTGGAGTTTTTGTCTGCTTTTTTTGATAACAAACTGGAAGCTGTTTAAGGGGCTCAGGGAATATTCACCAATACCTTGGTTTTCGTTGTTGGTGAGAGTACAAATCTCTTTGCGCCTGTTCTTGCTCTCTACTGAGCTGTTTTTCTTTATTGTATGACTCATCAGGGGGTGGTTCAAGCCCTATTTTGATAAACCAGCCACGCAAAGCTGCCTTGATTTTCTGGAGTCGTCCACGTGAATTTGGTGATGTGTGCATTTCTTTCTACCTGTATGGCATTCAAACCAGTTAAAATTCGGATGTATCTACTATAAAGATATACGCTGAAGTTAGTCACAATCACAACCAACAAAGTATCATCTTTTCATCCACTTCATAAAGGAGTGCTGAGGCTAAAACAATTACCTACATGCTTCCAAGTAAGATTTACGGAGATGTGAAACAACAAATGGGAGATGAGTGGAAGAGTGATGGGACAGGATACCATATGAAGCTGCTTCTGTGAGTGAGAAGGCATGAAGCGATTTCTGGTCATGGATACGGGTGGCTATGCTTTGCGTGCAACAACCAACAGATGCGCGCTGGCACCAAGCAGAGAGGGTTCATCTTCGAGCGAACGTGCCAGCGCCAGCAATTGTTCGCGCCGCTTCTGGTCCGAGAAGTTCGCTGCCACATAGTGTGAAAGCCATAATGGCCCTTCGACAGGCAGCGTCTTTTCATACAGGAAACCGCTTTCCTCGACCTCGGCTTGCAGTTCTTTTGGATGATGAAAGAAGGCGGTCGTGAAATACATCGGGTGGTTCGTCGTGTTGCGATGCTGCCCATCTTGCAGGTCGCGCTCGACAATCTGGGCGAAGGCTGGATCGTTAAACAAGCCCTGGCGCAGACCATCGAGCGCAGAGGTGAAGCGAGAAATGCCTACGGCGAGCAGGAGGCCTCCAGATCGCAGGACACGATGCGCTTCACGCAGAGCCATGAGCCGATCAACTCGCGCGGTCAGGTGGTACAACGGACCAAACATGAGCACAACATCTACGCTAGCGTCAGGGCGACTGATGCTTCGAGCGTCACCGACCTCTATACTTGCAAGGGGGGCTTCTGGTTGCCCTTGGGAAGCCTTCCGCGCCAGTTCTACATGCAGGGGAGTCGCATCGACGAGATGCACTTTATAACCCAGTTTCGACAGCCAGCAAGCGTACACGCCAGGACCACCACCTACATCGAAAATCACCGCAGGAGTGGGGGGCACGTATCGCATCACCAGTTCCTGGGTCCGCGCCAACTCAATCTGACTGGAGCCGCTCTGTAAGCGTTGAGCCTCATACCCACTGGCATAATGCTCGAAGAATTCAGGTGGAAGAGAGAAATGAGATTCGAATGAATCGGACATGAGTACCTCCTGACCTGTTGCTTTACTTCACACTCTATCACAAGATGCCTATAGTTGGCATCAGGGTCTTGCCCACGTCGACCCTTGCGAGACTACAGGCGTGAGCGCCAGGTGAAAACCACTTGCATTTCATCTTGGTGATAGAGGTCTTGGAAGCATTTAGCCTATTATCTATACCTGCTTGATCTCTTCTTTTCGACGTGTGGGGAGCTGCAAGCGCAAACGCAGCACACGCTCTCGATGGTGTTCCGCTTCGAGACTGCGTCCTCTGGCTTTCAATAGATCATGCAATGAGATCATCCCAGCCAACTTTCGAGAATTGTTGCGTTCAACAACTGGCAGACGCGTGAAGCCTGTCTCAGCCATGCGGTCGATCACTGCGCGTAAGGGCTCATCCGGGTAGGCTACTACCGGATGAGTATGTACATAATGTAGTAACGGCTTAGTGGTATCGACACATACCATCCCGCTTGTATCTGAATGCTCTGTGCCATCGCTTTGTTGGGTATCAGAGATACCTTCTTGAGGAGGAGCATTTTCTCCTTTGAGGTGTTGCTGCAAATCCTTGAGCGTTACCACACCTTTCAAATGTTGCTCACCATCTACTAAGGGATACAACCGTTGAGACCGATCATTGAGACTTTGATGGTCGTGTAGTATATCTTCCAAATCCTGTTGAGTAAATGTGTCTGATAAAGCAACGATATTTGTACGCATGGCCTCGCGAACAAAGATAATTTCTAGTGGATCGACCGCGTATTCGCGACTCAAATGGTAGCCTCGCCTGCTAATTTTCTCAGTCAAGATCGAACGGCGCATGACAATGACCGTAAATCCATGGGCAATGACACAGGCAATCAGCAGAGGTAAAAGCATATTAACATCATGGGTGAGTTCCAGGCTAAAGATCACGCCGGTAAACGGTGAGCGCATGGTGCCACCAAGAATAGCACCCATACACACTAGCTCCCAGAAGCCTGGACCCAGGTTTGGTAGAATCAAAGCGGCTAATCCGCCAAGTGCGCCACCCATCATCAACAGTGGAGCCAGAACACCTCCCGATGTCCCTGACCCGAGTGAAACCGCCCAGATCGTCGATTTGATCAGCAGCACTCCCAGAATTACCTGCATTGTCACATTGCCCTGGAGCAAGGCGCCTATAGTGTCATACCCAACACCTAGAGCTTGAGGAAAGATCAAGCCACCTATGCCCACCACCAGACCACCAAGAGCAGGCCACCACATCCAATGAATTGGCAAGCGACGGAAGGCATCTTCACTGGCATAAACAGCCATTGTCAGCAGAGCTGAAAGCGCGCCCGCCAGCAACCCAACAACGACACACCCGAGCACACCAAAGGGGCCGATAAATGCTGGATGAGGTGGAGTTGGAAAGAGTGGCCCCATACCAATAATGTACCGGCGCATTACGGCAGCAGTGGCACTTGCCAACGCCACAGGTATCAGGCTTCGTGGCTTCCACTCGAAGAGCAACAATTCAACTGCCAGCAGGACCGCAGCGACTGGTGCAGCGAATGTTGCCGACATTCCTCCGGCTGCTCCTGCAACCAGCAACGTCTTGCGCTCGGAACCAGAGAGATGAAAAAATTGCGCGATGAGCGAGCCAATCGCCCCGCCTGTCATGATGATCGGTCCTTCAGCGCCAAAGGGGCCACCCGAGCCAATCGAGATAGCAGAAGATAACGGTTTCAAGACAGCAACTTTTGGATCAACGCGGCTCCCGTTCATAAGAATGGCCTCAATTGCCTCAGGAATACCATGTCCTCGAATGCGCTCTGAGCCATAACGCGCCATAACGCCTATGATCAAGGCACCTATGATGGGAACAATGATGACAAACACGCCAAGCTGATTATCCGCTGGTGAGACAAGCGCAGTGCTCCAACGTTGAAAGAAAAAGAGATTGGTAAAGAGGCTTATCAGTCTGAGCAAAATCAGCGCCACAAATGCGCTTACAACTCCAATACCAACGGCCATCAAGGAAATGAGACAAATGCGTGGAGTCGTCGTGAAATCGCCAAGTTTACCAAGCGCTTCATGATTGCCAAGATTTCGTAGACCTCGTATACTTTTTTGCCATAATCCAGAGATTGTTATGCCCACGTTACTCATTCCCGAGAAGATTCTGATCTTCTCCATTGATCACCGAATGAAGCGCACGAACAAGCGCAGGCCCAGATGAGCGTAGTTCTGTACGGTGAAGCAATGATAATTTACGCAATACTTCTTCACCATAGAGAGTGAGATGAATGATTACCTTTCGCTGGTCGTTTTCATCTCGTGAACGTTCCAACAGGTTCTTATCAACCATGCGGTCAATCAGTTCAACCGTACTGTGATGCTGAATCTGTAACCGTTCTGCTACCTCACTCACAGTCGCAGGCCTTCCTTGAGGTAACCCTTTTAGAGTGAGAAGCAACTGGTGTTGTTGAGGTTCAAGTCCCACAGAACGTGCAGCTTGCTCGCTAAAATGTAAAAAACGACGAAGTTGATAGCGGAATTCTGCCAGCGATTGATATTGAGAAAGAGTAATTTCTTGATCGTAGCTCATATTGCCTCACTAATTTATATCGTGATACGATGTTATTTTAACAAAATTGAGGAGCCCAGGTCAAGGGGATTAGCCGTCAGGAGGGTACCTCCTGTTCTTTGGGAACCGTGGAGGTCGAACCAGGCGGCTCAGTAGGAATTCTCCTGGTGAAGAAGAGCGCGAGCGTTGCCGCGATCACAACGACGAACATCGCTCCCCGCAACGCGGCAAGGCGCGCATCTGCGTTAATTTGCAACACCTCCTGGATGGTCGCCTCCGAGGCCCCATACGCTTCAAGACCCGTACGCACGGCCGTGTCGGAGAGGAACGGCACACCTGCGCCAAACGTGGTCTGCGCATCCGCCTTGAGGCTATCAGGAATGCTCGGATTGGCGAGTACACCCTGGAGGACCAACGTCGTCAGGATCATAATCAGCACCGAACCAACCAGGGCTGTACCCAGCGAAGCGCCGAGGTTCAAGGCTGTGTTTTGCAGTCCACCAACCTCAGAACTATCTTTATCGGGAACCGCTGACACTGTCACAGCTCCAAGCTGCGATGCGAGCGCGCCGGATCCCAAGCCCATGATCAAGAGCGGGACGGTGACGACAGAGGCAGTCGCATCCGCGTCTAGTAGAGCGATCAGCAGGACAGTAGCGACCAGAAGCAGGAGAAGGCCTATGCGCACCACGCGCCGTGGCGAGGCCTTTGGCCAGAGCCTCGGTACCCCGATCGCCGAGGCCAGCAGCGCGAGCGATAGCGGTATGAGCCGGATCCCGGTCTGGAGCGCCGATAACTCAAGCACAATCGAAAGGTACAATGGGATAGTGAAAAAGATGCCAGCCTGGATAAAGAACTGGAAGAGGAACATCGTCAGTCCACTGACGAGTTGTCAATTCCGGAACATCGACGGGCGAACAAGTGGCTCCTTACCCTCTTTCTCCAGACGCCGCTCCCAGGAAAACAACCCCCACAGGATGAGGAGTCCAGCCAGGATCAGCCACGCCACCAGCGATAGTCCGAAGATCGACGGCGCGTCTTGCTTTGGTACGATCCATCCCCAGACACTCGAACGCAAGACTCCGAAGACAGCCAATCCCAGTCCAAGGACGGAGAGGATGGAGCCAACATAGTCGAGGCGGTGTTGCTCGGTCGATGGAGCATCCTGGATGCGGCGGGACAGTACGAGGATCACGAGGACGATAATCACTTCTCCTACGAAGACGTATCGCCAGGATGCAAACGTCGTGAAGGCCCCACCGATCAAGGCCCAAGGGCAACGGCTATCGCACCTGCTGCCGCGATCGTACCATACGTACTCGAGCGGCGTTGCGGCGCGAAATTGATAGCGACCAGGGCCACAACAGCGGGCATGATCAGCGCAGCGCCAATGCCTTCCAGGAACGACCAACCGAGTATCAGAATGCCAAGGTTTGGCGCCAGAGCTGTTGTGAGCGATCCGGCTGCGTAGATCACGCAGCCGATGGAGAAAGCGCGTCGACGTCCGATAATGGCTCCAATCTTGCCACCGGTGAGCATCAGGGTCGCCATCACAAGCGTGTAGAACGTGATAGCAGTCTGGATCCCGGTAACCGTCGTGCCTACGTCTTTCGCGACCGTCGCGATCGACACATTCATGACTGAACTGTCCAGGGTCATGAGAAACTGAGCTGAAGCAAGCGTTAGCAGGACGAGACCCGCGCCTTTAGCAGCAACCTCCTCTGGCTTCTGTTGTGTAACCATGGTTTGCTCTCCTTTATCTGGCTCTTTTCCATTAAATATAGTGAAAAAGCAGCACGCCCCGTGGGGTGTACTGCTCTTTTTTCCTAATATTCCACTTGAGGTTGCGACCATGTTACCAGATATAGTGTTCTAATTCAACAATTCAAGCGCCTCAGGCGTTAGGTAGTATCAGGTGTTAGATACTCCTTCCTGGTTAGCTAGCAGCGCATCGACGCTAGATTTCAGGACAGGAAGGTCTTGTTGTACCACCTCCCATATAATGTCTGTATCTACTCCGAAATAGATGTGAATCAGAACATTCCGCATTCTACTGATTTGTTGCCAAGGTACTTCTGGATGACTATTTTTGAATTCTTGCGGAATAGAACGAGCAGCTTCACCAATAATCTCAAGATGATGGATGACCCAAATTCGCACCAATTCATTCTGATCAAATGACTGAC
>CAVPEB010000039.1:0-84928 GCA_963702765.1 uncultured Chloroflexia bacterium
ACCTCTGGTTTGCTACGGGTTCATCCTTTATCTACATAATAGTCCTAAGGGCTACGATGAAAACCGTAAAAACGACGATTTCAGGGTTTATTTTCAGGTAGAACGGCTTTTATGACCATTATAGTAACGATTTTGTTTCCAATGATCCTCTCAACGCAGTTTGAACGAAAAGCCTTCGAAACTCAAAAGAAATGCCTGTATATGTAAGGATATTGTAGATGTCGCACTCAAATAAAGTGAGATTGTTGGGGATGCTTATCCTGGCTGTCGTTTCAATCAGCATGTTCTGTTTTCAGCCATTTAGCTCTATTTGGGCGCATAATGCGCAAAATTCTTCTCGTGCCCAATCAACAGCATCTTTACCCTACAATCAATACGCGAACGGCCCTTACTCCGTGCAGGGCAATGCTATTCTAGGTTCTGACGGCAAACAATATTTGTTTCATGGTATTGGACGCGATGGCCTGGAGTATGACTGTAAAGGGGATGGATTTTTTGACGCTCAACATCTAGCATATATGGGATCTGGCACGAATACATCCAGTGGAACGTATTGGTACGCCAACACTGTTCGGCTACCGCTTAGCGAAAGCTACTGGCTCAATGGACAACCTTCTCAACAGTGTACTCCCGCTCAATATCAAAATCTCGTAAAGACATCTGTTGATATACTCACTTCATTGCATCTGAATATTGTACTCGATCTTCAATGGACTGATGCAGGAGGGCAAGCTGCAGGTGGAGGTGCGGCCTGGCAAATGCCCGATAGCGATAGTATCACTTTCTGGAAACAGGTTGCTACGATCTATAGCAGCTACTCCAATGTGCTTTTTGAATTGTTTAATGAACCGCATCCAGGGGCCTGGTCGTGTTGGGCAGCTCCATGCACTATTACCAATGACACATCCTGGGTAAGCGATTGTGTATGTACGCAGACATTTACATATCAGAGCGTTGGTATGCAAGCACTGGTTGATGCTGTGCGTGGAACAGGCGCTGTTAACCTGGTGCTGGTAGGAGGGATGGATTGGGGCTATGATCTCAGCCAGATTGCTACGTATCCTATAACCGGCACGAACGTCGTGTATGATACACACCCCTATCCGTACAATGGCAAACAACCACCTAATTGGGATGCTTCTTTTGGTAATATCAGCAACACATATGCGGTGATCTCTGCTGAAAGTGGAGAATATGATTGTGGCACGAGCTACATGAGTCAATTACTCTCCTATTTCGATGCTCATAAAATAGGCTGGATAAGCTGGTCGTGGGTTTCAGCAGGGTCAGTCTGCAAGTATCCTCAGCTCATCACTGATTATTCAGGCATGCCAGCTGCTCAAATGGGAATCTTTATTTACCAGTATTTACGTAGTTATGCCTCAGTTCCTGCACCCATTCCTACGCCATCCCCATCTCAGTCACCCAGCCCGACTCCACCACCAACACCGGCAACCGGCCCTGTCAGTAAACTATGGTACTTTGCTGAGGGGCGAGTAGGGGCTGGATTCAAAGAATTTCTTACACTTAGTAATCCAACACAACGAGTTGCAAGGTGAACATACGGTACTTGACCCAGCCAGATAAGGGTACTGGCGGGACAAAGATCGTTACAATAAGTGTTCCAGCAACTAGCCGTGTGACAGATTGGGTGAATAGCGATCTTGGTGTATCTCCAACGGGGCCGGGGATTTCAGACGCTGCGATTATTACAGTGGATACTACAAGCACGCCGAATTGCAGTGGAATTGTGGCCGAGCGTCCCATGTATTTCAACGCCATTGGTGTCAATAGTGGAAGTGATGTTATCGGTATCACCCATACTGGAACAACCTTCTACTTTGCTGACCTTGCAGTTGGGAGCGAAACCAGCGGCGGAAGCTATGCATCGTTCATCCCCATTTTGAATCCAGGAACGTCAGTAGCGACAGTAACGGCTTCATACTATGCTAATGGACAACGGGTAGGATCTCAACAATTGGCAGTTGCGCCTGATGCCCGTGGGACGATCTTTCCGGCAAGCGCTGTTCCTGTATTGCCTCCACATGTAGCAGTAGTGTTACAATCAACACAACCAATTGTAGTTGAGCGACCGACGTACTTTCGTAACATTCATGGTGGGAATGCAGGAGTAGTTTCTGGCGCAACTGATGTAACAGGAACGCAAAACGTATCCCACGATTGGCTGTTTGCTGAAGGTTTCACCGGCAGAGGATTTCAGCAGAATTTTGTGATTGCTAATCTTGATCCCAGTTTAACCCAGGCAAATGTCACCATAAATCTGGAGTATACCGATGGCACACGACGTTCATATAATGTCTCAGTGAACCCTCAAAGTCAGCTTGTCTGGAATGTTAATACGAATGCGCTTTCTCCTACTTCGCAAGCGGTCTCCGCTGAGATTACTTCTAGTGGCGCCAACATTATTGTTGAACGCCAGATGTTCTTCAAATATAACCATGTTGGCAACGGTAGAACGCTGGCGGTTACTGGCGGGACTGATGTTGTTGGACAGGTGGGTCCAGCTGTAACTACATCGTATAGTTTTGCCGAAGGCTACACGAATGCAGGCTATGATGAATGGCTGACTATACAGAATCCAACGGCAAATTCGGAAACGATTACTATTACCCTGGCTAATGCGAAAGGGAACGCTTATACATTCTCCGTCTCGGTTCTCTCTCATAGCCGATTTACGGTAGATATAGTAGGAAATGTCATCCAGCATCTCTATCACAAATCTGATGGTTATGAAGGCTATGAAGTCTCGATGGCGGTACAATCGGGTAGTGGCCCATTTATTGCTGAGCGCCCTATGTACTGGAATGCTGCTGGCACCCAGGGTGGCAGTGATGATATTGGATATAGCATGTCTGCTTGATAGCCAATTTAGGCCATCAATTTGTGAATGAGGGAATCCGCAGTCAATCAGGGTAATCTTACCCTGGTTGTGAGCTTGACGGGTTCACTTTTTTGTGTTTTCAACCCTTTGTTTACACGAATGAATGAAACAATTTGAAACATTATGGAATATTGACGATTATCTTTTCACTGTTACAATATCATGAAGCCTGCTGGATGGAGTAGGCTGGTCTATGTATGAAGGAACATATAAATGTCACACACTCAAAAAGTCAAAATAGCTCGGCCTTCTGCTGTTAGCAATGATGACAATTGGCATGTTCACGTTGACCCCACTCGGTGCATTTTTTTTGCATACAGGTGGTAATAGTGCAAGAGCGGCGTCATCTTTGCCTTATCATGAATTTGCAGACGGCCCTTACAGTGTTAAAGGAAACACCATTGTAGGCGCTGATGGGAAACACTATCTCTTCCATGGTGTTGGACGTGACAGCCTCGAATTCGACTGTAGTGGTGACGGCTTTCTTGATGCCGCTCATCTCGCATTTATGGGTCCTGGTACAAGCGGACCGGGTGGCACCTACTGGTATGCAAACACGGTGCGATTGCCCGTCTCCGAAGGCTTCTGGCTGCATGGAGATGCCGCGCAGACAAATTGTACTCCCGCGAACTACCAGGCGGTTGTCAAGAACACCATTAATGCCATCACTGCCTTGAAGTTGAATGTCATTCTGGATCTCATGTGGACTGATGCAGGCGGACAGGATACGGGCAGCGGCGCAGGCTATGAATTGCCTGACAGCGACAGTAGTTATGTTCTGGTCGCAGGCCGCCAAGGTCTATGCCAGCTACTCCAATGTCCTCTTTGAGCTCTATAATGAACCTCATCCTCCAACGTTTGCATGTTGGGCAGCAGGTTGTGCTATCACACAAGACAATACAAATAGTGCGAAGTATAGTTACACAGGTGTGAGTATCCAATCTCTGGTAAATGCAGTGCGAGGCGCTGGTGCCAATAATCTTGCGCTGGTCTCAGGCATAAACTGGGGCTTCGATCTCAGCCAGCTTGGTACGCATCCCATTACAGGCTCAAACATTGTCTACGACAGTCATCCCTACCCATACTCGGGGAAGGATACCACTGCGGAATGGGATGCCGCCTTTGGCTATTTGACGGCAACCAAGCCTGTGATGTCGGCTGAGTTTGGCGAATATGACGGGAATTCAAGCTTTGAAAGTATGGCTGTCACGTATTTTGACCAGCACCTGATGGGGTGGACTGCCTGGTCCTGGTATAATACTGGAGGCACCCTCGCTTCAAAAACGGGCTATCCTCAAGTAGTCTCGGATTATAATGGGACGCCTCTAGCGAATATGGGAACCTACATCCATCAGCAACTGCTGAACTATGCAGGTGTGACAGGTGGTGGGACACCATCACCGACGCCGACCCTGCCGCCAGTTTCAGGACCGGTGAGCAAGGTGTGGTACTTTGCCGAGGGTCGCGTGGGAGCAGGCTTCAGTGAGTTCCTCACCCTGGGCAACCCCACCGGCAACGCCTGCCAGGTCACCCTCACCTACCTGACCCAGCCCGATAGTGGCACCGGTGGCACCAAGACGTTCTCCTTCAGCGTGCCTGCCTCCACGCGCGTCACCCGCTGGGTGGATAGCGATCTGGGCACCTCCACCGGCGGTCATGGCATCTCCGATGCGGCCACCGTCAGCGTCAATACCGCTGCCACACCGAATTGTAGCGGCATCGTAGCGGAGCGTCCCATGTACTTCACCGCTCTTGGCACCCACAGCGGCAGCGATGTGGTCGGCGTGACCCATACCAGCACCACCTTCTCCTTCGCTGATATGGCGGTGGGAAGCCAACCTGGTGGTGGGAGCGTCTCGTCGTTCCTGCCCATCCTCAATCCAGGCACCAGTACAGCCAACGTCACCGCCACCTACTATGCCAATGGCGCGCAGGTCGGCACGCAGAGCGCTGGCCGTGGCCGCCAACAGTCGTGGCACCATCTTCCCCTCGCAGGCCTCACCGCACCTGCCTGCCCGCGTCTCGGTGGAGCTGACCTCCAGCCAACCGGTGGTGAGCGAGCGACCCACCTACTTCAGTGGCATCAACGGCGGCAACGCGGGCATCGTCTCGGGTGGCGCCGATGTGATTGGCGTGCAACAGTTGCTCGACCGACTGGCTCTTTGCCGAAGGCTACACCGGGGGACACTTCCAGGAGAACTTCGTGCTGGCCAATCTCGATCCTGCCAGGACAGCCGGCCACGGTGACCATCACGCTGGAGTATAACGGAGGCAGCTCCAAAGCCTTCACGGTCACGGTCAACCCGTCTCAGCCAGGTGATCTGGAATGTCAATGCCAACAGCACGGGAGCGGGCACCTCGCAATCGGTCTCGGCGGAGATCACCTCCAGTGGTGCGCAGATCGCGGTGGAGCGCGAGATGTACTTTGGCTACGACCATGTGGGGGATGGACGCACCACCACCGCCACCGGGTGGCAGCGATGTGCTCGGGCAGGTGGGACCTGCCGCCAAGAGCGACTACAGCTTCGCGGAGGGCTACACCAACCTGGGCTATGACGAGTGGGTGACCATCCAGAACCCCACCGCCAACACCGAAACGGTGAATGTGACCGTCTCCAATGCGGTCGGTACCGTCTACACCTTTGCCGAGCAGGTGGTGGGACACAGTCGTTCCACGGTGGACATGGTGGCGATGGTGCAGCAGCATGTGTTCCATGGTGGCAATGGCTACTCCGGCTATGAGATCTCCATGGCGGTGCAATCGAGCAATGGACCCTTCGTCGTCGAGCGGCCCATGTACTGGAATGCCTCGGGCACTCAGGGTGGTAGCGACGTCATTGGCTACAGCGGCGGCTAAAAACTAGTTTGACATTGAGTGTTTAAAAAAGAGAGGCTTGATTTCAGAATCAGGCCTCTCTTTTCAATATCCCTTGACCTCTTCTATTCGGTGCAATCGGTGAGAAAGTTACTTACTAAATTCTCAGCTTGCTCCCAATTTCCCTCATGTATCCATACTATGCGCTTCTCTTTGCGGAACCACGTTAGCTGCCTCCTGGTAAAATCGTGGATAGCATACTTTAATTTTTGCACCATGTCGGCTTCGCTCTCAAATTCCCCGGATAGCCAGCGCGAGATATAACGATATTCCAGGCCTAGAGCTTCCAGACGCTGGTGGCTTATTCCTTCATCCAGCAGCCTCTGCACTTCCTGTATCATCCCTTGTTGCATGCGTTCATCTACACGTTTGTCAATTCTCCAATATAGGACTTCTCTTGGCCATTCTATGCCTGATAAAAGTGATTGGTAGAGTGGTTCTGACTTTGTGCGTTGTTGGGAGTAAGGTTTGCCTGAGACTAGACAAACTTCGAGGGCTCTGATGATTCTGCGAGGATTGTTGCGATCAATGATAGCTGCGGTTTGTGGATCCAGTTCTTCCAGTTGCTTCATAAGCTCTGACAGCGACTGTTTTTCGAGTTGCGCTCGAAGTTCGGGTTGTGGTTCGATATGGGGAATATCCAGGTTATCTACAATCGCCTGGATATAATGCGGTGATCCACCAACAAGGAAGGGTTGATGGCGCCTCTTGAGGATGTCGTTGATAGCGGCAATGGCATCTCTCTGGAACTGTGCCACTGTGTAGATTTCGCGCGGGTCTACAACATCTAATAGATGGTGGGGTACAAGCGCTTGCTCTTCAGGTGTTACTTTGGCAGTGCCTATATCCAGACCCCGATAGACCTGGCGCGAGTCGGCTGAGACGATCTCTCCATCAAAGCGTTGAGCCAATCTGATGCCTAAGTCGCTTTTGCCTGATGCAGTTGGGCCAAGCAAAACGACTAATTTGGGGAGGCGGGCGATCATGGATGAGCTTGCTTCTGTTTGAGAAGGCGGTTCAGACGCAGAACCAGCGCTACCCCCACCCCTACTCCCAGAAGCACTCCAAAGGGAGTGAAGCAACCAAAGGCAATGCCGCTCGTCAATGCGAAACCCAGACCACCGCCAATAACTACTGCCAGAGCAATCATCAACCAGCGCATATGCTGCATCATCCACATGCCAATACTGATCATTTTGTTGCTAACTGATGGTAAGGAGCCAATAGTTGCTCCCGCTGCAGTAATCAGTATCATCAATATTAAGTGAAATGGTGGAGCAGTCCCTCCTCCTAACACATTTTGCCAGAGAATATCTCCTATGCCCAAAACTAAGAGTGCGCTCGCTAGCCCTGTGCATGCTCGACTAATAATTTCTCGTGTACTCCATGGAGTACTCCAGTTTACCAGGATAGCTCCTGCTGCGGCGAATGGCACCAGCCCTATCAGCACAGCTATAAACCATGGATTTGGAGGCAGGAGTGACGCCTGCGCATTTGGTGTAATATGTGATAGCAGCAATAAAAGAAGGCTGCGGCCATACACGAGGAAAAGAAGGTCATACCAATGCGTAATCTTGATGCTTGTTTGGGGGTAGTTTGGAGTACCTGCCACCCATCGCTTCCAGGTAGCCCGTATTTCTTTTTGTACTCGCTATCTTTTGCGCTTGTGTAGGGTGTATTTACCTGTGCCGTTGATCCTGTCAGTGTTTGTACTGCCAACTGCTACGTTTACGGGCGCTGCCATTGTACTCTTTTGTGTTGAGGTTACGCTTTGTTGAAGGGTTGGGTCATTGGCATCACCTACCCCTTGAGAATACTCAGTCTGCCCAATAGTAGTCTGTCCGCTGTATGTTTCAAAACCGACCACATCCAATTCAATCTTTACTGAGATTTCTTCCACGTTATTATCAGGAGTGATGATAATCGTGCCCGTATAGTGCATAGAGCCTCGCAGGCGTGTTGTATCAGCACGCACTCGCACAGGTGTGCTCATGCCATCAAATGCCGTCTGGTCAAGCACGATCCACGACTCTACCGGGCGAATCGTCCCTTTAACCAACGCTCCTTTCACACCGCTAATCGTCAGTAATAGCGGGTGCGAGAGACCAGGATATACTTCTTCAAAATCGATAATTTTCGGTCGTACGATAACCTGGTTTGAATCACGCGTGCGCCAACCAATGCGCGAACCAGATGCACTTGCGCGAGTGCCAGTGCTTGTCTGTCCACTGGCGGTGTTTCCTGCCATTGATGATGAGGTATAGTTACGTGTCTGGGCATTAGGCCCCATTACTACTTGTAAGAATCTGTTGACACCCAATTCAGGATCTCCGACCGTTGCGCGAATGCGCTTTGTAGCTCGTGCCAGATCATGCTCGCCGATTTCTGATAACCATGATTCAATCACACCTGAGTAGAGATAGTCAGCCGCCTCAGTTGAATAATGGGCGCATAATTCTGCAAGCTCTTCTGGAGTTGTAGCCTCACCCCCGTTTTCAAATTGAAATGCTCCCACTCCAAGTAATGCGCGCCTGAATACGACTATGCTCTCGTAGCGATCTTCGGGTCGCAGGGATGTAGCTTTCTCAAGAGCGCGTGCTACAGGTGGTGAGATGTGTGGAAAATTGGCATGCACGTTGGTCAAGCCGAAGCCATTTTCGGATATTGAGCAAGTCAGCAATTGGAACAGCGTCATGGCCAGTGAATATATATCTGAGCGTTCATCTGTTTGAGCGCTGCCATATTGTTCAGGTGGAGCGAATCCTGGTGTGCCTAGCAACTGCGTATCCTGAGATCCGCTGTTTCGGAAGAGTCGGGCGATGCCAAAATCGATCAGTTTGATGCGCCCGCTACGCATAAGCATGATGTTACTGGGTTTCATGTCACGGAAAATGACAGGAGGTTGCTGATTGTGCAGGTATTCTATGACGTCACATAATTGTCTGGCCCATCCAAGCACCCGATGTTCTGGAAAAGGGCCTTTATTGCGATCAAGCTGATCTTCGAGTGTGCTACCATCTATATATTCCATGACCAGGAAATGGCGAGCGCCTTCGGTAAAAAAGTCGGTAAAGGCAGGCAGGTTGGGATGATTCAGGCGCGAAAGAATCCTGGCTTCGGCCAGGAAATTTTGAATGGCCTGAGATCGCTCGTTTTCGGCTACAGTAGAAAGGCTCATTTCCTTAATTGCAACAAGATTGCCCTGTCTGGTATCATTTGCTTTATACACCGCAGCCATACCACCATGTCCTATTATGCTCAAGATGATATAGCGCTTGTGCAATAGGGTATGTGGATCTAACTGTCCCGTTTGTACATTTCCGTTGCCGTTACTACTTTGTCGACTAATGGTGCAAGCTCCCCTCTGTCAGAAAACCAATCGTTTCCCAGTATAGCATACCCGGTATGGGAGATACTACCTACTTAAACGTTAATTGAGAGGTAAGATCACATTTGTATGTTACAATCGATTGTTGTCGATCTAATCGTGATTTCGACTGCTCTATAAAATTAGACGTTGTTCCCTCTGCATGTTTGAAAATAAAATGTATCACAACAAACTCTTTCACCTGGGTATACTAGTTTTTTTCTTTGCTGTAGTAGTTATTGGCCTGAGTTGCAACATTCAGGGCACGCTTTCCATTACCACTGCGAAGGCTACTTCGCTAAACATGCCTGCTAGTGATTTGAGTGTTGTTGGTAAACCCTCGTTACCCGCTGCAACTGTAGATATGATCTTAAAAGATCTTGGCAGCCCTATGAGTGGCCTGGGCCAGGTAGTTGAGCAAGCTTCCCAGCAGACGAATATTGACGATGCCTTTGCCCTGGCCGTGTGGTGGACCGAAACAAATGATGGCGCTGCCGGTGTAGGATTGGCCGATCGCAATCCTGGCAGCGTGCGTGGCAGCGTTGGTTATCCCTCTGCTTTTGATGGTTATACTATCTACCCATCTTATTCGGCTGCTATCGTCTACTGGTTTAATATGCTCAAAAACATCTATGTCAATCGCGGATTGAATACAGTCTATCTTATTTCGCATCCCTATGTTGGCACTTCAAGTTCTCCTCTTTGGGCTGGCAAGGTGGTAGCTCTCATGTTCAAATATCGAGGAGAGGCGCCACCGATTCCAATTGTAGTGCCGCATGGAAAAAGAGTCGCTGAGCCGTCAATCTATGCACATATCATACCAATTTCTACATCTCAAATGCAGCAGGTACAGAGGCAGATAAACAAAACTCTTAAAAATCGCTCATCTTCTCCTGTGCCAGCAGACGCGTATCTCCTCTATGTTCTCTGCGACAACGAATGCAGTCGTTTTCGTTGCATTGCTATTGGCTCTGGCTATCGTTGCTTGCGTGTTCTGGTTAGAGAAGCGATCAGGGCACGGCATCGCAAAAGCCCTGGACTCTGGTGCAATAATACACGTGGAAAACGCTCAATACGTGCAATCAGATGAAACGGTTTTGAATGGGGAAAATTTCCGTATTCCCGGCAAGCTTTTCTTACCTTCCACCATTCTAAATGATCCAGCAAAATCGGGGGAGTTAACAGCTGCCAGCGCTACGCGAGGGCGATCAGCCGGACTGCTTAGTCGCTATGGTGAAACACACCATTAGTGTTGTGCTGTCTATTTAAAACCGATACCTTGTTTTTTTCTTCAATATACGTATCATTTAATATATAGGCAATGGGGAGACACCTGCTCCGTTTCGAAGTAACCCCATTGTGTATGTAACTTGTAGGCGTTATTAGTCGACACTTCATCAATCGCATTCATCAAATCTGTGTTGTCTTGCAGGGAGAGTGTACCCTTTTTATAACTCTACCTGCTATTTCTATCCTGAACACAGGGTAGAAACAAAGGAGAAGTTGTATGGCAAGAGAATCCGAAAATTCTTCATCCTCAGAACAAACGACACTGCGCCGAAATGCAATTGGGCTTCCAGGAGTGCTGTTCCAATCGGTTACAACTATGGCTCCTGCTTCTGCTGTAGCTTTCAGCCTTGGAGCTGCGATCCCATTTGCAGGTGGCGCGCTACCTCTCGCAGTGCTGATCGGACTCATTGTGTGCGCTCTCATTGCTGTGAACATTGGCGCTCTGGCAAGGTTTCTGCCATCAGCGGGAGGTTATTACACCTATGTAAGCCATGGTCTGGGTGTCCAGGCCGGCTGGATGACAGGCTGGCTATTCACCCTCGCTTATCTCTTGATCGTTCCTTTGCAGTTGCTTGTATTGGGACCCGTTGCCGATAGCTTTGTGAATCAATACTTCCATCTTTCGTTTGGTCCAAATGGGTGGGCTATCTGGGCGATGATCTTCGCTGTGATCGTCTTTGGCCTCACCTTCTTCGGAATCAAAATTAGCGCCGATGCGGGTGTCATCCTGGGCGCCATCGAAATACTAGTGTTTATTTTGCTTTCCATCTCATTGATCGTCAGTGCAGGCAGTGGAAATACTGCTGCCGCCTTTAACCCTGCCTCGAGTCTGGAATCTGGAAGTTTGTTAGGAAACTGGCAAGGCATTCTTCATGGTATGATTTTTGCGTTCCTGGCGTTTGCGGGCTTTGAATCCTCGGCTGCATTGGCAGAAGAAGCTCATGATCCACGTCGCACGGTGCCGCGCGCTATTGTTCTAGCAGCAGTCGCAATTGGGGTATTCTATGTGTTCTGTTCCTATGCAGGCATTGTTGGCTGGGGAATAAACAATCTGGGAACTTACACGAGCGACCCGAATCCCTGGGGAACTATGGCAACCAAAGTTTGGGGTGAATTCGCATTTATTGCCATATTTGCTATCCTCAATAGCGCCCTGGCAAATGCCAACGCTGGAGTAAATGCTGCTTCCCGTGTGATGTATGCGATGAGTCGAACTCGTACATTCCCGCGTCCACTTGCGCACATCAGCAATCGTTTTCGCACGCCTGACGTCGCGATCATTTTCATTTCCATTGTGGGGGTTGTGCTTACTCTGTGGCCTGGCTTAGTCTTCGGTCCTGGAACAGCATTTGGGCTGCTGGGTATCATTATTACCATTCCGATTCTTTTAGTATACATGGCTACCTGTCTGTCAGTGCCATTCTTCTATTATAGGGAACATCGGGATAGGTTTCATATAGTGAGGCATGTTATCTTACCTGCCATACCAATAATTGTGCTGATTTTCCCCATCATTGCGCAGTTTTACCCCGCTCCTACAGGGCCTTATGCCCTGGCTGCTCCCATCACTGCTGCCTGGTTTATAATCGGCCTGGTAGTGGTTGTTTTCCTGAGTTTTCGCTCTCCAGAATCGCTGGCGAAAGGCACCAAGATCTATCTTGAAGATGAAGAGAGCCCACAGCCAGCTCATGAATGTTGTAATGTATGTATAGCAATCACACGAAAAGGAGTAACCTATGGCAACTCATCATCTCGACGATACCCAGCCTCATGCTTTTTGGGACAATACTCTCCCTGCGCGTTTGCATATCCAACCTGGGGATACCGTTGTATTCGAAACCCTCGAAGCTTCGGCAGGGCAAGTTCAACCTGATTCTCCATCAGAGGTGGTTGGGCATTTAAACTTCGACCTCATTCACCCGCTTACTGGTCCAGTCTATGTAGAAGGAGCTGAACCAGGCGATACCCTTGTGGTCGATATTGTCAGCATCAAGCATAAAGGTTGGGGCTGGAATTCTGTAATACCGGGTTTTGGCCTGCTTGCAGAAGATTTTCCCGATCCCTACCTGCATATTTATAAACTTGGGGAGACGACCTGTGAATTCAGGCCAGATATTCAAATTCCCTACGAACCATTTTGTGGTGTTATGGGAGTTGGACCACGTGAAATGGGTCGACTCACTACCATTCCACCACGCGAAAATGGAGGCAATATTGATATTCGCCATCTTACCCCGGGTTCAAGAGTATTCTTCCCGGTTCTGATGCCAGGCGCGCTCTTTTCATGTGGCGACTGCCACTCAGCCCAGGGTGATGGTGAGGTGAATGGCACCGGCATTGAAACCAAAATGACTGTAACGCTGACGTTCAACTTGCAGAAAGGCGCGCATATACCTGAACTGCGGTTTATTACTCCTCCGGGCAAAAAGCTCACAGTAGCGGATGAAGGCGGTTACTATGTTGCTACTGCGCATGGTCCCGATCTTTACAAGAATTCTCAACAAGCGATTCGCTACATCATCGACTACCTGTCCTCTGAGCATCAAATGACCCGAGAACAGGCATATTGTTTGTGTGGCGCAGCAGTGGATTTAAAGATTAGCGAAATTGTGGATGCTCCTAATTGGATTGTGTCGGCGTATCTACCACTGAGCATTTTCAAATAATAGAGGTGTGTAATGCAGAGATGCATGCTATTTCGTCTCTGCATCTTCATAATTAGCGAACCCAATCAGGCATGGCAGGTCCTTGGGCTTACCCATACTTTCCTAATCAGGGGATTTAAGCAGTATTCGTTCTTATGGCTCTTACTCTCAAATCATCGATACGCGCGTCTCTGTATCAGTCAACAAGTGATGATTACATCAGAAGCTTGCTTTTAAACCGGCCTGCATTGTGAGACGAACGAGTTTGAGAAACGGAAATCTATGCATCAGATTGTCAAAATGCTACGAGGAAGCTACAAGCCATGGTGCTTTCAGGCCCAAAAAGGCATACACAAAAGACAGCACATATTACAGAGCATGTATCCATCACACGGCTATGAGAGTGCTTAAGGGGTGCTAACTCCTTTAGGTCAAATGCAACGTTATGATCTGGTTACTGAAGATGCTGACGGTAAGTTCTGGCATGTGCAAGTCAAGACGGGATGGGTAGATGATGGGCTGGCCTTTATAAGGTTTAATACGGCTGCAGCTACAATCGTACGGTACAATACAAGGGGAGGAGAAACTATCGCGGGCAGGGTAAGTACTTTGCAGTCTATGCGTTAGCCTTGAATAAGGTCTACTTCATCCCAGTCGATGCTGTAGGCAAAACAAATACAACCCTGCGCTTAACGCCATCAAAGAATAAGCGGGAGAAAAATGTGAGATGGGCGGGGATTACGAACTCTGGACGGGGTTGCCAAAGGTCCAAGCCAAGCAACAAGGCCGCTACTTTGCAAAGTTTGGATACATGACTTCTTACACATGGGTAATTTGCCTTCCTATCGGTGTCACAGGCCAAAAGTAATAATTGATTGGTCTGATCATAGGCTCTCTTAACTGATCTGTGTATATTTCCACATTTCTACGTGGCTAAAAGAATTTCTTATAAATCTTCCATTCTTTTCTTTTGGACCCATTTCTGAACAAGGAATGTTGCCTGCTTTGCAGGAAGGGTATGTATGGGAAAACAATCGCGAAAGAAGCGAACAGTGAAGCTAAGTGCGACAGCCAAAGGGAGAATCGTTGAGCAAATTGCTGCTTGGATGTACTGTTCTCCGGGGACCATTGTGGAAACGAATGTTCACTATCCAACACCCGGCGGCGATCGAAAGCGTGAAATTGATGTTTTGCTAACTCGTTACGTTGTCGGATATCCAACCCATGTAGCAATTGAATGTAAAAACGAGCGCGCTGTTATCGGTGTAGAGAAAATAGATGCATTTATTGGCAAACTGCAAGATCTCCAACTTTCACTTGGGCAGAGTATCTATATTTCAGCGAGTGGATATACGCAGGGAGCTCTTGAGCGAGCAAGAACAGCGGGAATACAAACACTGACTTTGAGGGGGCTAACACAAGCGGGTCTGATCGAATCCGCAATGCTAGCCTTTAGAGCGACTGTTTATCTTCTTTTACAAGTGGTGCGGTGGCCACTCATTGAGATTCCTTGTATCGATAAAAATTCTCTCAGAATGTTTTGCGATCATGATGGCTTTCCCATTGGCTCTCTTCTGGATTTGATTTTGGAGCAATGGAATCAAGGATCTCCCTCATCTTTCCTTGGCGACCATGAAATGGAGATTTCTATTCCTCCTGGTTGGTATCATTTGGTTCAGGGAAAGCTGTCTTACACACAAACTATGTCAGTTCATGTACATATTCATGGGTTAGTAACTAGTACTCAGGGTGACGCTCATGAGTATCAGTTAGTAAATGACTTGGAAGGGAAAAGAGAAAGGGATCAGATTCATCTATCTTTTCAACCTGATCCTTCCATCATCCCTATAACATCTATGACTGAGGAATTTCAGTTGCAAGAAATCGTTCATTCATCTGGTGCCACTGCTATTCTTACTCATCGCTCTCGTCTTCCTAGAATCCTAGTTGCGGAATTGTTTCTCTGGCCCGTGAGTATGCGGACTGCCAAGAAATTGCTGGATAATCTGTTAGCGCATGAGCAGGGGAAACCCTCACCTCACATGTTACATTTTGCAGACTTTGAGGAGAAGGACCTCAAAAGCGTGTTCGACACCATTTGGGAAGGGCAACGACTGGACGTAGATGTGGAGCAAGTAGATGCTTTGTTAATCCAGATCGAGGAGAGGATGAGATGTTCTATACAGAACATTTTGATAAACGCATCGATTTAGAGGGCTCAAGATGAAGCGCGAAGTAATGCAGAAACTATATTAGCCGTCAAAACATGCGATACGGAAGGTAAGGCAACCCTTTATTGAGTACCTCCTTGTTATTAGCGTAGAAGTGGTTTAGTTGCTACTCGCGCGTCTCGTCGCGTTTCATGATGCGACTGTGATCGGGAAGAAGAGATACAGGTAGCATACTCAAAAGTCGTCGGGATCCTCCAAGCAAGGTGACAGTAGTTCATCCGCTCACCATCGATAAATAAGCTGGAAAAGAATAACATTTAATTATTGGCTGCTTCGCTAAATTCATCGATGTCTTCTCGTGTAACTGTTCTGCCAATCTGTCGGCTTAATCCATCTAATATACGGGACTGGCTTAACCTATCTACTTTTTTACCTTCTTCTGCACGCTTGATAGTAGATACCGATACGTTTGAAAGAGTTGATAATTCCGGTCGAGATAATCTAGCTACATCGATTCGGAAGTCCTCTAACCTCATAGCTGCACCTCTCAAGAAAAGACTTGATCTCTTAAGAAGCTATTGTAGCACATCTGAACAGCTTTGGTTAGTAAAGAAAGCAAATCGGGTTCAATTAAGATCAGTTAAGCTCTTTACTATTGTAAAGTATTCAAAAGTATTCTATAATATTATTAAGGTGAAAGTAACGTATCACTACCTTGGTAAATGTGACGCAAAAGTAGCGTAATTTGAATGTCCTGGAAAGTTTACAATCATAGCAAGGCAGATCGCTAAAGGCACTCTCGCCACAAACGCGTCAACGTAGCCCGTTGTAGAGTCAATTGCGGAGCTCAGAGACGATGGATGCTGTGGCTATGTAGCGTGATACGATGAGAATGCAGGCGAGCCTCCGATTAGTAGTGATGTGTACCATTATCTGACGCAGAACATTATTAATGTACGAGGTACTAACCTGTTTGGTACCGATGGCTGTACCGGATGGAATGCAGCGTTGATCGAGAATAGTAGGATACTCTTCTCGCTAAGAGATGGAGGAGTATGTAATGGTTTTGTTCAGACCCAAGCGTCACACGCAAAAGACAGGAGATATAAGTGAACAGGCGGCCATCACACGGCTGCTACAATGCGGATATATGGTGCTCCAACCTATAGGACAGATGCATCGCTACGACCTGGTGATTGAAGATGCCGAGGGGAAGTTCTGGAAGATACAATGTAAGACTGGTTGGCTGAATGAAGATCAATCTATCATTAAGTTTGCTACAGCTAGCAGCATGAATTATACAGTAAAGAACAAAGGATGGAGAAACTACAGAGGGCAATGTGATTACTTCTGTGTCTATGTAGAAGACTTAAATAAGGTCTATCTCCTGCCTGTTGATGAGGTAGGTACATCACTGGCTACGTTAAGGTTAGTACCTTCAAAGAATAACCAGGAAAAACATGTGCGGTGGGCCAAAGATTATGAACTATAGACACCCATTTGATACTGTTCACTTTAAACCTTGTCTGCTAAACTCATGCTATGACAGCAGAAGAACGGATAGCATCCTTAGAAGCACAACTGAGCCAGGTGCTCGAACAATTGTGGTTGACTCAAGAGGAGTTACGACAGACACAAGAGCAATTGGCAGTGGCTTCCAAGCGCATCGAGGAACTGGAGAAACAGAAGACGCCCCCACCTGCTTTTGTGAAAGCCAATGTGAAGAAGCCACACGATGGTCAAAAGAAGCGCGACCCGCAGCATAATCGCGCCCGGCGTCGAGAAATGCCAACGCAGATCGTCGAGCACCACATCAGCACCTGTCCAATGTGCAGTAGCCGATTGGGAGGAGTCAGTGTGGCACGACGTCGCCAAGTGATCGAGTTGCCGCCCCCACCGCCCATCGAGGTAACCGAGCATGTGGTCTATCATGGCTGGTGTAGCCAGTGCGGTACGTGGCGAGAAGCGCCGCTGGACGTGAGCGGGGAAGTGATCGGACAAGGACGCATGGGGGTAAGGCTGACGAGCGCGATTGCGTATCTACGAACCGTAATGCGCTTACCGGTGCGACAAATCCAGGCCTATCTCGCCACACTGCATGGGCTCAAGATCAGCAGTGGAGAGATCGTCGAACTGTTGCACCGAGCCAAGCACCAGTTGCAGCCAGTCGTGAGAGCGCTCAAGCAGGAGATGCGAGCCAGCCCAGTCGTGCAGGCTGATGAAACGGGATGGCGAGAGGATGGCAAGAATGGGTACATTTGGAGCGTGAGTACTCGGACCATCCGCTACTACGAGTATCATCACTCTCGAGGCAGTGAGGTGATCAAGCAGTTGCTGGGCGAGAACTTCGAGGGCGTGTTGGGCAGCGGACTTCTACGCCTCTTACAACATCTATCAGGGCTTCCATCAGCGCTGCTGGGTGCATCTGCTGCGCGATGGACATGACCTCAAAGAGCCGTATCCTGACGATGTGACAGTGCAGCATTGGTTCACCCAACTCAAAGCCCTCTACGAGCGGGCATGCGCCTATGCGGGGCCTGATCTCAGCTTACCACCAGCCACACAGCAAGTCGCACGGCGGCAGTACCACCATGCCTGTGAACAGGAACTGATGCAACTGTGTGCGCCCTATGTGGGCACGTCCGCTCCCATGCATACCTTGTGTGAGCGTGTCGAACGCTTCTTACCGGAACTGTTCGTCTTTGTGGCTCGACCTGACGTGCCTCCAGACAATAACCTGGCCGAGCGCAGTGTCCGTCCGTTAGTCATCGCACGTAAGATCAGTGGGGGCTCGCGCAGTCCAAAGGGCTCCGACACGCCTATGGATTTCTTTAGCCTTTTTGGTACCTGGGCTGCACAGGGTCTCAACCCATTCTTCCAGTGCTTGGCTGCGTTGTCCCAACCATATTCCTTACGTTAAGCGTGAACAATATCACCCATTTATTACGCTTGACTCGAATTCATTCATATGGTATTTTATACCCACCTTCATACTGGGCTGCTAGCTCAATGGCAGAGCAGGGCACTCTTAATGCCAAGGTTCAGGGTTCGACTCCCTGGCAGCCCATTTCTCACCCTTTCTTTCCCGATCGCTTTCCGAAACTTCCCCGATTATTCAGGGCTGGTGCAAAGTCTCTTGACTGCTGTAAGCCATTTGTACAATTATATTCAATGTTGATGTAAGAGTCCTCAATGAGCTTCTTCCCTTGTTTTATTACCTTCGAAATGGTATTATATAAACAAAGCTTTTATAAATTTTTGTTTATATGATTGAACAGTTGGTAATAGATGGACGAATGGCGTGACCTTAAAAATATGGCGAAGGCGTTGGGCGATATGGCAAGATTGTCTATTGTCTATCACCTCGTGCAACACGATGAGATTACTGTAACAGCTTTGACAGAGATGTTGGGGCTTAGCCAACCACTTGTCTCGTGGCACTTGCGCAAACTCCGAAGAGCCGGGTTGATCGCCACTCGTAGGGTTGGGCGTCAGGTGTACTGTTCTTTAGATAAAAGTCGTTTTGAACTCTGCATTCGATACCTGCAGGACCTAGTTGATCCGGCTACGCGTCCCGAATTTATTCCAGTTGGTACAGCACTTATTGAAGCAGAGGTTGGTGTCGAAGATTAGCAGCATCACGCCGTTATAAAGAAGCTTAAAAACGTTGAAAGGCGCGAGATGAATGCGCCTACTAGTTCAAATAGTTCAAGTATGGTACAATAAGCTTATGTTTAGCAGACGAATACAGCAACGAGTTAGACAGATCGTGACCATGATCGTCCGACCATTGGCTGGACTTGGTATCACGCCCAATACCTTGACTGTGATAGGGCTGATACTCAGTATACTGACGGCTGTTGTCCTTGCTAAAGGATTCTTTCTAGCTGGTGGCTTGCTGGTGTTGTTTGCTGGAATCTTTGACATGTTTGATGGAGCGATGGCTCGCGCTCGCAATGCCTCCACGACTTTTGGAGCTTTTTTCGACTCGACGCTTGATCGCTATTCTGAGTGCATCATTCTGTTTGGATTGCTCATTTTTGCATTGCAGAAGCCAGTAATACAGGAAAGGTTCTGGCCTTCTCAAATCGATCAATCCTGGATGATTATACTCATTTTTGTTGCTACGGTCGGCTCGTTTATGGTTAGCTATGCAAAAGCGCGTGCCGAGGGTTTGGGCCTGGAATGTAAAACCGGTTTATTGGCTCGTCCTGAACGTGTTGTTATCCTGGCTATTGGGCTTTTAATCGGCGCTAGTTTTTGGGCGCTGTTGATACTAGCGATTTTTTCTAATGTAACAGCAATCGAGCGTATCGTTCATGTCTGGCGTGTCGCCCGTCAGTCAGTGACATTGAGCGGGGTGAGAAATTTCTCCTCCGACGGGCATATGAGTGAGACAAATAATAACTCAATGCATCGGTCAGTGCCAATACGGGCAAATGAAGGCAAAGAGCCTTCTGTTTCATCTGTACACACCACCCTTCCGCCGTTCAGTGGTGGTGTAAAACAAGAATAGAAAACGGCGTAGAAAAGTAGACCGGACCGGGTCGCACATTTGGTGTAAAAAGTTATCCTGAGAATAAAGTGGAGGCAGACGTAAATTCTGCCTATTCGCACAACGCGGATTGGTGATAGAGGCTGCAAAGAGTAATGCAATAAGACATAATAGCAGTTCAGCTTGGTACCCTCTCCCGAAGACCCGTTGCGTTTAAGTGTAACGACTGGTATACAGTCAGAATTTGCCTGAACCACTTACAATCGAATATTCTCTATGGCTATAGCCCGTGCTCCGGTCCATTACTGCTGAGACTGGAGATCTTAGTGACAACACAAAATACTGAACCGGAGAAGATCGACACCAATGAAACTGTCGTGCAGCAACAGTCTGCCTCCGAAACCCCAATAGCCTCTCCTGAGGTTGAAGTTGCTAATCCTGTGAATTTGCAGGATGCACAAACAGATGAGATACAATCGAATACTGCGGCGGAACAAGTCGAGGAGGAATCGATGCGTTCTTTCACGGATTACATCGAGGAATTTCGTCAAAAAGAGGTCCAATATGGTTCCCTCGTGGAAGAGTTACCAGGAGAACCTTTCCCCGTAATGATGCCAGTTGAAGATACCGAAAGGAATGGACCTGCATCAAGCTGGGATAACACTCCTCCAGGAGATAGCATTCTTCTTGAGGGAATACCTGCCCCTGTTGAAGGTATAGCGTCTCCCTCCGATATCCAAACTGATTTGCCTTTTGCCGAAAATGGCAGTGTAGAACACAAGCCAGCAGAACGGCAGGCAAAACCTGAAGCCGATCAAACAAAAGCGCCTCAAACGTCTCCTCTTTTACGACCTTCGTCGCGGACTCGCTCATCTCGCCAATCCAGTATGCGGCATCACGAGGAGCCAGTGGTTGAGGCAAAGCCACAGCAAGAACAGAAGAGTGAAACGGAAGTTACTACTGCTCCCAGTGTCGACGAGACAAGCGCGGCAATTGAAACTGCTGTTGAGGAGAAACCACGTCCAGAGCGGCGTTACCGTTTTGATCGGCGCACACCCACAGCATCAACTACGACAACTTCAACACAGCCCCACGTCGAAGAGAATAAAGGAAAAACTGCTTCAGATCAAGGCTTTCAACGCGTGCGCAACGAACTTCCTGTTGAGGAAAATGAGCAGATTACACAACTCGCTGGCGCGGCGCAGCCCACAATGCAGACCCCTTTGACACAGGAAACTGTGCAGGAGGAGGTAGAAGCAGGAACTGCCGAAGTTGAAAAAGCAAAACCAGCCAGAACTACCCATGATAGACGTCGACATGGGCAAGAACGACAACGTGAAAAAGTGCAAACAACTCCACCTGCATCTCAGCCTGTTGTGCTAGAAGTCACCGCATCTGTAGCTGAGAATATCGAAACCCAGGCTCCAGGGGTCGCGCCTGAAGATTTACCGCCATTGGAATATGCAGAATTGCAGGCTGCAAGCTCGCGCAGAAGAAGAAAAAGACGTCCTGGTAGTTCGAGTCAGGCAACAAATGCTCCAACGAATTCTGTGGTCGCAAAATCGGTGACACCCGAGCAGACAGGTACAGGAACGCAAAATCCGTCTTCTCCTGTATCGCCGCCAGCTTCTGTAACGCGCTCTATAACAACACCAGGAAGTGCGGTGCCATCGTATAGTATTCAATCTGGCCATACTGTAAGCCAGATGAATCAAGGCAATGCCGATTCAGGTCCATTCATGGGTCCCGAACCTTCGCCTGCTCGTGGAAGCGGTAGCAGTGTTCCACGTACTGTGCGCCCAATTCGTAACGAAGTACAACGCGTGCCCACCTATCCCGTTCGCTCAGAGGGAGCAGCTTCCTCTGCCTCGATCAACCATCTTGCGAACGTTGTTGCGCAAGCCATACAGACGCAATCTGATCGCATGGCGGCTGAATTACGGCGTGCTAATCAGGTCCCAACGAATGTCTCAGTCTCACTACCTCCATTCCCTTCAACTGAGCGCGTAGGGGTTTTCGTAGATGTTGCTAACCTGCTCTATTCGGCACGTACACAGCGTTTGACAATTGACTTTGGCAAGTTACTTGACTTCTTGCGCGGCAATCGCCGTCTAATCAGAGCGCATGCCTATTGTCCCACCAGCCCACAACCTGGTGATGATCAAATGTTTTTGCAAGCTGTAAAGGGATTGGGATACCGCATTACTACCAAGGACTATAAAACGTTCTCCAGTGGTGCGAAAAAAGCCGACCTGGACCTTGATTTGTGCATGGACGTTGTGCGACTGGTAGATGGTAACGCAGTTGATTGTGTGGTGCTGGTCAGCGGGGATGGTGATTTTATGCCCATGCTTGACTACTGTTCCGATCATGGCGTGCGCGTAGAGGTGGCTGCATTCGACGAATCTATGTCCGCTATCTTGCGCCAGGGTTGCGATCTCTTCATTAACCTCTCTATGCTCGACGAGATCAGAGTATAGCCAGTCCTCGTAACCTTTCGCTCCTGCTCACCAATTATCATCCTAAGCGGGAGTGAAAGGTCCTCCCGATGGCCTTGATGTCATCCTTCTCTCACATATGTCATTCTGAGCGCCAGCGAAAATCGTCCTACGCATTTTGCTGGTGCTCAGAATGACAGGTGGAGAATGTCAATTCACTCCTAAGTGTTGTGAGAAATAAGCTCTTCGCGACGTATAATTCATATCAGGGAAGCCTGTATTTTCAATTATTCCATTAGTCGGAATAGCGTTCCAGGCCGTTTCTTATACGATAAACTGTACCGTGAAAAATGATCAGTATTTCGCCTAGTGCCTGCGCTTATTGGGGCAAATGTAGCGTTTATCTCATTAATATGCATCTTTATCAAAAAAGAATCGGCGTTCAAATGCTGTATTTTTGGACAGAAAGGAAAGGAAGCTAATATGCGAAGAATTAGCGGCCTCGCCACTATCACTACGTTCTTTGTCTTACTGGCGATGTTGCTGAGCGCCTGTGGCAGCTCGAGCAGCACATCCAGTGGTGGAGGTACCACCCCTACTACTGCTGCTCCTGCTGCTACAGTAGCATTAGTAACGGATATTGGAGGCCTCAACGACAGGGGTTTTAATCAGCTTGCCTATAGTGGTTACACTCAGGCTAAAAACCAGTATCATTTCCCAGAAAAAGTCATCCAGACCCAATCCCAGAACGACTATGTTAAGAACCTTACCCTGGCTGCGCAGAGCGCCAACCTCGTCATCGCGGTAGGCTTTTTGATGCAGGCTCCATTGGACCAGGTTGCGAAGCAGTTCCCCAACGTGAAATTTGCCATTGTCGATGGGTGTGCGCAACCTGCTAATGCGGCAAACTGCGATACACTTCCTAATGTAAGCCCTCTCTTCTTTAGAGAGCAGCAAGCCGGGTGTCTCGTTGGCTCAATTGCGGGTCAAATGGAACTTGATGGCAAAGCTAAAGTGCCGAATTTGCTTGGCGCTAACACAATTGGCGCGGTTGGTGGAATTCCTGTTCCCGCAGTCGTGCGTTATATTGCTGGTTACAAGTACTGTGCAAAAAAGGTCGATCCAAGTGTGAAGGTCTATGTCAACTATTCACAGGACTTTGCCGATACTGCAAAGTGCAAAGATGCAGCTTTGTCTCAGATTAACCAGCACCAGGCCGATATCATTTTCCAGGTTGCAGGCGGTTGTGGCATTGGAGCACTCGATGCTGCCAATTCGAAGAATGTCTACGGCATTGGCGTTGACGCTGACCAGGGATACCTGTATCCAAGCGTGATTACAAGTGCACAGAAGCGTGTCGATATTGCTGTGTATACAATCATTGATCTGACAGAAAAAGGGAAATATAGCAATAATCTCCCATTGTTTGATTTGACAAACAATGGCGTGACCTATTCTCCTCCAAGTGCGGCAGTTCCCGCTGATGCGAAAGCAACTGCAGATGCGTATGCGGCTCAGATCAAAGCTGGCACACTTGTTGTGCCTACGGATATTCCAAATCCTAATACACCGTAGCCCAACAACAATGCTTGTTTCTCATAACTGCTCATGTTATGATTAGAGCATAGTTTCACTGTAGGGGCGGTCCTTGTGGCATTGACTCCAACGCTACCACCAATTTGGTGTAGGGCGACTTGAGACAACAAGAGAAGGGCGACCACAAGGGATCGCCCTTACTATGTTCTTTTGGGTATATCAGCCCAGTCATAGTAGGGGCGATCCCTTGTGGTCGCCCTATTAAGTATGTATTCGCTTGTGGCTGGGTACTGGACAGTAGGAGGAAGTCGATATGGCTGTGCCAACTGCGCAACACAGGGAGTCTAAGGAGCAAACCCCTGGGTCGAATTTTCTCGCATGGATCCGTCGAACTGGTGCATCGATTGCCAGCCCAGTATTTGCTGTAGTCCTGGCAATGGCTGCCGGTGGCATCGTAATTATGCTTACGACGCCTGGATCACTCGGTGATCGTTTCTCAGCAGCCGTCAGCGCTTATCAAGCTCTCTGGCAAGGGTCATTTGGGAGTTTGCAGAGTCTCTCATTTACTTTAGTCATTGTCGGGCCGCTGATTTTTGCGGGCATTTCAGTAGCAATTGCTTTTCGGGCCGGGCTTTTTAACATTGGCGCTGAAGGACAGCTTGCGGTTGGATCAATTGTTGCTTGTGCAATTGGACTCAATGCTACACACTGGCCTGGTTGGCTACTGATCCCAACTATGGTTATTGCCAGTGCGCTCGCAGGCGCTGTCTGGGGTGGAATTGCCGGAGCCTTGAAAGCATGGCGTGGCGCACATGAAGTCGTCACCACAATTATGCTGAACTGGATTGCCTTTTTTCTTGCTGACTATTTCATCAGTAGTCCTCTCAAGGATCCAACCGCGGCCAATTCTACATCTGCTCTACCCACTCAAGGAACGTTTCCGACCATTTCCTCTTTCTACAATGCTACCCTGGGTGCGTTTCTCCCCAAGATAGCAACTCCTAATCAATATTTTGTGGATGTCACATTTATTTTTGCAATTGTAGCCCTCATAGTCTACTGGTTCATCTATGCACGCACAACTTTTGGCTATGAAATCCGTGTACTTGGACTGAATCCCAAAGCGGCGAGGTACGCAGGCATCCCAGTCAAATTGAATACCTTTGCAGTGATGGCCCTGGCTGGCGCTTTTGCTGGGCTGGGAGGGGCTTTCCGGCTGATGGGGCAATTCCCTTACTACTTGAGTGGCTCTACTTTCAGAATTGATTATGTTGGATTTGACGCCATTGGAGTTGCCCTGCTAGGAAGGACAACCGCGATCGGGGTGTTCTTTGCTGCCCTCCTCTTTGGAGGATTACGACAGGGTGCTGGTCTCATGCAATTGAATGCAAATGTGCCTGGTGATCTTGTTTATATTATTCAAGCTTTTGTCTTGTTTAGTATCGCCGCTGATTTCTTAACTGCCATCAGGCATGCCTGGCCACGGTGGTTGACATTTAGGCGTAAACCTGCACTGGCAACCGCCAATGGAGGAATTATGATCGCTGAACTACCTGGAGATGAGAATGGGAACACGATCAGTAAAGGAATGATCGATATAGGTTCTCAAGCAAGTGACTTAACTGTTGAGCAAAATTCTGATGAGAGTTTTGATCGCTGATTTGGAGATGATAAAGGGAGCTATATGTAATGAAGAAATTGGATGTATTGCATACACGAACTGAGTGCGCGTCTGTGTCTCGTACATTTGGTATCGTCTCCAAGGAGGAATAATCATGTTCTTTCAAGTCTTGTTCCGGGTACTCACTTCCGCTGATCTTTGGCAGGCGACATTAGTATTTGCTACATTGCTCGTGCTGCCAGCGCTCGGCGGTGTAATTTCTGAACGTAGCGGCGTTGTCAACATTGCTATGGAAGGAATGATGCTCACTGGAGCGTATGCCTCTGTAATGGTTGCGCAGGCAACACATAGTGTGTGGGGAGGTGTGATTGGCGCTATGATTGCTGGAGGCTTGATGGCGCTCATCCACGCGGTCGTCTGCATCAATTTTAAGGCCAATCAGATCGTGAGCGGGATTGCGATTAATATTTTTGCGCTTGGCCTGACCAATTACCTTCTCTTCGTTCAGACGGGGGGGCAGGGAGTACCATCTTTGCCGAACGCGCTACGTCTTCCCACAATCACCTGGGGACCTCTTGCGAACATTCCATTCCTGGGTCAGGTTCTGTTTCAGCAGAATATTATGTTTTATGTTGCAGTGCTTATTGTGGTTGGTATGACGTTTCTTTTGTTTCGTACAAATATCGGTTTGCGTATCAGAGCGGTTGGTGAGCATCCACAGGCAGCCGATACCGCTGGTGTGAATGTGTACCTGGTACGCTACCTGTGTGTAATTAGTAGTGGATTTCTTTCTGGTTTAGGGGGCGCGTTTCTAGCGCTGGGTATTGCTGGAATATTCAACTCAAATATGACGGCTGGAGCAGGTTTTATCGCGTTAGCAGCCATGATTTTTGGTAAATATAATCCCCTGGGGACGGCCGGTGCTTGCATTATCTTTGGTTTAGGCGAAGCTCTTGCTGTCCGTATGCAGGATACTGGCATCTCTCCGTATCTACTTAGCACAATACCTTATGTACTAACACTGATTGCGCTCGTTGGCCTGGTTGGTCGAACTACGCCACCTGCTGCGGATGGTATTCCATATGAACCAGGCGGCGCAGATTAATGCATCTGGCATTCGAATACGATACAAACTAGCCGTACTGGTGGAATTTCCGAATGTCTTTTCAATGAGAGGAGGCGAACGTCAATGCAAGAAAGTACAGCGGCGGCAACAACAAAAGAGGAAGCTACGCCACTGGCAATAGAGATGCGTGGCATCTCCAAAGCCTGGCCAGGTGTGGTGGCAAATGACCATGTCAACCTTACAGTGCGCAAGGGAGAGATACATGCACTGGTTGGCGAAAATGGAGCGGGCAAATCGACTCTGATGAATATTCTCTATGGTTTGATTAAGCCTGATAGTGGCGAAATCTTTGTGAACGGTCAACAAATTCATATAACTGGTCCGCGTGATGCTATTCGCAATAGGATTGGAATGGTACACCAGCATTTTATGCTGATTCCTCCTTTAACCGTTGCGGAGAATATCGTCCTGGGACATGAGCCAGGCAGCCTTGCCACAACGTACGAAGCGAAAAAAGCTCGCGAGTTAATTCTCGAGTTGAGTAAACAGTATGGTTTGCCGATTGATCCGGATATCCGCGTCGAAAAACTCTCCGTAGGTTTACAACAACGTGTGGAGATTCTCAAAGTTCTCTATCGCTCCGCCGATATCCTGATTATGGATGAGCCAACAGGCGTTCTCAGGCCTCAGGAAGTGTTTGAGCTTTTTGGAGTTCTCAAAGGTCTGGTAGCGCAGGGTAAGACTGTCATTTTCATTACGCATAAATTACGCGAAGTCCTTGAACTTACCGATTCTATTACTGTACTCAGGCGTGGGAAGAATGCTGGCGAACTGGTAACGAAAGAAACAAATCAGGCAGAGATAGCGCGCATGATGGTCGGGCGTGAGGTTTTGCTGCGTGTAAATAAGACACCTGCAAATCCTGGACCTACCGTACTCCACGTTGAGGATGTACATACTCTGTCGGATCGTGGTTTAGAAGCTTTGCACGGTATCAATTTTGATTTGCGTTCAGGAGAGATTTTAGGTATCGCGGGTGTCGAGGGTAATGGCCAATCCGAGCTAATCGAGGTATTGACTGGTATGCGCAAGCTTACGAGCGGTAAAATTACCATTACACAGGTCAAAGATGGACAGGCTGGTAAATCGCTCGATATAACGACGATGAATGCCCGCGAGGAGCGTCTTGCAGGTGTTGCGCATATTCCAGAAGATCGACGTGGCAGCGGCCTTGTGCTTGGGGATTCGATTGAAGATAATATGATCCTGGGACGCCAGCGTTGGCCGCAATTCTCATGGAATGGCATCGTACTACTACTGCGCAAGATTCTGAGTTGGGCAAAAAACCTGGTCGGCGAGTTTGATGTGCGAACATCTTCTGTTGAAGCTTCTGCCGGATCGCTTTCGGGAGGGAATCAGCAAAAAGTTATTATCGCTCGTGAATTTGCCAGCAATCCTCAAGTGTTAATTGCCGCGCAACCCACTCGTGGTGTCGACATTGGCGCCATCGAGTTTATTCACCGTCGTATCATCGAGCAGCGCGACGCAGGTAAAGCTGTCTTGCTCATCTCAGCCGAACTGGACGAGATACGCTCACTCTCTGATTGTATCGCGGTCATGTACGAAGGCGAATTTGTTGATATCGTTTCACCTGATGCCACTGAGGAACAATTGGGCATCATGATGACCGGTGGGCATGTAAAGAAAGAGAGCGCCTCATAATAAAAAAATATAGGGATGGGGCTTGCCCCATCCCTATAATGCACGATCTCGGCATCCCCATGTTTTATACCCTCAATCCCAACACCCGTGCCAACCGCAGAATCTCCGCGCCTGTATTTGCATTATTATTTACTATGACAGCCTCTGCGGCTTGCCTGAGCAGTAACAGGGCTTGCGGTGTGTTCAAATCGTTCTCCATTGCAGCAACGAATTGGCCATGTAACAGGTTATCTGATCCACCTGTATTGGCGCCAACGAGTGTGCGCACCTGTTCAAATAATCCAACTGTCTCTGTAGCAACCTGGAGATCTTCGGAGAAACATTCCCAGGGATAGCGATAGTGATGGTTTAGCAGAGTGACACGAATGGCGTTGGCGCTGTAGTCCTTAAGCAAATCACTCACGAGTGTCAGATTACCCAGCGACTTGCTCATCTTTTCTCCATCCTGGTGTACCATACCAGTATGCATCCAGATACGCGAAAAAGGCGCTTTAGCTGTGAAGTGTTCGGATTGTGCAATCTCACACGTATGATGTGGGAAGGCAAGGTCAGCGCCACCACCATGGATGTCGATTTGCGGACCAAGGTAGCGCATCGACATCGCGCTACACTCGATATGCCAGCCGGGTCGTCCCGGACCCCAGGGACTAGGCCAGGATGGTTCTCCAGGAGCTTGCGCTTGCCAGAGGACAAAATCAAGCGGGTCTTTTTTATGAGGATCATCGGGGTAATTTCCGCGCTCATTGGCGATTGTAAGCATAGACTCATAATCACTGAGACCAATTGCGCGAGCCATGATGCCGAACTCTGGAGTCCTGACGAACACTGTAATAGACATTGCCACCACGCTCATACGCATATCCACGTGCCAGAAGAGTCAGGATAATCTCGATCATCGTGGGGATTTCCTGAGTGGCACTCGCATACACATCCGGGCGACGCACGTTTAAGGCGTCCATATCACGCAAATATCGCTCAGTTTCACGCCTTCCCAATTCGTCCCAGGGTATCCCTAATGCGCGAGCCTTACGCAGGACATCATCATCGATATCGGTGACATTTTGCACGTAGTTCACGGTGTTGCCGCAAAATTCAAAGTAGCGAATCAATGTATCGAATGAAACATATGTGAAGGCATGGCCCAGGTGCGTTGTGTCATAGGGGGTGATTCCGCAAACATACAAACGTACCGTCTTGTCATCTATCGGAACAAATTCTTCAAGCGATTGCGTAAGCGTGTTGAACAGTTTCATCGTATGGCTTCTCCTCGCTCGTCCTTTGAGCGATGTTGAAAAGATGGGTGGGCGTCAAGATTGAACAATCGAACGGCATTCTTTGTCGTGGCCTGCGCAATCTCCTCGAAACTCATATCCCTAATTTCGGCCAGCTTTTCGGCGACATGTTTGACGAATAAAGGTTCGTTGCGCTTTGCTCGTACAGGCTGCGGAACCAGGTAAGGACTGTCCGTCTCTACCAGAATACGCTCTAAAGGCGCCATACGCGCTACCTCCGGCAGAGCATTACCCTGCCGTGTAAGTGGTCCGGCAAATGAGAGCATAAAGCCATCAAAGGCAAGACATTCTTCGGCCTGTGTAACATTGCCTGAAAAACAATGAAATACACCGCGCAGTCCCTGTCCATGTACGCGCAGTAGCTCGATCACATCGTCATGCGAGTCTCGTACATGAATGATGCAAGGGAGACCGCAATCGCGGGCGAGCTGGAGATGAGCGCAAAAAACTTCTCGCTGTACATCTCGTGGAGAGAGCATGCGATAATAATCCAGTCCAAACTCACCAATCGCTACGACTTCAGGTTCCTGTGCCATATCATGGTAGTGGATCCTAACTGCCTCGTTGTATGTGGTCGCATCATGAGGATGTGTCCCCACTCCCGCAAAGATAGCGCCTGGATGTGCCTTCGCCAGCGTCAGCGCGGCTCTACTTGAATCGAGATCACAACCGGGATCTACGATACAGGTAATACCTGCTTCGAAAGCAGACCTGATAACCTCTTCACGATCTGCATGAAAGCGGGAGGTGTCAATGTGGGCGTGGCTATCGACAAGCAAACAAGATATCCTTTCCGGCAAACGAAAAAAGACCCCACCCAGGGTGACATTGAGGAAATGGTTCCCTGATGGTTTCTCTACACTTCATTTAGTATAGTACCAGCCTTTCTGAGATGTCAAATCAGGTTGCCTGCCATACCTGAACTGACCCATCACCACTTGCAGATGCTATGTAGTTGCCGTCAGGTAACCATACCACTGCAAAAACAGAATCAGTATGAGCGTGAAATATCTGTACACCACTCTGTTGCTGAGGTTTTTGAGAATGTATGATAGGCACATGCTCTGCGCTCCAAATGTGTACACTATTGTCCTTGCTGGCAGAGACGATGCGTTTGCCATCTGGTGACCACATTATGCTACTGACCCAATCGGTATGGCCGCGATATGTTGCAATCTGTTTACCTTTGGCGACTTCCCATATTTGTACGGCCTTGTCCTCACTTGTGGAGGCGATACGCTTGCCGTCTGGCGACCATGCTATTGCTCTTAACCAGCCTTCATGCCCTCGATAGCCGGAAACCTTACTCCCATTTGTCGGATTCCAGATCTGTACTTCACGCAAGGAGCCTGAGGCAATAAACTTGCCATCAGGCGACCATGCGACTGCTCTCGTCCAATAAGCATGGCCTCGATAGGTGAAAACTTTCTCACCTGTCGCAGCATCCCAGATGTGTACAGTAGTATCTGTACCGCCGCCATTTGTAGAAGCAATACGTTTGCCATCGGGCGACCATGCTACCGCATAGATCATTCCAGCATGACCTTGATAGCTGCTGATTTTTTGGCCTGTGCCAACATTCCAGACCTGCACAGTCTTGTCGAGGCTTGCTGAAGCCATATAATGTCCATCGGGTGACCAGGCAATGGCAGTTACACCGGCAGCATGGCCATGATAGATGAAAGAAGTGACTCCCGCAGTAGCATCCCATATATGTACCATACGGTCATGTCCTCCCGAAGCTATATGTCGTCTATCAGGAGACCATGCCACTGCGTATATCATAGTTGTGGGACTGCGATCTGTGGAGAAAGAGTTTTCCCGTTGTGGCGTCATTGTAGCTGGATGAGATGAATGTGAGATGGAGGACAGAGCCGACTGAGGATATTCAATGGCTAGTTGTGTTCCCTGGCAGGCTTGCTCGAACGCGTCGGCAAAATCCCGAATGCAGGCAAAACGCTGCAGCGGATCTTTGGCAAGCGCCTTCAAAACGACTGTCTCAAGGGCAGGCGAGATTGTCGGTTCATGCTCATGGAGAGCTTGAGGAGGATTGAGCACCTGTTGAACGGCTATTTCCTGGTAAGAGCCATTGAAAGGACGCGTGCCACACAGCCACTCATAAGCGACAATCCCGAGTGCATACTGATCGCTTGCCGGGCGAGGCTTGCCACGTGTCTGCTCAGGAGCCATATATGCAATCGTGCCCGATACATCGTGGGGGCTTTCTTGTGACGAGCTATAACTTGCCATCGCAAGTCCAAAATCACTGAGCAAAATCTGGTTGTTGCGGTCCAACAGCATATTTTCCGGTTTGACATCGCGATGGATCAGCTTTTCGTTGTGGGCATATTGTAAGGCGTCAGCGACCTGTTTGATATAGGGCAGAATTTCACTTGCTGTTAGACGCGTTCCTTTAGGATGTCGCTGGCGCAGGGTACCGTTTGGCGCATAACTCATGACGAGAAAAGGAAGACGGTCCTCGACACCGAAGTCCAGGACACGCACAATGTGGGGATGCTCTAATCGGGCGATAGTGCGCGCTTCATTGCGAAATTGAGTAATTTCGTCGGCAGTTAAACGCGCATCAAGCACTTTGATTGCCGCGAGCGTGTTGAGATGGATATGCTCACCAAGATACACATCAGCGAATCCACCATGCCCTAGCAAACGGATCAAGCGATAATTGCCAAGTTGATGTCCCAAAAGATCCGTCATGGCTGCGCTACTTCCCGGGTATACTCTCTGTCTACTTCCTACTGTCTATGCAGGGAAAGATCAATTGTAATTGTAGAGTAGCGCTACAAAGGTGTCAAGGATGATTCGTTTCCATCACAAGGCAATAAATCGAAATGCAACCTGCATTTCGATTTATTGCCTTGTGATAGTCGAGTTTTGCTCTTTATGGAGCGGGATGTTGAGGTAACAGTATTGCCAGCAAGATGGGCGATATGATGACCAGCGCGGTGAAGCCAAGTGTCCACAGGGTCGCAGTTGCTTGTATTGCTACCCCGGCTTTTTGCCAGAGGCCTACTTGATGCAACACGCGCCAGCAGGCAATAGCAAACACCACGATGGCCAGAACCAATCCAACAATCAGGGTGATCAACGCTGCCTCTTGCTGTACGTAAAAACCACCACCGGCAGTTAATTCACGAGCCAGCGCAGTTGCGACCACGGCGATCAGGACAAAGCCCGCGAGAAGCCCTAACGGAATCAGCCCGATCAAAACTCCGTGCAAAGCACTGCCCTTTGCTTCAACAGATTGTGGCGTTGGGGTAGTGGTTTCATCAATCGAATGAGTAGACATAGTCGTTTCTCCTTTATCTCCGGTTTATGATCCGCTGGTGTCGGGACCAAGTGCGGCGGTGTAGAATGCGACGAGCCGATCAACATAGACTTGTCCCTCTACATGGTATGCCTGGACGTGCGTTGCTCCTGGTACCATCCAGATCTGGATATTGGTATTTTGCGCACTGAGAGCTGCAGCAGCAAGGATATACATTTGTGCTGGTGGTGTAGTCTGATGATCTTTGTTATCAGTGGCTCCATGGATCAGCAAAATTGGCCGTGGAGCGATACTGGCAATGACATCTGGCAGGCTTGATATTATAGTAATCTACGCCGTAGAGCAATTGGCAGCGACCAGTCCTCCAGGAGTGAAAAATCGGTGGTATATGGCCCTGTGCTGGGATATCGCGTTCGAGTCTGAGAAGGACGTCGGCATAGGAACTATCAGAGACGACTGCTTTGATTGAGGGTTCATTCGCTGTTGCCAGAATGACTGTTGCGCCTCCCAACGACTCACCCCATGCTGCAATGGCATGTGGGCGTCCGAGTTCAGGATAGGGGAGAGGGCCTGAGTGCAAGAAATCAACTGCACCCAGAACATCACGTTGCTCGTAAAGGCCAAATGATCGAGGGGCCGCTGGCGACTCACCGTTGCCGCGTAAATCAAAGGCCAGGACTGCAAATCCATGATGGGCCAGGTCGCTACTGAAATGCAAGAGGCCAGCCTTCCTTATCAGCCCTATTGTTATCGATACCATGCACCATAAGAATGGTGCGCTGCGAAGTAAGTTGCCCATTTGGCAAGATCCCAGGGATAAACCATCCTTTGATTTGCAAGTTGTCATAGCGACTGGGAAAGGTCACATCTTTATACTGCAATCCCAAAGATGCAGGCGTGGCATAAATTGGTGAACGAGTGCCCAATCTGCATTTGTGTTGCGATGTAGAACGAGACACCCGAATAGCCGACCATGAGCAAAACTGAAAGAGTGAGGAGCACTGTCACTACGATGCGCCAACCCCTCCCTTTCCTGGTCGACTTGTCTTCTACAGGTGAGGGCGCACTTGAAGACGGTGTTTGTGTAAGCATTGAGCTATCCTCCTTTACTACCGATTATGGTGCCAGGAAGAGGGGTTGCCTGTGCTATACTGCTCTTGTGCCCGGGTGTAGTAATCAAAAAGTTGTGTGCCAATGTAGCATCCACTCCGAACTTCTTTAAGCAGATCCAGGTAACTCGCACTTTCTCATAGTAGAAGAATAGTGTATTGGCTTCACAAACCAGTCAAGAAATTGTGGATCAATATTACAGAAACATCACAAAAGTAAATGATAGATATCAAGACGGCTTTAACGCTCATTCAATCTAATTTCCCGCAGGTAGCAATTCAGACTGCGTTGCCGATTACACGAGGCTGGGATAGTTTTATACTGGAGGTCAACGGCGAGTTAATCTTCCGCTTTCCTATGAGAGAGGATGTAACAGCGTACCTTCAGAAAGAAATACGCCTTCTACCAGTCTTGGAGGAGGCTCTTTCAACGCCCATTCCGCATTTTAACTACATTGGCCATGGAGATGAAAACTACCCTTTTGTGTATGTGGGCTATCGTAAACTGAGAGGTTCTGCATTAGATGATGAAGGCATCACAACAGAGCAACTCGTGGCACTTGCACCAGCTCTGGCGACTTTCCTCAACGAGTTACACAGCTTTCCTATCACTCTGTCAATACAGAACGGCGTACAGGGACATACTCCTACGCAGTGGCGCGATCGCTATAGGGAACTCTACTCTGACTTACAGGTACGCGTATTTCCGTTGCTGGATAAGGAATTGCGTTCGAAGTCAGAACAGCTATGGGAAGATTTCTTGGAGAACGAAGCCCTCTTTGTGTTCAAACCAGTGCTGATTCACTGCGATCTTGTTTGTGAACATATTTTCTGTGATCCGGTACGCGGCGTTCTGACAGGCGTGATCGATTGGGGAGACACAACGATTGGCGATCCTGCGCTGGATTTCGTAGGGTTGCTCAGTGGGCGAGGGAAGGAGTTCACCGAGCATGTGCTGACATATTATAAAGGCAAAGTAGACATCGAGTTCTGGAAGCGCATTGACTTCTATCTTTGCTATGGACCTTTCTCGGAACTTCTCTATGGTACGTATAGTAACAGCAAGAAATTCATTGAAAAGGGAGTAGAGGGTTTGCGTACAATGTTTCGCGCGTAAAATATCCCAAATATAGATGCTCAGCCTGACGGGTATGTACATGACGCGGACGAAATTCAGGCTTTTAAACGGATTTATGATATTACATAGCCAGGATCCTCGCTTTCGCGAGTAAATATCCATACTTGTTCCCATACTTATTCTAGTATTTAACATAAATACCTCTCATTTACCGCTCATTTTGCGCGGTATTTTTCTGGCAGAAGTTAATTTAGATTCTGCGGACTGCAATATAGTGCGCGCTATGTGCTACTTTTGAAAAGAGTTGCGATTCTCGACGATTACTTGAGCGTATGCTAGACTGGTGAGTAATCCGCTACGCAATGGAGAACGTATTCATCTCGGTTAGACATACGGAAGAATCCCTGGCTGTGAAGGTGATTCTCTAAGAGCAACAACATCAGGTAAAAGGCAATTACGATGGTAGTACCGCTTACACAATCGATTGTATGTCCCGTACTTATCGGTCGCAGATTTCATCTTGAAACTCTGGTTCAACTTATAGAGCAAGCGTACAGCGGGCATGGGCAAACTGTTCTGATCTCCGGTGAAGCAGGAATTGGCAAATCTCGACTTGTCGCTGAGACAAAGAACTATGCTCACTCTTCGGGTGTTCAGACTGAGTCTCAAGCTGCCCTGATTCTGGAAGGACGTTGCTTTGAACCAGACCGCGCTCTTCCATATGCTCCTTTTTGGATTTGCTGCGTTCTTTTCTGGCTATGCAATCCCCGGATGAAGTGGCCAGGTTACTGGGTCCGGCTGCTTCTGAACTGGTCAAACTTCTTCCCGAATTCGCTGGCTATTTGCCTGGACTCGCGCCCGATTCCATTCTCGATCCAGAGCAGGAGAAGCGCAGGCTCTTCCAGACTCTATTACGTTTCTTTACACACTTATCCATGCGTCAACCTCTCGTCGTGATCATTGAGGATATACATTGGAGTGACGATAACAGCCTGGAGTTTCTGCTTTTTCTAGCGCGTCACCTGGCTACTCATCCGATTCTGCTGTTGCTGACTTACCGTAGCGAGGAGGATAATCCCGCGTTGCTGCAGTTTCTCTCCGGCTTGGATCGCGAACGGCTAACCACCGAGTTGACGCTTTCCCATCTCACTATAGATGAGGTGGAAGTGATGATTCGTACCATATTTGGCCTGTCACGCGCAGTCAGTGCTGATTTCGTAGCTGCGATCTACACATTCACCGAGGGCAATCCTTTTTTCATTGAAGAGATGCTCAAATCTCTCGCCGCTTCAGGTGAGATCATGTACGGTGACGGAAAATTGGAGCGCCGACCGCGAGAAGGGGAAGCAACGCAAGGAGTGTCCTTGCCCAACCATCCACACCTTCCACGCAGCACATTGCTTGCTGTGCAGCAGCGTTTAAATCACCTGAGTGTAGAAGCGAGAGATGTGCTATCGTTCGCGGCAGTAGTGGGCAGGCGTTTTGATTTCGCTCTGTTACAGCATTTAACAGGGCGCAATGAGGTCGATCTCGTGCGCCTGGTGAAGGAATTGATTACAGCACAACTCATTGTGGAGGAGTCAGAAGATGTGTTGGCATTCCGTCATGCCCTGACGCGTCAAGCTTCATACACTGATCTACTGGTGCGTGAGCGTAGATCGCTGCATTATTCGGTTGCTCAAACGATAGATCGCATCTATGCGAACGAGCTTGATAGCCACCTTGGTGACCTCGCCTATCATTTTTACATGGCAGGAGAATGGGCGAAAGTGCTGGAGTATGCGCAACGCGAAGGTGAAAAGGCACAGGCTTTGTATGCTCCACGCGCTGCAATTGAGAACTATACACATGCATTAGAAGCAGCGCAGCGGCTGTCCCAGACCCCGAAGTCCGAGTTGCATCGAGCACGAGGCCAATGCTATGAAATACTTGGTGATTTCACTGCAGCACGCGATGATTATCTGTGGACACTAGAGATAGCACAAAAAGCCCATGATCAGAATATGGAATGGCAGAGCCTGCTCGATCTTGGCTATCTCTGGACTGGACTCGATTATACGCAGGCCGGGGATTACCTTGATCGTGCATTGGCACTTGCTCGTACTATGGATGATTTCTTCGTCCTGGCCAGAACGCTCAACAGAGTTGGCAACTGGCTTATGAATTTGGAGGAGCCTCTCAAAGGCCTGGAATACCATCGAGAAGCTTTGAGCATATTTCAGGCAAGCTCCGATCAACATGGATTGGCTGAAACCCTGGACTTCCTGGGAGTCGCCAGTTTAATGAGCGGTGATCTTATCGCAAGCGCCCACTATTATGAACAGGCCATTGCGCTCTGGCGTGATCTGAATGATCGCCCGGCGTTGATCTCTAGCCTGATATTCTTCGCGGGTCGAGGTGGCCTTTATTTCACTTCGACTGTAGTTGAACACACAACAAGTGAAGCTGAATGTATACGAGATGGGGAGGAAGCGATTGCATTGGCACACCAGTTGGGCTTGCGTTCGAGCGAAGCCTTCGCACAGATCTTTTTAGGACTTTGCCTGGGTTATCATGGTGAATACGAACGCGCTTTATCCATCGCGGAGACGGGCTTGAATATTGCGATAGAGATCGAGCATGGTCCCTGGATGGCTACCGGCTACCTGCTGCTGGGTATTCTTTCTCTTGAGTTGCTGTCGCTGCCAACCGCCAGACAGCACCTCGAGCAAGCCCTGGCGCTTGCAAAGGAATGTAGCTCGCTTTTCTTGCTGCGCGATGCAACTGCATTTCTTGCTTCAACATACATTGCTCAGGGTGAATATACTCATGCGGAAACGGTACTCAATGATGTGTTCAGCCTGGAGACACCTTGCCAGACGTTGGCGCAGCGGCTCGTCTGGTGTGCTCGCGCGGAACTGGAGCTGGCCCAGGCGCGTCCTGACAGGGCTCTTACGATCATTGATCGGTTAATCTCGACGGTTGCCAATGTTGAGGATAGTCAAGTTATTCCTCGTTTGTGGCATTTGCGAAGTGAAGCCCTGATCGCTCTCGGTAGAGTCGAAGAAGCTCAGACATTGCTTTGTAGCGCTCGAGATGAGGCCCAACGGGAGGGCGAGCGGCCATTACTCTGGCGAATATACATAACACTGGGCAAACTCTATCGTGTTGAAACCCGTCGCGAACAGGCGGAAGAGGCTTTTATGCTGGCACGTACAATCATACAGGAACTGGCAAACGCTATAACGGATGAAACATTGCGCAGTGTATTCTTGCATAATGCTTATACACAGCTTCCAACTCATCCTCAACCCTCACCTCGCAAGCTTGCCAAACAAGCCTATGGAGGATTAACCGAGCGCGAACGTGAAGTGGCTGTGTTGATCGCACTGGGAAAATCGAGCCGCACTATTGCAGATGAACTACTTCTCAGCGAGCGCACGATTGAGAAATATGTTGAAAGAATCATGTCCAGGCTTGGCTTTACCTCGCGCGTACAAATTGCGACATGGGTTGTCGAAAAAGGCCTGCTGAAGCCCTCTCTATGATATCCCTTATATGTATGCTTGCTCCCACAAAAATGTACGTACTTCCCAATCTCAAATTGTCGTATTTTCCCCGCTGTTAAACCAGAGCAGATCGAATACACTTTCAACAGTGATTGTGGTGTTTATGCTGGAAATAGGAAACAGCACACAAGCAACGAACCTAGACAGAAGTTCGACAAAAGGAAAGGAAATTGGATCAACTATGGCACTTACAGTTTTATACGAGATTCAGGCTTAACTGAGGACCAGTACGACGAGATTATCAAAGAACTACAGGCTGGTGGGATCACCGCACAGGGAAGGATTTTTCATGTTGCAGGTCCCATGGAGGGTGGTTGGCAGGTGGTTGATGTGTTTGAGTCGCAGGCAGCCTTTGAGCAGTTCGTTGGCGGGAGTCTTGGGCCGGTCATGCAGAAGCTAGGGATTGCACCACCACCGATCAAGCTTTCGCCCGTTCATAACATGCTGCGAGGGCCGGAGCATCACCTGTAGGATTTGAGTTCGTATAGTTGAGATGGGCGAGCCTGGCTTGCCCACAGTTCTGACACTAAGGAAGGAATGTACAGCTATGTTAGCAGATCTTCACATGTATGCAACACTACCATCAACTGACCTGGAACGAGCCAGGCGCTTCTATGCCGAAAAGTTGGGGCTTACCCCGGAGCGCGAAGCCGCAGGAAGTCTTTTCTATCATTGTGGTGAAGGCACTGAGTTCTCTTTATTCGCTTCTCAGGGGGATGCAAGCGAAACTCACACACAGGCTGGCTGGATCACCAACGATATTGAGGCCGAAGTGGCAGCGCTCAAAGCTCGTGGACTGAACTTTGAAGAGTATGATACGCCTTCCCTGAAGACTATCAACAGTATAGCGATAATGGGGCCAGTCAAGGCTGCCTGGTTTAAAGATAGCGAAGGCAATCTTCTAGGCTTGATGCAGTTTGTCTAAGTTCCAGAAGCGGCGAAAGGGCGCACACGGCTCTGGATGAAAGGGAGAGCGCCTTTTCCTGCTTCCTCTCGACAATCAAGACGATATCAGAAAGAGACAATTGTAAGGGTGATTTCTATAGTTGACCATGCTTTTTCCCTATGGTATCATCATATCGTCTTATTATCTATGGCGCATATTAACCCTCGCCACCAGTTTGGAAAGGAGGTGTAAAGATGCCCAAAAGCGCACGCCGCGCGACATCGATTCCCAGCATGAAAGTATGGAGCCACACCGAGGATGCTCTGGGAACATAGACGCTTAGATATCAATTCGCGTCATATTGTTCTCAAAAATACTGGAAAACGCATCCTCTTTTCAAACTCTGTAAGTCACGTCTTCGTTTTGGCGGTCTTGCATTCCACTTAACTCCCTCTCGTGCTGATGTTCCCTGTTCGTGCATTGTCACCCATTGGCTCCGCTTCTTTGTTTTGGTGCGGGGTGAGATGTATGTGTCATTTGCAATCTGCGATTGCTTGATTACGACCACAAGGAGCATCCTTTTGAATTCAACCGATTCGATTACGAAAGAACCGCTGGAGCAGCCCACAGCGAATAATCATTTTCGTTGCAAAAGCTGGCTATGCATCCAGCGCGCCTGCGCATTCGCGCGGCAAGAAGTTCTTATCGTACTACAAACCATACCTGGGCTTGTTTTTCGCGGATATGGCCTGCGCGCTTGTCGTATCGACGACGACACTGCTGCTCCCGCTATGCGCGCGATACATCACCAAAAACATCTTAGAAACTAATGCGCCTCAAGATCTCAATCAGATCTATCTGATGGGCGCGTTCATGGTAGTGCTGGTTGGTATCCAATTACTAAGCACCATGTTCATCGACTTTCAAGGGCATATGATGGGCGCCAGGATGGAAAGCGATATGCGCAGTGAATTATTCGAGCATTATCAAAAGCTCTCGTTTCGCTTTTATGATGAACAACGCACCGGTCAATTAATGACCCGGCTTACCAATGATACATTCGCAATGAGCGAGTTATATCATCATGGTCCTGAGGATATCGTTGTTACCAGTTTGACGGTCACTGGCGCCTTCATTATCTTGCTGAGGGTCAATGTTGCGCTTACCTTGATTGTCTTTCTCTTTGTGCCAATCATGGCTGTGCATGCGCTGTATTTCAATAAAAAGATGAATAAGGCGTTACGTACCAGCAAGGATAGAATCGGTGATATTAATGCGCAAGTTGAAGATACGCTTGCAGGCATCAAAGTGGTAAAATCATTTACCAACGAAGACGTTGAAGAAAGAAAATTCACCAGCGCAAATAATCGTTTTCTCGCCAGCCGCAAAGATGGCTATAAAAGTGAAATGTACTTTTCCAGCGGATTACTTGCTTTCACCCAGCTTATTACCATCGCTGTGATTATCTTTGGAGGCGTCGCTATCGTTCATGCGTCCCTGGATGTAGCTGATTTGCTCACCTACTTATTATGTGTCGGTATTCTCATCGATCCAATCCAGAAATTGGTCAACTTTGGCAGGCTCTATCAGGAAGGCACAACCGGATTTCACAGGTTTATGGATATTCTGGAGGTGGCGCCCGATCTGCAAGACGCGCAAGATGCGATTGATCTGACACAGGTTCGGGGTCATGTGGAATTTCAAGATGTCAGCTTTAAGTATAATGAAGATCACCAGTATGTCGTGAAGAACCTCTCGCTGGAGATACAGGCTGGCGAATACGTTGCCTTCGTCGGGTCTTCCGGCGTTGGCAAAACAACGCTCTGCTCGTTAATTCCGCGTTTCTACGAAGTAAATGCGGGAAAAATCCTGCTGGATGGGCAGGACATCCGGGATGTTACCCTGCGCTCATTACGAAGGAATATCGGTATTGTCCAGCAAGATGTCTATTTGTTTGCCGGGACCATCGCGGACAATATCCGCTATGGGAAACGTGATGCCAGTCCGCAAGAAATCATTCATGCGGCCAAACAGGCGCACGCGCATGATTTTATCATGGCCTTACCGGATGGCTATGACACGGATATCGGACAACGAGGTGTAAAACTCTCAGGCGGGCAAAAGCAGCGCTTGAGTATCGCGCGCGTCTTCCTCAAAAATCCCCCTGTGATCATTTTTGATGAGGCGACGAGCGCACTGGATAATGAAAGTGAAAAGGCTGTGCAGGACTCATTGGAGGAGTTAGCCGACAAGCGCACGGTGCTTGTCATCGCTCATCGTTTGTCCACCATCCGCAACGCCCAGAGAATAGTGGTATTATCTGACGCCGGGATCAGTGAACAGGGTACGCATGCAGAGTTAATCGCATTGAATGGTATCTATGCCAACTTGTACAACACGCAGGCAAGGATATGATGCGCGTTACAACTCTTCGCTATCTATCCAGATCGTAACCGGACCGTCATTACACAACTCGACTTGCATCATTGCTCCAAAGATACCGCTTTCAACTGTAAGAGCATACTTCTTACATGCCTCTTTAAAAAGCTCATAAAGTGGAATTGCTGTTGATGGAGGGGCAGCTTTTGTAAAGCCTGGACGTCTACCACGCCTGACGTCAGCATGAAGAGTAAATTGAGAAACAACTAAAATCTCTCCCTGAACATCCAGCAGGGAGAGATTTATTTTTCCTTGCTGATCTGAAAATATGCGTAGTTGGACAATTTTATCAACTAAAGTTTTTACTGTATTTCCAGTATCCTCGAGACCTATTCCAAGAAAAATCAGAAGCCCCTTCCCTATTTGACCAACTACCTTTTCGTCTACTGTGACGCTGGCATGGCTTACACGCTGTATCAATGCTCGCATTTCTTATCCTGTAGCTTTTTGTTTTCTCTAGTGTAGCACTGGAAAATGGAAGAGGCAATGGGCGAAGTGGTCCGAACGGGCCTCCTTGCTAATCGGCAAGGAGTTTACCAACTTACGGTATACTATATACGTATAGAAAATAAAAAAAGAAAAGTTATAAAGGTACTCTGAGCAATGATGATACTTCTCAATAATGTTTCCTGGATGGGATGGAATGTCTTTCTCGCCCTGATTCCACCCATTTTCGGCTGGCTGGTTCTTATAACGCGGCAAAGAGTTCTCAAAGTAGCATGCGCTCTGATCTGGTTCATCTTTTTACCGAACACGCTCTATCTGATTACCGATTTGCCTCATATCATCTGGCAATGGCATTACATGCACCATGCCGGGCAAATAGCGTTAGCTTTGCAATATCTTACGCTTGTGCTTATTGGTCTGATCACTTTTCTCCTGGCGCTCTATCCGGTGGAAAAAGCCCTGTTACGTTCTGCGTGGCTGAAGAATAAATCTCTGATTCCCCTTTTCATTATTGCGACGAATTTCTTTATTGGCCTGGGGATCGTGCTAGGTAGAGTCCAGAGAATAAATTCCTGGGATATTGTTGTTGATATCCCAAAGGTAATTGGTGCTTCTCTAAGCATTTTCAATTCACTCGAATTGATTCTATTGGTTTTGTTCTTTGGGGTATTTGCGAATGTGTATTATTTCGTGTGTCGAAAATCGTTCAAGGTGAACTGACTCGTTCAGGCTTTTTTCTCTAATGCCGCCTGCGGCGGCAAAGGGAGGGGAGTGAGCGGGGACACCCCGCGCCCCGGCAAGGGACTATGTCCCCTGCACCCCTTACGCAGATGTCTTTGGGAGGCGCCCCGCATCATGTCAGGGGACTATGTTCCCTACACCACACGTCCTCGCACTTGGGAGACACCCCGCGCCCCGGCAGGGGACGAAGTCCCCTGCACCCCTTACGTTGGTGCAGGACAAACGCATCTTCGGAAATGCTCTTTTTAGTCATTGCGTGTTTGTACTAGTGGAGGTGCCTTTCGAATATGTGTGTTGAGGGATGCGATGATAGCAAGTACCAGCAGGATTAGCGCGAAGATTATGGCTGTTTGCATGCTACCAAGGGATTGCATTAGCACACCGGTCAGAGCGATGCCGACTGGTCGAAGGCTGTACGAAATGAGCCGGAAGGCGCTGTTTACTCGGCCTTGTAACTCGTCTGGTATTAGCGTCAGGCGATAACTAAACTGCACAATATTGTAAATTGAGTCGACAAGGAAGAAGCAGGCTACGATTGCACCCAGGGCGATGGGAGAGCGTACAAACGCTACCAGTATCCACACCAGTACATATAGCCACCATAAACCAATAATGGCCTGCCCGTACCTTAAGCGTTTCTGAATGAGTGGAGTAATTGAGGCACCAAAAATACTGCTCACCCCACCTATTGCAAAAAGGATACCGATAAAAGTAGGTGAGAGGTGTTGTCCCTGTGCCAGAACTATGATCATCAGTGAAAAACCAAAGCCGAGAGCGCTCCATCCACTATTTAGAAAAGCCATCACTCGTAGGAGTGGTTGGCGCCATAACCACTTCATGCCCTCGACAATCTCTGTTCGTAATTTTCGCGTGGCTACAACTCTCTCCATCTGAAACTTCGTTTTAATGAAGAGCAAGGAGATAACCGAAACCAGGTAGGAGATAGCGTCGACTAAAAACGGAACTGCCCGGCCTAGCGTATAAAGTAACACCTCCTAATGGAGGGCCGAGCAGGTTAGTAATGCCAAAGGTGACCTGATTCTGCGAAATAGCAGCGGGAAGTTGCTCTTTAGGGACTACACGTGGCAAGCTTGCCGTCTCGGCAAGATCAAAGAAGACATAGAGTGAACCTTCAAGTAAGGAGACAATATAGAGTTGCACCAGGGTCAGGTGCCCGAAAACAAGAGCCACTGGTATACTGGCCATACTTATCGCTCGTCCCGTGTCGCAGAGAATCATGACGCGTTTGCGATTCCAGCGGTCGATGAGCGCACCTCCGGGCAGAGTGAAAATGAAGTAGGGCAGTGTTCGAAGGGCACTTGCGAACCCGGCCTGAGCAGGTGAATGGGTGAGTGCCAGCACTAGAAGTGGGAAGGCGAGTTCTGATACGCCAGAACCAATTGAGGAAATGGTTTGGCCAGACCAGAGCAATAGATAATCCCGGTTATGCCAGAGTGGAAAGCGCCAGCGATTAGAAGGCTTCATGTCGTTTCACTCAAATGAATTATATTAGTGAACTTGAGTTGAAAAAAAGATTGTTTTAGGCTGCCTCTATTACGAGTAAAGTGAAAGCAGAGTTTCAAGTTCATGCTTCTCATCCTCGTATTTGTATGAGTGATGGTACTTAGCGAATATATGTGCAGAGGAATGTTATAATAGCCAGCACAAATAGACCCATCGCGTAGGCTAAAGCTGATTATATACTACCCTGTTTGCATTTCGAATGCGATGGCTAATCTGATCTGAGTCAACTTCTGTTGGAGGAACTAGATGGAACAGGAAGATACATATACACGACTGATCGCGTTTCTTGATGAGCGTGAGGTGGCATACCGCTTGATCGATCATGCTGCCGAAGGACGCACTGAAGTGGTGAGCCCCATGCGTGGGAATGAACTTTCACAGGCGGCGAAGTGCATTGTATTGATGGTGACACTCCGCGTCGGCTAAAGCCGAGCAGCTTCTGACACTGTGCCGTAGTCGGATTCGTGAGATATGTGGCGTAGCCACTACTCAAAGTGAATCTGTAGTTGGGACGCAATATCTGAGAGGGGCGCGCCCATCCGGCGCCTTCCTCTCCGGGCGGTGCCATGCCCGTTGGCATGATCTCCACGCCTTGCCGCAGGAATAGATGGTCCCATCTGGCGTTTGGCATCCTGGGAGATCCCAACACCTGAGCCTTTCGGCTCCCTCTTCGCACGTCGCACAAGAGCATGAGGCTTTTCCTTCAAAGATGCTTGCGTGCGCTCGATCAAGCGCTGTCCGACTCTCAGGCTGGCATTTCTGTCGGCGTGGTCGCGCATCTGGCACTGTGGGCAGAAGCAGAGGGCGGCGCCGGGAGTATAGCCCTCCTGGGGGTGTCTCTGGTTGTAGCGCACGACCAGGCCATGACAACGATGGCATTCCCGGCTCGTATTGCGCGGATTTACACGGGCCGTGATGATACCGCCTAGATTCCACGCCTTGTACTTTGAGGAGCGGAAAATGCGGCCCTTCATCCAGTAGGCCCGTTTCGTATTGCCCCGACGCGAATACCTGCCCTGCTCTGGTCGCAGGTTGCCTAGATGCTCGAAGACGAGAATACTCGCCCTGTGCTTGGTGGCGAACTGGACAATGCGGCTGCTCACCAGGTGCGCGATCTGTTCGTCCACGTGCCTGATTTTGGCCCAGAGGTCGGCATTGTCCTGTTCGTTCTCGGCAATGATGCCAGTCTGAGATCGGTTGCGCGCAATACGTCCAAGCAGTTTCTTCCTACAGCCCGATACCGCTGTGCCCTTCCCAATGAAGGAAGTAGCCAGGATGGTGCCGTCAACGGTCTGGACGCTGCACACAGCTAAGTGATGATCAAGATTGAGATCGACCGCACATAGACGTGTATCGGCGGCGGTGAGTTGCTCTCTGACTTTTGCGGGCGCTTCGAATGTCTTTTCGATAGGGGTATGCAACCACCAGCGATCTCCCCTGCGGACGAGTTGCGGACTGCCCATCAGATCACCATCGGGGAGATCGCGACCGCGCGTGTGTATTTTGAGCCAGGACCAGCACGAGCCGGTCCAGACCTTGAGCATGATAGAACGGGTACAACGCTCGCGCCAAAGGCTTGCGTAGAAGAGAGCGGACTTATTCCAAGATCGGGGCGGGACTGGTGGCCGCCCCCTGAACGGCCGACTCTTGCCCTTCTTCGTTTGGTTGGCTTCGTGTTTCTCCTTACGTGCTCGCCATTGTTTGAGAGAGGAGAAGAAGGAGCGAGCCGAGCCGAGCGCGGCATTGATAGCAGCGCGTCGGAACAGAGCAGGGATATCTGGCGCGAGATCGGTGAGTGGCGTGATCGGATTGGGGTTGGACTCCGTTGTATGCGTGAGTTTCTCCAGGGCCGTGAGGGCCTCCTTATTTTTGAGGGCAAGAATACCTTCGTGTGCCTGGATGACTTCAAAATAAAAGGCCACGACCAGATTGAAGAGGGCCTGGTTTGCCGCGAAGTAGGCAGCATACTGCGGCGGATAGTGTAACGCCTGCCTGATGGTTTTCGTGGCTTTTGCCAGTTTCAGTCCCTCCTCTCGCAAAATAGAGTGTCTCTCTCTGAGAGCATACCAGACTGATTTGAAATTGTCAAACATGCGTTCTATATAGTACCCTCTTTTACTAGAGCTAAAGCCCAATAACACGCCTCACCACGGTCTAAAGAACCGTGGCTTGCGGCGGGCTAAAGCCCTATCCAGTCAAAATAGGGAAGAAGATTACCAGGTATATCCTTGCCGTTGTCCCCGGCGATACAATGGTGGATTTCCAGGCGATCAAGACGCTATTTGGAAGCACCTATGTCGCGTTTGCCTCGTCAGACATAGCTGAACGGCTGGCAGGCAGTGTTGCGGGCACAATCCTGCCGTTTTCTTTCAACGAGGAACTGGAACTGGTCGTCGATCCCTCGCTGCTTGAGAACGACGAGATCTACTTCAACGCGGCGCGCCTGGACCGCTCGATGGTGTTGAGCACGCGTGACTACATTGCTGTAGCGCAGCCACGCCTTGGGCATATTGCCAGGGGCCGATAGTATTCGATGGAGATGAAGGATAGAAGGCGAACCAGATAGCAATTTCCTTGACTCAGGCTCTTTTTTAGTCTATGGTCTTGTTAGACCAGAGTTCAGGATAGTGACATTTTGCCTTTCCTTTTATGCATATTGGTGCTTATGCTGTCGGAAAGACCATAAATTCGCCACTTCTGACTCATAAAATCGCCAGTTAATTGAGCTGAATCAGAATGTATGTTCTTGGTTTTTCAGGCGCATAACTTGGCTCTGACACAGCTTTGGTGATAAGCTCATCAATAGATTGGTCAAGGAAATAGATCGTCAGTGTGGCGGTGCCGTGCATGTGGTGACATGGTGCTCCTCGCTTGCTGTTTGTGAGATACTGATTCTCAACAAACACAGCCCTCCCTCATCCAGAGAAGAGAGTTCTTCCTGGTTGAGAAAACAGGCAAAGAGGAGATCAGATGAATAGCGAGCAAGAAAAAGCCAGGCTCTTGCAACTGCACAGAAGTGCTTTGCAAGCCCACCTGGAGAAGGATGCTGGGGCCTTTCTGGCTGCGTATGCCTCCCAGTGGTATGATGTCCGCACGGCAGGAATCCGGCTTCGTACCAAAGAGGAAGCATTGCCTGCCATCGACCAGTATTTCCGGCGAACCCACTTCGCCGACATCAGGGAGGTGACTGCTCCAATCATTCATCTCTCTGCAGATGCCAGCATGGCATGGGTCATTGGAGAAATGCGCGTGCGCGCGTCTCAGGAGGTATCTGATGAGGAAGAACGGGACTTCTCGTTCCGGTGCGCCTGGGTGTCCATCTATGAAAAACACGAGGGCCAATGGGCACAGGTGGTCGATGCCTCCTTCTTCCAGTGCCAAACAACTGACGAGGAAAGCGGCAGGAGAACAGGCTAACAAACTGTATCGTCTTAGATGCGGTGAAGCACCCGTTGACGCAACAGGGCAAATCCTGCCTTGCCGTACATCATGCGCTTGATCAGCTTCACCCTGGTTACATGGCCCTCGACCTGTCCGTTATTGATGGCCAGAGTTAAGCCGGCTTGCACAGCGTCTTTATCTCGCTCAACGCCGTGTGCGAAGCTCTCAAGCTCAGGCAGCCCGCTCTCGTGAACCTGAGTCAGCCAGGCATCCAGGCGCTCTCCTTCTCGCTTGCGCATCATCGCCAGAAAGTCCTGAACGAGCTGGTAGGTCGCATCAAGAGACGGAACTGCCAGGCGGAAAGCAGCCAGATGCTCTCGTTGGATCTCCTCCAAAGTGTCTGCACGACGCATAAACAGCGAGACCGCCGCTGTCGAACTGTAGTGTGGCAGGCGTTGAACTGGTGCGGTAGCTTCCATCTCATGCGTTTTCAGCGTTTTTAGAAAGCGATAGACCATGCGTTGTGATCCTGGATACCCTTGGGCCGCGATTTCGCGCCAAATTTGGGAGCCGTTGCGCTCCCCTTCTTTCCAACGTGTGAGCACATAGGGCGCATATGCATCGCGCATCACTCGCATATTTGCGCCGTAGTCTCGTGTCAGGAGCCACTCCCCGGTGCAACCAGTAACGGACGGTTCGCTCGCTGATCGCCATTCGACGGGCAATCTCCTTGGTGGTCAAGCCTTGCTTGTGGAGGCTTTCAAGCTGTTGATAGCGCGCTTCTCGCTCGGCACGTCGTGTAGAGATCGCTCGTTCGACCTGTACCCCTGGAGTAGGACGCCATTCCTCGACCGATACTGGGCCTTGTACTTGCACCGCTGGCGCCGCTTCTGTTCCCTGAGGAGCGGCTTTGAGCTCTGTGAGGACACGGGCCAGCAGTTCCTGCACTGCTTCCGAGAGGTTTTTGGCCACATGGAACCGATCGGCCACCTGAATCGCTTGGGGAGCACCACGAGAGGCGGCGCTGGCATACTCGCTGCCTCGATCGCGACTCACATGGGTAATTTCGGAATGGGTTTGCATCCAGATCTTCGCGGTTTCTGCCTGACGGTCTGGCAACAGATCAATGACGCGGGTGGGTGTCCAGGTCCACCAGGACGGTGCCAAACGTTCTGCCGCGCAGAAATGAGAAATCATCGATGCCCAAACAATGCACCTGCTCTGCTGGCTTGGTTGGGAGAGCCATGACGCGCCGAACAATCGTCATCCACGAAGTCGTCATGCCAAGACGAGAGGCCAGCCGTGCGCCCAATCTGCCACAGGTGGCTAATCCAATCGCTTGTATGGCCTGGTACAGCCGTGTCGTCATTTGGGCCCACGGAGCGACCAGCTGAGGGAGCCGTTCTGCAAAGATCTTTCGTGCGCAGTCGGCCGTGTCGCAAAAGAACGTGCGGACGTGAAGCATTAAGTGCACCTGTTGACCTGCACAAGGCAGATCTTTCACCATACGGCTGTACCGACTATGCATTCGTGTGGCTGGTTGTGCACACAGAGGGCAGGGAGAGCCACTAGAGGTTGCTGTGAGGTGGAGCACAAGCTGACCATTGCCCATTTCCAGACTGCTCAGCTCTAACCCTTCCCCCAAGAGAAGGAATTGAGGGGTTTCCATTGCTACATAGACATCCTTTTCTTTTCGTCTTTGCTGGAAAAACGAGTGAAAAAGGCCAAGGTATCAGGCACATGAGCAAGCTGCCTCCAACGAAGTTGTTTGAGGATAATATTGATGAGCTTATCACCAAAGCTGTGTCAGAGCCCTATCTTTGCCCACATTTCAAATTGACTCGTAAACCTGCCCGAAAAAGTTGCATACACACAATCCCGAAATTTCCTCCACGAATTTGCGTTTCACGCCTGAAATCGGGCGAACAAGTGCGTCAACACCTTGTTTTTGGTCTCAAAGTTGAGTATGCTCTAAGCAGTGAAGTATTCACTTGTTTTTTGGGGAGGGTTTGACATCTATGCCAGTGTGCTGCTAACTCCATCCTGTTTCCTGTTCACACAGTGAAACAGACGTGACCATTCTTGCTTCCATCTATCGCGTGTCTCTCATCAGGCATGAGCGCTCAGCCGTTCTATGCCTGGAATGCCGCAGGGCATGATTCCTGCTCGACGGCCCTTCTGGCGAGGCCTATGCGAGACGGCGGATAGTGATAACGCAAGCAGCAGGATGGTGGGAAGCCGATATGGAGAAGCGTGCGGCAAAGAGGTGTCAGGCATGGAACTCCGGCGAACGCATCGCTGATGTTGCCCATCCACCACACGCACCCGCAGATGGATGCCATCTTTTCCCCTGTCGTGGCAGCCGCATATTCGATCATTGTGCAAGCGATGACCTGCGCTCTCTCCTCCCTCTTTCTGCCCCATCGTTTCCTCGCGCGAGTTGATCCGATCGTGCTGTTTTTTCTCTTAGAAACAAGCAAGGAGTACCTATCATGACAGAACATCAGCTTTCACTCCTCCCCTTCTATGCGGGTTGGGGTACCTACCAGCAGCGTCTTGTCGCGGCCATCGCGCCCCTTACACGAGAGCAGCTTGCCTTGCGCAACACGCCGCACAACTGGTCGATTGGCATGTACGCGACGCATATTGTTGCAGATCGCGCCTGGTGGTTCCACGCACGAATGGGTGAGGGGAGCGACGATCTGACTTCCCTCGAATTATGGGCTCTGGGAGTCTGTGAGGCGGACGTGGATCCATTCCACACGGCGGCAGAACTGGTTGCCGGACTGGAGAAGACCTGGCAAATGATCGAGAAGACGCTTGACCGCCTGACCCCTGCTGATCTTGCGCAGGTCTTCCCGCCTCTGGATGAGGCGGAACGTGTGCGTCACGCGAAACTGGTCGAGCCTGCGCTCCAGCCATTCGCCCAGATGTGGCTGGGTGCGGCGGCTCTTTCTGGAGAAGTGGGACCCGCAGTATTCACGCCAGTCGATCATCTGGGGTGTGCTCGAACATGACATCCATCACGGCAGCGAAATCTCCACCATTCTCGGCGTACACGGCCTGCCAGTAGTCGAGGTTGGCCTATAGTCGAGTTGGATTAAGAACAGGAACGTCTTCAGTTCCCCTCTCTCATCGGTGGATAGGTTGTAATGATGCGGTCGCTTCAGCGACAGGGGCGCCCCTGTCGCTGAAGCGACATTCCATCTCACATGGACCGAAAAAGGGGAAAGACTGGATGGAGAGTACACATGTCTGCCTGAAGATGGATTGGTGGCACTAAAACCGGCCAATGTGACCTATGAGGAAGCTGCCGCAGTTCCTGTTGGGGGAATTCTGGCATTGCTCATTTTGTATACCGAGAGCCAGGTCCTTATAGCCGATATCTGTATACCATCAGATGGCCCAGTATGCAAGGCAACCGGGAAAATAAAGATTATAACAGTAATTTTTTCTGTAAAAATGCTGTTGCTTCAATGGATGAGGTATGTTACACTTGGGCTTATTGATTCCTATTGTAAAGATAACAGTGCTAAAGTAAAGTACTGTGAAGGGGGGTAGTATCAATGGTTCTAACAAACGGACACAGCATGAAAGCCATTCGTTTTCACGAGTACGGCGGTTTCGAAATGCTGAAATACGAGGATGTACCGCGTCCCGAGCCGCAATCAGGTGAGGTACTTATACAGGTGCGAGCCGCATCTGTCAATCCGTTCGACCTGGCGTTGCGCGAAGGGTGGCTGGCGAGTATGATACCGCTTCAGTTTCCCGCTATTGCTGGCGTAGATGTGGCAGGGATCGTCACAGCAACGGGTGAGGGAGTAACAGATTTCAGTGTCGGTCAGGATGTGTACGGCTTCATGAGCATGTATAGCGGAGCATACGCAGAGTATGCTGTGGTAACTGGTGAGACGATCGCTTCTAAACCTCAGTCGCTCGACTACGAGCAAGCGGCGTCTGTACCACTTGCAGCTACAGCTGCCTGGCAAACATTATTTGATATAGGTGGATTGAAGGAAGGGCAAAAGGTGCTTATTCACGGAGGTGCTGGTGGTGTTGGGACCTTTGCTGTGCAGTTGGCGAAGCTGAAAGGTGCCTATGTTCTCGCTACCACTTCTAGTGAGAATGTCGAATATGTGCAAGGATTGGGCGCAGACGAAGTGATTGATTACACCGTAAGGCCGTTTGAAACGGTTGCTCATGGTGTTGATCTGGTTCTCGACCTCGTTGGTGGTGAGACTCAGCAGCGTTCCTGGAGTGTGCTCAAAGCAGGCGGAATCCTGGTTTCGTTGCAAGAGCCACCTTCACAGGAGGTGGCTGCCACATACGGAGTTCATGCAGTGTTCGCGGCTGCGCTGCCATCGTCTGGCCTCTTAAAGGAACTGGCTGACCTGTTGGACAGAGGACAGATCAAGCCTCATGTAGGCAGAGTGTTTTCCCTAGAGCAAGCACGGCAAGCTCAAGAGCTCAAAAGGGATGGCCACATCCAGGGCAAAATCGTCCTGAAGATTGCTGATTGACACATAAACCTTTCCCCACACTCGTCTGCGGGCTTTATCTCACTTCCCTGAGGTAGCGTGCCTTGGTAAAGTGCAGCCTGAGTTAGCTCCTCAGGTTATCGGTTCGAAAAATGATGGTGATGTATGCCGTCTATTGAGCGCATCCGTTTGCCAGTAAAGTTGGTCCTGATACTATCAGGGCCAACTTTATGTAAAGCTACATTCCTATTCAAGGGTGAGCAGGCTGGACACCCCAGCTTTCTTGTTCAGCATTGAGGCATAAGTAAGAAGAACGCATTACCGAGTCAGAGAAAGATCTTGTGTTGGTTACAGCCGTAGGAGGTGTTCCGCGTTACCGTGTGCGATCTGATCTTTGTCGGCAGGGCTGATCGGCAGTTGCTCCAGGAAGGTGCGTGCCTGCACCATCGAACTGTAGGGATAATCGGCTGAGAACATGATCCGGTCGACCCCTACTTGAAACAACATGTCGAGGAAGGCGGGGAGGTAATTGAAGCCACTGAACGTGTAATGGAGGTTCTCTCGCAGATAGGCTCCGATGGGACGATCCAGTTTCGTCACCTGCGTGGGCAACCCGAGATCGAGTCTGGGCAGCATGAACGGAAGCGTTTCGCCCAGGTGGCCTATGATCAGCTGCAAGCCTGGGTAGCGGTCGAATGCTCCACTGAGGATGAGTCGCAGGACATGGATCGCCGTTTCGATGTGCCAACCCCAGGCTGCGGTCGAGAGGGCGATAGTCACCTCTGGCGCGAAGTGTCCCGTGTAGGAGGCCTGCGATCACTGGCTGCGGCGGTGGTGTCGGGTGGAGGTAGAGCGGCACCTGGAGTGCTTCGGCACGCTCCAGGATCGGCCAGAAGAATGGGTCGTCCAGGTAGCGGCCCCGGATATGGCCGTTGATCAGTGCTCCTTTGAAGCCGTGGGTACGGATAGTACGCTCCAACTCGTCGGCGGCGGTGTCCGGAGCCGCAGTCGGCAGCGCGGCGAATCCGGCGAATCGGCTCGGATGACGCCGCACCGCCTCCGCGAGAAGATCGTTCGCCTCGCGAGCCAGCGCGACCGCCTCGGCCGCCTCCAGCTGCTCTGTGCCGGGGCTGGTCAGAGACAGGACCTGCACATCAATACCAGCGGCATCCATGTCTGCGATTCGGTGGTCATCGAGGTTGCCCAGTCGATCAAGCAACTGGGTAAGGGCTGCCGCAACCTGGGGATGGGCTTGGAGGGCTCGTGCCTGGTCCTTTAGTTGGCGCCCTGGACCTTCCATGAACGCCGGGGTGGCGTAATGTTCTTCCAGCGTAATCGTTCGCATTGTCTTACTGTTCTCTCTTTGAGACATAATTATTTATTCGCTTTCTTCAAGGTGCTCAGTGCTAGGATCAAGAGTAACCCCAGCGACAATCAAGGCAATGATTTGTTTGCGTAGGTGCGCGAGTACTGTGGCGGAAGAGATATCTCTTCCTCCTACTACCAACTGATACAAAGGCAGAGCGGCGAGAGCAGACCAGCAGATCTGTGCGACCAGCACTACCATAAGGGCTACATCGAGATCTGGACGTACGAGGCCAGCTCTGAGTGCCTTGGAGAAGAGTGCCTCAAACTGCACGAGATCGGTTGGCTCAAAATTTGAGGCAATCCTTGCGAGGGTCTGTACGCCCTCAGCCTGTTCCCAGTTGAGCAACCGCATGAAATTTGGATGTTCGACCATATAATCAAACACAGCGCCAAAAGTGATGCTGAGAAAAACTCTGAAGCGGTTTGCATCAGAGGTGATGGTTTCATCTTTCAGCAAAGGGATGAACACGCGTGCAAGGAGTTCACTCATTTCCCTGTCAGCACGCTTGAGCACCTCGGTATAGAGGCCGAGCTTATCGCCAAAGTACCGAAACAGTAAGCTGTTATTGTAGCCCGAGGCGTTGGCGATGGCTTCGATACGTGCTCCATCGAAGCCGTGCTGGGCGAAGATCGTTTCTGCCGCACTCAGAATGGCTGCACGTGTTCTGTTCGCATCACGAGCCCTTCCTTCTCGACGTTCAGACTCGGTCATACTCTTCTCTCTCCTCGTCGGATCGCATCAATTATGCTCTATGTAAGTAACTACCTACATAATAGCCAACTAGAGCGTCCATGTCAAGGGGAAATGACTGATATCCACTCATACATCAGAAGTGCTAAAAGGAGCGGGATTGGTAAGTGCTGCAGCCCTTCACCTGGGGTTTGGGGTCGTGACCCAACTACTTCCTCAAAGCTGGCCTTAGGTCTGCATGAAAAATTATGAATGGATGTTAATTCTGTTTGCTTGACGATAAGAAGACGTTCATGGTATAGCAGAAGCATGATTACAAGTGAGGAGATCTCATGTTTACGCTCAATGATGTGACACTGCGCCCCCTGGAATTCGACGATATAGATACGCTCTATGAGTGGGAGACCGATATAGAATTAGCCGTCAGGTCAGGCTGGACACCCCAGATCTCTCGTGCAGCATTCAGGCATAAGTACGAACAGCGCATTAGCGAGCCAGAGAAAGACCTGGTGATGCTGGGCATAGAGTTTGAAGGCCAGTTGGTCGGATACGTCCAATTAGCGTTGATCGATTATGACGAGCGGCGAGCTGCTGTAGGCATTCTGGTTGGCGAGAAAAATCTTTGGGGGCATGGCATTGGCAAGACTGCACTGCGTATCTTGTTGGATTATGCCTTCACCGTGAGGAACCTCGAACGTATCTATGCTGAGGTATACGGCTTCAACCAGCGTTCCCTGCGGTTGATGGAGCGTGTTGGGTTTCAGAAAGAGGGTGTTCTTCGCCAGCACGAAATCCATAATGGTGCGCGCCAGGACATGCATTTCTTCGGCATGCTCAAAGCGGAGTTTTATCAGAAATATGAGACCATGTTCAAACTACCTGATAACAACGAGGATGATACAGGGAAAATGTAGAGGCGTGAAGATATAGATGAATAAAATAACCCAGTCATGTCCACTCGATCATCGCGGTGTAAGATTGTCATCCTGAGCCGCAGCGAAGGATCTCGTTAGCCCATCGCGCGAGATTCTTCACTTTGTTCAGAATGACAAAGCCAGGATCGAATGACAAGACCAAATTCAGTATGGCAAGGTCAGGTTCAGAAGGACACCTTATGAATCAGACGTCAACGATGTCTGTATCGCCACTGCAATGGCAATCGAAAACTCCTGCAGATCGGCGATGCTGACATCGAAAGCACTTATGCCAAGCAATTGGGCGCGATGCTTTGCGTTTCCACGTAGGGTGACAGTAGGACGTCCGCTGCGTAGCTGCACGATCTCCATCTCACGCCAGGCGACGCCGTGGATGCCGGTACCAAGCGCTTTACTAATGGCTTCTTTGGCAGCAAAGCGTCCGGCAAGGCGCGTAGCCTTGCCACGGCATTGACGCACCTCCATTTCGGTGAAGACGCGTTTAAGGAAACGTTCGCCATGACGCTCATAGACTTTGCGCACACGTCCTACCTCGATGATATCGATGCCAACGGCCACGTTTACGCCCTGCGGAAGGTTTAGGGGAGCAGGCAAACCTGCCACTCCTGCTGGCCCGAAGAGCCAATCGGGAATAGGCACTCCTGGTTGGCGTACCAGCGGTGTAAAAATTAATGGCAGGTTGTCATCCATCGTCTGGTATATCCTTTATCGTTTGGGCGGTTTTAATGGCCTCCTGTGTGCCGTTGAAATTAGGGTGCAAGGCCAGGCACTCATCCCCGGCGGGCGGCCATAAAGGCAGCCCCTACGGACTAACTCAGCAATGGTTGGGTGGATGTGCTGTCTTCGGAAGGCAGTACCGACGGATCAGGCCCTGTACCGCGGCCAATGCCACGATAAGTGAACCCAAGGCGTTTCATTTCGACTGCTTCGTAAATATTGCGACCGTCGATAAGCACTGGACTGTGCATGGCGCTTTTGATCTGGCGCATATCAAGCGATTTGAACTCGTTCCACTCGGTCACAATCACAAGGGCGTCCGTGCCTTCCGCTACTTCGTAGGGATTTTGACAGAAGACGATCGATTCCATATGCACGCCCGCCTGTTCCAGCGCTTCACGCCCGGTATCTGTGGCAACGGGATCGTACACGCGCACCGTCGATCCCTGGTTTGTTATCCAGCGAATGATATCAACGGAGGCGGCTTCACGCATGTCGTCAGTGTTGGGCTTGAAAGCCAGCCCAAGAATACCTATAGTAGAGCCTCGCACTGTGCCTAATATTGAGGTCAATTTTGTCACAACAAGGCGGCGCTGGTCATGGTTAATGTCCATTACTGCACTTAGCAGTTGCGGGTGCAGGCCAGCTTCGGCAGCCATATGTGCGAGCGCCCGCACATCTTTCGGGAAGCAGGAACCTCCGTAACCGAGCCCTGCATCGAGAAATGCCCTCCCGATACGTTTGTCATAGCCCATGCCTGCTGCGACCTCTTTGACATCAGCTCCCAGGCGTTCGCAGATCTGCGCAATTTCATTGATGAAAGATATCTTGGTTGCCAGGAATGCGTTGGAAGCGTACTTGATCATCTCAGCCGTGTAGAGATCGGTGATTACGATAGGCGCGCGCAACGGCAGATAGAGCGTAGCGACTTTTCGAGCAGCTTCCGGGTCGGAAGAGCCCAGAACAACACGGTCGGGATTCTCGAAATCCAGAACGGCCGAGCCTTCGCGAAGGAATTCCGGATTGGAGATGACCGCAAAGTGAACCTCGGGTCGCTTCAGGTTTTTACGTATGATGCGCGTAACAACGTCACCGCTGCCCACAGGTACGGTGCTTTTGTTGATGATAACAGCCTCGTGGTCAAGTTCCTCGGCGATGCCGCGAGCAGCGCTTTCAACGTAGCGCATGTCTGCCCCGCCCTGGCTGGAGCCGGTGGGAGTGTTGACGGCGATGAAAATAAAATCGCAATTATCCAGGCCTTCGCTGTAGCTGGTTGTGAAATGCAAGCGTCCTGCATGCACGTTACGGGCGACCATTTCTTCCAGTCCAGGTTCATAAATAGGCAAAATGCCCCGCTTAAGACGTTCAATTTTTTCCGGGATGATATCGACACAGGTTACTTGATTGCCCATATCTGAGAAACAGGTGCCTGTGACCAGGCCCACATATCCTGTACCGATGACACAAATTGTTGACACTATTCTACTCCTCTATTGTCACAAATGGATTTTCGTATTTTTCTTCGCCAATCGTAGTTGGCTGGCCATGTCCAGGCAAGACCACCAGGTCATCTTCAAGCGTATATAGCTTTTCACGGATGGATTTCTCGATTTGCTCGTAGCTTCCACCCTCAAAGTCCGTCCGTCCGATACCACGATTGAAGAGGGTATCACCACTGAAAACACAATAAGGGCGACTCAGCAGGCAGACACCGCCGCGAGTATGACCCGGAGTATACAGGACTTCTAGCTCGAGCGTGCCAAATGAGATCGTATCGCCTTCTTTAAGCAAAATATCGGGCTTGCGCTTGACAAGGGGTGCTGGACGATTGAACATGTTTGCGATACTCGCATCGGTATACATGTAGACGTCATCCGGATGTATTGCCAGCGGCACCGGATAGACGGCGCTGACGGCGTCGATGGCACCGATGTGGTCGATATGCCCATGTGTGTTGATGATATATTTGGGGATAAATTTGTATTCCTGAATATGCTCTATGATGCGTTCCGCCTCGTCGCCCGGGTCGATAATGACTGCTTCGAGTGTCTCGGGACAGGCGTACAGGTAACAGTTCTCTTGAAACATGCCGACCGTGATACATACGACCTTCGGCATGTGCTCGTTGTCCTCTTCGGGCATGCTACGTATTTCTTTCTACTAACCCTGACGGTAAGATTGAGATATATTATAGCACAGGGGGTTTAAAGGACAATCGTGGCGTTTTCGGGAAGGTTAGAAGGCGCATTTTTTATCTCGTCAATGGATAATATCAAGATGAGAGATGATGATATCCACTCATACATCAGAAAGAAGCGGGATTGTGAAGGCGGCAGCCCTTCACCTGGGGTATGGGGCTGTGCCCCAAATTCTTCCTCAAAGCAGGCCGCAGGCCTGAGTGAAAAAATTATGAGTAGATATCAGGAGAAATGGGGACAAAGCCTTCACCTAAAATCTAGGATATAGAGGTATAATGTGTCTAAGCGGAGGGAACATGAATACAAGAAGCCAACAACCACCCGGCCATACTTTAGAAAATGTATTAAGTGAAAAAGAACGAGTCAGTAAACTTGGGAGAATCAGGCAGTTCATATTCGGGACTCTTGACGGACTTCTTGTCCCAATTGGAGTTGTAAGTGCAGTTGCTGGAGGAACAGGCAGCACAAAAGCAGTAATTATTGCTGGTCTTGCAGAATCATTTGCGGGCGCGTTATCAATGGGTGCAGGTGAATTCATTTCTGGCAGATCTGAAGCACAGGTACAAGAAGCTGAGATTGCAAAAGAAATGAATGCCATCAAAGAGTATCCCGAATTTGAATTTCAGGAAATGATTGAGCTCTTTGAGCATGAAGGTGTGAGCAAAGAAGACGCAACGCGAGTTTCCGAAATACTTCAGAACTATCAACAATCGTACAACAAGACAATGGTTGAAAAGGAACTCGGAATTGAGATACAACCTGATACAGTGAGGCTTCCGGAAGCCTTTACTATGGGAGTATCGTACATTATCGGGTCAATCTTTCCGTTGATCGCCTACTTCTTCTTCCCCATTAACATTGCTTTTCCGCTATCGCTGTTACTGACTGTTCTGGCTCTTATTGTTGTTGGAATCATTAAGGGCAAACTTGCTGAATTGAATCTCTTCAGGAGCACCATAGAAATCGTTCTTGTAGGAATTCTTTCAGCAGGTGGAGGATATATTCTTGGTACGCTTATTCCCAAATTGTTTGGTTTTTAGATAGCCTATTTACCTGACGCACCGTATCGTAGCACTTTTCCATATGCTATACTTTGCCCAGGATAAGGACAAGGTTATTAGTTTGAGATGCAGCAGATCTTCTGGAAAGGTAAGATCATGGACGAAAGCTGCGAGATATTCGAATGTTCTATGCCTGGCACCACGTGTCCGGCTTGTCTGCAGTGTCTCTGCTGGCGGCACCGGCGCGCTTCTTCCTGTGAGGCATGCCAAAAACTCATATCTAAGGACCTTTTCGAGCTGCGATTTAGAGGGCTACTGAGCATAGGGCTTTGTATCATGCTCTGCGGAATTCTCTTCCTCCTCATACCCCATGACATATATGGGATGGTTATTGAACTTGCTGTCGCAATGCTGGTGGTTGGTTCACTACTTATCTGGCTCGGGATACTGGCACGTGCTTGATGGTCAGATTTTGGGAACGTACTGTAGCACCATCATCAATTCAATTATGAAAAATGAGGCCTTTGCTGAAAGTGGGCTAGTGTCACTGCTGTCGTAGTTTTACGTGCTCAGTGCCTCAATGTTAAGAGGGAGGAAGCCGCCTAGTAAGCCAATTTAGGTTGAAAGGACATGACTCGACCTCTTTTTTGTTGGCTTAGTCTCGATGTTTATGCAGTAGTTTTATTCTTGATAACCCTTTGAGCCTTTTTATAAGCCCAACTAGAGATGGGGGGGCTATCTTGGTTTAATTCGTCTCGTTGTCTTGCTAACTCTTTTAGTTGTTTCATAAGCTCTCCTTCTGAGTTTTCTACGGTTGAGTCAATATTACAGAATATATGAACTTTATTTCTAAGGGCATTATACTTGTTTCCTACATTTTGATGAGCATTTGCCTTCTCGTTTGGATTTAAGAAAGTAGCTACTGCTGTAAGTGCTGCTACAATGATTGCCAAAAAGCCAGCGATGATATTGTGATTATCAAATTGTGCTAGTGCTGAAGCACCGGCAATAGCAGAGAGTATCGCAGTTGGTACTCCTATTGTTAAGTGGAATTGTCCAAGATTTAGCAGCTTCATAATGACCCTTAGCTGAATACATAGCATCGTTCTCTATTCGTTTTGCTTCTTCCACAATTTTTATTCTTGTAGGCTCTACTATCATTAACGGAATTCTTTGCCAACTCAGTTTTTAGTCATTGTGCTTGAAGACAAGTATAACGTGTTAGATGCTTCGTAGCAAGAATTGTGAGTTCTTGTTCCTACTACGAGCTTGTAATGATAAGTTAGTAGTGTATTAAGTGAAGATTATAAGGTTGGTTGTGGCAGAACATATGACTTATGTCGTGCACGTTGGGAAGCCGATTTCAGCATTGCCACTATTGATTAGATGTGAGTGGCAATTAATGTTGTCGTTAATCATTCTGTTCCAGTTTAGAAGGAAAAGTGTAAATTGAAGGAAATTATGCAACTATTTAATAGGGTTCCAAAGAGTCTGGCAAGCCTTTGGCAGGGGTCGAGGTACTGACCTGGAAAATTATCCATTGCTTTTGCTAATTTAGATTAGACACTCATAGCAAATATGGTTGTTGTTAAACGAAGATATTAGTAGCGAATATAACCACTGCCCTTCCAGATTATAAGCGATAGCCCACTTAATTCGTGTCCGTTCACCTATCATGACCTGATCAGTTGCTTTAGTGGGTCTGGGCTCAGCTGCGGAAATTAACTCACGTCCTCGCTTTCAGAAAAATAGGCATAGCTACTAAACTCCATCTCAAAAAAACAGAACGAGAGTCAAACTGCATCCGACTCTCGTTCTGTTCAATTGTATTGAGAGCTACTCGCTATTACCCAGTTATGCGGGTTTTCATTAGAGATGTATCACGGTTGGATAGCATCGGCGAGTTGCTCCGGTGTTCCTCATGCCCGCCTTGACGGGCACTACCTGTCAATCTGAAATACCACTCCAAGTAGGCGCACTGGTTTCTTCATAGGTTTCATCAAGCCTCCTTTCGGCTAATTCTACCCACTTAGGACCTTCGCCCTACAGTGCCAGGGGTATCTTGCTCCCCTGTATCTATATTATAGAATCTGAATGTGGGTCATGTCAAAGTCAAGTATATGAGATTTACGCATAACTCTATTCATGGGCCTGTGGCCCATAAGATAAAAAAGGAAGCGAGGGCACCCTCGCACTTCTGGCAAAGGGCTTTGCCCTCTGCACTCCCAGCTATGAGTGGATGCAACAAATATCTAAAACGCATCACCCCACTGCAACACATCTCCTCCTTCATTCGTAAAATGAACAACCGATATACGAACTCATAGTAGTTTTTCTCTATCTACCATCAGGAGGTGTCCATGAGCCTGATAAGTAACTTCTTCAATCTCGTTCTTATCTATCCCATCTTTAATCTACTCATGTTGTTGTATCATCTGTTTGGTGATTTTGGGCTTTCGATCATTGTGCTAACCATCGCTATAACTGTAGCGTTACTCCCACTTACGTTGCGTCAATTGAAGTCGATGAAGATCAGGCTCGCGTTGCAGCCAGAAGTCGCAGAGATTCGCAAGAGGTATCCACAAGACGTGAAAGCACAATATGAGGCTACCCAGGAACTCTATAAACGGTATGGAATTTCTACAGCGGCTTCATATTTGCCACTCTTGATTTAGTTACCGATCTTTACCGGCCTCTACTTTGCGCTAGATATTGTGCTCAATCATGCCACACTAGCCCATCTCAATAGCATCATATATCCGTTTTTGCCTCAATTGAGCAGCATCCCAAATATTAACCTGAACTGGTTTACGATGCTCAATGCAGCATGGCATATCTCATTGGGCGTGCCCGATCCAACGCACATTCTACCAATTCTGGCCGGGATCGTGACCTTCGTACAGATGCGCATGTCCCAGCCACATGCCCTCGCTGACATCAAAGATGCTACGATGCAACTTACGCAGCTTATGCAATTCATTTTACCGCTGATCATGGTGCTGATCACCATTTTCATTGCCTGGCAACTTGCGGCTGGACTTGCTTTGTACCGCATAACCTCGCTGTTTCTCAACATGATCCAGCAGTTCTTTGTGACTGGAAAAGGCTCGTTATTCGCAGTACCACATGTTGGAGGCATTGTTGATAGCGGTGGTTTGAAGAACGATGCAGAGAGGCAAGAGAGTCAACGGAGACCGCGATCTTCTTCATCTACATCGACCCGAAGCAAAGGGGCATCGGCACGTCGACGCAGGAGAGGCTCAAAGAAGAACAGGCGACATGATTAAGCCATATGCTGGCAATTGGAAGTAAGGAGATACAAGTATGGCAACAAAACATCGCGAAAAAGACATAGAGCACTTCGAACTATGGTCAAGTAGCTATGAAAATTCCTGGATGCAACGAGCATTCTTTGATCAGACACATCAAGCAGCGCTTGCCCTGGCAGCAAGTATCGTTCATCAGCCTGGGAGCGTTCTTGATGTCGGCTGTGGAACAGGGAGATTGTTGCGTCGGGCATATCGATATTGGCCGGAGGCGCAACTTATTGGCGTAGACCCTGCAGAAGGCATGATAGAGAGAGCAAAACTTTTGACGCCCAACGCCACATTCTATACGAGCATGGCAGAATCCTTGCCGCTAGAGGATAACTCGGTTGACCTTGCACTGAGCACCACATCTTTTCACCATTGGCAGGATCAGGCTGCAGGTATACGTGAGATAGCACGCGTACTCCGTCCAGGAGGATATTTTATGCTTGTCGATATCTCCCTGCCAGAATGGTTGGGTGGAGTTTCTCGTCTGAATCGTTTCCATACCCCTACTCAAATGCGAACGCTCTTCGACCAGGCGGGATTACATGTCCAGACGCAGCAAAAACTTGCCTGGCGTAGATGGCTTGCTACTGTCGGAAAGAAATGAGAAGGCAATACAAATTGACTTCGATTCCTACTTTACCGCCGCGATCAAGAGAAACATCGGACGACGAGTTTCGTCTCGCATTTCGGGATGTTTGTCCAGCATTTCTCGTGTCGGTTGAGGTTCGGAGAGCTTCGTAATTGTGAAGCCAGCGTCAAGTAACGCATTCAGATAGGTAGCGACGGTACGATGATATTTGACAACATCATGGTCTAAAAATCTTGCCTGGCGCGGCCCTTCATCCTGGTAATGGTCGACAGGCCAATGTAATCGCTCACCATGCTGACCGTAATACCAGTCTTGAGCAGCGATCGCTGTGAAGATTGGATGTTCGACCGAGAGGACGAAGGTGCCACCAGGCACAAGACACTGATAAACGTTCCGACAGACGATATCGAGACGCTCGACATAATGAAGCGCAAGTGAACTTAACACTACATCGAATGCCCCTGAGGGAAAGTTGATGTCTTCAATCGCCATCCGGCGATACTCGATTGCGGGATCGTTGGTGTTCTCTCTGGCGTGTGCAATCATCTTCTCTGAGATGTCTACTCCCACCACTGATCGAGCTTGCTGTTCGCGGGCATAACGACAGTGCCAGCCAAAGCCGCAACCAAGATCAAGCACGTTTTTAGCATATAGATTGGGAAGCAATGCGCGAAAGGCGGGCCATTCTCCGGCAGCATCTAAACCCCCGATTGAACGAGCCATCTGACTGTAATTGGCGAAGAATCCAGGGTCATCGTATTTGTTCTGTTTCATGGCCATCTTCAAAATTCATTTTATCTGGGAAATCTCTGTGCGGAGTGTGCTCGCGCTTTGGCAGCCTCTTCTGTGCGATCCTTTGGTGTTGCGTTTGTCTCAAGCGAACTGAAAAGAGTGCTTGTGGTGGCTGCTATCTGGTCAACGGCAGCAAGGAATGCAGCTTCATTGGCTTTCGATGGCTTGTTGAAGCCGCTCACCTTGCGCACGAATTGTATCGAGGCCGCACGAATCTCTTCCTCGGTCGCGGGCGGTTCGAAATTGAACAGACTCTTGATGTTTCTACACATGTGCGTTACCTCGCTCTATCAAAATCGCATGGCATTAGAATGTCGTGCTCACTTGCTTTGCGGTGCATAATACAGTCCAATTACACCTGAAGGGAAGCTTTTTGTGTGCAATAAATTGAGCTGTGCTGGCTGTACGATACCTGCAAAAAGAGGCTTTCCGCTCCCTAAAACAACCGGGTGAACTAAAAGCTGGTATTCATCAATCAAGCCAAGATTGGTAAATACTTGTACAATGCTGGCGCTCCCGTATATCACCATGTCCTTCCCAGGCTCTTGTTTCATTCTTGCGATTTCTTCTGGAAGAACTTCTTTCATCAATTGTGAATTGTTCCACTCAGCCTTTTCCAACGACCTTGAAAAGACAATTTTGCGCATGCTATTGAGCTTGCGAGCGTATTCTTTCTCGCCCTCTGAGACTGAAGGATTTTCGGGCACATGTGGCCAGGAACCTGCAAAGCTTTGATACGTTACGCGCCCAAAGATCAGGGTATCCGCCGAGCTTACCAGATCGTCTTCATATTGCCCCATTTCTTGATCAACCATTACCCAGTTCATTTCTCCGTTTGGTCCGGCTAAAAAGCCATCAAGGGTAATCCAAGTCGTGACGATTATTTTTCTCAAGTTTTTCTCCTTTTGGATGTTCAAACTCATGTTTACTTTGCAGCCGGGATTATATATGTACGTTCCCATTCTTTGAGAAAACACGAAACGTGGAAACATATCTTACATTCGAAAAAAAGACCAGACTGGCTATAAGGTCAATTCGCGAGCAACTTGCTCCTGAGATGTTCTAATAATCCGCAGATCGGCTCTTTCACAAAACGCGGGACTGCTCTTTAAAGTGCGGGAATACTTCATGTGCCAGCAACTCAACTGTTGTAAGGTCCGTGACGTCTCTGGACCCGAGCATAAAATAGTCTATCCCAAGGTCGACATAGGCCTGGATCTGTTCGACAATCTGCTCAGGCGTTCCCAACAACCCTGGTCCCTTCAATGTCGCAGCTTCCTCTTCTGACGTTGTACATGTACAGCGACCAAACCAGCTCCGTCGTACCTGTGTTGGATCTCTGCCTTCCTGCTGGCACGCCTGTTCAAAGACCTTCAACTTCTGTGCATACTCATCAGGCTTCGTCCATGCAATATTCCAGCCATCGGCGTAGCGCGCTACAAGTTGAAGCATGCGTTGTCCCTGTCCACCGACGATAATGGGCGGCACTGGATCTGGCTTTGGTTCGCAATAAGCGGCATTGACCGCATAATGTTGTCCCTGGAAGGTTACCTGCTTCTCCGTCCACATCGTTTTCACAATTTGCAGCGTCTCCTCGAGCTGTTCTGTGCGCGCGCGGGCAGTAGGGTACGTATAATTGTAAGCAAGGTACTCTTCCTCGTGCCAGCCAGCACCAATGCCCAGCACGAAACGCCCCTGGCTCAAGTATTGCAGCGTTGCAGCCATCTTCGCCAGCAATGCTGGATTGCGAAACGACTGGCACAGCACCATATGCCCTACCTGGAACTGTGGATACTGGGCTGCTAAATAGGTCAGCGCTGTCCACCCTTCGAGTACGGGCGAATCTGCAAATTGCACATGATCGACGAACCAGAGCGAGTCGATTTGCTCTCTCATCAGTTCGACCTGTTGCCGGTAGATCTCATTGTACTGCTGTGAAGGCATTCCTTCTTTAGGACCTGCATTGAGAACCCAGCCAAATTGAATCCCTGTCATGAATTTCTCCATTACCAAATCGCTGTTCATACCTCAATATGCGCAATAGACTCGCGAATCCAGGTTGGACGATAGGGGAAACGGTCTACCATCTCGCGCGAGGTGACTCCGGTGAGTACGAGGATAGTGCGTAGACCGCTCTCGATCCCGGCGATGATATCGGTATCCATGCGATCACCGATCATGACGGAGTCTTCAGAGTGGGCATTGAGCGCTCGTAGGGCGGAGCGCATCATCAGTGGATTTGGCTTGCCGATGTAATACGGTTGAATTCCTGTGGCTGCATTGATCAAGGCAGCTACGGCACCGGTCGCCGGGACGATTCCACCTTCGCCTGGACCCATAACATCTGGATTGGTGGCAATGAAACGCGAGCCATCCATGACAAGCCGGATAGCCTTTGTGATGCGTTCAATACTATACGAGGTTGTTTCTCCAAGTACCACGTAGTCGGGATTGTGATCTGTCAGCGCATAGCCAATGTCATGAAGCGCTGTTGTAAGTCCTGCCTCCCCAATGACGAATGCACTTCCACCTGGATGCTGGAAATGGAGAAATTGCGCGGTTGCTAGCGCGGATGTGAAAATTGCCTCTGGAGGTACTTCCAGTCCCATAAAAGACAGCCGCACCTGGAGGTCACGTTGGGTGAACTTGGAGTCGTTCGTCAGAATCAGGAATGGTATACCACGAGTCAGCAAATTTTGCACGAACTCTGCTGCTCCTGGAATGAGTGTTGAGCCTTTGAGAATGACTCCATCCATATCCGACAGGTAATTCTTGACATCCTCCATGCGCATCCCTCCATGCTATACTACCAATTTCTTCATGCATACATAGCTTACCTCATGTTTGCATTCGTTGCCAGAACATACAAACGTTCAGAGATTAAAGGAAGAGTCTACGCTGTTCATTCAGCGCTTCTTAAGAGATCGTGCAAAAGACTTGCAATGGGTGTGGGTGACTCCACCTGTTGTGCTGTCTTTTTAAAGAGACCAACATCCTTCAACGGTATCGCATTCTGGCTGAAAGGCGCAGTATTCTCAGCTATCCTCCTGCCGTAGTTCTTATAGATGGGAGCCGTGAACAACGTTTGTGTCAGCATATCTACTACTGCTTTTGGATCGACTCCGTTTTTCTCGGCCATCAAGAGCGCTTCTCGCATAGAGTATCCTGCCGAAGCAATCAGGAAGTTTCCAACGAGCTTGACAAGCGTTGCCGCGCCGACCTCTTCGCCAAAATCGAAGATGCCTTGCCCCCCCATCGCCTGAAGGAGGGGTCGGACTCTTTCTTTTGCTTGCTGCGGACCTGCAACAGGAATCCAGAGCTGTTTGGCCATGGCTGCCTCAGGTCTTCCAAAGATGGTTGCATCGACATATGCACTGCCATATTGAGCATGCATGGCCGCAAGCTTCTTTGCCGTTTCTGGTAGCACAGTGCTCATTGATAGATGGATACCACCGGGTCCCAGTCGCTCTAAAAACCCATCACTCATGACTACGCTTTTCAGAGCCGCATCATCCCACACAATGGTTGCGACAATCCCCCCGCTCGTCACCACGTCAGCGGGTCGGCTCGCCAGGTGCGCTCCCTGGGCAACTAGAGATTCCGCTTTACTCGCAGTGCGGTTGTATACGCGGAGCTCATACCCGGCATTGAGAAGATTGGTAGCCATAGGCAGACCTAAATGGCCGAGTCCGATAAATCCGATCATTTCACTCATGTGTATTACTCCTTCTGAATGAGTTGACGTACCAAACATGATGTCAACGTTAACGTCATGTTTTGTCTAAAAAAACCTAGTAATGTTCTGTTTCCTCAAGCCAGCGCTCGAAGCGTTCGATATGGGCCTGGACATCTGCGCGAAATTGCTGTAACGCGCCGATCTTCTGGTCCGCCTCAGCCAGGTGTTGGCGCAGAATGGCGAGGACTTTCTGTTTTGGTTGTATTCCACTCGGGTCAGTGAAATACAGATCGATGACGTCCCGTATCTCATCCAGGCTCAGTCCAAGCTTCTTTAACTGGTCAATTTTCCGCAAACGGGCAAGTGTTTCCTCTGTATAGTAGTGCTGACCGTGACCTTCACGCTCGCCCGGCGGAAGCAGTCCAATGCTCTCGTAATATCGAACTGTACGCGGAGTCACCTCAGCTCGTTCTGTCAAATCACCTATGCGCATGCGGTCATTCATTGCTCACTCCAAATGTTACGTTAACGTCATGTTGATAGAGTATCATCTGAGCGAAGCATTGTCAAGGATCTCAGGTACATGTTAAAGGAGAATCATGGGGGAGAGGTGCCAGCGAATGCCCGGCTCAAAACGTCCCCTGTTTGCTGCTATAAACCGTAGATGGTAAACAGGGGACGTTTTATCTCTGATGAAGCCCAGGCTTCATAAATCGCGTCGTTGGAAGCGAATGGCGCCAATGATCGGCAACACGATACAGTACAAGATAGCCCAGATAAAGAGAGCCGTGGAAATAGGCTGAATAGAGGTAAAAGGTGTATCTAAATCCCTTAATACACCTCGTTGCTGGAGAATACTGTATAAGAAAGAGGGAATCAGGAAGTATGAGGCCCCGTGCCACAGCGCATCGGTCGGTATAACTAGGTTGACAGCTGTTGTGATGTTCTGCACCGTTGGGCCTGGTGTCGTTATTAATTGTATAAAGCTCGCGAGAGGCGCTCCGATAAAGAGCATTATCACAATGGCGCCGTTAACCAGGGTAGGAAATAGCGTGCTGCCCAGGGTTGTAAGGGCCAGCAATACAAGCGTGCTGATTTCAAGCATGCCCAACGCGGAAAGAGCATTGTCCGGAAAGTATCCTGTTCTCCAGAAAATAAGCCCCAGGAAGGTAAAAAAGAGCATGGCTGTGTAGGTACAGAGAATCAGTGCATAGCCCAACCACTTGCCGAAGATGATTTCCGCCCTGTGCAGTGGCTTCGATACAATCACTGAAAAAGTACCGGCTTCGACCTCCCCAGATGTCATATTAATGCTCAAAACGATGGTCATTGCCCCACTTAGCAAGTATGCTGCCCATACTGATAAAATAGTGATAATCATGTCGAATTCAAGTAGATAGAGTTGAGGATTGCTCTGTAATGGGGCATGCGCAAGTTGATTCGAATAGGCAGCGTTGAGCATGAGAGCGAAAACTGCCAGCAATAAAATATCGAGTAGTAGCATTGCCAGCAATAGCCAGCGATGAAAAGCTTCTTGAAGAGTGAAGCGTGTTATTAACAATAATCCCATGAGATGCTCCTCGAGCAGGTGCTTGTTTTATTGATGTAATGCATCGATCGTTTGGAAAAAGATTTGTTCGAGTGAGAGGTGCCTTGGTGCCAGTGTATAGAGACGTGCCCCACAGGTATGCACAATATCTGCGATATCTGCTGACTGTTCGTCCCGCTCAATTTCAATCAAAAGTATGTCAGGTTTGTCTTCCTCGTGTTGAATATTGATGGCAACTGCATTAAGTCGCTTGAGCAATTCCTCGTTTACGTGGTCGACTCGTAATTCGAGTATTTTCTTCTTGTCGAATAGTTCAGCAGGCGCTCCAACTTTCAGAATGCTTCCCTGGTTGATGATCGCTACACGATCACAAATAGCTTCTACATCGGCCAGTAAGTGCGAATTGAGAAAGATACTGGTGCCTTCCGCTTTGAGTTCGCGTAGCAGTTCGCGCATATCACGCTGGCCGACAGGATCAAGACCAGATACCAGTTCGTCTAGAATGACTAAATCTGGTTTATGGATGATTGCCTGAGCTAATCCGATACGTTGCAGCATACCTTTAGAGAAGGTGCCTAGTTTCTGGTTTTCTCGTCCGGACAGTCCGACCATCTCTAACACTTCCGTGATGCGCTTTTCCAGGTAGGCACTTCTCATACCATAGAGCCTGCCATGAAATTCAAGGAACTCCCGTGCCTTGAACCAGCGATGGAAAGATGGAAACTCAGGTAAGTAGCCAACTTGCTTGCGTGATCGAACATGGTTGATTGGCTCGCCCAGTACGCGCACTGCGCCTTTAGTGGGTGCGACCAGACCTGTCAGTATCTTCACAACTGTACTTTTACCCGCGCCGTTTGGGCCTAAAAAGCCGAAAGCCTCGCCTCGATAGGTGACAAGGCTGATATCCTCTACTGCGATGATGTGTCCGTAAACTTTACGCAATCCTTCTATCTCAACAGCGGGTAATCGAGAATCATCCCTTATAGAGGCAACTCCTTTTTGTTGCGGTTGAGTAATCCCCGACCGCGTATCAAGGATTGAATCACTACTCATCTATATATACTCATTTCTCTTCTCCCTATGTCATCCTGAGCGTCGAGCGAAGGATCTAGCACTGGGGCAACGAGATCCTTCGCTCGACGCTCAGGATGACACTCACCATGACACGTGCTGCCCTTGACTTGCTTTAGCAAAGGCGCACCCCAAACCCCGGCAGAGGACGAAGTCCTCTGGACTCCCGTTTTAGTGTAATGAGTTTGCCGAGTTTAACAACTGGTTTGTGTTTGATATGGTGCCACCTACTGCATAGATAATACCATGTGTTTGCCAGACTACTGCACTTCCGGCAGGGAACTTTTTCAATTGTGGAATAGTGGTTGAAATGTTCTTGGTGAGCAGTAATCCCTGTGTGCTATGTACAGTGATGGATTTCGAGTCAATACCTGAAGGTATGGGTAACGGCACTACACCACTATTCAGATCGATCTGCCTGAGTTGAGTGACAAGCTGAGGTGGCAGGCCCGGAATAGAAAGGGCTACATCGCGTAACTCTTGCAGTGAAGCGCTGCCAGTGGCATGCACAACAGGGCTTGGAAATTCGACTATCATGAATTGCGTTGTTGTCTGATTGCCGTATGAGATCACAACACCTGCAGTTGTAGTGACATCGTAGGTTGCTCCGTCCAGGTTAGACGGAATATGTACATTACCATAGCCATTTTTCACGAAGAACGCGTGTGCTTTACTTGCACTAAAGGTAAATGTGCCCTGGCCTGCACCGATGACACTGAAATCGGGCGTACCGGATATACCTTGAGGTAGAGTTTGCGGAACCAGGATTGAGAAGTTGACCATTTGCGCTGCCTGAGCTTGTGTCAAATGATCTTGAGTTTGCAGACTATCAGACTGGATTTGGATCGTACCCATATCTTGGAACGTTGGAATCGGACGCGAAGATAATGACTGAACATCTTGCTTCGTTACCTGCACTGGCTGGAATTGCTGTATACTGAAAAGAGAAAGAAGCTGACTGGCTAATGCACCACTATTCGGTAAAAGTAACAATGCAACCAGTATGGCTGCAATGGCTGCTAAAAACCAGTTGCGCCGCGTTTGATACCATTTTTGTGGTGCTAGTTTCCTGGATGGTAAAACCTGGGTTGGTGCTTTCTTCGCCTGTGATCCTGAGTTCATCAATGAATGAATAGTGTCTGGTGTCTTCTCTGGTACGCTTTCTGGGGTCTCTATACTCTCCGAAGAGAATGCAGGTACTGCATTTTGACTCGTCGCTGCTATCGAGTTGTGTAGAAGTTGCTGGGCCTGCATGACATCGACAGCATCCGCGACCGTGTGATCTTCTTGTTGGTAAAAATCGTTCACTTCAAGGATCATCTTTTCCAATGCGGGATCCTGTTCAGCCTCATGCAAGACGAGCGCCATGGAATCAATATCTCCACGTTCCATAGCAAGCATGTAGCGCTGCAAAACCTGGAGGTGTCGTTGCGCATCAGGCGTAAGCTGTTCATTCATTGCTTTCTCCTTTTTGGTCATTCAGGTGTTGTTCGCTCCAGGCCAGACGAAGCCGCTTCAATGCGCGATGTAGCCTCACACGTGTCGCGCCAGGTGAAATGCCGAGCTTCTGAGCCAGGGCTTCTCGCTCGAAACCCTGGACGAATGCAAGCATCAAAATCTGCTGATCCTCGGGGGAGACGAGGGCGAGTAGTAACTCGGCCTGTTCATTCGCGGCGATTTCTTGGTCTGGTTCAGCAAATGTGTTTGTCGCGAGCTGATCGAACAGATCGCTCTCACTCAGGCCTTCTTCTTGCATAAGTGAAAGATCACTCATAGAAAGTTCCCGTTGAGAGCGTTTTATACGCTCATACTTTTTACGCTTGATAACGTTTATAGCTATACCCAAAAGCCAGGCCATCGGTTGGCCCGCAGGATTGAAACGGTCCGCGTGATCGAGAGCTTCTAGAACCACTTCCTGTAACACCTCAAGTGCCACTGTCGGTACTTCTTCACCACGTGCCAGTCCCATGCGCATTACATAGGATCGTATAATGCCGAGCAGCGAAGCAACATTATCGGTTATACATTCGATCAACTTTGTATTGTCGGAGTCAGCAGGTGTATTCAAGGTCACGCTACGAGCTTTATTCGGATTCATCTATGAAATTCCTATTTCTCATTGAGGCGTTTCTTTCTGTCCCTACTAGTATATTCAATTTAGAGCCAGAAAACGTTACAGAGCAAAAATGTGATCATTGTAAATGGTGCCTATCGATGCTATAATTAGAACATAAATTCAAATTGGAACAAATTGAGTACCTGTATCGTTCTTTCATAAAGGCACGATTTACTGACTATTTGAAATAAGTGTAAAGTTTTCTCTTTTGCAAGGGGAATGTAGAAGGCATCTAAGCACTACCAACGCGATTCTACCTGTGCCATATTCAACTCTACATTAGAATTCACCTTGACTCTCATATGCTATATGGTACACTAGTAGAAAATTGTATATTGTTGGAACAATACGGGCAATATGCGCTTTGACGTGGATTCAGGTTACACGTTCGCTCAGTGAAAATGGTAAGCACTTATCGGGTGGGACACAGAAGCTTCGTATCAGAAGAAATAATAATATGAAAGGTAAACAGGCACATGGTTAAAGATGGTACTGAAAGAAGGTTGTACCGTAAGAGTCCAGGTAGACAGTACGGGTACGATTATGATCCATTGCATAGCCAGAGCCTGACTGGAAATGGTCAACAAGCACATTCCAGCACATCTTTTCAGAGTGATTCATTAAGTACACGCGAGGGAACTGGTACGAGCACAGATCGTCATACGAGCGGGCTTTTGGGACCTCGTCCTGATCCAAGACGCACTCGCCAGCTCATTCGCAAGAACATTATTGCAAGCAAATCAAAATCCGCACTTGTCGACGATACTGGCGAACTTGATCCAGAACTGCGCGATCGCTATGGTTCTTCAGACGAAAAACCAGGAATGTATGAAGATCAGGTAGAAACTCCTATGTATCCTTCTCGACGTGTACGATCCGCTCCATTGTCTCCAACTCCGCGTGAATATTATACAGAGTTTGACGAAGGCTATGAAGACGGAGCTTATGTAGATGACGAGGTGGAGTATATAGATCCAGACCTTGGATATGACTATGACTACGTCGACGGAGATGAAGATCCGCTCGCATATCGATTACCCTATAGTGAAGTGGCTCGTGGCAAACGTCGCAGCGAACCTCTGGAATACGATGAAGAAGAACAAGAAGAAGTCGTAAAGCCGAGTAAAAAGAAGAAGAAAGGCGTGTCCCGCCGCAAAATGCTGCTTATAGGGGCTGCAGCAGCAGGTACAGCGGTCGCAGGTTACGAGTTACTCCCCAAAGTACCCCATGCTCTCGAACAAGCTGGAACAAATGTCGAACACCAGATCCAGGAAGCCTTTAATAATGGTATGGCTGCTGGTGAAGAGGCAGTACGTAAAGAATTTATTAACGCCTTAGATACCATGGAAGGCGTTTCACTCGATGCGGCAATTGGAGCCGCCAGGCTAACTCGTGTGGCCTATGATGTCTTTGTTTCTCCGCTCGTTACCCTCGCTGCTACAGTCGCAGACGATTTTCTATCTATTACTCTTGCTGCTCTCACCAAAGCTCGAAGTTGGCTGCAACAGATAAACGCTGATAATGCGACACTTGCCGCGCTCCAATCGGTACTGCAAAACTGGGTGAACCAGGCTCATACAATGCCAAAAAAGTTGCAGACTATTACTGAAACAGATCTTGATGGGGCACAAGCCTATCTGGCTGCATTACAAAGGAAAATTCATGAAGAGCAAGCCAAGCTGAATGGGCAGAGTACTTCAACAACACCGGCACCAAAGCCAACTCCCAAACATTGATCTTATGTAGTAACCAGCCATTCGGTAAAAGAGAGATACTCAAGACTTGCTTGCCAACATCAAGGAACTTATAATCGAAGCTGTTGAACAGAAGGCTGAGGTTATGACTTCGAACTGTTGATCCACCAACACTTTTAGAGTTTGAGCGCCTGCTCAATCACCAGGAATCTCCTTTCATCTACTCTGCATGGGAAGCATCTTTTTTCGTACATTGATCGCATAAATCCCAAGAGCCACAGCACCGACAGCAATGATCGCGACCAGCCATCCAGGAGCTTGTAAGTCAATGGCAGTAACAATAGCAAACCCATCAAAGAGGGAAATGAGAACAAATCCGATATGGCCAATGACGGCTCCTTGCCATCCTCCTCGGCAATGTGTGCATACTCAACCAGTTGTTCAATAGCACGTTCGATGCCCGACAACGGCAGTACAAATCCATACTTCATCGCGCGTTTCTCCTTTGGTTTTTCTCCAGCCATCATTACGACCATCCTCTCCCCATACTTCTCCCAAACGCCCCTCCGATGGTAGCCAGCAGCACGCCCAGGACATTCAGCAGTAAAACCATCAGCAGAATGAAGGCTATGGTAAAGTCTAGTGAACTAGAAAACCTGTTCTCTGATTCCTGGAGCGCAATGATGGCAATGGTGAGGATGAGAGCAAGCATCACGATAGTAGCGCCTGTGAAGCCGGTTACAAAACCGGCTCTTGCTCCCGCTGACGCTCTTTCCTCACGGTGCGCTGTGAGGAAACCTGCCACTACCGGGAACCCAAGGTAAAGAACCAGCCCTGGTATAAACGACAAATTCGCCGCCACAAACATCCCAAAACGTGATAAGCCCAGGAAGAAAAGGAGTAACTGGATAAGGCCAAGGAGAACACCAAGGCCTATTTGTTGCAAGAGCAAAGGTACTCGCGAGAGGATGAGACGAGGTTGCACTGTTTTCTCCTGTTCGTTGCTCTAGCCGGCATGTAGGTACGCTTCGCATTTTCCTGATGGAGGACTTTCAAGGAAGAACTACATCACAAGCAGATTCATTCTCCCATCCCTCTGTTTTGTTGGCAGTCTGCGCTTTCAAAAAACGCTCTCCTATCTTACCACCTTCTTCCTATTCGAGTGGAGAGGCGCAGTTCATTGCACCTGGATACCGTCAAGGTCACATTCATCCTCAATCGCCAGCGTATCATCCTCGAACGCGCCAGCCATGCTAGATCTGCAATACCTGGAACTAGAAATTCATGAGCTTGACTTACATAAGCAAGCAAACTATCATTACTAACAAGTACTTCACCAGAATTGTAGCTAAGCTTAAAAGTACAGGCTCTTCATAGAATCTTTGCAAACGGAAAGGAGGTGACCTTTCATCACCTTGCCTCGATTGAGAGCAAGGGCTTCTAACACTCTTCAATAGCTTTACTCCTTTATACTGTATTATCGTTCGTCGCTTTATGCGTATGGATTCGAGTATCTGTAGCAAACAAGGCTACGGTACTTTTTAGGAGGTTTAGCTCAATGGCAACAACTGCAGAGAGTGGTGGCGGCGAAGTCCTGCGTTCGGAACGCATCGCGGGAGGTATTCTGCCACCAGTGTTGAACACCTTCGACATGGTCGCTATCTTCGTTGCAATCGTCCTTTTCATCAGTAATTCCGCTATTCTTGCGGGGGGCGCTGGCTCCTCAGCCTATTTCTACTGGGTGCTCGGTTTCATCACCTTTCTCATTCCCGGTGCCATCGTCACCGGGCAGCTCGGGCGCATGTTTCCCGGTGAAGGCTCCATCTACGTCTGGACCAACAAAGCCTTTGGCCCCTTCCTGGGCTTCTTCGCGGGCTTCTGTGCGTGGTGGCCAGGCATTTTAGTCATGATCGCCACTGGAGATGCAGTCGTCTCGCTGATCCAACAGCTTGGCACGCAATTCAACGTCAACCTGCTGGCAGAACCGTGGCAGCAGGGCGTGCTTATTCTGGCGGTGATTGCGTTCTCGTTCGTGCTGTCAGTCTTGCGCTTCCGTGTCACCCAGAACTTCGTCAATATTGTCTTTCTGGCCTATGGCGGAGCGATACTGCTGATCGGGCTGGCCGGGCTGCTCTCGATCTTTGGCGGGCACGGAACCCCCGTGAACTATGCCCCGCATAGCTGGCTGCCCACGGCCGCGACAGCCACGTTCTACAGCGCAGTGATCCTGGCCCTACTGGGCATCGAAGTGCCGCTGAACATGGGGGTCGAGGTTGCTCACCCGCGTGCCATCACCCGTTACCTGTTCTGGGGATCAGCCGTGGTCATCGTAGGCTACCTGCTGGGAACCTTTGGTATCTTGAACGCGGTGCCACTGGCCGATCAGGGCAATCCATCGGCCGTAGCCGAAGCCGTGCAAAAGGGCTTTGGAGGCGCGGGAACCTTCCTGGGGATCCTGGTCAACATCATCTTCATCGGGTTCTTCATCTTCAACACCGCCGTGTATAACTATTCCTTCGGACGACTGCTCTTCGTGTCTGGTCTGGATCGGCGCTTGCCCACCGTGATGAGTAAAGTCAACCGCAACCGCGTGCCCTGGGTGGCAGTGCTGGTGCAGAGCTGCATTTCGGGCTTTTTCACCATCCTGGCCTTCATCCTGGTGCCCTACACGTTGTCGACTGGCTTTAAACCAGCCGATCTCTCGACGGTGGTGTATGATATCCTGCAGGCAGCCGTGACCGTGATCTGGTGTGTCTCGATGGTGATCCTCTTCGTCGATGTGATCATTATCCGGCACCGTTTCCACGAGAGGTTTCAAGCGATACGGATGGCGCCTGATTGGGTGTTCTACCTGTGCGCAGTCATCGGGACATCGCCACAGGGTATGGCGTCTATGTTACCTTTACAGGTCCATGGACGGGGTTGCTGACCAATCAGCAGTGGGTGACGTGGATCGGTGGGATTGCCGTCATCTCGCTGGTGGTGGGCATTGTGGTCTTCTTCATCGGACAGGCGACCATCAAGACCAATGTCAGCGATGAGGAGATCATCGCTCAGGTGACTGGCGAACAGGCAACAGGGTAATGCCATTTCCTTAGAAAGCAAGAAATCGCCCTGGGGCATGGCCCCAGGGCGATTTCTTGCTTTCTTGTCTCTGTTACTGGTAGGATGCCGGCGCGGAAGTGATGGAACCGGTCTCTTCCAGGATGGTGCGCAACTGCCTGGCGTCGAGTGTCTCGTGCAAACGCAAAGCCTTTGCAATGCGGTCAAGCGTTTCGCGATGTTTCGTGAGTAAGGTGACCGCTTGGTCGTAGGCCCACTTCACCATGCGATTGACTTCCTCGTCGATAACGGTGGCAGTCTTTTCACTATATTCACGCGAACCTGTCGCCAGTGCTGTTCCTGCAAACGGATCTTCACGTTCACTGTACGAGATCGTTCCCAGCCGCTCGCTCATACCCCAACGGGTCACCATCTGCCGCGCAATAGCGGTGACACGTTGTAGATCGTTTTCTGCCCCGGTCGTTATCTGTCCAATAGCCACTTCTTCAGCAGCGCGACCACCAAGAGCCGTAACCAGTTGAGCTTCCAGGTATTCTTTCGAGTAGTTATAGCGATCATCCAGTGGCGAATATTGCGTTACACCTAATGCCTGACCACGTGGGACGATGGTTACTTTCGTGACTGGATCAACCTCTTCTGTCAGCAAACCCGTTAACGCGTGACCACCTTCGTGGTAAGCAACCACGTTCAGGTCGTGTTCACTCAGAATGAGAGGACGTTCAGCGCCAATCAGGATTTTATCTAGCGCTTCATCGAAACAAGATTGAGTGACTGCATCCAGGTTTCGACGGGCAGCGAGTAAGGCTGCTTCGTTGATGAGATTGGCAAGGTCAGCGCCTACCATACCTGGAGTAGCGCGAGCAATGGTAATCAAGTCGACATCGCTAGCCAAAGGCACGCCTTTTGAGTGAATCTTGAGTATTGCCAGTCGGCCATTCCAGTCGGGTCGTTCGACTGTCACACGGCGATCGAAACGTCCCGGGCGCAAGAGCGCTTTATCGAGTCCATCCGGTCGGTTTGTGGCAGCGATCACGACGACAGCCTGGCGAACATCAAAACCGTCCATCTCAACGAGTAACTGGTTCAATGTCTGTTCGCGTTCATCGTTGCTGTTAATGCTAGACCCGCGCTGGCGGCCAACGGCATCGATTTCATCGATGAAGATGATGCTTGGCGACGCTTTCTTCGCCTGGTCGAAAAGATCTCGCACGCGACTGGCGCCTACACCCACCAGCACTTCGACAAACTCTGAGCCACTCATTGAGAAGAAAGGCACGCCTGCTTCACCTGCAACAGCACGAGCCAGCAAGGTCTTACCTGTTCCTGGAGGGCCTACCAGGAGTATGCCGCGCGGAATCTTACCGCCCAATCTCTGGAACTTGGTAGGAGTCTTTAAAAAGTCAACAACTTCAACAAGATCGTTCTTTGCCTCGTCGACGCCTGCCACATCAGCAAACGTTGTGCTTGGCTTATCTTCCAGTATGACCTTGGCCTTGCTCTTACCGAAACTGAATATGTTCTGCTGACCCTGCGTAGCGCGGCGAGCAATGAAGAAGAAAACGCCTATTACGAGGATCCAGGGTAAGAAGTTGATTAACACATTTATTAACGTATTATTATCAGATGGAGGCTTGGCCGTATAACTTACGTGGTTCGCGTTTAGCAGCGTCGTAAGGTTTGGATCTCCATTAGGTAACTGCGTGAAATGGAATGACGTTCCAGTTTTATTCGTGCCAGTGGTAGTATCTGTGACAGTTATAGCTTTATAAAAGTTCCCATTGGCATCCTGTCCCTGAAAGGTTACATCCTTGACATTTCCCAACTGAACTTGCTGATAAAATGTGCTATATGGGATTTCAATCGTATTTGTACTGGTGCTGCTTGTACCTGGGTTAAAAAAGTACTGGAATAAGTACCAACCAAGCAAGATCACACCAATAATAATCAATGAGCGAACAATGAGTGCCGACCCTGTGAAACGTGGCGGACCGCCATTATTCCCGTTTTTATTTCCATTGCTCCCGTTGTTCGGGCCTTGTGGACTATTCGGCCCCTGTTCATTCGGGTTGCGTTGATACAAATGTATAGCCTGAGCATCCATAGATTCAGACCTGCTTTCTTGATCTGACCGGACGCTTTCAAATAGCGTCCAACCTTGAGTTTCGTAGTACGTGATGAATCTCTTTTATATGATAATATCTTTTTTCGATGTTTCCCGCAAGGAATGCTGTAGCTACATACAAAACCATCGATACTATAGATACGTTAATAGTACGTTTTAGATTACCATAAGTTGCTGAATTTAGCAATCTTCACAAAAGAGTGCTAATGCCTGCCCTATTGCCACTAAGACGCTCTAAAGTAGTATAATCAGGTCAAATAACAGTACAAGTACAAATACTACAGAGGTGCCAGTTGAAACACCGTTATGCGCTCATCGTCGGCATACATAATTACAATGATGCAGCTCATTTTATTCCCTTGCCGCTTGCCCAATCCGACGCTCAAGCCTTATATGAACTACTGATCGATCCCGAACGAGGAGGCTGGCTTCCAGAAGATGTCGTTTATCTTGCAGGAGAAGAGGCTTCACGCGATGAAATTGAGAGTCAGTTACGTGAACTGTGCCTGGTACACGCCCAGCATGATGACATGGTATTGATCTATTTTGTAGGGCATGCGCTGATCGATGCTGCGACACATGATGGCTATCTAGCATTGCCGACTACGCGCGCGGATCGTCCTGCCACAGGTTTACATGTTTCAACTCTTGTCGATCACTATTTATATGCTTCGAAAGCCGAAAATATACTGACTATACTGGATATTGTGCATACTGGCACGGGATGGAGACCGGGCAAAAGCGAGCCTGACGCCGCTCTCCTCTTTGGTGAGTCTCTCCTCGACTTGCCAAGAACGAAGGGACGCGTCATCTTAACCTCTAATCGCCAGAGTGAGGTATCAAAAGACCAGATGCAGCAAGGGCATGGCATCTTTATGGGTCACCTGCTCGATGCTTTTGAGGGAGCTGCTGCCAACCCTCGCACAGGGCGCATCACTCTGGGAACACTCTATGATTATTTTGATGAACATATGGCTCGCGATGTGCCGCAGTATCCCCAGAAGTTCGGCTATGAGTATGGCTCGATCGTCTTAATTGAGTGGCCAGAGTGGAAGACGGCCTCTACTCCGCAACCATTTGCCAGGGGAAAGCGCATGGTTGCAGTTGAAATCACACCTCTGCACATTCTGACAGGTCATCGTGGTCATTCAGATGATGTTGTCTTCTCCCCAGATGGTAAACACATTGCATCCTGTGGTGAAGACATGACAGTGCGTCTATGGTCAACTGACTCCGGCGAACTCCTTCACACAATTGTTGGACACGAGGGCGCTGTGATGGGCGTCGATATGTCGCCTGATGGCAAAATAATTGCCTCTTGCTCAGAAGATAAGACAGTTCGCCTGTGGGATGCTAACACAGGCGAGCCAGTGCGAATATTGGAGGGCCACAGCAGTGCAGTATGGGCAGTGGCTTTCTCTCTTGATCACCGCATGCTGGCCTCATGCTCAAACGATGAAACGGTGCGTATCTGGAATCCTTCTACAGGAGAAACGCGACAAATCTTGCAGGGGCATCACAATGTAGTTGTAGGTGTCGATTTTTCCTATGATAGCAAATGGTTAGCCTCCTGCTCCTTTGATAAGACGATTTGTATATGGGATGCCGGTAGTAGCGCTTTGCTGCGTCGCTTGCGCTATAGGGATATCGTGTATGGAGTAGCCTGGTCCCCTGATGGACATTTGCTGGCCTCGTGTTCGGCTGATGGGATGATTTGCCTGTGGGATACGACAACCTGGCAACTCGTGCATACACTGACAGGCCATGATGGCGCAGTCTGGACTGTCGATTTCTCTGCCGACGGCCATTTGCTGGTTTCAGGCTCTGAGGATGGTTCATTGAAGCTATGGGATGTCTATCAGGGGCGTGAATTACAGACCATTAACCATAGGATAGAGATATACGGGGTGGTCTTTGGAGCCAACGGTTTATTGGCAAACAGCGCCGAAGATGGAGCCGTGCGCGTGTGGCAAACAGCAGTCATCGATGATTGACAAGTCGCAAAGTCTGTTGTATGATACACAAGTCGACGCGGGGTGGAGCAGTGGTTAGCTCGTTGGGCTCATAACCCAAAGGTCGGAGGTTCGAATCCTCCCCCCGCTACCAATCTCCGGCTAGTCGACAAGAGATCCAAATATTGACGCGGGATAGAGCAGTGGTTAGCTCGTCGGGCTCATAACCCGGAGGTCGCAGGTTCGAATCCTGTTCCCGCTACTTCCCTCTTTACATAGCTCAGTCTCCAAATAACTTCGTTAAGCTGTGTTTTTGTTCTCCATGGTCTCTAACTTTTCTACGATTTTCGGAATGAGAGCATCTTGATCATCGAGGTGCTTCATAATCGATTCTATAAGCGAACCTACCTACGAGCTATAAAGGGCCTCACATACCCATATGTCTCGTGATCAGGGAGCCACGGTAAAAGAAGAACAGCGCATCTGATTTGCATCATGTTCCCCTCATCGAGCGCTGGAGCAGCAGCATGATGAGAGTATTCAGACGCCAAGTGCTCGGTACCGCGACTCCCTGCTGAGCTATTGTGATACTCAAGCGCTGTGTGGTTCTTAGGAGTTCACTCTGCGCATTGTGTTAAGGCGCTCTCCTGGCCGCCCCCAGTCTGGAGCGAGTGAAGAATTGCTGTCTGCTACCCGCGCTTGAACGAAGACATCCAGGTGGCTCGGGTCACACCTTCGGCTGCTAGTTGTTCCAGGAAGATGCTGTTTTGTACAAGCAAGTACAAGAGCATCTGGGCATGACGCAAGAGTTCGGCGTCCTGGGTCGAGAGATAGCACATCCTCTGCTCAATGTCGTGATAGGTGCTCATGGTCGTGCGCCAAAATTTCTTAAAGTTCATTATCATGATCCTCGAGAGGGAAATTTGTAGTTGCAAGATCCCCTTTGAGCCTGATAACTGCTTGATCATATGCCCTAGCAGCATCTTCTGCCGTGTCGTATGTTCCAAGATGTAACAGCTTTTTGCCATGCCTATAGCTAGCCTGCCATTTGCCACTTCTCTTTACCTGGGTAACCCCGCGATACCCACTCGTGTTCGAGGATAATGGGTGTGGCAAGTCTTCCCAAGCAAGAACCTCATCGAAAGGAAAATTTAACTTGGCATGGTTGCCCCAATGGTCTACTGCTGCTCTATCATATACCTGTGCAGCATCTTCAGGGGAGTTAAAGGTGCCAAGATAGATATTCTGCTCCTTATTAATATGTATTTGTGCATACCAATGATCCTTCCCCACTTTTCGCACACCGCGATAGCCACTCGTATTCGTCTTGCGCAACATGCGGGAAGGTGGATTCCATGCCTGCACTTGCTCAAGATTGTGGTTCAATGGTGCCTTTTCGCCATAGAGTTCTAAAGCGGCTTTATCATAGGCAAATCCTGCTTCATCTGCCGTATTGTAAAAGCCAAGAGGAATGCGTCGTTTCTGATGCTTGATTTCAGCCTGCCAGCGATCACCGACTGCCTGCACACCGCGATACCCACTTGCATTTTTCCTGCCAAACTGTCTCTCAGGTGGAGTCCAAGCAAGTACTTCTTCAAGTGGATGATTCAGTTTGGCGTATTCACCCCATTGTTCGAAGGCAGTTTTATCATAGGCAAATCCAGCCTCTTCTGCTGTATCGTAGTAACCTATGGATTGCTCATTGAGCCTTGCTTCCCATCTGCCTGATGCTAGTTTTCTTACACCTTTATATCGTGAGGTATTATCTTTCCGCAATTGCAAATTCCGCATGTTTTGAAGCTGTGTTGCTTCTCGCAAATTCTCACGACGGTTATCAAGTCCATCTCCATTGATATGATCTGTCACCATGCCTTTAGCGATAGGTCTTCCCAGTTTGCGCTCTAGGATAATGCGGTGCATGAAGAAACGTTGGTACACACCTTGTCTTTCAATGCGTCGCATCGCATAGCGAGCATTGGCAAATGCCCATTTAAAACACGCTAGATCGACATCCACAAGATCAACAAGAACGTGTTTTCCTTGATTGATAGGGATAATAGCAACGTTTGGGTTGCTTTTATCGATTGCATAGGCAGGGGTGACGGGGGCTTTTAAAGGTTTACTTCGATGCCTGTCTCTATGTCTATTGAATGCGTTGAGGGATGGCGTAGCTTCACGAAGGTTCGCTCTCCTATTGTCCAACCCATCGCCGTTGATATGATCGACAACCATGCCCTCTTGAATAGGTCGCCCTAGATGGCGTTCCAGAATAACACGATGCATTAGTACGACGAGGCGTTCTGTCCTGCTGCCTGGAATACGAGGACGGCGCATGGCATAACGCCCCATATTTATTTGCCACTTCAGTTGTGCTAAGTCAGCGTCTTCGAGATCAACAATAGTCTTATAGCCTTGAGTCAAGAGGATTGAAATGAATGGGGCATTGCCTTGGTGGGAATTAGATGGTAAGCTCATAACCTGTCTCCTAACAGCGTCTGACTTATGCATTCCAGATCAAGGGAGCTCACCTCCCTAAGTTTGTTTGCTGAGTCTGCGAATACATTCTTTTATGTCCCTTGCAAAACGGTCAGAAGCCATTCTAATTCTTGCCTTAAGCGGAAGTGGCAGAGTCATTGGTGGAGGGCTTTTCTGTGGAGATTTCTAATTGGCTGGCCTTGCCCACTTCAGCCTCCAACTGTTGCAGCGAGATGCCGTTTTTCTCCAGCAGATGCACCAGCATCTTCCCTTGCCTCAGCAGTTCTGAGTCTTGGGCATAAAGGTGCTGCATGATCTGCTCGATATCGTGATAACTGTTCATGGTAGTGTGATACTGCTCTTCGGCCATGAGTTCGCTTTGCTTGGACAATACCTGCTGGCCAACAGCGAGTACCGAAAGGGCGACCAGTTGGATAAACGTTTGCGATACCCATTGCACGTACTGCGTCGTGGTAGCGTTAAAACCAGGGAAGCCGATGATTGCAAGAATAGAAAAGATATAAGCGCAAATCATCGTCCCTAAACCCTTGGTGATGACAACAGCAAGCTTCATGTTAAAGCCATTGAGGGCTTGCTCCGCCTTCGTAATAGTAATCTTCTGAGGTGTATTCGGGTGAGGTCGTGGTTCGTGACGAAAAAGCACCCTAGTAGGTGAATGTTTCTGCGCGGGTGTCTGCGTAGTCTCTGTGTTGGCAAAGGCCGATGGATTTGTTTCTTGCATGCGAAATCGCCTCCGTGCTAATATTCAGGAGAGGGCATTCAGTTGATACTTTGTCTTCCCTCACCTGTCTATTCATGTTCCAAATACTACAGCTAACAAACGTTCGAGTCAACTTAAGATTCATAGTAGGGCTTCGTAAAAGTGGTTCCCAATGACCCCATCCATTATTACGGTGAAAGTGAAAAATTCAATTTTTTCTATGAGTTTGTGAAAAAGCAATCAAATAGATTGAACTGTTTATCCACCAATAGCATATGTTATCCACATACTTATCCACCGCTTCTAAAATCCTTTACAGCCCATATAAAGCCCCTCTTTACCTCTTGACGAGCCATGATAATATAGAAAAGGTGAGAACGCATTACAGGCTCAAGAGCAAGGAATTCTCCAGAAGTGTAGATGACCTTCATCCTTATAAAAGGCTCTGTAGAGCGAGTTCACATGGCGGCGTAGCTCAGTTGGTAGAGCAAGGGACTCATAAGCCCTGTGTCACAGGTTCAATTCCTGTCGCCGCTACTCTTTA
>CAVPEB010000040.1:0-76087 GCA_963702765.1 uncultured Chloroflexia bacterium
TCAGCAACCGCAAGCAAGATCCAGGACAATAGCGCAACAGTAGGAGCAATCAAAGCCAGGCCAATTGATAGCAAAAAGACAATCGGTGCGACTAGAAACAAGATTGTATGGTACATGATAAGATGCGGATTTAAATCTTCATCGATAAGTCTATTTTTACGTACCCGAGTTGCATATATCCATAGTGCCGCCTCCAACCCTTCAGCGATTGTCAGACAACTAGCATAAAACACTACCGAAACTTCATTGATACCCAGTGCTAGAACAGAGGTGGGAAATGGGATAAAGGCCACGGAGAGTAATAATAGCAGGTTCAACCAGAATATGTTCGTATCATAACGCTTTACATAGTGAAAAATTAAATTGTGAGCTCTCCAACTGAGTCCAATAACAATGAAACTGATGATATAAGCATAAATATTCGATTGGAGTCCTTCGAGAGCTTTCAAAAGCTGGTCGTTCAAAAGCTGGCTCGGTAAAGAGCGAAAAGTATCAAAAGAAGCGGGCAATTTGATATCCAGAACCAGGATAGTAAGAGCAATAGCATAAACACCATCACTCAGAAACATAAGACGATCTACATTTCTAATGGCTTCTCGTGATAATAGATCTTTAATAGTTGCCATGTAAATCCCCTCTCCAGGCGTAAAACACCCGTATGGTATAATAGTAGTGTACCTCAAAACATCATCGGCAATGACACAGACACAATGTAACGAGGACAACGGTGAGGGCACGTGGAGCGATGAAGATGCTTCCCCTGTAATTTTCAACGATTGAGTAAAACAATTACGCAATCCCCATGATCGAAATGAGGTAAATTTTCATGAAAAGAATTGTACATGTCATAGGCCGAAACGGCAAAGAATATAACGTACCAATGACCGCGGAACAAGCTGCATTTTATCTGCGCTTAGCAGAATTCAAAGCTATCAAAGATCCCTCGATCAACTTCAGCGTATTGGTAGCAGAGCAAAGGGAAAAGGAGTTGCAACACCTCAAACAGTATTACAACTAACATATTCTAGGAAGCGGGTATCCTTCTGGATACCCGCTTTTTTATTGCATTTTTCTTCTACACAGTAAATCATAACAAAATTAGAAATCGTAATTCCGCCTCCCGTTCAGGAAAGATTCTCGTCTTACGCATGCTTACTTACCATTGAACCATCTATCCACTTTGTCGTTCCCTATCGATCGGGACTCATGTCCCATAAGGAGTCGGGACAAAACTGCCCGGCAAATTTAGGACTCCCTCCCCATCACAACAGGACTTCTTCTCAGCTATGCTTGAAGCGAACGGTGACACAGGAAACAAACCGACATCCCTCAGTCACTACGTAGCAAACATATCGAGAGCAGGAATATCCTGCAAGGAGGAAATGAAATGTCATCTACGACTCTGTATCGTTTTAGTGGAGTAGCTTTACTCATTGGAGGTGTACTGGCTATTATTGGCCAACTTTTACTCATTACGGCTGACCCGGGTACCCCACTCTGGATTCCTGGAAGTTGGCTCTCACTCGCTGGGACACTGCTGGTGATACTTGGATTTCCCGGGTTGTACTTCAAACAAGTTGATCGAGCCGGTCTATTAGGGATGATTGGTTTTGTAGTATCCTTTGTCGGTTTTCTGTTCCTTGTAGGCATCCAAACCTTTGACGCCTTTGTCTCACCAGCACTTGCTGCCAATGCAGCTACAAAATCCATGGCAGACACAGCAGCCATTCTACCCCTGCTCGCGTTTGAGTTGCTTGCGGCTTGCTGCTAATAGTCGGTCCTCTACTCTTTGGTATAGCAACAATACGCGCAGGCGTTCTTCAACGCTGGGCAGCGATTATCCTCATCGTTGGTTCAGTCGCCGCCATCATCACGGTTGCACTTCATAATTGGAATGAGATTAGTGGAGCCATCTTCTACCTTGCATTCGCCTGTTTCGGCTTTGTGTTGCTTACAAAGCAGGGTACAGTAGAGATAGTATCCCCTCCCTCTGTTCTCAAAGAAGCTCGCACCTGAATCAAAATGCTCCATTCTTGATAGCAATTTGGAGTTCCCTCAGCGCTCGCTTCCCTCCCAGATACTGTGGGAGGGAAGACCTGAGATGCCAGAAGCAAAAAAGCACACTATACAGAATGTTCTCCTCTACAGTACAATGAAGTAGAGTCCAGTTCGAAGGTTCAGAACCAGGAGAGGCGAACAGACAAGGAACTGAGATATGAACCAGCTCCAGATGACTGCAGGCAACGATGTTGCCTCCCAACAACTTCGCGCCACCAATGCACTCGTGCCAGAGCAATGGCTCTGGCCTATGCGAATAGGAATAATCATTGTAGCTTTGCTCGCTTTCTTGATCTTCCTGGTCTCCCTTCTGCTCGACTATGCACAGTTTCGTACTATCTGCACGATCACAGCCTGCGCCGATGGGCAACTAACCCTGGAAAGCGCACGAACTCTAGAAATGCTGCATGTCTCCTTGGATGCCTACGCGGTGATCAACATTGTCTTGCTTGTCATCCAGGCCCTTGTGTATTATGGCATTGCCGCTCTTATTTTCTGGCATAAGTCTAACGAATGGCTCGCTGTATGCGTCATCATCGGTTTTCTGGCTGGACCAACCAACTCCCTTTCTGAGCCTATAGCAGCTTTGCCTACCGCCGGTCTTGCTGTGCTCACGATTGTGCAATACCTCGGTGTTGCCACATTTATCCTGATCTGCTTTCTCTTCCCAAATGGACGATTTGTACCCCGTTGGACAATCCTGGTTGCAGCTCTCGCGCTCGTAAATGCAGGCTTTCAGGCTTTTCTTCCCAATATTTCGTGGCCAACTGGGCCTGCTGGCTTGAATTGGGTGATCGCTTTCTCAACGTTAGCTTACGCCCAAATCTACCGCTACCGTAAGGTATCCAGTAGTGAGCAACGCCAGCAAACGAAATGGTTTGTGCTTGGCTTAACAGCCGCAGCCATGATAGAAATGATTAACCGTCTCCTGCCTCTAATTTTTCCATCTCTTGCGCAACATGGAGATTTTTATTCTTTCATCACTGATACAATATCGGCTTACGCTTTTCTCCTGATCCCATTGACAATAGGCTTCGCCATCTTACGTTATCGTTTGTGGGACATCGACGTCATCATCAAGCGTACGCTGGTTTACGGCATCCTCACGGCCTGCGTCATCGGCATGTATGTGCTGGTTGTGGGTTATCTCGGCGCTCTGTTTCACACTGGCAGCAATCTCGCCATTTCATTACTGGCCACTGGCCTGGTCGCGGTGCTCTTCCAGCCTCTAAGAGAGTTGCTCCAGCGTGTTGTAAATCGGTTGTTCTACGGACAACGCGATGAGCCCTACAGAGTTATCTCCCAGTTGGGGCAACGCATGGAAGCCACACTCGCTCCTGACGCTGTCCTCTCTGCCATTGTCGAGACGCTTGCTCAAGCGCTCAAGCTTCCTTACACGGCCATTTCCCTGCAACATGACCAGGCATTTTCTATCGCAGCATCCTATGGTACAGAGGTAGAAACGTTACTTCATGTGCCGCTGATGTATCAAACTGAGCAAGTAGGCGAACTACTTCTCGCTCCGCGAGCCAGGGGCGAGTCCTTTACGCCAGCAGATCGACGCTTGCTCGACGACCTTGCCCGGCAGGTGGGAATTGCTGCCCACGCGGTACGACTTACAGCCGATTTACAGCAATCACGGGAACGGCTGGTAACTGCACGTGAGGAAGAGCGTCGACGCTTGCGCCGCGACTTGCACGACGGTCTGGGACCGGCACTGGCAAGTATTACGCTCAAACTTGACGCAGCGCGCAACCTTCTCACACGCGATCTACCTGCTGCCGATGCCCTGCTAATTGACCTCAAGAAACAGACACAAGCAGCTGTGTCAGACATTCGCCGCCTCGTGTATGATCTACGGCCACCCTCATTGGATGAGCTGGGACTTATCCAGGCCCTACGCGAACAGGCCGAGCAGTATAACCTTGATATGTTGCGCTTCACCATTGACGCACCAGAACCGCTTCCACCACTTCCCGCCGCCGTCGAAGTCGCGACCTACCGCATCGTACAGGAAGCCATGACCAACGTAGTCCGTCATGCCCAGGCACACACCTGCACAATTCGTCTCGCTCTTGATAACAATCTGGATATAGAGGTTTGTGATGATGGTCGTGGGGTACCAGCAGGGCACCATGCCGGAGTCGGCTTGACCTCGATACGTGAACGCACTGCTGAACTTGGAGGCACCTGTCAAATTGAACCTCGCCTTGGTGGTGGAACCCGTCTACACGTTCGATTTCCATTCACAAAGGTTGCTGAAGGAGAGGAGTAATCGATGGAACAGATTCGTGTCCTGATCGCGGATGATCATCCCCTCTTTCGTGATGGATTGCGCATCCTGCTGCAGTCAGGATCTGACACTGAAGTGGTAGGAGAGGCTGCGACGGGAGAGGAAACTATTTCGCAGGCAGGTAAGCTGCAACCAGATGTAATCCTGATGGATATCAACATGCCTGGCATCAATGGAATCGAGGCAACGCGGCGCATCCTGCACACCAGCCCACATATTAGCATACTTATCGTGACCATGTACGAAGACGATGACTCAGTTTTCGCCGCTATGCGCGCTGGTGCACGCGGCTATCTGCTTAAAGGAGCCGACCAGGAGGAGACGCTGCGGGCAATCAAAGCAGTCAGTCGTGGAGAAGCCATTTTCAGCCCTACTATTGCCAAACGCTTGATCCGCTACTTTTCTCCAACACGAGCTGCTGCAACACCACCGCAGGCATTTCCCGAACTGACCGACCGCGAGCGTGAGATCCTCGCCTTACTCTCCCAGGGCCATAACAACGCAGAGATTGCGCAGCACCTGGTACTCAGCCCCAAGACAGTACGCAACCACCTCTCCAATATCTTTAACAAGCTTCAGGTCGCTGATAGAGCACAGGCTATCATCCGCGCCAGAGAAGCAGGTTGGGGTCAGGACCATTCCAATTGATTACAAAAGTATACTACCGCATCACGATAAATGCAGAAATCTTCCCAACTAAGAAAAATGTGCCAGAAAGAGAAACACAACCCATCCGCCAGCTTTTCAGGGTATAATTACACTAACAGCTTAAGCTTATGAATTAACCATGGGCCAGGCACATTCGTTTTTCGTATATCGTAGGGGCGTACCTTTGCGGTCGCCCTGGGGCGGGGCGCTGGCCATGCTTTAACTTGGCTCCAGCTGGCGAAATGTAGGGACGACCCTCGCGGTCGTCCTGGGAGTGGAGTGGGGTGGGGTGCATGGGGCAACATACATCAGGAGAAACACATGAAACGAACCCTATTTACCGAAGAACACAACCTGTTCCGCGACACCTTTAAACACTTTTTAGAGAAAGAAGTCGTTCCCTATTACCCACAATGGGAAAAGGACGGTATAGTCTCCCGTGAAATGTGGCTAAAGGCAGGGCAACAGGGCTTTTTAGGACTTGCAGCCCCAGAAGAATATGGCGGCATTGGAGTGAACGACTTTAGATACAGCGCAATCATGGCAGAAGAGTCCGCTCGAGCAGGAGTCGTCAGTGCAGGCATGGTCATTGGCCTCCATAACGACATCATCCTACCATACTTCATAGCCTATGCAAACGAAGAACAGAAACAACGCTGGCTTCCAGGCATGTGTTCAGGCGAACTCATCACCGCCATCGCCATGACCGAGCCAGGCACAGGCAGCGACCTGGCATCCATACGCACAACGGCGGAACGCATAGGCGATTACTACCTACTCAACGGACAGAAAACATTTATCAGTAACGGCATCATCAGCGACGTAGTCATTGTCGTTGCCAAAACCGATCCAGCCTTGCGCCACAAAGGTATCAGCCTGCTAGTCGTAGAACGCAGCATGCAGGGTTTCAACCGGGGTCGCAAGCTCGACAAAGTCGGCTTAAAGGCACAGGATACAGCAGAGTTGTCTTTCGAAGACGTGAAAGTCCCCATAACGAACCTGCTGGGTGAAGAGGGCAAAGGCTTCTCCTACTTGATGCGCCAGCTCGCGCAAGAGCGCCTGAGCGTAGGCGTTTCGGCAGTAGCAGCCTGCGAAACAGCGCTGGAGATCACGCTGGAATATTGCAAAGAGCGCACTGCCTTCGGCCAGCCCATCGGCAGCTTCCAAAACTCACGCTTCAAGCTCGCTGAGATGAAGACAGAAATCGAAATTGCGCGTGTTTTCGTTGATCGCTGTATTGAGGAACTGAACGACGGAAATCTCACACCCGAGACCGCAGCAATGGCCAAATGGTGGACTTCCGACCTGCAAAAGCGCGTCGTAGATCAATGCGTGCAATTACACGGCGGTTACGGCTACATGTTAGAATATCCCATCGCCCGTGCCTACCTCGACGCCCGCGTACAAAGCATCTACGCAGGTACCAACGAAATCATGAAGGAAATCATTGGCCGCTCAATGGGCATCTAAGCACATCTGTTTCCGTAACTGTGGGCTCATCAGTATCCGTAGGGGTGAGGGTGGATGACGTGGGGTTGGGTGGGCCTTTATGGTCACCCGCTGTTGGCATACTTCCAAATAGAAAGCATATCGTAATGTCTTACAACCTGCAAAATCTCGCAGAAGAAGACTTCTGCTACCTAACCACCACCGGTCGTGTTTCAGGCCGTCCGCATACCATCGAAATCTGGTTTGCCCTTCACGAGCAAACCCTCTATATGCTCTCTGGAGGCCGTGACAAATCAGACTGGGTGAAGAATGCTCTCCAAACCCCAACAGTCCAGATGAAGATCAACAGCACCATATTCAACGGAACAGCTCGTCCTATCACCGACACCGAAGAAGACGCCCTCGCTCGCAAAATCGTCTTCGAAAAGTACGTCCCCCGAAGCAACGACGATCTTGTTGACTGGTCACGAACATCGTTACCGATTGCAGTCGATATTGCAGAATGAGAAACTCATATTGTGATCGCTTTGAGACTTTCTATCCATGCATTGTGAGGGCATTGTGTTACCAGAGTGCTATCCTCTCTTCTGAGAAGAAACATTGTCCTTGGTTCACAGGAAGAGTGAATGCATTCAATGCATCAAGCGGGAGCAAGTTCCGTCTTACTCATGCAGATGTGGTTCATCTTCCTTCTTCGATGTTGAAACGTGGTTCCATCCGTCGCCACACCACGTTCTTTTTAATGCTACTAACGAGATCAAAGTGCTAAAACAACGAAGGCAACACATGTTGCCTCTCACGGAGGAAAACAATGACGTATGCATATGTCCTTGATGCGGTTCGTACACCTCGCGGGCGCGGGAAAATGGGAAAAGGGGCGCTCAGCAGTATCCATCCGCAGGAACTACTAGCGCAAACACTCAATCAGCTCGCCAGGCGCACCGGCATCGAGAAGCGAGACGTTGATGATGTCATCGCTGGCTGTGTCACAGAGGCGAACGATCAAGGAGCCAATCTTGCCCGGAACGCGGTCCTTGCAGCAGATTGGCCTACCGAGGTAACGGGTGTCACCCTCAACCGCTTCTGTGGCTCTGGCCTGCAAGCAGTGAACTTCGCAGCCATGGGCGTAATGACCAACATGCAGCACCTGGTAGTAGGTGGGGGTGTCGAGAGTATGTCGCGTGTCCCTCTGGGTGCAGATGGCGCGGGACTCGACGGCAATAACGTCCACCTGCGTAAAACGCACTTCCAGGTTCCACAAGGCATCAGTGCCGATCTGATTGCAAGCCTTGAGGGGTTCACTCGCGAAGATGTCGACCAGTTCGCGCTTGAGTCGCAGCGGCGTGCCGCACTCGCCCAGCAGGAGGGGAGATTTGCGAAGAGTCTCTTCCCCGTGTGCGATTCCGAGACAGGAGCAGTGCTTCTGGAGCGAGACGAGTATCCACGTCCGAGCACTACCCTGGAAGGACTTGCTCAGCTCGATTCCCCATTTGCAGCGCTTGGTGTGACGCCGTTCGGCTTCAATGGCGAGACCCCGGATCAGCTCGCGCTCGAGCGCTACCCCCAGGTCGAGCGCATCAACCACGTTCACACAGCTGGAAATTCGAGTGGGATTGTAGATGGGGCGGCAGCGGTCCTGCTTGCCTCTGAGGAGTACGTGAAGACCCACGGCCTTAAGCCTCGTGCTCGGATACTCGCCATGGCTACGGCAGGCAGCGAGCCGATCATCATGCTCACCGCACCGACACCGGCCTCGCAAAAGGCGTTGCGACTCGCAGGCATGACGGCACGCGATATCGACCTGTGGGAGATCAACGAAGCCTTTGCCGCCATACCCCTTCAGGTCATGCGCAAGCTGGAGTTGGACCATGCTGCGGTGAACGTGAATGGTGGAGCCATCGCACTTGGCCACCCGCTGGGTGCCACAGGAGCGATGTTGCTGGGGACAGCACTCGATGAGCTTGAACGGCGCGACCTCAACATCGCGCTTATCACCCTGTGTATCGGTGGCGGACAGGGTATCGCCACAATCATCGAGCGTGTCTGAGGCGGATTCCAGACTGTTGATTCTTCTGGCGCCTGCTTTGACACACTCAGCTATAATAGCTGGCGTGATTGGTGTGAGTGTAGCAATGGCATCTACTCTCAACAAAATTTCTCCCGTATAGAAAAGAGGTCGGAACTGATGTTCCGACCTCCCTTTCAGACAAGATGTTGGATCTAGAGTTACTTCTTAGCTGAATGGACCGCTTGCCTTTCCTCATGAACCATCTTCTGAGCAGTATCTACTCCGTGAGTGGTTATAGACTCGACTCTATCCAGCGCCTTCTCATAAAAGCGCATCGGGGAAGGGAAGAAGCCCCTATAGGCATCCCATGTTCCACGGACGAGCACTCCGAACGCCTCTTGCTGCTTACGCGATTGCTCAGTGAGAGTGTGTAAAAGTGTGCGAGTGTCCTCTACATGACTCCGAAGCACTTCGGTTCCATCCTCGAGAAAACTCTGAACAAACTTTACATTTCGCTCCTGTGCAGCAACAGCACTATCTGCCATCGACTGGAAGAAGGCTGGCCCTGCCTCAGGCTCTCCCACCAGCTTCTCCATCACGGTGCGCGTCCCCTCTGCATGGCTCTTGAAGAGCTCTACCTCATTTTCAAAGACACTCTGAACAAACTTTACATTTCGCTCCTGTGCAGCAACAATGCCGTCGACAAACACCCGGTTTGCTTCGCGTACTGATTCGCTCAGTTCCTCGGTTGCCTCGCTGACTGTATCCTTAACCTTTGCCATTATCTTGGTCCTTTCATGCTTGCAGTTACCTGCATACTTATACTACAATCGATCCTTCTCTCTCCACTCGATGAGAAATCCTGCATCTATATGCATTTTACACTTATATGCATAGCATGTCAAGAGAATTTGATGCTATTCTGCTCACAATGCTATCACAATCAATCTGTTTGGAACTCACAAGAAGTATTCAGCGTTCGAAAAGATCTTACCCAGGAGTATTCGCAAGAACCCTACGACGGCTTCGGCATCATAAAAGGCGGATTGCACTTGCATGAATAGTCGACCGTCGTGGATAATATCACTGATGGCCGAAAGATGACAGTGCATTATCGGCTATGTATCGTTGGAATAGAACTCTGGCGCCGTTATACTTAGACAACTCAGAAGTCCATCAGTATAACGCAGCTCCATCCAGATTGACCTCTTTGAGGTCTGTCTCGCTAAGGTCAACCCTGCGCAAAACGGTTCCGTGAAAGTGTGCGCCTCGGAAGATTGCGCCCTTGCACAACGCCTCCCAGAGCGTGGCTCTCATCAGATTGGCTGCAGTAAGACATGCCTCGTTCAGGTCTGCGCCAGTGAGATCGACATAACTGAGATCGGCGTGGCTGAGATTGGCATTCCTCAGGCTTGCCCAACTCAAGTCGGCATGACTGAGGTTGGTTTCACACAGGTCTGCACCGTTCAGATCCGCTCCGCTTAGATTAGCCTTATAAAGTAGTGCTCTGCAGAGATGTGCTCTCGACAGATTTGCACCTTTCAGGTTCGCTTGACTAAGAAAGGTGTGTTGAAGATAAGCCCCATTCAGGTTGGCCCTTGTGAAATTGGCACCATTAAGATTGGCATTGCGAAGATCAATGTGTGTGAGGTTGGCCTCACTGAAATCCGGCTTGATCGTGCAATGCGTGCTTCTCCATTGGTTCCAGGCTTTGGTTCCGTGCTTGAGTAGTTCGAGGTGTTGTGGGTTTGCCATCTGGATCACCTCCTTGTATATCCGAGAGGCAAAGGTCTTTCACTTCATCTTCAACTCATTTGTGAAAGAGATCTTATATATTGTGATTAGTGGAGGCTCCATTGTCCCTAAGAGAAACATAACTCACCACCCTCACGAAGCAATCACAAACAATGCCAGAACATCACAATCTGCTCGCAGTTCCTCCACGCAGTCTAGCTCTACGATGACGTATGACAAGGCACAACACAATTGGGCCTCCTCAGCCCATAGTATCAGCAGTTCTTTCCCCACCGTTTTCGTCATCTATACAGGTAATATCGATGGTCGCAAGGTTCATATTACTTGTTGTGACGCCGATGTGAGATGTTTTTCCCTTTTGAGACCAGGATGTGAGTTACGAAGTATATGCTTCTACTAGATCTCCTCTTTGGTCGTATGTGTTGAGACGGAAGCGGGCGAGATGAGTAGTACAGTATGTTGTTACTGGCTTGCCTTAGACTTCATCGATGGCTTCTCAAGGCGATCCCGGGAAACTTGGGAAGAGTGAGGGGTGGGAGACCGATGAAGGAGAGTGTGTGCGACTCCTGACGCCACCTGTTGCTTAGCGAAGTGCCAGGACGACAAAAGAAGAGGGCACTAAGAATGCCCTCTTTCCGAAGAAAGGAGCGATGCTAGTTGCAGATAGCTGCACACCGGATAGGCTGTGACGATGAGCAGGGACAATGAGAAACGCAATTGGCAGTGAGATATATAACAACCGTTATCCCCCTACTGCATATAGTCTTGAAACAAAGCGTCCTTGACTTCAGAAAGCGCCACAGCCTCTCTTCGTTTTTGGCAACACCAGGAGCTTTTGACATTGCAAACTCTCGCAGTCCCTCACAACAAAGCGTGCAACTCTGGGTCACCTTACTGCCTATGCCTCCGATAGCAGACTATGATATAGTGTGGAGAAATGCTTCATTGCATTGACGTTTTCAAACTTTAGCACTTGCAGAGCTTGCCTACCAACCTCGTTTTCGTTGCATATGTCAAGAGGCGTGAGCTGTTCGTTCTTCCACCTCTCGTTGTTCTCAATATGGAAGGATTGTGCGCAAGCCATGATACCAGCAAACAATCATCAGGAATCCCCAAGGTCCTTCAAAACGGTAAATCGTAAGAAACATCCTCTGGAAAGAATTGCTATCGTCAGCCGCGGCGAGGCTGCTCTGCGTTTGATCCGTGCAGTGCGGGAACTCAATCGCGAACAGCATCTGAACCTGACCACAGTTGCATTCTTCACCCAGCCAGATCGACATTCGCTCTTTGTGCGCGAGGCCGATGAGGCATTCTGTATTGGGTCGGCGACATTTATCGATCAGCAAGATGGGCAGCGTAAAAGCAGCTACGGGCATCATGCTTGTATTGAAGAGGCACTGCTAGCCTCACAAGCCTCCGCGGTCTGGCCAGGTTGGGGCATGCAAGCTGGTAAATCCTGGCTTCCTACTCTCTGCGAACGGCTTGGCATCACATTCATTGGTCCAACTGCAAAAACTATACGCCTTCTCAGCGACAGAACGAACGTCTGCCATCTTGCACTACAAGCCAACATTCCAGTTGAGCCAGCAAGCTACGGAGGAATCGAGGCCGCGCATCATCTTGAGGTACAGGTCATTTCCGATCTATATGGGACGACCTGGGCGTTCGATATACTCCACTGTACTATTTCGCCTCGTGGCCAACGAGTACTTGAAGAGTCAGATTCCAATACGCTGCCTTTGGAGAAGGAGCGCGAGCTTCGTGCGTCCGCAATTCGGCTATGCCAGCTCGCAGGCTACAGGAATGCTGGAAGTGTGAGGTTCTTTTACGATCCCGTCCAACAAAACTTCTGGTTCGTAGAGTTTAATCCATGCCTGAGCAGCGCACACCCAGCCACAGAGGTCACAACTGGGCTGGACCTGGTGAAATTGCAGTTAAGCGTGGCATGCGGAGAGCGCCTTGAAGGCGAACCAACTCCTACTTTTGGACACGCGATTACTGCGCACCTCTATGCAGAGAGCCTGGGCAACGGCACTGTCTCTCCCACAGGCAGACTCGAGCTGTTCCATCTCGCAAGTGGCCCTGGAATGCGTCTGGATACGGGCTATGAGTATCATGATCTGGTTCAGGCTGAGCTCGACCCTGTGCTTGCCACTCTGACAGCATGGGGACGAAGCCGTCAGGAAGCCCTTGCCCGTTTGAGTCGGGCACTTACCGAGAGCGTAGTCATCATCAGCAAAGGGATGAGCAATAAGGCGTTTCTGCTCGATCTCCTAAATCGATTAGAGGTTGGGGCCAGACAAGTTGATACACACCATCTTCCACATCTGACTCCCAATGAGGAAGATTTTCCCCGTAGGTATGCTTTCGTGGCACTATTGCAGTCAGCAGTCGAGATCTATGATGCTGAGTGGCACCAGGCTGAGTCCGAGTTTTTTTCGAGTGCAGCCCGTGGACGCCCCCACTTGCATCAGAGTGTGGACTTCCCCACTCATCTCCGATATCGCGGGCTGGTCTATAAGCTCAAGGTCTCCCGCTTAGGTCCAGAGCTGTATCGGGTGAAAATGAGTAGACGAAATATTGAGGTACATGTGGATCGGCTGGGAGCCTTTGAAAGGAGTCTTACCTGCTTTGGACGACGATACCGGGTCCTTTCGCTGGTAGATAGACCTCGATGCTTTGTTGAGGTCGAGGGTGTTCCTCATAATATTACACACGAGGAAGGGGGACTTGTGCGAAGCCCTACACCGGCGGTGGTAGTTTCCGTAACCGTCATTCCTGGCGATCATGTCAATGCAGGTGATCAACTCGCTCTCGTCGAGGCTATGAAGATGGAGATGGCTATTACAGCTCCGTTTCCGGGCACTGTAGTGCAGGTGTTCGCGACAAGCAATATTCAGGTTGATATGGGAGCGCCTCTTCTATATCTTGAGCCCTCAGAATGGGTCGATACAGCAACTGACATCGAACCCATCCAGTTCGGAGATGCCATACACACAGCCGAATCCGACAATGTTACGCTCCAGGCGCGTTTTCAGAGATTATTCGAAGCGCTACGCTATCAGATTCTTGGCTATGACAGTGACCCTGGTGATTCCAGGCAGCTCCTGGGAGAACAGGAAGTTGTTTATCAACTAATCGGGGCCTCGGATAAGGCGTTACTGCATGCTGAGAACGAGTTACTCTCGATCGTTGCCGACATCTGCTTGCTGTTCCGCCGTGAACTAGACCCGGCTGAGGTTCATGCCATGGGAGAGCAGGTGCATAGCTCTGAGCATGACTTACTCGCCTATCTTCGCTCTCGTGATACCCGTGTTGAGCAGTTGCCGATGGAATTCGTTGCGAACCTGCAACGGGCTCTTGCTCACTACGGTCTGAAAAGTCTGGAACCTTCGCACTCGCTCAACGAGAGCCTCCTCCTCATGTATAGGTCTCATCAGCAGATGAATCAGCACCTTACCATGGTCATCGCCATCCTCCAGAGACGCCTGGAGCATGTTGGCGAGCTAGTCTCCTTTGCCACCGGAGAGATGCATCTCGTCCTTGATCGTCTCCTTATGGCAATGAGGGAACGCCACCCAGCAGTATACGGCCTCGCGCGCGAGGTTCGCTTTCGTTACTTTGAGGAACCGCTCTTCGAGCAAGTCAGGAATAGGGTTTACGAAGAGATAGAGTCGCATCTTTCATACCTCGCTGCACATCCCGATAACCCGAATCGCGACAAGCTAACAAACCTCATGGTCTCCTGTTCCCAGCCCTTACAGAACCTGCTTACGCGTAGCTTCTCTAAATCAGGAGCGGAGGTAGGTCTCTTCATGCTTGAAGTGCTCACTCGCCGCTACTATCGTATTCATTCCCTGGAGGACTTCGAATCCACAACGATAGACGGACACCCCCTGGTCAAAGCCGCTTACGATGACAAAGGCAGACGTGTCATCGTTGTAACCACCTTCGCTCTGTATGCCGATTTCGTTACTGCAGCAGCGACTCTTTCCCACTTTGTGAGCCGCTTCTCTGCTGAGGACCAGATCGTTGCAGATTTCTATACATGGCGACCTGAGCCTCTGAAAGAAGACGAGGCAACAGCGTGGGAGATTCGTGGCACAATCAATCAAATCAGCTTTCCGCAGGCTCTTCAGAGAATTGTCGTGGCAGTAAACGCTTCTGGCAAGGACCTCGGTATGGCAAGTACACAGCACTTTACCTATCGTACGACTGAGAATGGCTATCAGGAGGATCATCTCTACCGTAGGCTTCATCCCATGATGGGGGAGAGGCACCACATCTGGAGACTCTCGAACTTCCAGATCGAGCGGTTGCCTTCGGCGGAGGATGTTTACCTGTTTCATGGGATAGCACGTACCAATCCGAAGGACGAGCGGCTTTTCGCGCTAGCCGAGGTACGTGATATGACACCTCTAAGGGACAATTCGGGCAAGATCATCCAGATTCCCCACCTCGAACGTATGCTGATGGAAGCCCTGGAGGGCATCCGCTTGTATCAGTCCCAACTGCCCACCCATAAGCGCTTGCCTTGGAATCGTGTGTTGCTCTATGTCTGGCCGCCACTTCATCTGTCAACAGAAGAGTTCCTGCAACTGATGCGCAAACTCTGGCCCGCAACTGAGGGACTTGGCCTGGAAAGAATCGTGGTTCATGCAAAGATACCAGCACCGAGAACCGGAGAACTGCGTAGTCGCATGCTACACATCTCCAACCCTGGTGGCCAGGAACTGGTGCTCAGAGAGAGTGAGCCGATTGAAACACCCATCGCCACACTCAGCGAGTACCGGCAGAAGGTTGTTCAATTGCGTAAGCGTGGGCTGGTCTATCCATATGAAATCATAGAAATGCTGACTCCAGAGCCAGAAGGTACAAGCACAAGGATACCTCCTGGCAATTTCACCGAATATGACCTGAACGAAGACAACCACTTGATACCTGTTGATCGGCCTTATGGCAAGAACAAGGCAGGCATTGTAGTTGGTATCATACGCAACTACACCTCCAGGTATCCAGAGGGCATGACCCGCGTCATCCTTCTTGGCGACCCAAGCCATAGCATGGGCTCGGTTGCTGAACCCGAATGTCGACGGATCATTGAGGCACTCAACCTTGCTGAGCAACTCCATGTGCCACTCGAATGGTTTACCCTTTCAGCAGGTGCCAGGATCTCCATGGAGAGCGGCACAGAAAATATGGACTGGGTCGCCAGGGCGCTGCGTCGCATCATTGAGTTCACTCAGAAAGGATTCGAAATCAACGTAGTCGTCAACGGTATTAATGTTGGTGCCCAGCCTTATTGGAATGCCGGGGCTACTATGCTCATGCACACCCACGGTATCCTTATTATGACACTCAATGGTGCGATGGTTTTGACTGGCAAGCAGTCCCTGGACTTCTCCGGGGGTGTCTCTGCCGAGGATAACTATGGTATCGGTGGATATGAACCTATTATGGGACCCAACGGTCAGGCACAGTATTTCGCCTTCGACCTCAGCGCTGCATGTCACATATTGATGCGTTACTATGATCACACCTACGTGCTGCCAGGTGAACGTTTTCCACGCCGCGCCTCCACCACCGATCCTGCAACACGTGATGTGCGTGACTCTCCATATTTCAGTACACGACCCGAGGACAGCGATCTCACCTGCATAGGAGATCTGTTCTCAGATGAGAAGAATGCTGCCCGCAAGCATCCGTTTGATATCCGAACCGTTATGTGGGCCATAATTGACGCCGATCATCAGCCGCTAGAACGCTGGCACGATATGCATGCTGCTGAGACGGTCGTGGTATGGGACGCACATATTGGGGGTTTTCCAGTCGCCATGCTCGGCATCGAATCCCGGCCTCTTCCCCGACGCGGCTTTGTTCCCAGTGATGGACCCGATGAGTGGACGGCTGGGACAGTGTTTCCGCTCTCAGCCAAGAAAGCAGCGCGAACCATCAACTCGGCAAGTGGCAATCGCCCCCTGGTCGTGATCGCCAACCTTTCAGGCTTCGATGGCTCACCTGAGTCAATGCGTACCTTAGAACTTGAGTACGGGGCCGAGATTGGCCGAGCAATCACCAACTTCAAGGGGCCGATCGTCTTTTGTGTGGTCTCTCGCTACCACGGTGGCTCTTTCGTCGTCTTCTCCAAGGCACTGAACAAAAACCTCGAGGTTGCTGCCGTGACAGGCTCATACGCATCGGTTATCGGCGGGATCCCTGCCGCTGCTGTCGTCTTCGCTCGCGAAGTCAATTCCCGCACAATATCCGATCCGCGCGTGAAGGAGGTGCAGGAGCAACTCGTACAGGCAGACGGTACCCAAAAAGCCGCTCTTCAAGTCAAGCTGAATGAGATCAGCGCAATGGTGCGGTCAGAAAAGGTGGGCGAAGTAGCCAGTGAGTTCGATCACATCCACAACGTGCAGCGAGCGCAGCGGGTGGGATCAATTGACCACGTGATTGAGCCAGCAGCCATTCGCCCCTATCTGATTGAAGCACTGGAACGGGGAATCGACCGGGAACTGCGGCGAATCACTGGATGAAAGTTCATGAGTGCGCTGATGTCACCTTCGGTTCCCCTCAAGCAAAATGCTTATGTGTCGGCTTCATATTTGAATGAAACCTCGAGTTTCACTCGATAGCTCAGAGGCTTCCCAGGCTCAATATGCACATCTTGCTCGACGACGCGAGCGACTCGTAAGTCACGTAAAGTCTTTGACGCTTGATTTAAGGCAACAGCCGTTGCTTTTTCCCACGACTCATCGCTTGTCCCCACCAGTTGAACAACACTGTACACTCGTTCTGTCATGGATGTTCTCCTTTTTATTGTCGTCTAATAACCAGTAGCCAATTAAACTGCTGAAACGAATAGATGCTAATCTACGCTTACCCGATAATAAGCAAATCATCGAATTCTCAAAGCATAGGCAAACTCATGAAGAAAGTAGAGCCCTTCCCCTCTGCTGATTCAAACCACAGGCGCCCTCCATGACGCTCGACGAGTTCGCGACTGAGATAAAGCCCCAATCCAGTTCCTGTAATCTCACTGGCACGCGCATTCTCCGCTCGAACGAAGCGCCCAAAAATACGTGCCTGTTGCCCAACGGGAATGCCAATACCTCGATCTCGAATAGAGAGAAGCGCTTCGCGTGGCTCGATCTTTTCACGAAGTGACAGCTCGATTGGTCCCCCTTGTGGGCTATACTTGATGGCATTGCTTAATAAGTTGGTGAGCACTTGCTCAACACGTGTACGGTCGACCTCCATCATAAGCGAGGTATGCTCTGTGTCGAGAGAGAATACGTGCTGCTTCGTCGTCATTTGCCGTTGTGTCATCATGCGTTGCGTGAGGGCCACCAAATCGGTGAGTTCGCGGGATAAGACCAGTCGTCCCGCCTGCAAACGCGTCACATCAAGCAGATCCTCTGTGAGTTTATCCAGGCGTGAGGTAGCTTCATCAATCTCATCGAGAGCTTCACTTTGCCAGGTAGCAAGTTCTGGACCTTTGCCACGTGCAGTTTGGTAAACCAGCATTTCGGCATAGCCCTTGAGCACTGCAAGAGGATTGCGTAATTCATGTGCAGCCACTCCGATAAACTCGTCCTTGAGATATTCTGCCTCTTTGAGAGCGCTTACATCCTGATGCACAACCAGCGCAACAGACTCATGAGGGGCATACTGTGTAGTTGGTTCCACTTCCTCCCTGGCCAGGTTCTCCCATTGGGACGAGTCGAGTACGACTGCATTGACCAGCACAGGCAAACTCGATCCATTAGGACGACGGATCGTCTCCTGGTGATGCAAAACCGTTTCACCCTCCTGTACTGCGCGTAGGGTGGCAAAATACTCGTACGTCAGCGGTTGTCCCTGGGCATCGAAGATCTCAATACCATTGGTGGCAAGAAACACCAACATCGGTTGATCGACGTGCCATATTGCTCCCCACAAGCTGGCAGCGGCACGATTAGCAAGCAGTAAACGCGCATCCGGGCCATAGACCAGGTAGATGCTACTGGGCAGCGCATCTATGATCTGCTGGAGGAAATCCAGTCGAGCAATGGCCTGAGCATGCACGACTTGCATAGCTTGCTCCAGGTGGCGTCGTTCGGTGATATCCCGGTTGATCTCCAAAATAGCGGTGCGGTGCCCCTGCACATCGCAGACCAGCATCTGACGGCTTTCAACGATCACGACACGACCATCGCGGCGGGTATGCGTCAGTTCCCCTTCCCAGCGTCCATGCTCTTCAAGATGTGCCTCGACCTCAGCACGGCTGACGGGAAAGTGGGTCCTGAGCAGGCTATGGGTAATATGACCAAGTGCCTCCTGGGATGGCCAGCCGTAGAGTTCCTCTGCACCTTTATTCCAGAATATCACCCGACTCACCGAGTCACGGATGAGAATAGCATCGTGTGCCAGTTCAATCAAATCTGCCTGCAAGCGAATTTGCTCTTGCTTGTTGCATGCGCTCGCGTTCAGCGCGGTGCTGCTCGCTCATATCACGAATAGCTCCAATGGCCACTAGTTCATCATCAAGCAACACAGGACGCAAACTGATATCCACCGGAATCTCGGTGCCATTTTTGTGTCGTCCAAACAGTTGTAGTCCTGCACCCATTGCGCGGGTGCGTGGTACAGCGAAATAATGTTTCCGGTGAGTGGTATGAACCTCATGTAGACGTTCTGGCAAGAGCATTTCAAGCCGCTGACCTTGTAACTCCTCTAGGACTATAGCCGAATAGTGTAGCCGCCTGTTCATTGACCATCACAATGCTTCCCACTTGATCGACAACAACCAGTGCATCAGGCGAAATTCCCATCTGCTGGATCAACTCTTTCGAAGTGACGTGCAGAGGCGAAGATGAAGGAGGAAGGGTCGTAGCATCAAATTGTTGTGAGTCAGCCATCAATGCGTCCTCCATTCTAGCATTGCTGACAACACTCTAAGCATAATCAATCTCATAGGAGAGAGTGTATACAGTGCTTTCGGCTACCAGAGCCAACAAATAAAGATGAGGTTTCAAGAAGCTCCGATAAGATGAGCAGTTGGAAGTTCTCTACAAAAATAAACAACATTGATAGGATGAAAGGATTGTATGAGAAACCGGGGAAAGGCAGTCTAGCTTTTTGTGAAAAGGGATTATTCGTACCTCTTCCCGGATATTTGTAAACCTTATGAATACGCCACCTGCTGACTGAACATCACAAAACTAATCAGAAAGATCCCCAAACGAAGTTCGTGATATATAATAGCAATCTTAGAATACCACTCAGAAACCAGATAAGCAAGAAATATAATCCTTCATACTCAACAATATTGAGACTACATTGTGATACCCACAACTTCCATTGTTAACGTCTATCACTTACAATCATACTAATGTTTCCCTAACTATATTCCGCATTGGGAAAGTGTACAATAGACGAGGATGAATTCATGCCCCAAAGTATAGACAAAACAGCTAACTCATCGATCATGGTTGTTGCAAGTGACCCGAAATTTCTCAAATATTTAGAAATGGCACTGAAGCTTGAGTTTGAGCATGAAATTCTTTCTCTCACAAAAGGGAAAAGAGCACTTGAATTGTCCATGCATGTCAAGCCTGACCTCTTCATCATTGACTATCACCTTCTTGATCAGAGCGCACTTGAACTTTCCTCTCGGCTACACACCATCAATGCGCTTGAAAGCATTCCCACTATAGTTCTTAATTCACCTGTTACATCCTGGAGCAAGCCTCAGCCATACAACCTCACCTTCCTCGCCCAGCAGTTCGCATTGGAAGATCTTTATTCCGCTGTCAGCAAAAACCTTGGTCTATACTGATGGTTAGCATGCTAGCGGGGATCCAAGGGGCCTTGCAGGCCCCTTGGCGGGGTGTGGGGTGTCCCCACTTCTCCTTCTCACCCCGCCGAAGGCGGCACAAGTTAAAAACATAATTCTTGATGATCATTATTGTGACCCAAATGTGATACTCTTTCCCTTTTTGAGAGCAAGATGTGAGAAAAAGCAACTATTCTTCTAATAGACCTCAGGTGGTAATCTATAGTATAAGAAAACCAGCGAGGTCGATAGTGTAACGTGTTGTCGCTGATCGTCGCTTAATTCCTTACTAACAGCTTTTCAGGTTTTCATTGGAAACTTGAAAAGAGGAAGAAAGCAGACTACACAGCATTCAACACAACTCCAGGCATATCACAAGGTTGTGAATGTGCCGGGCCGGAGAAGAAAGAGGGCGCGTGATGTGCCCTCTTTCTCAAGACAGAAAGGTGCAAACACGTGACAGACAAAAAGAGCAAAGAAACACACGAAACCCCCATGGAAGCTTTTAATGAAGCCAGCCAGGCACTGGCAGAGAGTCTTTCTGCCACTCAGGAACGCAATCTCAAGTATGCCCAAAGCGTTTTCGAGAATACTATGGCGTTGCTCAGAGACCACGCAGAGAGTGCGCGTTCTACACTAAAGCAGTGGGAACAACAAGCACAGAAACAGCACGTAGATCCCAAAGTTGCCGAGAGTTACATGAGCATCTTCCAGGCACCTCTGACCGCTTATCAGAAGACACTTGAAGTAGTAGAGACCGCTTCACACGATAGCATTGAAAGCTTCAAAAAGGCAGCCGAGAGCTTCGAAAAGGCCTTGCAACAGGGACGAGAGCAATTGGAGGAAACCGCCCGCAAAGCGCAGCGTACCTTCACAGAATCCGAGAAATAATCAAGCATCAAACCTGATACATCATCAATAATGGCATGAAATGAATGAACCAATGTCTCTGCCTGGGCTGAACATGATGATTTACACCTGATTCACGACCCTGTTGGGACCGATTGTGCTGATCAATACACGATTCTCGACCCGATTGGGATCGATTGTGCTGATTTGCAACATAACCCGGACACCCGTAGGGGCCGATTTATCGGCCCTCGCTGGCTTATTTGAAAACTCACTTCATGTGTGAACCATCAGTATCGCACCTTCATTGTCATCCTGAGCGCCAGCGAAGGATCTCGCACGGTGGACAGACCAGATGTTTGGCTACCACTACCACCTTCATTGTCATCTTGTCACATTGCCCCTTCAACACCCGATAGTTAGTCGAGATGTTTTGCCGCACCGAGCATAACAAGTGTGTGCTCTCCAATCCAGCCGCGTCTGCCAGATCCGCCAAATCCAATAACTGATGTTGAAACCTGATTACAAATCCTTTGTAGGACTTCTGAACGAATACGTTGCAATCAATGATGTAGCACGCACCACCGATAATGGCTTTTAACACAACAACGCAGGCTCCAGTAGGAGCCGATTTATCGTGCATCACCGTAGAATTATTGCCTTCGTGGATTTCATGATATCCCTCTATTTGTTAAACTTCATTATCGATACCATTTCGTGATGTAGTAGTTGCACATATTGATAGTTCTGTGACGTTCATATGCTTTACTTGTACATGGGAAAAAGCGATCAAAGCGGAGACCGTTACTAGACATGGACAGTTTTCGATCAGCCTCGACCCACTTTCTTGTTGCGAAAGCGGCAATCAATGACAAGCAGGGAGGTGTTAGCTATGCGTAATATATCTTATGGAGAAACCCATTCTAGCGCAGTCAGACACGCCTCCATACCGCTCTCATTTATTGAGACAATGCTCATTGAGAGCAGGATGAAGACGGGAACGTCCAGACTGAGAGTATGATTTGGACCTGAAGGGTTCACGAGGTAGCTCTGCACGAGGCCAGTCACAGAGAAGGACAGCTCATGATTGGCAGCAAAGAGACACAGCTCAAGCAGGTTTCGGAGGAAGTGACTCGTAAAGCGCAGGAGAAGTTAAGCGGTAATCGTAGCAATTGTAAACGGTAGTCCCCAGTGATCATACAAGCGGACTGAATAGTGCCAATGTGCATTATTTAGTCCGCTTTTGGATGTGTATAGGTAACACCTATTGTATAAATTCACTAGTGCTGTTCAGGAAAGAGGCTCCGTATGAGGTCAGCCGACAAAGAAGCTCTACATGAGGGCGTTACCGTAACAATCTCCTCTATCATTCACAATGAATATCCTATTGTAAGCCATTGTAAATTTTTTACAGCAATTTTAAAACAACGTATAATATAAGCATGCTTTATTGCGAATAGCCTCTCCTGATGAATCCAATGCAGCCAGGTAATCTTACTTCAGCAAGTAAGCGCTTAACCATTGCTTTGAAATGATCTCTCAGAGCCAGCCGCAGGTCACAAAACACTCTTGTAGTTAGCGAAAGGGGAAATGTACATTGATAAACCAGGATCCACAAAACTGTCAAAAAATCCTCGCATTGCTTGCAAATCGAACTACTCTTGCTAACATCCAGGAAGTCATACAAATTATGCAAAATCTTGACGCCATATTGCCTTCCAGCGATGGGTTGAAGTGGTTCAACCAGCTTTATTTACGTGTCACACAGGCAGTGTACGCGAAACAGCCTCCTGGCGGTTGGGATGACCAGGCATGGCTTACCAAACTGGACATCAACTTCGGCAGGCTCTACTTCGACGCCCTTGCCAATTCATGTCTCGATCAAACAAAGGTGCCGCGTGCCTGGATGGCCCTGTTTGAATCTCGTGACAACCAGAACATTGAGCGTGTACAATTCGCCCTGGCTGGAATAAACGCCCACATCAACCACGACTTGCCCCTTGCATTGGTGCAAACATGCAAAGACATGCAGACATCCCCACAACGTGACACTCGTGAATATAGCGACTTTGAGAACGTGAATAGTCTGCTTAGCGGAGTAATGCCCACGACCCTCAACGTGCTTGCAACAGGCATTCTTGGAGAGCTTGCGCAAGACACGGGCACTATTGGCCGCTTGCTCGCAATGTGGAGCGTGGAAACAGCTCGCGATACAGCCTGGACAAACGCGGAACTCCTCTGGGAGCTTCAAAATCTTCCCACATTAGTTGACAACTTAATGATGGTCATTGATCGCCTGTCAGGTCTTGCAGGGCGCGGCTTACTTACCACTGTGTAAGAGGCGTGAATGTGAAAATTTTCAAAAAGCTGATGGCCTGACCAATCTCACCGTCGTGGAGCCGCCCCAACTTTTCGTGCAAAGCTATTGCCAGTACGATGCATATTCAGGCGCACCCGACCAACATCTCGATGCCAGCGTCCAGTCGCGCACAAGCTCCGTGTATGATATCTTCATATATTGACCGAGACACCATAAAGCATTGTTATCGCCCACATCATGACTCACCTTTTGACGCTTAAGCACTGACTTCAACATATTCCTCCATCAGTCTAGGGGAGACAAATCGGTCTCCAGTCTCATCCTAAGCCGCCCCTCTTGTCATCCTGAGCCGCAGCGAAGGATCTCGTGGCTCATCGTGAACCTTCCCAATACAACTCCCGGTTTAAGGAGAAAGAGTATGGTAAGAACATCATAGGCGAATATAATCACAATAGCGTCCTTACAGCACCTTGATGGCTGCAAGGACGCCTGACTCCTGGTGATCTCTAGCCGGTCACAGTCAACTCTACATATTTTGTAACAACCGCACCAGCCATGATGGTTGCTTTCTGACTTGTTGACGACAGGGAGCGCCTGGTGGTTATCAGAAATCCGGCGCTGGTTCGTCCCGCAGGGATAGTGACCGAAGGCGGTACGCTTGCTACAGTTGACTCACTACCAGGCAAAGGGAAATGTGTGCCTGGCTCTACTGCTGCAAGACCCACTAAGGTATCTGTTGGTACTGCTTGCACCAGAGTTACAGTCCCATGGCTTACACTCCCTCCTTGGATCGTGGAAGGTAAGACGGAGAGACTGTTCAGGATGCCCGCAATAACCTTTGGCTCTACAGTCAAAGTCGCAAACGCTGAAGTTCCAGAATAACTGGCCCAGATCTCGGCATGAGCAGTTGTAAAAGGTATCTGAATTTGGGGGGTCGATACGATAACGAACCATGCTGGGTGATTCTGAGGGATGGTCAGTTGAGCTGGAACGGTTGCAAAACCTGGGGCGCTACTTATCAGGTCCACCATAACCGGGCCAGATAAGGAAGGGTGATCCAGGGTAACAATCGCAATGGAGCTATCCCCGCTAACAACCGTATCAGGGGATAGAGCGACTTTGGAAATGGCCGGTGGAACCACTTCAACAGAGGTAGGAAGGGATTTGCCTGCATAGCTAGCATGGATGTTCACAAATTTGGGTGCAAAGGGAAGAGGGATCGCCGTTGTTTGCACGAGGACACTTGTGACCGTGGAACCAATGGGAACAGTGACTGTGGAAGGGACAGTAACCAATGCGGAGTCATCACTGGCTAACTGAATGATCACCTCAGCTTTTGCGGGCTTATCGATTGATATGAGTGTCGTTGAGCTATAGCCACAGGTTATCTTGTTTGGAGAATAGAATGTGGCAAGATCTGGTAAAGGAAAAAGGTTGTCGCTTACAGGATTGAAGGTTGTTCCTACTGGAAAATGCGCGTTTAGGGAGGTGATAAAGGGAGTCCAGCCATCGGCGTTTCCGGTTAGGTTTGTATACGTTTTCGCAAGCGTATTACCGGCCTTTGTTATGATGTCATGCAAAGAGAATCCCAGTTGTGATTGCAGATAGTAGATGAAAAGAATACCGCAACCAAAGCTCACGAAGTTTCTATCGGTGTCTTCAATATGATCGACCCAGTCGGCCCTTGGTGAGTTGAGCCACTGGTCAATTCTTACACCATAGCCGCCATTGACGGTAGCGGTATAATACCCTTCAGGGTGCAAAGTAGCTTCGCAAACAGTTGAGAGTGCCTCCCCCATGCTATTGTTCGCAATCCAGGTAGTGACCCCAGTTTTCTGATTCCGGTAGTCCATCAATATTTCGGCCATCTCGGCAACAAAGACGGCCCTCGTTGCAGCATCTCCGTCGGAATAACCGGTAAATGGAACAATATTGATCTTATTGTCGCCCTGATATCCAAAGTTATCTCCCAGGCCAGCAATCGTGTCAATCACTATCGTGACACAATTCGATGGACCAAATCCTCCGGAAACGCCAAACATGTTCTCCAAAACCACAAGATCATTTTCACAGGTTTCGGCAAGGGCATTGGCATGTGCAATCGCAGCTGCTTTATCGGCTGCATTAAGACCATCAGCATAGTTGTAACTGAAGTTTGTCGTTTGTGTAACGTTTGTCATATTCATTGTTCCTTTTCTTCTCAAGGCTATGAGCAGGTGATGCAGGAATATTGAAAGTCTTTCCTTTGCTCAGTTCACCTGCAAGCCAGGATGATCTGAAGCGAGAGTAAAGAGATGCTCTGCATCTTTCTTACAGGCAAGTGTACTCATTTTCACGCACCATAACTTGCGTAAGATTACCCATATTTGTCGTCGAGTGAAGTCATATTTGGGAGTGTAGTAGAATAATATGGAGTAGCTCGGACTTGATCAAGAAAACGGGACCCCTTTGCCTCTTGAGTTGCACCAGTGACAACCCAAAAAGGACAATTCACCCCACCCACCTTCTCCTCAGAGATCAAAGGGTCTGGCAGTCGTTTGTTGACGGAAACGAAACACCTTGAAGCTGGCTTCTACCGTCCCCAGCTGCCCAGGAGGCCACCAATGCAGCCAGCTGCCATAATCAGGACCAGTGTGACCAGTGCCATCAGAACAGGACTCCCAAAGCCCATAGTTAAGATGCAGATGACAATGCCAACGAACAGGCCAATGAGTATGCCATGCAGAAGAGGCTCTATTTCTACTGTGCGTGCAGCCCAAAAGGCACCACCAAATGTCAACAAGAAAAGCAGAATATATGTGCTCCAGGCAGAAACCTGCACGGCAATCTGGGCTTGATCCGATTGACTCCATACATGATTGGCGAGTACAGGTAAAACCAGATTGAGGATGATGACGAGGATAACAACCAGAACGCCAATCAGCAAGACTCGACCCCACTGCATCTGCGAGAATTGGATTTTCAAATTCATATATCACACCTCCTGTTTGATCTAGTTGCTATACATAGGATGTTTCGCCCTACTTGCAAGGATACCCACAACCTCAGTGTTTTGTAGAGAAGGAGTAATGGCAATAGCAGAAAACACGCGGGTTGGTCGCTATTTCTCAAAATTATATCACCTGGGTCCATGGTTGAGTATCAAAGATGAGGTAAAAGGTACCCATTTATGCTGATTCACAAACTAACCTGGACACCGTCGTACTTTGACCGTCTTCATTTGGATGTTCGAGTATGATGCGGGCATCAACCATGGTGAAACGCCAATTAATGGTGGCTTGAGCGAGGGTGTAAGGCAGTTCCAGGGGAGGACAGCTGAGAAATTCAATCTACACCGCTGAAGGAAAGGGGAGTCTTAGAACTGATTACCTGAATACAGCAGCAAGCTTTGTTAAAATGTCTGAAACTGCACTGCTATTGATAACGAGAATATCCATCCTTATAAATGATGTAAATCACGGCTGTCAAGTGGTTCATGCGCACTTTTGCTGATTCTGGTGTACAAGATGGTCTTTTCCTCCCTGTGCGGGAAGCAGACACGTTCCTGATTGTGTTACAAGTAAGAGGAGTAGTTGATGATGGAAGGAGTTCCCCTTATGAGAAACGTGTTATTGCTTCCCGATGCAAGCGTCCTTGCGCTTCTTGATATTACCGTAGATGCTTCTGCGAAAACCATTACCGCTGTTGCCAGTACGATTTCCCCAGAAGTCCGTTGCCCAGTCTGTCAACACCCATCCAGCAAAGTGCAGTCGCGCTATGTGCGCACGCTCGCTGACCTGCCCTGCTCAGGTCAACCGGTTCGCTGGCTGGTCCAAGTCCGTCGCTTCTGGTGTCTGAATGCAGGATGTCCACGCAAGATTTTTAGCGAACGGCTGCCCACCTGTGCCCCTGCCTACGCTCGTCGGACCACACGGCAAGCAGAGAGTCTGCATGAACTGGCACTGACTGCTGGTGGCAAAGGCGGCGCCTACCTGGCACAGCGACAGGGGATGCCGGCCAGTCGTGACACACTGTTGCGCCTCACGCGCCGCAGCAAGCGAGCTATCGCTCCCAACCCTCACGTCTTAGGCGTGGATGATTTTGCTTGGAAAAAGGGACATCGCTACGGCACCATCCTGGTGGATTTACAAAAGCATCAAGTCGTTGACCTGCTGCCCGATCGCGAGGCGGAAACGCTCATCAGCTGGCTCAAAGAGCATCCTGAAGTCAAGATCATCACGCGTGATCGTTCTGGGACGTATGCTGATGCCGCCAGGCGAGGCGCCCCGCAAGCCACCCAGGTCAGCGACCGCTTTCATTTACTGGTGAACCTGCATACTGCTTTGATCCGCCTGTTTGACCGCAAACATGATGTACTCAAGCTGATCGCAGGAGAGCAACACGGTATGCAAGAGCCTCGTGTGACGGTTCCTGAAGTTCCAGCCAGCACAACATCGGCGGAACCCACCCCGCTTCCTCTCAAAGAGGTGCAACGACAAGCCCGACGAACCAGACGCCAAACGCGCTATGAAGAAGTGCTCAAGCTGCACGAGCAGGGCGCGAGCCAGCGAGCAATTGCCGGTCTGCTGGGATTACACCGTGATACGGTTCGACGCTATCTGGCCGCTCCGGCCTTTCCAGAAATCGTTCGTCCCAAGCGGACCAGTAAACTGGACCCCTACAAGGACTATCTGCATCAGCGCTGGGAAGCAGGGCAACAGAACATCACGCACCTGGTGAAGTGATCCGTACTCAGGGCTACCAGGGGAGGGCGACAATCGTAATGAATATCTCATACCGTACCGCCAGCACCCCGAGTGACTGCAGAGGTACCCACAGCAGAAGCAATAGTGAGCTCTAAGCGGTGGCTCTCTGCCTCTTTCTGCTCGTGAAGCCGCCTGGCTCTTCGTCTGCGATCCGCGCAAGCTCACCCTGCGGCAGGTTCACCAATTCGAATCGTTAGGCATACAAGACCGAAGGCTTGGCCAGCGCCAATCAGCTCACGCAAGATTTTCGAACGATGGTTGTCAATCGGCAAGTAAACGTACTGCACCGGTGGCTGCAGGAAGCACAGGAGAGTGGCATCGCGGAATTGAGGAGCTTTGCGGCAGGCATCTTTCGTGACTACGATGCCGTGCGGGCTGCCCTGACGACGGAGTACAGCAATGGGCAGACCGAGGGCCGGGTGAATCGACTCAAACTCATCAAGCGGCAAGCCTATGGCCGAGCGCAGTTTGATCTGCTTCGTCTGCGTGTCCTGCATCGGTCTGGACCACCGCATCAGCAAAAGTGCGCATGAACCAGTTCTTTCCTGTATTTTACAACGTTTTTTTACGGACGAATCAACGTAATCCCCTTTATGGCATTATTTAAACAAAATACACCGACTGCTAGCAACAGCAGCGTTGGTACTCCTCCAAGTTGAGCCGCAATAAGTGAAATCTAAGGTATCTGCTTTTTGCGGTCTAAGCTATCTACAAGATACTTAAATTTGAGTTCGTCAAGGTGGTAGTCCTCTGGCCGTTTGTAGAGGAATTTTGCAAGGTACTCCATATGAAACCAAGCGGGATAGAAGGAACGAGGTATAGCGGGTTCTTGAATTCATATGCGATGATCATAGATATGACTGTTAAGATGGTTACGATGATTAATCCTGCCCACTGCATTGCTCGTGTTGGTGATGTTGATGGCGGTTTTTTCGACATAGAGTCTCCTCGCAATTGAACATTGATTTAGGGGAAGAGCGGCTTTGGAAGTATGGCGTTTTTGTCCTTCTTTGCTTTGCAGTAATCTGTTTCCAATGACTGAACTTCAATGTCACTTAATGGTAAATTAATCAGGTATGCAACAAGAAGGGAAGAGAGTGTGATAGTAGCTCTTGTCCCATTTATCCGTCCATCCACCACGGCGATATTTTGCCAGTGAGGCTGATCAGATTCCCATCTAACCTCATTTAATCGCTTAATGACCTCTACCAGTGGAAGTTCTTTCCGCGTCCGTAGAGCAAGGGCTAATACAGCGATTACTATAAGTTGTCCAGTGGGTTTTAAGCAAAGGTACTTTGCACGAAGCTCAGGTACACGTTCAGGAGCGTTAACTGCCTCGCGAAAATGGGTAAACTGCTTTAACAGAAGGGACCAAATGCCAACAATCTCATTGTAACGTTGATCTTTATCAGTGATTTGTTCCTCTAGCGCTTGGTCAAGCATTTTCGTAAATCGTAGAGAACGCTAAGTGTGCTGAATTTCTCTAATCGGTTGGTGAGAGTATTAGACTTCCAATTAATCAGGTCTTTCTTGATAATTTCTGGATGGTCCTTGTCCTCTCCTATCATCCATTGTACATATGTGGCATATCTATCGTTTGTGGTTGTTCGGATTGCTTTTCCTCGATCTATGGCACGAGCAGATTTATGCATATCTAGAAGCATCTTGTGGCATTCTGCGAATGAAGGAGAGGGAAGGAGAAGAACTGGAACCATATTATTTGCAAGAGCATAACGTTTCTGTCCTGACAGCATCGAGAGCGCTTGTAACATCCCAAGCATGCGGTGGTAGCCATCAATGGGAAACCATACTTCTCGTCCGGTCCCTACTAAGTCAAGCCAGCCCCAGATACCAGGACCTTCTTCTTCATACTGCCCTATTGTGAGCTGATGAAAATGGTGGAAGGTTATAAACGGCAAATGTCAAACCACCCATCCACCAGGACTCACCATGAGTGACACGTTGAACGATCAATCTGGCAATCTCATCAACTACTTTTTTTTCTTTTTGTAATGGGGGAAATAAATCCTTTTTAAGCGGAAGGGAGAGGTCTATTGCTCTTTTAAGAAAAGCAACAGTTACCGTCCCAGAATATACCTCCCGCCCCCCTGAAATTATTTGTTGTACTAGCATTGCTCTCTACTCCATCATATTTTGTACAAAAGTAATGTTTGGGCAAACATTACTTATAAAATATAGCATTGTTATCTTTTTTTGTCAACTGTTCAAATCGTATTAACATTTCTTACATGCTCATCAAACATATCTTTACAATATTGCACGAGCGCTCATATTCGTTGCATAATTGAATTGCCGTTTAAGGCAATCCCAGTTTTTATCTTTTCAATTGATTGGAAGTGTTTCATGACCGTTACATCCGTAGAACTCGACCTTAACCGCCAACAAGAAGCCAAAGAATACGCGCGCATCCGTCGCCGTCTCTCCTATGTAACCATGGCCATAGGCGTCGTAGGCATCATCATTTTGCTCTTCACAAACCTTGGAATCTGGCTCGCAAACCAGTTACAGGCACTCAGTTGGCAACCAGTCGCTGGTTGGTTCCCTCTCCAGATACTGGCATACTTCCTGATCTTGATGCTTGCATACGAAATTATCACCGCGCCAATTGCCTACTACAGCGGATTTGTCCTTCCCCATCGCTATGGCCTCTCAACTATGTCGATGAAAAGCTGGCTGGCCGACCTCTTCAAAGGCTTGGCGCTCAGCCTGGTACTCGAAATCCTGGTTATCGAATTTGTATACCTCCTGCTCGCTGTACAACCACAAACATGGTGGCTCTGGGTAGCATTGGCAATGCTCTTCTTCTCAGTAGTGATGGCCAACCTCGCGCCAGTGCTCATCTTCCCCATTTTCTACAAATTTACACCGCTACCTGAAGGCGATCTGACAAAGCGCCTGCTCGCGCTTGCCCAACGTGCCAATACCCGCGTTCGCGGCGTTTTCACTATGCAAATGAGCAATAAAACAACCGCCGCCAATGCTGCCCTCATGGGATTGGGCAATACACGACGCATCGTCATCGGCGATACCATGCTCGACCGCTACACACCCGATGAAATCGAAGTAGTGCTGGCCCATGAACTGGGACATCACGTCCACCACGACCTCTGGAAGTTGATTATCAGCCAGTCCATCCTGACCCTCGGAGGCCTGTATCTTGTGAACGTAGTGCTACACTGGGCCGTTGATACCCAACACATCTACACCAGCCTTGCCGATCCCGCAACCCTCCCCTTACTATTGGCACTCATGGGAGCCTTTGGCCTGATCGTCATGCCAATCGGCAACGGCCTGAGCCGGGCCATTGAATACCAGGCCGATGAATACGCACTGCAATCCACGAAGATGGTCGAACCCTTCAAAAGCGCGATGACCCGTCTGGCAAATCAAAACCTCTCTGATGTCGAGCCATCGCCCATCATCGAATTTCTCTTCCACGACCATCCATCAGTCAATAAACGCCTGAAGCATGCAGACAACTTCGCGGCAAACTTCGCAAATCCTGCCGGGACCAATAGTGTGCAATAACTGAAAACGATGAAGTATAACGTTGAGGTAGCGTAATCGCTCCTCTCTCAGGCGCTTTTCATCAAGCACCTGGTGTGTTCTTGTCCCTACTACTTTGTCAAGCTTAATTCGACTATGGGACATGTAGGGACACCCCTTCGTGTCCGGTCTTCGCCGATATCCGGCCTTCGCCGTTGGCAAGACGGAGTACCAGCGGGTGTTCGGTCCATTATTCTACATGAAGCTTGACGAACTACTACAGCCTGAATACCCTTGAATTGTGATCTATGACCTATACAACCGCATCAATATTGGGTACTATAGACTAAGGGAGATCCCAGATCACTTATCGTAAGGGCTAGTTCAACATGAGAGACAGTAGCGACCTCGTTGGGAAAACACTGGGAACGTGTACGCTTGAAAAGCTCATAGGACAGGGCGGTATGGGAGCGGTCTACCTCGCTCAGCAAGCAAGGCCTGCACGCTATGTCGCTGTCAAGGTCCTGCTTCCCAACGTTTCTAAAAATAGCAAAGAATATGAAGCGTTCCTCGTCCGTTTCCGGCGTGAAGCCGACGTCATTGCCAGGCTTGAACATATCAACATCATGCCCATCTATGAATATGGCGAACAAGATGGGCTTGCATTTTTGGTGATGCCTTATCTGGCAGGAGGCAGTTTGCGCGACCTGTTAGCGCATAGAGGCTCCATTTCTCTCCTGGAAACTGCTACCTACCTCGACCAGATTTGCTCGGCGCTCGCCTATGCCCACGCCCATGGCGTCATTCATCGGGACATCAAACCAAATAACCTCCTGATCCACAATGATGGGCGACTTGTCCTGGCGGATTTTGGCATTGCCCGCATCATGCAAGATACTGGTAAGGCGGTCGACTCAACTCTGACCAGCCCGAGCATATTTATGGGTACTCCCAATTATATGGCGCCAGAGATGGCACGGGGAGGCACCATCGATCATCGCGTTGACATCTATGAATCTGGCATTGTTCTTTTTCACATGCTTAGCGGACGTGTCCCTTTCACCGGGGATTCTCCTTTGGTGCTTGCCATGAAGCATCTGCAAGAACCACTCCCTCGAGTGCATGACATGAACCCTTCAATCCCACCGGCTGTCGATACTGTCATACAAAAAGCCACCGCCAAAAGACCCGAAGATCGCTTCATGTCCGCTCTCGATTTAGCAAGCGCCTTTCGCTCCGCTATCACCACGCCCCATGCTCCACAAATCTATACGGCGCCACCTCGCCAGTACGAAATACATACTACACCAGAGCCGCCTGTTTTAGAGCAGGCAAGGTACGCCAATCCAACTATCGGAGCCGAAGCAGCTTCTCAAAACTATCCTGTCACTCCTCAAACCATCCAGCACAATACCCCAAAGCGTACATTTCAAACATGGCTGATGTTGATTGTTTTATTTCTTGTGCTTGCTCTTATTACTGGTGGGATATTTGTCATCAAAGGAACATTGGCAACACAGCAACCTCCTGCGACTCCAACCCCTATTGCAGCTTCGACTCACGGACTCCAACTTCAACCCCTACTGCAACTGCAACTCCTACCCCTTCTCAGCAAGCCACAATAGTGGTTCAGCACTACTACGATGACATCAACAATCGGGACTACCAGGCTGCCTACAGTCTCCTGGGAAGCCAGTTCCAAAGTTCACATCCTTATACTCAATTCTCCAGCGGATATGCAAACACTGAGCACGACAGCCTCACAGCCGGTACTGTAGCTGCTCTTTCAGACGGTACCTTCAATGTACCCGCCATCGTCGTTGCAACTGAAGACAACGTTCCGGGACCGGGTACACACCAGAGCACGTATCAGGGGTATTACATTGTCGGACAGGAGAACGGCACTTTCAAGATTTTAAGCGCAAATTTCTCGAAAGTGGCATAACAATAGAAGTTCACGAAGATGGTAACACAAGCAAGCGCTCAGGATGACACCGAGTGACTAATTCGTCTCACTCCTACCTGTATCGGATCAATTCGACCCTCCAATGGATATGACTACTCAACAGAAACCTCAGTGGTGCATCCGGCAAAAGCGTTCCAAGCTTGTTCGTCCCAAGATTAATAAACAAGCTCACTAAGCAATGTAACTAGGGAACTGAACTTGTCGGATGCACCTCTTAGAACATTGATACTCTTGCAAGATCAGGTTGTCTCTGTAACTTTTTTATTTCACTCCATCTCTGCCTCAGCTCTCCAATGGAGCGTACATCCTGAAAAACATCGGGGTATCAGTGACTGAGTGGTGTGAGCTGTATCTGCTTCGCAAGCCCGTAGGCGGTCGGGAGATCACTGTCGCTCTCGACAAAGACACGACCGATAACGAGCACCGAATTGTTCGGCGAAGCAATCTGTGTCATTCCCTGCGACACGGTTCCTTTCCAGCCCGGCCCGCTCATGAGGTAATCGCCAGCCTCGGTTCCCGTGGTGCGTTTGCCGACGTAGGCAAAATTAGTGCCGTCCGACGGATCAGTGAACTGCACGCTGTAGTACCGGCCCGCCATGTCCGGCACGTGCAAAACCTGCGGCCCTTTGGAGAGGTCGAGCAAGCCGCCGACGTAGAGCACGTCGTCGGTCCCGGTTGCTAATAAGCTGGAGTTTGACGCCGAGGGCGAAGAGAGAGTGGGCACCGCGTACAGCGTATTGATGGGGATTGGGTCTCCGCCGAGCCCATGCTGAACGACCGCTCGTTTGTAGGCACTGTACGTGATAAGCGGCCAAAAATACAGGAAAACGCACGTGCCGAGTCCCCAGACGATGACTGCCACGACGATGAACAAAATGAGCAGGCCCCCTCCCATCGAGAAATACCTGTAGACGACCCATGCGAGGACGGCCAGGATGGCGAACGTAATGGGATATTTGTATTTCAGAATCAACCTGTTCATCTCATGGCACTTTCATGACTGGCGGCACGTGGTACTCGCCGTCCAGGACCGCACGGCCGGGCAGATACGCGCGCAGCATCAGCTTGAAGTAGCCTGCCGGTGCCGGCAGCCAGTTGGACTCGTGCCCAGCGGGAGCCGTGCGCTGCAGATAAATGTCGATGGAGCCATCGGCGTTCGGCACGAGGCCGGAGCGAGAGCCGACGCTGGAGCGATCGATGGGGTTGCTCACCATGTACCCGACCACATCGGTCATGGTCAGCGACCAGAAGGCATCGTTGGGCGGGAGTTGTCCTTCAGGAAAATGCAGGACGTACTCGTGTTGGCCGGAGAGCCGCCGCCCCGCGCTGTCGACGGTCGTCGTCCAGTACGCAGCCTCTTGCGCCACATTGACGGCGGGCAGGTTTCTGGCGCAGGCGGCCCGCAGGAGGATGCCATTGCCGGGCTGGCCGCATTTGAAGGTGGTGCTCCACCCGTTGACGGTCGTTGTTATGGATTTCATCACCGCGTTCATAATGATATTTGCCGTGAGAAACGCCAGCACACCGCCGACGATGATTCCTTGTATGATGTGTGAGCCGGCGAGCCAGGTGAGGATAGTTGTCATACCTTGATTATACCACTATAGCTGTGAACGTCAAGGAAGAGTGAGCCAGGTGCCCCACGTCTCCGCTCTGCTTGAAAGAGACGTCAAGTCAAGCCAGCGGAGGGAAAAAAGGTGTATACAGTGGCACTTCGAGACGAAATTCGCACCTGGGTCTTGATCCAGTGCAAGAGCCAACGAGAGGCGGCTCGTCACTTTGGGCTCTCATGCAATACCGTAGCCATAATCCTGGCTTTGAGCCAGCGGCCTACGGTACTGGCCGAGATGGGCGGCAGGCTCGGAGTCTTGGACCACGTGTCGAGCTCATTCGTCGCGACTCCAGCGCGAGAGCGGCACCTGGCACTGCTTGGGCAAGCTACAGGCGATGGCCGTGACTTGGGCGCACACCTGAGGGGGAAAAACGCCTTGGCGCCCCACTGCAGATGGGCGGTATCTGGATACCCCCGATCGAGTTGCTCGACGGCATCGGTTCGGCATCAATGGCCAATGGATCGAACCGGCGACGAGCTTCACATCGGGCTTCGGCTACGTGCAGATGGCCCTGCCACAAACAGTACGCAATACAAACTCGGGACGCCAGATATTCGTCTCTACCTCCTGTGGATCTACAGCCCAGGTGAAGGTGATCACTGGGTTAACGAAAGGAAATTTCGACCGTCTTGTCTCGATGAGCGAGCATGACACCTCTGTTCTTGGAAGCGAATATGCTCTAGCCGAGCTTCAGGGCTTTACAACGAGCGTATGCTTCTCTCTGTCCGGGACTGGACGAGAGAAGCATACGCTCTGATATAGCTATGCCATAACATGACTAATAGGAACCCAACCGTGCTTTCCTTGCTGATCATAGCACCAGTACCACCCGCTTTCCTCTTCTTCGATGGTGAGTTCCTGACCAGCAGTCACCGTAAGTTCTATTGCATTGTAAGCAGCATGAGTACTTCCCGTCTTGCCATCTGCGTTCATCTGGATGAGATTTTGGGAACCCAGCCGCTTTTTTCTCGCTGATCAGTACACCATACCCAGATCCATTCAGGATTGTTCTCCCATTCACTGGTTCTATCGCTTACGACAAACGTTTCCCCAGTCTTCAACAGCAATTGGGTCAATGTACTCAGCTTGATAGTTCTTTGCAACCCGGCATTTTCGTTCAGGATCTGTTTGCGGTCTGTTCATCCTCAATCCAATATTCCTACTTTCTTTTTCCATCACTTATAGATTGATGAGCTATTTTTTCTTCATCGGTGTAGTAACTATTGAACCCGCATTGGACAATCGGCTTGTCGTCAACAACCCCATAGCCTCGTCCCATCATGCTCAAATTCGTCCATCCCATCAGACCTTTAGTCATTCTTCGCTGGCGCTCAAATAGTTCTCGCTACCCCTGTGTTAACTATTTAACAACAAATCAGGGGCTCGTCACACAGACAAAAACGCAAGGGGACGATACACTCAATATATAGAGAGTCCTTTGTAACAGGCAAGGCGAGAATCTCAATATATTTTAGATAGTAGAGCCATGAAGAAATTAATAAACAAAACACATAATCAACGCACCATACAAAGCTGCATAAACACGAACACAAAGGGGTAAAAACTCAATGCAACTTCTAGGAATAGGACTTGGCGTGATCGTTGCGCTCCTGTTGGGATCCGCCGACATACTCGCTACACTCGCTACACGTCGTTTAAGAACCTTCAAGACCACATTTGTTTCTCAATTAATCGGTCTGCTTGCGCTGCTTGTCTTAGCAATCATCGTCTACTGGCGATGGCACCTTCCTCTCACATTCACATCTTTGGTGCCCAGCGCTCTTATTGGTATCTTTACAGGACTGTGTGCTGCTATAGGTTACCTGCTTTTCTATCGCGCGCTGGAAGTCGGTCCTGTTTCTATCGTCAGTCCTATAACCGCTACCAGTTCCACCTTCACACTCGTGCTCTCTGTTCTCATCCTGCAAGAACGATTGACGTTTGGGCATATGGGTTTTGTTATGCTCATCATTCTTGGTCTCATTCTCGCTTCTACTCGCCTGGTTGAACTACGCACGCTATTGAAGCAGCCAGGATACTCATTATGGAGCCAGGGAGTGCGCTGGGCAATCGTGGCCACACTGGCCTTCGGGGCTATGGACTTCGGAATCGGTGCTTCTGCATCCATAAGTGGCTGGTTTCTGCCAGTACTTTGGACGCGCGTTTTCAGCATCTTCTTCCTTTTCCTCGCTTCCCGGTGGAGACGCCAGCAGCGCATCTCTCGCGCTCGGGTGACAGCAAACCTGGTTTCGAGTGGGAGAACCTTAAGCTTATCGCTCCCAAGTCTGGAAGATATTTCTTACATACGCTCCCCCTTCTCAACACTTGGCCTGGGTATTCTCCTTGCACTCCTTGCAGGAACGGTAGAGAGCGTAGCCATCCTCACATTTAGCTTTGATACACGTATTGCCACAACAGGCATCACTTCAGCCATTGCTTCCAGTTATGCTCTTGTCACCTTGCTATTTGGCTTGATCGTATATCGGGAGCGTCTCGCTAAAAACCAATTGTTTGGTATTGCTGTCTTCATGATTGGTCTAATCCTGCTTGCCGTATAGGGCCAGTTGCCAAATTGTCTTCATTTTGGAAGATTACACATCCATATCTCTCTTCCAGGAAGCACAATATGTCAAAAAAGACAGGGATAATCATTCTAAACACTAGCTGCGCCCAAAAATACTGCTCATTTTGAGCGGTATATGAGCGGTATTTTCGATAAATAAGAAGGCTATTCAATAATAATCGTACTTACCTGATCAAATGCAACTCATACGCAGCTCGTTCGAGGCCTTCGCGGAATTGAGGTGCGGCAATTTCGATAAGACTATAGGTGCGTTCGGCCAGGGTTCTTCCATGTAGAGCAGCCACCCCATACTCCGTCACAACATAATGAACATGCGCGCGCGAGGTTGTTACTGCTGCGCCAATTGCCAGAATCGGAACAATACGCGAAATCTCGCCATTAATCGGCTCGAGCAGGCCATTAGAAGTATCTGTCTTGCCATCGCCAGGCACTTTCGTTGTTGCGGGCAAAGCGATAATCGGGCGTCCGCGTTTAGATTGAGCCGCTCCGCGCATGAAATCCATCTGTCCGCCCACTCCACTATACAGGTGCGTTCCAATCAATTCAGCGCAGACCTGTCCCGTTAAATCCACCTGAATAGCGCTATTTATGGCAACCATATGATCAAGTTGGCGAATGACCAACGTGTTATTAGTATAGTCCATTGGACGCATCTCAACTGCTGGATTATCATCAATGAAGTCCAGCAGTCGACGAGAACCAACCACAAAACTGGCAACGATTTTCTCACGATCGATTGCCTTACGCGCTCCGGTAATCACACCTTTCTCGATCAGTTCAAGTATGCCATCTGAGAACATCTCTGAATGTATTCCTAAGTCTCGTCGATCCACTAGAGCGCGGAGTACAGCATCAGGAATAGCGCCGATACCGAGTTGGAGTGTCGCTCCATCATCGATGAGTCCGGCAACATGGCGGCCAATTTGCAGTTGCGTCTCGCTTGGTTTGCGGCCTTCTACTTCATAAATCGGTCCATCCCAGTTTACAGCGCACTCGATTTTCGAGATATGCAGGAAGCTATCACCATGCGTTCTAGGCATCTGTGGATTGATGAGAGCAACAATATGCTCAGCATTATCCACTGCGGCTCGAGTCACATCTACAGAAGAGCCGAGCGAACAATAGCCATGCTCATCAGGAGGCGACACCTGAATGAATGCTACGTCTATAGGCAGGGCTCCATCACTCGCGAAGAGCATAGGAACATCTGAGAGAAACACTGGTACGTAACTTGCACGCCCAGCATTGACAGCTTCACGGATGTTTTCACCAACGAACAGTGCCCGTAATGAGAAGTGGCCTCGCCAGCGTTCGTCCGTATAGGACGTCGAACCATAGGTATGCAAGTGGGTAAGTTCTACATTATGTAGTTCATCTCCGCGTTCCACCAGCGCCTCAAGTAGCGGGGTCGGAGTTGCGCAGGCGCCTTGCACAAAGACACGATTGCCAGATTCCACAATCTGAACAGCAGTTTCTTTATCACACCAGATTGTCATACAATACTCATCTTTCAGGACGCAACATAATCTATCTATGCTTTCAATGCCTGCATCAGTGCAGCCAGCTTCTCTCCGGCCTCATCAGGTGTACCATTAGGTATGCCCAGCAAAGGCTCATCCACGCCTGCGGCAACCCACTGATCCAGTTTCTCCACAATCTGTTTTGGTGTTCCAACGATAGATGTAGCATCGAGAAGCTCTGGCGTAACAGCCCCTACACCACCTTTCATCCCCTGTTTCCATCCCTCCTGAACCGCTTCAACCTCTGCACCATATCCATTGCGTGTCAGCATCTGCGCATAATAGACACCCATTTTGCCAATGTAGTAAGCAAGAGGAGCGGCCGCGGCAAAACGCGCTGACTGTATTTCTTCCTCGCTTGCATTATCGCTGAGAATGACACTTGTGATATAAGGGGCAATCATCGCGCTATGCGGGGGACGACCAGCTTTTCGCGCTCCTTCGTCAAGCTCTTCTCGCAGTTCTCCCCACTTATTGCCAGGCCAGTACACGGGCAATATACCATCAGAAATTTCGCCCGATTGCACTACGTTTTTTGGCCCCATTGCAGCGATATAAATAGGTATTTCAGTTCGTGGAGGTGTAAAACGTAGCTTGAAACCCCGCTCCAGATGGAATATCTCGCCATTGTAGACCAGCTTTTCGCCGCGCAGGATCATTCTGATTATCTCAACATATTCGCGAGTCCGCTGTACTGGCTTCTGGAAAGGCACACCATGCCAGTGTTCGATCACATTGGCTCCCGATGGACCTAGACCAAGGAGGATGCGGCCACCAGAACGCTCATCCAACGTAGCAACCGTACTGGCAATCAATGCGGGAGTGCGGGAATAAATATTGGCTATGCCAGCCCCAATCTTGATGCGTTTGGTTTCGCGTGCTAGATCGGCCATGGAAGTAAAGAGTTCGTAACCCCAGGATTCGCCGAGCCAGATCGAATCATAACCCAGTTCATCCGCTATCTTGACCTTTTCTACCACCTGGTCCCAGGCAGCAGGGAAATTCGGAGAATCAGCAATAAGTCCGATGCGGTTGCTATATGCTCGTGTCATGCCTCAATCCATCTTTCTGTTCTATATAATGTTATATCATAATGTTATATCGCTGGTTCATTATATACCACAGAAAGTTGTTTTAACTCAAGAATGTGGTCGCCAACTGGTTAAACGCATCGGCACGCTCGATATGCGGGCAATGCCCACAAGCCTCGAATACCTCTACTCTGCTTCCTTCAGCATGACTCGCTTGCTGCGCATGAGCAACAGGTATTACACTATCTTCACTACCCCATACCAGTAGAGCCTTACCATCAAGAGTAGCCAGGGTCTCGCGCAGGTCTATATGCTGGTGATTACCACCAAAGGCAGCGTCCGTGGTTGCCAGCAATGCTTCTCGCGCGCCGGGTTGCAAGCGCTGCTGGTAGAGTTGCTCAACCAGTGCCTGCTGCACCAGCCCCTGATGGGCAAAGAAGTGGGTGAGTTCAGTGCGTATGCTCTCAACGGTAGGTTCAGTTCGAATCAGATCGAGTACTTCACCGTTAATCTCTAATCCTAATCCAGCGCTATCCACCACTACCAACCGCTCAACGCGCTCTGAATAGAGAGATGCGAAAGCAAGAGCTATCGCGCCACCCAGTGAATGACCTATTATACTTACATGTTGCCAGTCTCCATCCAGAGCATCCAGAAAACGCGCCAGGAAATCGACCATTGAAGGAATGCTATAATCTATGTCTGGTTTATCGCTGCTTCCAGCGCCAACGAGATCAAGTGCACAAATACGGAATTGCTCGGCAAAGGCAGGCAGGTTCAAGGACCACGTCTCGTATGAACCACCAAGACCATGCACAAAGACTACTCGTGGAGCGCCTGCAGGGCCAGCAACCAAATAATGTGTAGCCACTCCTCCCACATCTACCACCTTCTCCTCGGCTTCTTCAGAAGCATCAGCCTTTGCTTCTTCGGCAGCACGTTGCACATCTTCGCGACCAATCATTCCGCCAGGGCCAGTACCTGCCAGATTTGTTAGATCAACACCAAGCTCCTGAGCAAGCCGTCGTGCCGCCGGTGAAGCATTCACTCGTCCACCAGCGCTTGTAGGTGCCCGCACCACTCTGGAAGTAGCATTTGTTGTTGCAGCTTTAGGAGCAGCAGTCTGCCGTGTAAGCTTTTCTGTCCGCTGGCGTTTGATCTCGACATCTTCACGCAGCAAGTCTTTTACCTGTTCATCCGATAATTCTTCTCCTGGCAGGGTAATTACAGCTATGGCTGCGCCAACAGGAGCACTATCCCCCTCTTGTATTTCAATAGTTCTCATGATGCCAGTAACAGGCGCTTCAACTTCATTGGTGGCCTTTTCGCTCTCAATCTCCACAATTGGTTCGCCCTCATGGACAGGCTCTCCAGCTTTTTTGAGCCACTCCACGATTAATCCCGTCTTCATCGACAAACCCCATTTGGGCATATTCAAAATAGTTGCCACGATGCTACTCCTCTCTACTACTAGCACAAAAATTCTTTCTTTTGGCCTGCCATAGGCGGGTCAAAAGAAAGAATTTTTGTAAGATTATCCCATCAGTTCCAGAACGGTAGCCACAATACGTTCAGGACTGGGAATATAGAACTGCTCAAGCGGCGGACTGAAAGGCACTGGAGTGTGCGGAGCCGTCACAAGTTTAATAGGTGCATCCAACTCGGTGAAAGCTTTATCGGCAACAAGTGCGGCGATATCGGTAGCGGCGCTGCAACGTGGGTTATCTTCGTCGACCACAATCAGACGATGCGTCTTCGCCACAGAATTCAATATGGTCCCTTCATCCAGAGGCGACAATGTCCGAGGGTCGACTATCTCTGCTGAGATGCCTTGCTCTTGAAGTGTTTGAGCTGCTTCCATGGCCTGGTGTACCATGCGAGAAATGGCCACAATTGTGACATCTGTACCTTCACGTTTGATATCAGCTACGCCCAAAGGAATGACATATTCACCATCTGGCACTTCACCAGATAAACCATACAGCATCTTGTTCTCAAAGACTACTACAAGATCATCATCGCGAATAGCAGCCTCCAACAAACCTTTTGCATCGGCCGGAGTACTCGGCACTACCGTTTTGATGCCAGGCATATGCGTAAAGACTGAGTAGTGACAACCGGAATGTTGACCAGCCGCACCCATACCAGCGCCAATCATAGTGCGAATAACCAGCGGGCAGCTTGCCTTGCCACCAAACATATAGCGCAATTTGGCACCCTGGTTATAAATCTGATCCCAGCAAACGCCGAAGAAATCAACGAACATCAATTCGGCAATTGGGCGCATTCCCGTTGCAGCGGCACCAACCGCCGCACCAATAAATCCTGCTTCAGTAATAGGCGTATCCAGGACACGGTCACGTCCAAACTCCTGAACCAGACCTTTCGTGACCCCTAATACTCCACCCCATGCCTCGTCATCCTGGAGATGATCGACAGTTGCTCCGCCTGCGACATCCTCGCCCATCAAAATAACGCGCGGATTACGGCGCATCTCCATGCGTATTGCTTCGTTGATTGCCTGAGCATAGGTCATTTGACGAATTGCGACAGCCATTGTCTCCTCCTTTAGGGGTACTTCACATATACATCGGTCAACGCGTCTTCTGGAATGGGGTAAGGCGCAGCTTCCCCAAATTCCCAGGCAAGTTCAATAGAATCATGAATCTTCTTATCGATAGCATCCAGTTCTGCGTCTTCGGCAATGCCACGATCAACAAGTGTGCGACGCATCGCAGTAATCGGATCTCGAGCGTGATAAGACTCTTCCTCTTCTTTCGTACGATACAATACAGCATCTCCCTCGAAGTGCCCGAAGTAACGATACGTTTTACACTCGATCAGGCTGGGTCCTTCGCCGCGCCTTGCGCGCGCAATAGCCTCACCAGCGGCCTCATACACCGCAAAAACATCCAATCCATCGACAGTGACACCCGGCATGTTGTAACCTGCAGCCCTATCGGCAATATCACGACAGCTCATATGATAGGTGACTGGCGTTGATTCAGCATAACCATTGTTTTCGGCAACAAAAACGACTGGAAGCTTCCAGATTCCGGCAAGATTAAGCCCTTCATGAAATGTTCCCTGATTGCCAGCGCCATCACCAAAGAAACAGACAGCAACCTGACCCTTGCCATTGAACTTGGCTGTAAGGCCCGCTCCAGCCGCCAGGGGGAAACCACCACCTACAATACCATTGGCGCCAAGCATGCCTTTGTTCACATCCGCAATATGCATTGAACCGCCTTTGCCACGGCAGGCCCCTGCTTCACGACCTAGCAATTCAGCTACCATTTCGCGTATGCTCACGCCTTTGGCGATACAATGACCATGGCCACGGTGATGGCTGGTAATATAGTCATCATCCGTCAAGTGCGAGCAAACACCAACAGCAACCGCTTCTTCACCTGCGTACAGGTGTACAAATCCAGGAACTTTACCCGAAGCAAACTCCTTGCCAGCACGTTCCTCGAACACTCGGATTGTCTCCATTTGCTCATACATTCGAAGCAGCAGAGACTTATCCAGCGTTTGCGCACTAGCACTACCCTGTTTAGTTACCATAGCTGAAAACCTCCTGACCGTTGTGTGAGATACCTGCAAGAACGAGGTATCCAAATATTCGTCGACCTGCTAACGATGCAGGTAACCACCTGATGCTGCTCCCTCATGAGCAGCAGAAACATTCACTACAAATGGGCCATCAGCACATAGTTGAACTTCTACTACTGACTTTGGAGAAAGCTCTATTTCGCGTTCACCATCAAGCGCAACAGTTCCTGTTCCTGGCAGGAAACGCACCACATCATTCATTACCAATCGCTGGTATTCAGAGACAGGCACCCACTCAATAAGTCCAGGTGCCAGAGCAACTAGAACCTCAGATCCGCCAGGTCCCAATCGGATATGCATTCCTGCTTGTTCCACACCGTGCAATGCTCCATCAAACAAAGCACCACCAAGCGCCGACATGCCAATCGTAGCAGGCGCAACCCTCGAAAGCACGACTTCACTTACGGTTGTAAGATCCCAGATGGCTCGCGATCCCACAAACGGCATCGATGACAGCACCACATCCACAAGCGCACTTTCTACCTCTTCACCATTGATCAACACAGCCAATCTTGGTACGCGCTGTATCGCATTCTGACCAGCGTGTCCCTGTGCGACTAGCCCAGCAGCCATGCCAGCAATCGTTCCTTCCAGGAAAGTGGGGAAAACATTATTTGTGCCTGTTGATATCGGCACGAGAGGAACAGTGCCACATCCTCTGGCAACAGCGCGATTTGTGCCGTCTCCTCCCAGCGTGATAATGCAACCAGCCCCCATGGAAGCGAGCATCTGAGCAGCACGTGTGGAATCAGCGCTGGTCGCCAGCACTGGCATTAAAAGTGGAAAAGCATTGAAGTGTAGAACCTTGTTGGCGTCCGGTTAGCCCATCGATAGCACGAGGCAATATGCCGAACTCGCGCTCAGGCATATAAGCCACTTGCGTAATGCCCACGGCTTCGAGACCCAGGAGAACTCGGCGCACAATCGCCATTTTCTCATTGTTATCAAAAACCGTGCCATACGCAACAAGCCGCCGTATATCGCGACCAGAAGCAGGATTGGCAATGATACCTACAAGCGGTTGAGACATGCTATGCTCTTCTTTTCAGAAAGAAAAACGCACTACGTAATGGCTTTTAGTACGAGCATATAATACCAGAACATGATTACGGACAAATGAAGAATACTTATCTGAAAAGAAGTTTGGTAATTACCATAAAGTGTGACAATGAATCCTATACCATAAAATAGCTGGGTTGTACAGGGCTACTTTTCCAAATATAAAAAAATGGAGCAGGGCAAACGTTGCGATTGTTCGCTATGGTTGAGGTATCTCAATGTGACCAAATTTTATAGGCAAAATATTTCTTGACTCTGCATCAATCGCAATGTATGCTCAGTTAAAAGCAAGGAGCATATGAGAGATGGATAAGCACATTGAACACATCCTTAACCAGATCCCAGGTTGGAACGCTGCCGATGCAATCGTGGCTCCCTTAGTTGGTGGTATCACCAATCAGAATTATCGTGTAGATATTGGCGGAGAAACCTTCGTTTTACGCATCGGAGGCAAGGGCACGCACCTGCTTGGTATCGATCGTGGACGCGAAAGCATCTGCACTTCAATTGCCTCGCAGGTGGGCATCGGAGCAGAGGTTATTCACTTTCTACCGGGTGAAGACGTGCTTGTCACTCGTTTTATCGTTGGTACAGGTATGACGCCAGAAATTGCGGCTCAACCCGAAATGCTACCCCGTATCGTCAATTCAATGAAACGCTATCATGCTGGACCCGACTTCCCAGGCACTTTTTCTCCGTTCAACACTGTGCGCAGCTATCATACACTGGCACTCGAAAAAAACGTTACCTTTCCTGAATCGCTCCCTCAGGTTTTTGCCTTGATGGTACAAATCGAGCAAGCGCTTGCCACAAGTGGCGAAACATACACTAGACCTTGCCACAATGACCTGCTTGCCGGTAATTTCATCGACGACAATCATACTATCCGCATTCTTGATTGGGAGTACGCTGGCATGGGCGACCTCTTCTTTGATCTCGGGAACTTCGCAGTAAACCAGTCCTTGAACGAAGAACAATGTTCACTCCTGTTACAAAGCTATTTTGGCGAAGTGCAGCCTGCAAATCTGGCGCATCTTCATTTGATGCGCCTCGGTTCCGACTTACGAGAATCGTTCTGGGGATTTCTACAAATGGGCATCTCAGAACTTGACTTTGATTATAAAGAGTATGCCCATCATCACCTGAATCGCTTTTCACACAATGTCCAAACAGCACCTTTTGAACAATGGCTCCAGGAAGTGAGAAAATAGGGGCCGTTTATGCACCCTGACAAAATAATCCGACCATCCGTAGGGGCCGATTTATCGCGCCCACCGCCGATTCATCGGCCCTTCGCTATCCAGATGAAATAGCATAATCTGGTCCCTACAAACCATGTCGTCAAAACAATTTTTCATTCAAGGAGACCCATTTATGCACGATCAAGCTAGAGTTGTCATTATAGGTAGCGGTATTGCTGGTTCCAGCATCGCTTACCATCTGACTGAACGAGGATGGCGAAATATAGTTGTCCTCGAACAGGGGCCGTTGATCAGTGGTACTACTTCACATGCACCCGGTCTTGTCGGCCAGCTACGCTCATCTATCAGCCTGACAAAAATGCTAGTCTACAGTATCGACTTGTACAAACAGCTACAGGTAAATGGCAACCCCGGCTACTTTGAGGTTGGCAGCCTGCGCCTCGCCTCATCGAAGGAACGCATGGAAGAACTTAAAAGACAGGTAGGCTTTTCGAGAAGCGCAGGACTGGATGCTGAACTCATCAGCGCCACTGAGGCAAAACGCATGTTTCCCATGATGAGCTTGGAGGGAGTCGAGGGTGCCTTATTGCTGCCCACCGATGGTTCTGCTAAAGCTCCTATCCTGGCTGAGGCCTTAGCAACTCTGGCTCAACAGCGTGGCGCAACGTTCTACGCCAATACCCGTGTCACAGGTATCGAAGTTGTGAATGGTCATGTGAAGGCAATAGATACCTCGCAAGGACGCATTCGCACAGAAATTATTGTCGTGGCTGCTGGCATCTGGTCACCACGTATTGGCCGCATGGTTGATATCTCCATCCCGCTCATACCCATGCAACATCAATATGTGCAGACTGCCCCCCTTCCTGTACTTGCTGGATCAATCAGCATTCCTAACCTGCGAGACCCCGATAACCTGGTGTATTTCAGGCAGGATGGTAATAGCATGGTGCTGGGTGGATACGAACATGATCCTGCTGCCTTTGATGTTGAGGCCATACCTGATAACTCTAATCCCACCGTGCAAAGCTTCGACCCACCACGCTTCGAGTGCCTGATGCAGGGATGCATTAAGCGTATACCATCCCTTCGTGGGGTCGAACTTGTCAAGCGGGTGAATGGGTTGGAGTCATTTACTCCTGATGGAGAGTTTATCCTGGGTGAGTCGCCGGATGTACAGGGTTTCTGGGCCGCATGCGGATTCTGTGCGCATGGCGTTTCAGGCGCTGGTGGTGTTGGTAAAATGATGGCGGAGTGGATTATTGATGGTGAACCCAGCCTGGACCTGTGGGAAATGGATATCCGTCGTTTTGGTGCATACACTGCAAGTCGGAGGTACATCGCAACTCGCGTCAATGAAGTTTATAGCACATACTACGACATTAGTTACCCTATGCGGGAACGCAGCAGCGCGCGCAAATTACGCATCAGTCCCGTGTATAATCGTCTTGAAGAACTCGGTGCCGTTTTTGGCGAGAAAGCTGGCTGGGAGCGCCCCAACTGGTTCGCCTCGAACGAGCGGCTGGCTGAAGGGCAGGATTGGCCTGAACCATATAGTTGGGCCAGTCGTTACTGGTCACCAGCGATCGGTGCTGAACACCAGGCCACACGTGAGCGCGTGGCAATGTTTGACGAAACCTCTTTCAGCAAGATAGAAGTAATTGGCCCTGGCTCACTGGCCTTTTTACAATACATTACTGATAATCAGATGGATCAACCTGTTGGAGTCATTACCTATACTCAAATGCCAAATAAGCATGGCGGTATCGAATGCGATCTGACTGTAACTCGCCTGGCTGCCGATCGATTCCAGATCGTCACCGGCACTGCCTTTGGCAACCATGATCTCTCCTGGATTCGCAGTCAGATGCCTGCCGACGGCTCGGTCTATGTGAACGACATTACATCTAGCAGGTGCTGTATCGGTGTCTGGGGACCTGAGGCGCGTCATCTGATGCAGCAGGTAAGCGAGGACGATTTCTCAAACGAAGCGTTTCCTTACCTGACCGCGCAAAATGTCACGATTGGCAATATCCCAGTGCTGGCGCTGCGCGTAACCTACGTGGGAGAGCTAGGCTGGGAGATGTATGCACCCATGGAGTACGGGCTCAAGTTATGGGATACCCTCTGGGAAGCGGGGCGACCCCTTGGCATGCTGGCGGCAGGCTATAGAGCCATTGAGTCGCTGCGTCTTGAGAAAGGATATCGTTATTGGAGCGCAGATATCCATTCGGAATATAATCCCTACGAAGCAGGTCTGGGCTTCGCAGTCAAACTGCAAAAAGGCGATTTTCTCGGTCGGGAAGCTCTAGAGCGTATCAAAGCACAGGGCGTCACTCGCAAATTGAGTTGCCTTATCATAGACGATCCAGCCGCAGTGGCCTTAGGAGGCGAACCTCTCCTGGACAGCGAACGTGTGCTCGGCTTTGTAACAAGCGCAGGTTATGGCTATACCGTGAGAAAGAGCATCGTATACGGCTATGTGCCCGTAGAATACGCCGTTCCCGGCGCTCGAGTCGAGTTGCAGTTATTTGGAGAACGCTATGGGGCAACTGTTATGAAAGAGCCTCTATACGATCCCAAAAATGAGAAGATTAAAGCATAACCTGCTAATGGTTAGCATCTTTGAGCGCTGCGAGTCCTCGCTCAAGTCGCGCCATTCCGGCGCCAAGCGCGGCGCTCAAAGTAATCTCGAAAATTGCGTCTTCTGAATAGCCAGCATTACGTAACGCATCGATATCCTCATCAGTGGTCTTATAAGCATGCAATGCAATCTTTTTGATATAGCTGAGGAGTTCTGGGGGAATTGTTTCCGTCTGATTCGTGGAACGTCCGCCTATTTGAGCAGACAGAGCTTCGACAGCTTGACGAACAGATGGATCCGTACCGCCATCGCTAGCAAGCACAGCTTCTAGTAAGCGTTGCGCATATTCTGCATGGGAATCACTTGCCATAACATATGTCCTCTTAATATTACGAGTAGTGTATCACAAGTGACAACGAGGAGGCACAATTATCTATGCCTCCTCGCCTAACTGCTTGTTTCATGAATTGCAATCGAGCTCATACTAAAGCCGGATTACTTACTTCACATGAATGCTAAATGGAACACTTATTATGTACTGAGGACACAACTGACCTTTTTTACATATAGCTCTGCCATAAAAGTTCAGTTTTGTAGTGCCAGACCCCTGAGCAGTAAACCTCCATATGCAGGAACTTACAGTTTGTGAAGGATAGCCATATGGTGTTTGCAGTTCCAATGCACCCTGAGAAGCAGTGGGCCCATTCCATAACTGGCCAAATGGAAGCTGAATCTCGATCACATCGCCTTGATGAGCAGTGACCATCGTATTGCTATTCGATGTCTTCAATACAACATTTGCCGGTGGCGATGCAGTATTGATCACCGTATTGCTAGGACAACCATACGTATTGGGAGTGCTGGTGGCTATCGGTGCAGGGGTGGTTCCCGTTGAGGTCGAACTCGACCCTGAACTTGAGTTGGCCCCACAGGCCGTGAGTATGAAAGCAAGCGCTGTAGCCAGTGAAAGTATCAACCAGAGTGAATTCCGCCTGCCTATCTGAACCATACGCATTTTCGTTTCTCCTTATCCTCTTCGCTCTAATGCCTACTTCTTAGAAAGATTTGAGTACTTCCTTTCATTCAGATACGAAAAATGTGAATACTTCTTTTATCTGAATGCATCTTAAGAATAATAAGAGCATCTAGTGTCAAGACGTTTCATCGTGTAATAAAGTTCCCACTTAAAAGTATCTAACAGGAATAAACGGGAGCAGGAGAAAAGTAGGTATACTTATGTACGTGTAGCCAGCATCGTCAGCAATTCTTCTGCATCGGGGAGAAATCGGCGTGAGGAGAGGACTTGATGAGCGAGGCCCAATCGCAATGCTTCTTTTGCTAGAATAGTTTCGCCAGTCAGCAACAATCGCATGGTGGCGTTGTATCCTATCAGTGCAGGAAAATTTACCGCGGCAACAGGTGGAAATACACCTAAAGAGATTTCTGGCAATCCGAAAGTTGCATCTTCGTGGGCGATGATAGTGTCACAGAGCGCAGCTAATTCACAGCCTCCACCAAGCGCGTGCCCCTTCACAAGAGCTACTGTCGGGATCTTGTGTGAACGTAATTTCTCAAATGCAGCGTAATTATCATACACAGCACGTAACATGTCCTTTTCGCGGCCATCAAGATGATCACGAATATCAACACCTGCACAGAATGCCCGATCTCCAGCCCCTGTAATAACTACTAAACGAGGAGGACGCTCGATTGCATCATGCATAGCGGTCGTTAGCTGATCAAGCATTTCTATCGAGAGAATATTAAGCGGAGGGCGATCAAGAATCAGCCAGAAGAAGCCATTATGTAGGCGTATACGCACGTGAGACATACAATAACTCTCGTCAAAAATTTATACAAACTGACTCAGTTCAGGCATCGGACACCGAACTGAGTCAGTTCATTATTTACCTACCAGAGAAACTACCTTTGCGTTTTTCATTGTAAGCAGCAATGCCTCTTTGGCATCGTCGCTTTGGAAGCACAGTTGTTGCAGCTCTCGCTCGATGGCCAGCGCCTCGGAGAACGCCACTTCCGACTCCGATTGCACAGCGCGCTACAGTTATACTAAATTGTATGTTGGCACAAGAGTGAATGTCAAGCAAAAAAAGATCCGAGGGAAAGCGGCATTGATAGTCGCTTTCCCTCGGATCCTTGCATCTATGGTGCTTAAATACCCATAATAATATAAATGTAATGACGGGTCTCACCAGGCAAGCAGTTCAACCAATTGGCTCCACAATTGTTCACAGCAGACTGAACAGTGCCTGTGCCTCCATTATACGCAGCGAGAGCTTTCGCATAATCGCCGCCATACTGACGAGCATAGTTTGCCATCAAAGTAGCAGCTCCCTTTAGCGCTTGTATGGGATCCCAGGGATTAATGCCCAACCCTGCTGCAGTACCCGGCTCGAACTGTGCTATGCCAACAGCACCAGCAGGAGAAACCGCATTAGGATTAAAGCCGCTTTCCTGCTGGATCTGCCGCACAAAATAGGCAGGCGGAATTCCCACAGCCGTTGCATCCTGTTGGGCAATTGCAACATATTGGCTTTTAGCTAACGTCATTGGCGGTAGAACGGTGTTATTCAAGCCAGATCCTTGCTGTGCCGTAGCAGTTTCATGCGCTTGAATCTCCCAACTAAGTTGCTGTGCCTGTACCCAGTTACCAAACGATGAAAAGACAGGAACTTGAATCTGTCCATTCGATAAAGGAGACAATGAGGCTAACGTGACAAATAACACCAACAAGATAACAGCGAGTATAATGCCATGACGCAGTCGCGGACTTAAACGACGGCTCACATTGGTAGTATCTCGTTGTACGTTCTTCCGCTTTCTGGAACCTGGAATAACAACCATCCGTCCAGTTGTTGAAGCGTTCATGGTAGATTTTAAAGCTTCAGTAAGCGATAACGCGCCTGTATGTGGGGGAGCAATACCTGTAATAGCGGTCAGTTGTTCGGTAGTGATTACAGGAATTTGTCCCGAAATAAGAATTGGTGATGTTGTTTGAAAGGACTGAGGAACAAATACATTATCTATGACCTGCTCTTCTTCCACCACCTCAACATTATCATACTGTCGAAATGAAGGAAAAGGGCTGAACTGCTGCATATCTTACCTCATACTAAGGATATCCATTATCTGGCAATATCCAACTATTACCTGGACTCCAATTGCGGATTCCCTCGAGCATCGCGATCGATACTGTAGGTGAGTCTACCTGAATAGACTGAAGCCCGTCAATTTTTTGGGCATAATAGGTGAAGATTAGGATGAAATTACCAAAACCTTAACTTTTCCTTAATTTCTTGACATATTTTCTATCGAAATCGAGGAAACAAGGCCAGCGCACTTTCCCGCTCGACAGCTTTTCGTGCCTGCTCATCAAAACCATCAAAGTTTTGTATGCCTTGTGTAGCCAAAAATAAAGCCAGTTCGGGGGCAAATGGGTAATCGCTACCAAAGTGGATATGCGAAGCATCGACTAATGCCTGGAGAGATAGCAGTGCATTAGGATTGGCGGATAACGCGGTATCGTAATGAAGCTGCTTGAGGTAGGTCAAGGCTCCTTGAGGAACACCTGATAACATAATCTGTCCCATTGAAATCCTGTACGCCAGGTAAGGAACTGTGCCGCCTGCGTGCGCTACGATAAAACGTATATCGGGACAACGTTCGAGCGTTCCACTGTACAGAAGATTGGTTACCGCTCGCGTCGTATCAAAGACAAACTCAATCAAAAATGGCGGCAAATCGAGCTTTAGTTCGCGATTGATTGCTGGAACCGTGGGATGTAAGAAGATGACAGCTTTACGCCTGTTCAGTTCGGTGAATAACTCGTGAAAGAGAGGATCTCCAGGATACCTGCCATCGACACTTGAGAGCAGAACGACACCATCTAGCTTTAATGTATCCAGAGCATATTCTAGCTCTCGCAACGATGCATCGATATCAGGAAGAGGCAGAATCGCAAATGCCCCAAATCTCTGGGGATATTCTTGTATAAGCTGTGCAGAAAATTCGTTACAACGACGCGCTAAGTCTCGTGCAAATGCCTCATCTCCAAAAAAGATTCCTGGCTCCGATATAGAGGTGATCGCAGTCGCTATTGCATGTCGTTCCATCAGCGCTAGTGTGCTTTGAAGATCCCATTCTGGGATTGGCCTTCCTCCACTACTCGTTATACCCGCATTTGCTAAAGCAGAAAGGTAGCCTGGTGGCAATATATGATGGTGTACATCAATTCTATATGGCTCTGTACTCAATTAATTTCTCTCACCATATTCCTGATAACAGCTCTGGAGCTGATCATCGATATGTTTCCATGACAGAAGAGCCTCGAACACCTTGTCATTTAATTCCCGTCTTCGACGAATTGCATCGGATGAATCTGGACTCAGACGAAGCAAGGCTGTAAAGTAAAAATTTGCCTCTTCACGCCTTGCCTGCCACTGCTGCAAAAGCTCATCACAGGGATGGCTCATTTGGTTATTCACAGCCTTCCTCTTTTTCAGGCAAGGTTCAATTATTCTGAATAGTCGAACAGCCAGGCGGTGTCATCCTGAGAGAAGCGAAGGATCTCGGCCCAGCGAGTGAGATCCTTCGCTTCTCTCAGGATGACACGCCCGGACATTTCTCTTCGTGATGAACTGTCAAGCTCATTTGAACCTTGCCTCAAGATAAAAACAAGACCAAACCCTGCTCATCAAAGAAATACGCTATCAATGTGCGGCAATTCGAGATTTTAAACTCTATCATACCATATCAAAAACCTTCTCACAAAGGTATTGTGACAGGGATCAACTACGTCAAATGTAAGTGTCTTGCTGCATAACCTGAATCAGGTGCAGTCCATTCACTTTTGCCCCTGGGCGCTTTGTTTCCGTTCTTTTGCTTTGGCCTGGCGCATTAAACGCGCAGGAAGATATGGCTCTATGGCATAGAGGGCGTTGATATAGACTTGCTGTTGCTCGTAGAATGATGCCGTTTGAACCCAGTCGCCCACCACTCATCAGGAGTGAAGTACGAGGAAACTTCAGCCTCAGGTCCGCTTCGTCCAAACCATTGAATCAAGTGCAAGTTATCAGACTGCGCTAACCATAGAGCCAGATCCAGCAGATCAGGATTTTCGGTCAATTTTGCGATGTTGTAAACCTGGCCCATCAGTTGAAAGATAGTTCTCTGTGCGTCATTTCCAAGGAAAAACTCCATATTACCCTGCCCGGCCCATGTTGTCGCATAAATAGGCAGTGGAAGGTGATAAGCGCAACCTGATGTACTGTAATGCTCGATCAACTCACCTGGCATTCGAAAAGTCACGCCTCGTTTAGCAAGTTCCCCTGGTAATGCACGCATAAAATCAAAAATTCCACTATCCACTCGGTGATGCTCCCCAAACGTCTCAAAATCCCAGCCGAGGAATACGAAATCGCCCCCGGTCTGAGCTATCCAGTCTGCATAGGTATCTGCATAGAGAGGATACCTCGACCAGTAACGATCAGAGAAGCGATACCCAACATCGTCGCTCAATTCAAGGTGCCGTGCCAGCAGATATGTGCCATGCTCTCGATCGCTTTTAGCAGCCAGTCGCTTTGATGATTGCCTGTTACTAACTAGAGAACGAGAAGTTTGAATATCAACCGGGTATGGTCTTTCGTCGCTGTATGTATAGAGATGAGTTCTTTCACGCCACTCCAACACCCAATCACGCCCATCTATCATCGCTCCCTTAAAGCCGGCTGTATCGAGCGCGTCAAACAGCGTCACAGACATACACATCTCTGTGGTATCGGTAATTGTGGGTCTTTTGCCGAAAATCCGCTCTAGTTCATCAGCCATCCAGCGCATTCGCATCACGAATGTTGGTAGATCCAGCAAAAACAGAAAGCTATGGTATGGTTCGACGCCTATGATTTCCACGTTTTCCTCTGCTACCAATTCACGAAAAAGTTCGATCAAAACAGGATCCCATTTTTCGGCTTGATGCAGCAAGGAAAGTGAAAAGCCAATCGAGAGTCGTATCCCGTGACGCACCAGATCGAGAAACATGCGTGTAGCAGGATAATAGCAATATTGTGCCACTTTTCTAAAATAGCGCTCATTCATACGCTCATCGAAGACGCAATGATAGATGTCAGGTATTGAGGCCCCTCGTGGTATAGGCTGTGCTGGAAGCTTCAAACGACGTGGCTGATGCGCCACAGTATAAATCGCCAGATCTGCAACCATCGTAGATTTCCTCTCAATGTATGGCCGATTGCGCTGATCAACACATGTATCCGGACATTCGTAAGGGCCGATGTATCGCGCCCATTGCCGGTTCATCGGCCTTCGGGGGATTTAGATTTCCCCATATCTAGTCCGTACAGTAAAAAACACAATTTGGCATCTACGAAAGTTGTATATCCTGCTTGCGCGCCAGGAATTCCAATTTACTGACCAGGTTCTCAATCACTTGATCCCACAGGAATTGCTCTGCGGTACTGCGACCGGCGCAGCGAATGCGCTCCTGCTCTTCAGGATGGCGCCGTAAATGCAACAGATACCCAACAATTTCGTCAGGATCATCTGTCTCAGTGACAATAGCATTTTCGAGCGAGATAGCATAATCCTCACCAGTACTGCCAGTCACAGCGATTCCTTCAGCAGCCATTACTTCCAGGGCAACCAGACCAAATGGTTCGTGACCGCTATTCGCTAATGTGGCATCAGCGGCGTTATAGGTGGTACGTACAAATTCTTCAGGTAGGAAGAAGCGCAGGTTATAAATATCTATATTAGGAGAGCTTGAATGTTGCATAACTTCAAGGCATTGCTCTAGATTCGGCCTTTTTGCAACCACATCCTGGATTGTTAACCCCAGATTATAGGCGTGACGTAATACATCGGCTCCGTGTGGCTCTATACCACCACGCACAAAGAGTGTGACCGGGTAACCACTATATTTCAGGCGCGCAACAGCCTCAACAGCCATCATCCAACGTTTATCTGGATCGAAACGACCAATTTTAAATAAGAACAGGCGGCGTGGATCGCCCTGTTGTGCTATCTCTCGCAGTCTGGTCACTGCAGATTTATCCACCGGGGTAAGATGACGTGTTGGGATCCCATTCGGAATCACCAGGGGATTCACACCATATCCCCACATTCTATGCTTCATGTACTTGCTTACAGTAGTAATCGTGGTGACGAAGTTGAGACGGCCCCAGTTGATACGATGGAGTGACATCAAACTATTGAGGTTCCAAAGCATGATAGTTTTTTGGCGCACGCCGAACCAGTTCAACAGGTCCGATGTACGACACATTGCCTCTGCTGTATGCCAGTCTTCGCCCATGATCACGGCCGTTTTACCCTGGATCAAAGCGGGGCGCACTATTTCGTTATAAATATGATAAGGAACGCTCTCATTGAAGTCATAAAGTTTTTGCTCTTCGCCATCATAAACGCCGTTGAGATAATATTTGCTGACCCATTGCGACCAGCGTTCCAGGATAAGATGGCCATCAATACGTTCTTCCGTTGCTGGTTTGTAAGGGTCACCAATAAATATGAGGTGCGTGGTATAGCCCTGTACTGCTAAGGCTTCGCTGAGTTCACTAACTCTCGTTCCCAGTCCTCCAGCAGTCGAGTAGACATCAGGTCCCTCGAAACAAAGCAGTACAAAGAGCGTATTTTCGGGCGAAATGGCTCCCTCTTGTTCAATCATGAGTGATAATCCTTGTAAAGTATTTGGAGGGGAGGGTTATAAACATGTATAACCCTCCCTGGTATGACTACTTCGTAGCTTCAAAAGTATATCACATCATGCTTAAGTAAGCAGCACCTTACACCACATTCATCACAACGTCGTCGATGAAGAAATCAGTGGGTTGATATTGATTCGCTACATTAGTACCCTGGAAGAAGAGCGTTACCTGTTGACCCTTATACTTTGACAAATCGCTAGTAACATCAAAAGTGCCATCTTTTCCTTCCTGCACCCAGGCATTGGAAACATTCGTATTACAACTTTGCTGTAAGTTATGAATAGATACTCCACTGGTCGTTTGTAAACGACTTACAAAGGTATCGAGGCACTGCTTGCTTGTTTTATTGGTATCGGAATACCACCAGTAAGTAATCGTAATTTTTGTGAAGTTTGTCGGTACTGTAAAGGTCTGCCAGATGCGATCAGTGCAACCCGTATAGCCACAGAAGTAGGCGCTGTACTGTCCACTATGCGAGTTCGAGTTATCAACCATTTGATAGCCGCCAGAAGATGACTCCTGCCAGGGAGCCTGTCCTTTCTCAAATCCACCATTCTGAATCGGTGCCATAGGCTGCGCAGGGGTTGGAACCGGAGTCGGCGGAGTTGTTGGGGTCGGCGAGGGAGTGCTTATCGGAGTTGGCGATGGATTAGGGGTTGGAGTCGGCGGGGGAGTATTTCCGCTGCCAGACGAGGCCAGATCGTGAGCAATATTATTCACATCGGGCGACCCAATACCACTTGCCATATCGTAGCCAGGCCCGGCATTATAGTGAAGATTGTTGCCACTGGTAACATCGTGGAATGGAGATGACTGTTGCGGCGTCTTAAAAAGACCGTACAATACGGGATTTGCGGACCCAACGATAGCTTTACCTTGCGATTGCAGGTATTGATTGATCAAAGCCATGCTACCTGCCCATAAGGGTGCAGCAGCACTGGTGCCACCAACGGTAATCCAGCCTGTTGAAGGACAACCTGCATTTGTGACCGTACAATAGGTCGCATATCCCGTCGCTGGATCTGCATCCGCGGATACATCTGGAACTTCACGGTTACCACTTTGAACAACGGAACCTGTTTGCCACGATGGCTGTGCAAATGTATTGCTGACACCACCACCACCGCCAGCGCCATTTGGACTGCGCTGTGTATCACTTGGGTTTGACCATACGGACTCGCTACCATAAGCGCCCGCATTCAATTGCAAATTCGTGCCACCAACTCCTGTAACATTTGGGTCGCTTGCAGGAGAATCAACTCCAAGATTGCCATCACCACAATCATAAGCCCCCGAATCTCCAGCAGCAGCGAAGAACGAAATTCCCTCCGTAGCCCCCTTTTTAAAAATCGCATCAAGCGTTTGAAGTTCAGCAGCGCCGGAATCTGCCTCGCAAAGCCCCCAACTAGTACTAACAATCTGCGCTTTATCAGCTTGTACAATCTGGTTATACGTATCATTCAAACCCTGTGTCGTATTTGGGCCTTCATATACAATTTGATTGGCATGTGGAGCAAGAGCGCCCACCACCTCCATATCCAGTTCTACTTCGATTGCTCCCTGCCCTGGAGTGCCATTAAAGCCATCTACCTGCACATTGGAGATAGTAGGCGTTGGTATTCCATAATTCTGAAAATATTGCGCAACATCCGATTGTTGATACCCATCGAGTTCAAAGAGCGCAACGGTTTGATTATCCCCCAGTATTCCTGCATTCTGTAGAGGCGTTGCATTATAAGCGCCTGACAGATCTTTTGGGCCAAATCCGCTCGGTGTAGCCAGGACAGTTCCATGCTTTTGTATGTTTTTGATCATCCTTTGATAGAGTGGTTGATACTGCACGCTATTATCCAGCCCCCCTATTGAAGTAATCAACTGGCTGATTGATGTTGGGACACTTGGAGAGGCAGTATTGGCATAAAACGTATGATTACCCGCCTGGTACGTATTGATCTGCACGCTAAATGCCTGCTGCACCTGTGCTACTGTAGCAGTGGCATCGATAAGCATGTTATCAGGGGCAACACTGGTAACTGTCATCCCCTGGCTTTGTAAATAAGAGATCACCTGCTGTACCTGGTCTGACGTAGGTGCAAATAACTGATCAAATTGATCAGGAGTGAGATATTGGTGATATTGTGAAGAGTTTGGATCGTTGATGGCGCTTAATAAGCTATCCAGCTCAGAGGGGTTACGCAACTGCATGCCAATTGAGAGGTTTAATTGCTGGGTAGCGCTTGTATTCTGCACAAGATGGGCTTGCTGGATGAGAGGTACCATATGCCCGCTCAAGATCGTGCGCGAATTCTGATCTGCGTGAACCACTACCCGCATTGCTAGAAGACTAACTGCAATCAACGACAGGGAGGCAACTACAAAGGACACATTCCTTACAAATTTACGTCGCATACTACTACACTCCGTTAGGATGACCCAAAAGTCATCCCTCGACCCCCAGGATCATACATACAACAACTCTATCCAACAAAAAATACGTTCAAATGCATGAAATCCCTTACCGAAATACAGGTAAAGCATCTCATGCCCGTTATGCTCCCATGAATAAACGGCAGCAATAACCTTGTATCAATAAACGTAAAAATGGGAAGAGTTCGTTGAGGGTGTGATTATGATCACTATGTAAAGTCCATCAACATCAGCAAGGGTGATGGCGGTTAGACTTTGGCTACAACATATTAATTCAGGGGTCTCGCATGGGTTGGTAAGAATGTGATTGGTCTAGAAGAACACACCTCGTCGCGTCATCCCAAACGCATTTATGTCATCCTGAGCGTCAGCGAAGGATCTCGTCCCTTGACCACACTATGCTCTACTACAACAAAAGCACAGCAGTCTAACTCGCGTCGGAGTAGGCGACGGACCTGGTGTTGGACTCGGTGTCGGGCTTGGTGTCGGACTCGGTGTCGGGCTTGGTTCGGACTCGGGCTTGGCGTCGGACTCGGTGTCGGACTCGGCTGTGCCGTAGGCGAGGGACTAGGAGTTACAGCAGGTGTACCATTTAAGTTCTTTACAGAAATGATGATTTGAGTAGTTGGACTTACAGAAGTGCCTGCGGATGGGCTTACCCCAGAAACGATATTTGGCTGTAAAGTTGGATCCGCTCCAGCAGATACAGCTTTAATATTGGTAAACCCAAGTTTCTTGAGTTGAGTTTCGTACGCTGCAAGCGTTGTAGTATTTGGTGTAAAAGCGGGTATGGCGACCTTCTGGACACCCATCAGTACTTCAATAGGAGAACCGCTAATCAGTTTATCTCCAGGATTTGGAGTCTGTTGGAGTACAACACCATCTTTACTGCCATCTTGTGATCTCAATATAAATCCAGCGCTCGTGGCAGTGTTTGACGCATCTGTCCACGTCATTCCTTTCAGGTCAGGCACAGTAACTTGAGTCACGACCTGTGTTGGAACACCTGCCTTACCACTGTTAAACACTGTATAAGCGACAAAAGCACTAAAACCTAACAATATCAAGGTTGCCAGAAGTATAAGTACCGTGATAATACTGGCCAAACGTGAGTTGCTTTTGTTTTGAGGCACAGCCCCCGATCGGGGTATAGTTCCAACCTGCCCCGGACGAGGCGCACTCGACTCGGGTATATACATAGGCGCGTTATATCTCTGCTGATTGAGAGCTATTGTCCTATCATCATCTGCGCCCACAACTCCACCTGCCCCATTACGGCCATTATGGCTGGATGAGCCATTACCATTTGACAGCACGTCAGGCACTGGAGCAGGACTGCGTTGCTGACCTTCACGGGATGGGCTGGGACGACTTGAGTTGGGTCGTGGGGGAATCTGACTATAGGTAATAGGCACTGGCGAATGTCCAGGTGTCAATGGGGCTGCCACGAACTCGCCCAGTTCGTTATCTGCAAGCGATTCTAATTCTCGCGCCAGTTGTGAGCCGTCACGGAAACGCATTTCTGGCACTTTTTCCAGACAACGCAGGATAATTTCTTCCAGCGACGGAGTCAGATTCGGATTGATCTGGCTTGGTGGAATCGGAATATCTTGAATATGCTGCATGGCCACTGCTACAGGAGATTCACCATCGAACGGCGGGTGACCCGTCACCATCTCGTACATCACAATGCCCAGAGCGTATACATCGGCAGCTGGACTCACAATCTCTCCCTGCGCTTGCTCCGGGGCGTAGTACTGCACCGTTCCTAAGGTCATGCCTGTCGTTGTGAGACGTTCCGCATTGATATCTTTGTACACGCTGGCAATGCCGAAATCCGTCAACTTGATCGACCCGCCTCGACCGACCAGCACATTCTGTGGTTTCACATCCCGATGCACGATATTCCGCCGGTGCGCAGCGCCCAGCCCCAGTGCTACGTCATGAGCAATGATAATGGCGCGATCCACATCCAGCACGCCTCGGGAACGCAGGTAGCGGCGCAGATCAGTCCCTTCGACCAACTCCATCACGATATAATAATTCCCATCAGTTTGCCCATAGTCAAAGACTTGCACAATATTGGGATGCTGCAAGGCTGACGCTGCTTTCGCTTCGACCTGAAAGCGCCTCACGAACTTCGGATCGGTACTGTAAACCTCGCGTAGCACTTTCACTGCTACTGTACGATCCATCCGCAAATCCCGTGCACGATAAATAGTGGCCATGCCACCACGACCTATGGGGTCCTGTAACTGGTATCGATCTCCCAGAACTTCGATCTGCATAACTCCCCGCACATGTGAAAGGGTCGAGAGTATCACCCATTCAAAAAAACGCACTACATGCTATATGCTTGCGCACACTATTTTAACTCATTATGCTATTTAATGGAACACTTTGTGCTAAAATTACACTTCTTTCCCGTTCAGCTTTGCAATCCCGCTGTGCCCCGTATCCGTTCGTCGCCTACACGACGTGTGATATGCCTCTCATCCATATGTTCAAGAAGAGGTAAAATATACTTTCGGGTAGTACCTAAGACATCGCGTGCTTCTGCCGCTGTCATTTTCTGATGTTCTTGCAAGAACCCAATAAGTTTTCCTATCGCTTCCTCATAGCTTTCACGTAGAAAAAGCACCGTATCATTGGCGCTCCCCAACTTCACCAGCTGCCCTTGCTCAATCAGCGATGCTAAAACTTCACCACCCACTATTGCTTCTGATTCTGAACGACCTGGAGGCATAAAGGGAGACTCTTGAAACATGCGTAGAAGTCGCTCCACTTGCTGCTGCTGTACAGTAGTAAATTCAGGCACAAATCCCGGTATTCGAATAAATCCTCCGGATGAGCCACTGGTGCTGGTCACCTCGGCTAGTTGCCCCTCTTCCTGCAATACAAGGAAAACCTCTGATGCCATTTTTGGGGGCAGATTCAAACGCGTACGCCATTCCTCTTTAGAAAGGCCACTGCGTAATGGATGCAGGCGATGCTGCTCGCTTACCAATCGAATAGACTCTTCCTTCAAGGTCTCCCATATCGTTTGGGCAAACCAGAGTGAGCCAACTTTGCGTACTCGTTCCTCAGTTAACAACGTCTCCAATGTTTGCAATGTCACATCTCGGGATAAATTACTTTGCTTAGCAATCTCCGTTAATTCATAGCCTACCAATCCGCGTATGGACTTCGCGCCAGGGCGAATCGTTTCACGTCTCCTATCCAACGCCGACAGCACCAACTCATCCGGTGATCCTCGTTCGAGCGTTTCCAGGGCCGCCAGTACAGGCTGCTGGAAACGGCGGTGATAGCGAGGATGCACATCGATTACCTCGCCTCCACCAATCGTTGAACTGGGGGACGAAATACGCAGGATAAAACGATCGCGCCGCGCGACCACTGCGGGTGAACGTAATCTTATCTGTGCCAGTGCGCTCTTACCAGGTTTCAGTTCCTCAACATCCAACAGCCTCACCTTTGCAGGCACTTCCTGCGAACCACTATAGAAATCGATCTGAGTATTATGCCCTAGTGGACGAGCCACATCTGCCAATAGTTGAAGCCGCACATCAATCAACATAGTACGCTGTAGTTGTCCGGGCAACGCTACCACGTTACCGCGCTCTAACTCGTTACGCGATACATTCGCTAAATTCATTGCTACGCGATTTCCAGGAGTGGTTACCTCAACCTGGCGTCTATGCATCTGCAAACTACGTATGCGTGTCTTCAAACCTTGCGGTTGCACTTCCACTTCCTGTCCGGTTTTGAAGACACCATCCAATTGTGTCCCGGTCACAACTGTGCCAAACCCAGTCATTGTGAAAACACGATCAATTGGCAGGCGAGGACGAGCGATGTTTTGCCGATCCTCAGTCTCATCAAAAATCCTCTCAAACTGCGCAACTAATTCGGGAAGTCCTTCTCCCGTATAGGCGGAAACAGGGATAATCTCAGCGCTAGCCAACGTGGTCGGTTTCAATTGCTCAGCTACCTCTTCACGCACAAGTTCGATCCACTCCTCATCGACAAGATCAGCCTTGGTAAGCGCAACTACACCCCTTCGCACACCTAAAAGATCAAGAATTGCCAGGTGTTCGCGTGTTTGAGGCATGATACCCTCATCGGCAGCAATCACCAGTAATGCAGCATCAATACCGCCCACACCCGCTAGCATATTCTTAATAAAACCTTCATGGCCCGGCACATCCACTATACCAACCTCGCGTCCTCCTGGAAGCTTCAACCAGGCAAATCCCAGATCAATGGTCATGCCACGTTCCTTCTCTTCGGCCAGTCGATCAGGATCTATACCGGTGAGTGCTTTTACCAGAGTCGATTTGCCATGATCAATATGTCCAGCGGTACCAATACAACTCATATCAGATAACCTAAAGAGTAAATATATAACTCGCGTTTCTCTGCAACAGGAAACGACAGCGTGGAACAGGATGATAACGTGCCTTAGTATACAACAGCCTGCTTATTCTGACTATCCTTAGAGTGGTACTTCCTCACAAATTTAATGGTATTTTCGCACAAAATGTCGCTTTTCTTCGATTGAAACCGGGCCTCTCAAAAGTCACGCAGTGATATTCTCTACGCGCCTGTGGCGGGCTTTTATGAGGGTGTGAAAAGTATGTGTGTGCCCGCGGGCACACACATACTTTTCACACCCTCATAAAATAGGCTCGCTTGCGAGCCAGGCAAATGCAATATATGCAAATGTGCTATACTGTGAAGGTGCGACGAAAGCTCCAAAACACGAATCCTCGGGACATATCATGAACGAAAAAATCCAGTCTGTACTCAACTCACTACCGCATAAGCCAGGCATCTACTTGATGAAAGATGCTCAAGGCACAATTCTGTACGTTGGCAAAGCCATTTCGCTCTATAATCGCGTGCGTTCCTACTTCCAGGAATCCAGTGCTCTCAGCCCGAAGAACCGTAGTATGGTAGCAAAGATCGAGGATATTGAGTTCCTCGTCGTTAAAAATGAAGTTGAAGCGCTTGTGCTTGAGAGCAACTATATCAAGCAATACCGCCCCAAATACAATGTGCTTCTACGCGACGATAAAAGCTACCCTTACATCAAAGTATCATTGACCGAGGACTTTCCTCGCGTGTATCGTGTGCGCAGTTTTCAGCGCGATGGCAATCGCTATTTCGGCCCCTATACCAACTCTGGCGCGGTTGACTCAACACTAGACTTGCTCAATAAGCTTTTTGCATTCCGCACCTGTCGATACGACGCCTCTACCTGGGCGCCACCTCGCAGCGGCGAACCACCTTCTGGATGGAAGCAAAAGCTGCTGCCTCGCCCCTGTACGCAATACTACATTCATCGCTGTATCGCTCCCTGCGTGGCATACGCTACGCGAGAGGAATACGATGCCGTAATCCAGCAAGTAATCTTGTTTCTGGAGGGTAAACATGACGAGGTGGTTAAAACGTTACAGGAGCAGATGCAGCTAGCAGCCGAAAACCTTAACTTCGAAGAGGCAGCCCGTATCCGTGACCGAATCAAGGCAGTCGAGCGTATCCTGGAAAAGCAGCGCGTCATCCACACTGAGGGGCAGGACGACCAGGATGTAATTGCTCTCGCCAGCGGTGAGGATGAAACCTGCGCCCTGGTTTTCTTTTTCCGCAGTGGCAAGCTCGTTGGGCGAGAATTTTTTATCTTGCAGGGAACGCGCGATAGCAGTTCAGGCGAAGTAATGAGTTCATTCATACAGCAATTCTATGAAAGTTCACCACACGTCCCTGCCGAAATGATTGTCGAAGCCGAGCCGGACGACAAACTCGTTGTCCAAAGCTGGCTCAAAGAGAAACGTGGAGGAGCGGTAAGCATTGCTGCACCTAAACGTGGCGAAAAGTTGCGCTTGATCGAGATGGTAAAACAAAATGCTCAGGAAATATTGGAGCAACAGCGCATTAAGTGGCTCACCGACAGTCAGAAAACACAACTGGCGCTAGAGGAACTACAGGAGGCGCTTAACCTGGCTGCGCCACCACAACGTATCGAATGTTACGACATCTCGAATACGCAAGGCACAAACTCGGTGGGAGCGATGGTTGTTTTCGAGGCAGGACGCCCCAAGAGCAGTGAGTACCGGCGTTTTAAGATTAAAACGGTCGAAGGGCCTAACGACTTTGCAAGCCACCAGGAGATGTTACGCAGGAGATTTCGCAGGCAATCCTCAAATAACAGCGAAATCGAGATCGCTCTTGAAGAAAACGCGAGTGAAGACACACCACAAATAGAACAAGAGACACCTTTGCAACACGAATGGGCCATGCCCGACCTGATTATCATCGACGGGGGCAAAGGACAACTTAGCGCTGCAATGGAAGTATTGCAGGAACTTCACATCGACATCCCAACCGTAGGTCTGGCGAAAGAGAATGAAGAGATTTTTGTGCCCGGGTCTCCAGATCCCATTATCTTGCCTCGCTCGTCCCAGGGGCTCTACATGGTACAACGCATTCGTGATGAAGCCCATCGCTTTGGCATTACCTATCACCGCAAGCTACGCTCCGATCGCACATTCAAGTCAGTTTTAGACGAAATTCCAGGCATAGGGCCAAAGCGCAAACAGGCGCTCATGAAGCACTACGGCTCAGTTCGCGCTATCAGTGCAGCTAGCATCGACGATCTCGCGTCCCTCAACGGCATGACTCGTGATGCTGCCCAAAAAGTAAAGGAATACATTGGACGTGTCGAATAAAGGTATACCTCCATGAAATGAACAGTTCCCCAGGCCAGATTTCTACATTGCAGAGATGCAATCAATTATCCATCTGGAATACTTTCCACCTCCTGTCGCGTTATAATGAATAGGCGCGTTTCATTGTTAGCACTCCCATAAAACGATTGACAACAATGAAGCTGCACGCTATATAATAGTAATCATCATAATCAATCAGCAGGAGCGTAGAGGACTTTATCCTTTACTGGATTTAAGGTATCCCAAAAATCTCGTTTTACTGCCTAAGGTAGCAAACAGGAGTGCAGAGGACTCGTCCTTTGCCAAGGTTTGGACTATCCCCAAAATCCTTCTCCGCTGGAAGTGACAAGGACAGGAGTGCAGAGGACGCAGTCCTTTGCCGGGGTTTGGGGTGTCCCCAAACCCCCTCCTTCGCCGCCGCAGGCGGCAAGAAAAAGAAAGCTGATAAGAAACCTTCTTATCTTCTTATATCTGAAAGCGCGTAGCAAAACAACTTAGAGGTAACAACAACATGCCAACATATGAATATCTCTGCCGCACATGCAGCCACAGATTTGAAACCTGGCAAAAAATGACCGACGACTCCCTGACAACCTGCCCGGAATGTGGCGGCTCCATCCGCAGAGTATTCTTCCCAGCAGGCGTCGTCTTTAAAGGATCCGGATTCTACAAAACAGATCACAAAACATCCAGCTCAGCAGTAAACGAAAATGGCAACGCCAACAAGAGCGAAAAGACCGAATCCACCAAAGAAGGTGAAACAAAAACTGCCAGCGAAAGCAAATCAAACGAGAGCAGCACAGAAAAATCCGGCACCAAAACAAACGACAACAAAGTAACAGCCAACACAAAATAAGAAGCAAACAAACATGACAGAGTCAACTCTTGCAATCATGCAACGTCGACAAATCGAAATAGCCATTGGTGAATTACTACTGACTTCCGATCACTACATGCGATTGGGGATTATTGAACGACTCCACCATCTAATTTCACACGCAGACCCAAGCCTGGATATCACACAACTAAGCGAGATAGCCCAGGAAGAACTACAAGAACTCGATTTGCTATCAGATATAGATAATTCATAAGAGCTGACGAAACACGTGAACTCCAGGATAAATTACCAGATTATCCTACAGCAGCTATCCCTCTGGCAGAGTGCTACTAAAACTGGGTATACTACCTATAACAAACGCACCCTCAAATGAAGTGAGGAAGATCGGTGAGGTATGTAAATGGAGTACGAGCAACCACAGGACGAAGTTATAGCAGCTTTACAAAAGCAGATTGACGAGCTTACTGGGAACAACCTCCACTTGAAGGAGCAACTGGCACGCAAAGAACAATTTACGGCCATGATCGCGCATGAGTTACGCAGCCCGCTAACTCCCATCATCAACTATGCCCATATCGTAGCCCGCCCAAATCAGCGACAAGAAACCATCGAACGAGGCACCAACATTATCATCAGCCAGGCCTGGCGTTTATCACGTCTCGTCAGCGACTTACTGGACTCTTCTCGCCTGACCAGTGGACAGTTTACCCTGGCCTGCAACCCTTGCGATGCAGTCAAACTGGTGAAAGAAACGGTCGAACAACTGAGACCCATCGCCCCATACCACACATTCACAGTAGAAGTACCCGACTCTCCCATCATAGGTAACTGGGATTACGGTCGCCTCCAGCAAGCATTGGGGAACCTGATTGACAACGCCATCAAATACTCTCCCGAAGAAACAACCATAACAATCCAGGCCTCCCTCTTCCCAGGCAAAGTCTCTATCAGAGTACACAACGAAGGCCAAAGCATACCCTTCGCAGAAGTCGACCAACTATTTCGCCCCTACAGCCGATTAGCAACTAGCGGCCGCCAGAAAGGTTCTGGCCTTGGCCTCTACATCGCAAAAAGCATCATAGATGCCCACGGCGGAACCCTCCAACTCGAACCATCCACCGAAGAGCAACAAGGCACAACCTTCACATTCGACCTACCCCTCCCCTAACAGGAGTGCCAAGAACTTTATCGCATGAGGAGTGCAGAGGACTGCAGTCCTTTGCCGGAGTTCAAGTTATCCCCGAAAATCCCTTTTCCCTCACTTGCCGCAGGCAACTAACAGAGCAGGAGTGCAGAGGACGCAGTCCTTTGCGGGGGTTCGGGGTGTCCCCGAAAAATACTTTTTATCTCCTGCCGCCGAAGGCGGCCAGTCAACAAGCCCCCGGGTTAACCCTGTCTAAATAGACAGGGTTAACCCGTCATAACTATCTGCACAAAAAACCGTCGAAACTAGCGGTGCGCAACACAAAAACCAAAGCTATACTTACAACTGTGCAGAGGAAACTACCAGCACAACCCTACGACCGACACAGCGCTGATTGTGGAACCCGGCGCAGTGCCAGCCGTTCAGACAAAACACTCTCAAATCTGCGTGCGAGGCGGACCACAAAAGCAGTGCTTTGTCGAGAGATATCATCGGATATGGTATCGCAGGGAAATGCTGGTAGGGACCATACAACCTTTATTTGCACAAACAACACAAACACATCGTCCAAAACAAACAGAAAAGCAGCGCAAAAGGAGAAGAACATGGCACAATGGGCTTACAAAGTAGCATACATTGATTATCGCGGGCGTATATCTAGCGAAGGGCTCGAGACACTCATCGGCAATGAGCGACGCAGCACCTTCGCCCGTCGCTACATGAATACACTTGGACAAGAGGGATGGGAGCTTGTCGGCATCCAACCTCTAACCGCAAACTCAGCCTATTATGTATTCAAACGTCCCGCACAAGAAGGCGATTTCGCAGACGAGGCGCCAGCAGAATCCAGTTCTGAGACTCCATCCAGCAGCGGCCCAACTGTAGAGACAGCCTAGAACATTCTTTTCCAGGAAGACCCCGATTTCAGGCAGAGGGCGCTTATAGAGTTAGCGCCCTCTGCCTTTGCGCTGACCATGCCAATATCTCTCAGACTTCCTTCGACAAACGAGAGTTTGTAAGCTTCTCTAATCGTTCCTGGAAGTATTCTCGCCATTCCTCTGGTAATGCCTGCACAGCAACTACACGCCGGATCAGATCCAGGTTATACTTATCGTCACGATAGAGACGTACAATATCAGCAACCTGTACCAGGTGTTCGTCTTGATGTAACAGGCTGATCGTATCGCCAGCAGCAACCTCACCCTCCTCGAGTACAGCAAAGTAGAAACCAGTCATCCCGCTCACCAGGAAACGCTTGAGAATATCGTCACGTCCAAACTTGATACCAAGCTTGAAGCAAGGTAACCGTGGCTGAGTCACCATCAATTTAGCAGACCCCACCTGAAAATGATCGCCAATATGAACTGTATCTTCTAAAAGCCCTGTGAGTGTCAGGTTTTCCCCGAACATTCCCCAGGGCAATTCCATCTCAGGAAACTGCTCTCGCCAGAACGGGTAATGTTCTGCTGGATAAGCATAAATTGCCTTATCCAATCCTCCATGCACCTCCAGATCCGCTTGGCGATCACCATCTATATTCAACCGTCGAACAGCAACTCGACCCTCAACAGCCTCTTTATATATTCCAGTCTCTACAATCTGGTCATTCCAGAGCACTTTTCTTGGCTGCCCAACATTGACTGATATTACTTGCATCGAAGATGCTGAATTCATATTTTTCTCCTCAATTCACTCTATCTCACAACTGATTTGGCCATCTAAATATCTGGATGCATCTCATATTCTCATAAACATTACAACAACATCTCACATTCCATGACTAATATATCATCCATCTATAACCTGATCTTTCTGTAATCATCAAGCGATTTGCTGTGATTGCAATATGGGCTTAACATACGATACGCTATTCTGGAAAAGATGGAGATCGAATACAACCAATCGAGAAAAGTGACGAAGTGGTGATGGCGCAACCACCAGAAAGGAAGAAGTCGTATCATGAATAATCTCTTTGTTTCCTATGGGGAGTCCGTTCCGTCCACGACGATTCGCCGCCCTCGGAAAGGTGCAATCATCGGCGCTGGTCAGGTAGGTATGGCGTGTGCCTATTCAATGTTGATTCAGAGCACGTTCGATGAACTGGTGCTGGTTGATGTTGACCGGGTCAAACTCGAAGGGGAAGTCATGGACCTGGTGCATGGTCTCTCATTTGTCGCGCCCGCCATCGTGAAAGCAGGAACCATTGCCGATTGCCAGGGAGCCGATATAGTGATCATCACGGCAGGCGCCAGGCAAAAAACAGGCGAGAGCCGCCTTGAACTCCTCGGGCGCAATGTCGCTATCTTCAAGAATCTAATCTCAGAACTCGTACAATATTGCCCCGATGCGATCTACCTTGTGGTCAGCAACCCTGTCGACGTGATGACCTATGTCACATGGAAGCTGTCAGGCCTACCCTGCAACGCCATCATTGGCTCTGGAACTATGCTTGATACTGCGCGCTTCCGCTATCTCCTTGCGCAAAACTTACAACTCGACCCGCGCAGCATCCATGCCTATATAATTGGAGAACATGGCGATAGTGAAGTCCCTGTCTGGAGCCGCTTGAACGTTGCCGGTGCGCCTCTGCTGGCCCTTGATCCCGAACTGGGTACGATACAAGATCCTGAGCAATGGTATCGCTTATTTGAACAGGCGAAAAATGCCGCCTACGAAATCATTCAACGCAAAGGTGCAACCAGCTACGCTATTGGATTGGCAGTAACGCAAATCGTCCAGGCCATCTTACGCGATCAAAATCGCGTCTTAACAGTAAGTTGTCTGACCAACGGCATATATGGCATCGAGGATGTATACCTCAGCTTACCAGCCGTCGTCAACCGGTATGGTGTCAATCGCATTGTCCAACTATCTTTGAGTGCCAAAGAGGAGCAGCAGCTCAAACACTCTGCCCAATTGCTCCATCAAGCCATCAAAGAGCTAGAGTTGTAATGGGAGTGCAGAGGGCCGCGTCCTCTGCCGGGGTTCGGGGCCGCGCATCTGGGAGATGCAAAAGCGGGTCCCCGAAAACTTTTTTCTTCTCTTTTGCCGCCGGAGGCGGCGAGTTAAAATGGAAGCAAATAGGACAGATACCCTGTCCGAGAAAAAATTGCCGGGGAGAGAGGATAGTTGGTGGAACCACTCTTAAAAGGGCGATTTAAAAGTCGATGCCAAGGGGAGTGCAGAGGGGGCGAAGCCCCTTCTGCCGGGGTCTGGGGTGTCCCCAGTTTTCATCCTCTTAGGGTGGATGGGTGGGGGAAAAACGACTTTTAAATCGCCCTGCACTCTTAATGAATAACTTGATTTACTCATCTCCAAATGGTATGGTAGATAAAGACCACCTCCACTTTTCCGGCCTTCAATGAGAATATATAGGTAGGAAGAGTTTTATAAAGTACGTAAGTCAAATCAGCCAAAGTAAATGCAAACCTTGTACTACAGATCGCTAACGCTGTAACAAACATCTCATTCAAAGAAGGAGAAGATCATGCCACAACTGAATCCATACCTAATGTTTAGCGGCAACTGTCGTGAAGCAATGACATTCTACCAGTCATGTTTGGGAGGTGAACTCACCATACAAACCGTTGGGGAGACACCTATGGCAGGGCAGATGCCACCAGCAATGCAAGACAATGTTATGCACTCAGTCTTAGCGAAAGACGGCATCGTGTTAATGGCTTCAGATATGGTTGGCCCAGAGGGAATGAAAAATGGGAATGCCATTACGCTTGCCATTATGGGAAGCAGCAAAGCGGAAATTGAACCGATCTTTGCGAAGCTCTCAGCTGGAGGAACCGTGGGTAACCCCTTAACCGAGGAATACTTCGGAACCTTTGGTGACCTCACAGACAAGTTTGGTATCCGCTGGATGTTCCAGGCTGGCGGCAACGCGAACGCATAAATTAGCCTCCAAAGAACTGGACTCAACCCATTCTTCTACTACCCATTACAGAGAAGAATGGGATTTTTTATGTATCAATTAGTGTGAAACCGCGATGAAAACATACAATGGGGAATTTTCTGACTACATTGCACAAAGAGAAGTGGAGAACATGTCCCACTGATTCTACACAAGTGTCTGTGCGGCACGCAGTTGCGCAAGATGCTGTGGAACCGAGTCAAGAGTAGCCTCAATACATTGACGGACTGTTAATGTGCCAAATTCTTCATGCACTCCCTCCCGCTGCAGAGCTGAAGTAGGAATGCTCTCAACGAGAGAAGCATAGCGCTCACACGCTTGCTTTAAGTGCTCAAATAATACGTCTGGATCAGCATGCTGGTAGTCGTGATCACGTACCAGGGTATCTTGATCGTACCCTGGTAATGCGGGCCGCTCCTCGACCAGGATACGCTCCACCCGGCTAGCCCAGATCTGCATTTTATCGATCATATGGCCCACTACTTCTACCGCCGACCATTCATTTTCCGCAGGTCGATATCGGATAGCCTCGTCATCATTTGAAAGAAGTGCCATCCGAAAAACGTTAGGTATCTCGCGGATCTGAGTGGCCCATTGTTCTTGCCCGTTAGACATTATTCCCTCCTCGGTACACTTCAACGATAAGTGAACTTTGCATCTTTCAATAGCACCATAACAACCCTTACATCTCTGAGCAGAGATGTGGTCTAAATAACCCCCTCGCCCAGTATAGCATGTCATTGGACCGATGTATGAAGGTTCACCAACTATAAGTTGTTAGATGCCTCTGGTGTAGGGACAGGGGCTGCGTGGACGCGGTGTGGGGGCGCTTGCGCTGTCCTGGGTTATCCGTGCTGACCGCTTGCGCTGTCCTGCTGGCAAACGCGTGCTTAGGTGAAAAGTATCAACGCTTGCGCTATCCTGGTTCATCTTTGTAACAAATAAAATTTGAAAAGCAAGATTGAGATAGTTTCTCTCTTCAAGATCCTTTATTCTAACTTCACAAGCTCAGAAAAACCTGCGTTTGAAAAGATAAGAAACAGCAAGAAAGGATCACCGCAATGAAGAGACTGCGAGCATTTCGTTTTGGAGTCATTGACGAAAGTTCCCTCTCGCGAGAGGAATGGGTGCAAAAGGCACAAAGAGTCGAGCAGCTCGGTTACAGCACCTTCCTAATTCGAGATCATTTTATCCAGGGAGACTTCAACCATCAACTGGCTCCAATACCAGCACTCATGGCCGCAGCGGATGCCACAACAGCACTGCGTGTAGGCAGTTTAGTATTCGCCAATGATTATCGCCACCCGATCGTGCTTGCCAAGGAAGCAGCGACATTAGATGTACTTTCAGAAGGGCGTTTCGAGCTTGGTATTGGAGCAGGTTGGTTGCGATCCGAGTATGAACAGACAGGAATCCCTTTTGACCCACCTGGAATACGTGTTGAACGCATGCAAGAGGCTCTACTCATTCTTAAAGGGGCCTTTGCTGAGCAACCACTCACCTTCGCTGGCAAGCACTACACAATCACTCACCTCGAGAGTTTTCCCAAACCCTCACAAAAACCACATCCACCTCTACTTATTGGCGCAGGTAGCAAGCGCATGCTCTCCATTGCAGCCCGCGAAGCCGATATCATTGGCATCCTGCCGAAAGCTCTTACCAACGGAACCATCTCGGAAGACCCAACAGAGCGCTTTGCGGAAACTCTTGCGCAAAAAGTGGATTGGATTCGCCAGGCCGCAGGAGAGCGCTTCGACGAGATCGAGCTAAGCATGGTAGTCACTATAGAGATAACCCACGATCAGCACCAAAAAGCCGAACAGATCCTACACCAACGAGGATGGAACGGCATTTCTGCCCAACAAGTTCTGCAAATGCCTTCATTGCTCATTGGTTCAATGGATCAAATCACTGAAAAAATTCAGATCCTGCGTGAGAAATACGCCTTCTCCTACTTTGTCATTTCTGACTACATACCTGGAGACATTCGCGCCAATTGTTATGCAACTGAGTGGGAAATAAACTTTTTCCATACCAGCAGAACGAATATTGCTTTATTCCCTACACAGGTCATCTAGCAAATTCGTTAAGCATCTTCTGGTAGTCGGGAGGGTTGTTGCCAGTTTTGAAAGTCTGTGATATGCCGCCGTTTTCGTATGGCTATTGCCCAATCAACAGTAGAACTCGAAATAGCGCTATCCAGACGAATCGGTAACAGCACTTCCCTATTCCCATTACCCTCTTTCTGCCGTGCAAGTTGTACTTCTTTCCTGACCCAGTCACTTTTTAGCGACGATTTAGAGAGTACAACAAGCAATTTCTCTCGACTTTGAACAGCTTCCGTGATCTCTGCGGGAAATTTATCTCCAGCGTTCAGATCCTCGGATGCAAACCAGCAAAGGACACCTGCTTTGCGCAAATCCCGATAAAGTATCTCCACAAAGTGCTGGTCATGACTAGAATAACTTATAAAACAGGTATAGTAATCAAAAGGTGCACGGCCCAAAGAGTGGATATAGGAATGTAATTGTTCTGAGACACCTGCACCTACCAGAAAAGCTTCGGGGATCTTTCCCTCGAGACCGTTGGATGGTATCAATCCCAATCGTCGATGGCCCAAGATGGACTGCAGTTTCAAGATTAATCGTTTCACTAAGATCTACATTGAGAAAAGCTGTGTCTAGTAAAGATGCTTTATGAAAATTGGTACGCTGAAGAATCGTTTCCTTGAAATAAGTCCTATACAGGTTGGCATTACGAAGCTTTGCTCCTCTGAGAGTAGTTCGAAAGAGGCTTGCCGACTTAAGTGAGGAAGAACAAAGATTGGCATCTGATAGGTCGGCATCATCCAGGTTCGTGTGTCTGAAAGTCTATCCCAGTAAGTATCCTTCCATGTAACTTTGCTTCTCTCAAATCGGGCAAGATTTCCGGATGCTCATCGCGCCACTTATTCCAGGCTATCCACCCCTTCATTGAGTTTATTGAGATGACGCTGATCCGCCATGTAGCTTACACCTTTCTTAATGGAAACAAACACTGTTTGGATTTGCTCTCCTCCAGCGAGTTTACAGTATTCATGTTATATATAAACTGTGCAAAAACTTGTAGTAGCAAATAGTTAGAACTTTTATCTTAACGAGTCTATTATTTTAAAGCGAACTGTAGTACAATCGCCGAGACACAACCATTTATTTTATGACACCACAACATCTCGTATGTAGAAAACCTTGTATGTTATGAAGAAGAAAAAGGATACCCAGCTATCGTTCTCAGTAATTCCTGATGGTGAGCAAGGAGCTATACTCAGTACAGCCCTCGATCTCTCAACATTGGAAGCGCACCTCTGGGAAGCAGCCAACATCCTTCGTGGCCCGGTCGACGCGGCAGACTTCAAGACATACATCTTCCCCTTACTTTTTTTCAAACGCATCTCTGATGCCTATGATGAAGAGTTAGCAACAGCCCTGGCAGAATCGGGCGGAGATCAGGAATATGCGCTGTTCCCTGAGAACCACCGCTTTCAAATCCCAGAGGGCTGCCACTGGCGTGATATTCGCGCACTCACGACAAACATCGGCCAGGCGCTGCAATACGCCATGCGTGAAATCGAGAAGGCAAACCAGCGCACCCTTTATGGTATCTTTGGTGATGCCTCCTGGACCAACAAAGATCGCCTCTCGGATGAATTGCTCAGCGATTTGATCGACCATTTTTCACGCCTGCCCCTATCTAACAGCGATGTCGACTCCGATGTGCTTGGACAGGCTTATGAATACCTCATCAAGAAATTTGCCGACGCTACCAACAAAAAAGCTGGTGAGTTCTACACTCCACGCAGCATTGTCCGCCTGATGATTCGCATCCTCGATCCGCAGGAAGGCGAAAGTATCTATGACCCTGCCTGCGGAACCGGAGGTATGCTACTCGAAGCCGTACATCATGTACGCGAAGAAGGTGGAAACGCCAGAACACTCTGGGGCAAACTCTACGGACAGGAAAAGAACCTCACCACCTCTGGTATTGCGCGTATCAACCTCTTTTTGCACGGCATCGAAGATTTCCAGATCATCCGCGGCGATACTTTGCGCCAACCAGCCTTTTTCGAGGGAGACCTTCTCGCCACCTTTGATTGTGTCATCGCCAATCCTCCATTCTCCCTGGAACATTGGGGCGAAGATCTCTGGCTCACTGATCCCTATGGTCGCAATATTGCAGGTGTGCCGCCGCGCACCAGTGGTGACTACGCCTGGGTCCAACATATGCTTTGCTCTATGGCTCCCAAAACCGGACGTATGGCCGTCGTTCTCCCTCATGGAGCGCTCTTTCGCATGGGCGTTGAGGGGGCAATACGCCGTAAAATCCTGGAGATGGACCTGTTAGAGGCTGTAATCGGTCTTGGTCCAAATCTATTCTATGGCACAGGGCTGGCAGCATGTATCCTTGTCTTTCGCAAACGCAAACAACCAGCACACCGAGGACAGATACTTTTCATCGATGCATCCAAACTCTTCAAAAAAGGGCGCAACCAGAACACACTTACTCCCGAACACATTGACCAGATTTTCACCTGGTACAGAGAATACGCAGATGTAGCAGGGTCAGCTCGAGTAGTTACTCTCGACGAGATTATCAAAAATGATTGGAATTT
>CAVPEB010000041.1:0-50170 GCA_963702765.1 uncultured Chloroflexia bacterium
GCAGATCATCCAGGAGGCTAAACACGGTGACCAGGAGGCAGAGAGCAATCAACAGCAGTAACGACAGGCGGGATCTGCCAGGGGTTCGCGCTTCCTGGCTCGCGGGATGCGGCCACATGATCCAGGTATAACTGACCGCGAAAAAAAGCAGGACTAAGCTGCCCACAGCGAAACGAAGCCAGGTATCTGGTTTGCTCAGCATAGCAGCCAGTGGAAAGTACAGACAAATCAGCAGCCAGAAGAGCTGGTAGAGCCGCCAGATGGGGACGGTGACACCACTCTCCCTGATCACTTCATCGTTCATCTCGACCCGCTCCTGGCTTGTGTTTCCGTTTGTTTGCCATCGGTGATCGTCCCGTGTTCGCATAATAGAGTTCCTTCTTATCGGTGCCGTATGACGATGCCGGACATCCGCTTCCATTGTACCACTGCCTTTTTCCAGACCGATCTTTCTCGATCCTGTTTCCCTCGATGACGACGAGGCTGAGAGGTCCATCAAGAGTCAGGAGGCTTCCGGTCGCCATGTGCTTCAGCACTGTCCCTTTCTTTCATCTAGCCTTGGAATGGACCGGGCCGGGTGTTCATAAAGGGTCTACGCATGTGCCATCGCAGGGAGTATTACTCCGAGGGTCCGGCTTGGCGGTCGCAGCGCCCACGAAACGAGCGTGAGCATGGCGAAAACGAGGGGCCCGATGAGGTCACCCAGCCCACCCCCGCACGCCGCCCATGATACAGCCGCCATTACGTAGACAAAGAAGGTGCCGGCATACGCCCATTCCTTGAGCCGAGGAAAACGCGGCACAAGTAAGGCGAAGGCTCCTAGCAGCCTCCATACTCCGAGAATCGTGAGCAAGTACAGCGGATAACCCAGGTGCGCCAGAACCAGGACGACAGGATCGCCGACGAAGAGCAACTCTCGTCCATGGATCAGGTCTGTCACGCCTCCTACGAACAACTCAAGCGTGACGATGATCGTGGTTGTCCAATAGCCGATCATTTTCGAAGAGCCAATCACTTTCATATTCTTCGTCATGTCTTCTTGAATATTTCTAGTTGACATCTTTCTTCTTCCTCTCATTTTTCTTCGTTTCTTGTGACTAAAGTGACTAAAGCGATGATTTCTGGAAATCGTGCTACAAAGCAGGTTGTACGAGAAAAACTGGATGGGTCAGCACTTCGCGCTCAAATTTCTCAACTGAAACTCAGAGCCGCAGCGCTTGAGATGAAGATTCGGGCTTCGCCTCGCCGCGCTTCAGTGTCCGGTAACGTGCGCCAAGTGCGCCTGTCAGCACGATAGCACCGATGCCGACCAGCGTGTGCAGCGTCTGGATCAGCCAGTGCAGATTCCCGACGAGCAGGTTGGAGTGCGACACGCCAAAGATCAGCACAATGATGACTATACACCTCCTCTTCATCCTGGTGAACTTCTTCACAAAGTATCCGCGGCCAGGGACCGCGAACGCTCAACGGCGAGTGTCGTCAGCATGCTGACCGCGATGAGTGCTGAGACCATGTGCATGACGATCATCGTCCAGAAGATGTGCAAGTTCATGCCCACCACAGGAAGCCACAAACCAGCCAGCAGCAGGAAGGGATTCAGAAACGAGACCAGCAAGGCCGCACCTGCCACAATCCAAAAGTTTCGAACCAGCTGGATGCTGAAACGACCGACCAGCACGAAGGCGAGCAGGGTTAACAGCAAGAAACTGACGGTACTGCTGATGACAACAGGTATTTGCAAGTACAAGAAGCTCGCAGCCACACCGAAGAAGCTGATCGCGAGTGTACGCACCACGAGATTCAGCAGCACTACCACAACGATCGTGAGCGGCCCAACCCACATGAGCTTACGGGTCGCAACCCGTTCCCGAGGGGTGAGACGTGTAGAAGTGGATACCATGACCTTTCTCCTTTCACTACATGTTCTCTACTCTGCTCCTACACGGGAGTGTACCCGCATCTGGACAGAAGGGGAAGTGAAATTCCTCCAGATTTACCCATGACAAAGATCACGGGTCCTGGGAGAAGGCTGGTCGCGCCATGAACGCACAATCGTTGGGGCGTGAGGCATCGAGAGCTACGCCTGCAATACCCGGTGTTCAGCGGAGAACAGCGACGAGAGGCCAGTTTTCCGACCTTTCGCTCAGACGCAGCTCTTCCCCAAAAAGAAGCATGCAACGTCGGAAATGCCTCCAAGCTCAAGCTGACTCGCTGATCGTTGAACGTCTCAGCGAAAGAGGTGCGTAAGTCCTCGAAGACATACGTCGTGGATCGTTCATACATCTGAAGCAGATGCATGCCTAGCAGCTCCCGGAACACGAGCGGGAAAGGAACGACGCGATCTTTGTCGCCCTTGCCCCGGTTGATCCTTTTCTGACACCGCTCCAAATCTACATCGCAGAGACGCATATTGACCAACTCACTGATGCGCACTCCGGTATAAAACAGCATTTTGATGAGCACCATATCCGCGAACTTGCGGGCTTTCCAAGAAGAAATAGGTAAAATGGGTGAAGTTCACGTTCTCAACAAGGATTCGGAACTGAGGATAGGAGTGAAGGGATGCCCGTAATGCCCGCTACTTTGCCCCCGGTGTCAGCTTGCATAGGATAGGGCCTTTTATAAGTGATACAAGTGATACAACTGTTACAAATTCAGGTGACAAATCCTCGACTTAGGTGATTCTACCCACAGGTGGAATTTGGTCATATACCTGTGCCAGGAGATGAGTAATCAAAATGGGTCATTCAACAGATGTACAGATAAGTGCATAAGGATAGACTTTGAGCAAGAAGTTCACAATAGTGAACGATAGAGCATACAAGCAAAAACACTAGACCAAACACGGGGGATACAAAAAGGGGTATGAGCATGAAACAGGAATCATTCAACACGTCTAATGTGGTGGAAGAACAACATATGTCATTAAAAGGCACTCCTATTGAGCCTGAATCATATGTTTCTCTTAGCAAAGAAACCACATATCACGCGTTGAGTATTGAAACACTTGCAGCACAGTGCTTGAAAGAAATCGATAGCTATCGCAGAGGTGAGCCCTCGAATGACGAATATGGTCTTGAATTGCTTAGGCGTGCGATTGTGCAAGAGGACGAGGAAGCCTGGATAGGGGTGCAACACTGTTTCAGTGGGCTGGTTCGTGGGTGGCTGCATCGGCATCCAAAAAGAGATATTGCCTGCCGCCTTGAGAGTGAAGAAAATTATGTCGCTCAAACCTTTGAGCGGTTTTGGCAGGCAACCTCATTGACCAGGCACATCGAATTCATTACGCTTGCTGCTGCAATGCAGTACTTACGTGCAAGTCTGAATGGAGTAATTCTGGATACGCTGCGAACATATGCACGCCCAGGAGAGGTCATGTTACCTGAGATAGGTGAAGCAAGAGAACTACAGGCGGCAGACACTACCGATAGTAGTGAAGTGTGGGAGGCTCTTCAGACGATGTTCTCCGATGAGCGTGAGAAAAGACTGGCGTATCTGATCTTCCACTGTGGGCTTAAGCCTCGCGAGATTATCCATTTTCTTCCACAGGAATGGAGCGATGTGCATGAAATCTACCGCCTTAGACGCAATATCATGGCACGATTACTGTATAATGCAGATCAACTGCGCTGGCGCCTATTGTAGGATCTTAGAATCATACGCAAACATCCACTCATAATCAGGGGTGCAGGGGACAGAGTCCCCTGACGGGGCGCGGGGTGTCCCCGCTCAGACTCTCCTCTAAAAGCAGGCCGCAGGCCTGCAAGAAAATTCATGAGTGAATCTCAATCAAACACGCTTGACGTATCTAATTTCCATCTATACAATACACTCATACTTACCTGAACAATCGATCAACTTTCACTTCATTCGATGCCTCATATTGGACGTCAGGAGGCCGAGGGTGGCAGACCGCCTTGGACAGCAATTTGGCAATTACCGATTGGTCAGCCTGTTGGGACAGGGTGGCTATGCTGAGGTCTACCTTGGGCAGCACATACGGCTGGATCTGCAAGCAGCCATTAAGGTGCTGCATACGCACTTGACAGATAGCGAGGCTGAACATTTCCAGCAAGAAGCCCAGACGATTGCCAGATTGGCTCACCCCTCGATAATACGCGTCTTCGATTTTGATGTACAGGATGGCACACCTTTTTTAGTCATGGATTATGCCCCTAACGGCTCCTTACGACAGCGTTATCCCAGGGGTAGCCTGGTGCCCATTCCTCAGATCATTTCCTTTGTGAAGCAGATGTCAGCAGCCTTGCAGTACGCGCATGACAAGAAGTTTATCCATCGTGATGTCAAACCAGAGAATATGCTGATCGGACAACACCAGGAAGTGCTGCTTTCTGATTTTGGTATTGCCACGATCTCCCAAAGCACCTCCTCGCTCAATGTTGGTGCCGAGGGCACGTCCGGTACCCTTGCCTACATGGCTCCCGAGCAGATTGAGGGACACCCACGGCCGGCGAGCGATCAGTATGCGCTGGGGGTAGTGGTCTACGAGTGGCTGTGTGGCGAGCGTCCCTTTGAGGGATCGGCGAGCGAAGTCATGGCTCAACACTTGAGCATGTCACCCCCATCGCTGCGCGAGCGTATGCCGGAAATCCCACCCGAGGTCGAGCAGGTCGTGTTTCAAGCATTAGCTAAAGACCTCAAAGCGCGCTTTGCCTCGGTGGCAGCTTTTAGTGCAGCGTTGGAGCAGGTCAGCCAACGAGCACTCTCCCCTACTGCGCAGATTGCCAGCGAACAACCTGCTGCAGGGTCGGCTGCCGCAACTAGTTACGAGACGGTGTCTGTTGCGCCAGATCAATCCGTCCTCCCAACGGAGACGACTCCATCTGCAGATCTGCCAGTGGGGGCACTCGAGCCGACGGTGTATCCAGGCTCCTCTGTGCTACGCGGTCTCGACACACCCCAGAAGAGAGCTACGTCCAAGACGCCGCAGCAGGGTCAAGTGGTGGGGCCAACGGCTGCGGTCGTGTCGCCTCTCCTGGAGCCAACGATGCCAGTCCAACGGAAGGCGAGACGAGTTTCTCGTTCCACAGCAGGGCTTCTCATTGGATTGGCGGTGCTGGTCGTCACGGGAGGTATCGTGGGCAGCCTCAGTATGCTTGCTCATTTTGGGATGATAGGTGCACGCAACAATGCTCTCACGCCGGTGCGCGGCGGGACCTGGACTGAAGAGTCCTGGTTCGACCCCGCCGGGTCGGTCATACCCGATAACGGAATCTCAGGTTGGCTCGGTGCAGCGCTCTACCTGCCACTCTTCTACGCAGATGGGCAGGGTCTGCTTCACCCCGACGCAGTACGCGAAATCCCCACGGTGCAGAATGGTGACATCAGCGCTGATGCCACCACCTGGACTTTCCATTTGCGGCCGCACCTGGTGTGGTCGGACGGTCAACCCTACGATGCGCGCGACGTGGACTTCACCTGGAAGCTAGTGCTCAATCCCAAGTTCGGGGCCAACACGACCCAGGGCTTCGACTTGATAAGCTCGGCAGACGTCTCGGCGGACTACCTCACGATCACATTTCACCTCAAGCACGCATATGCTCCTTTCCTCTCGCTCTGGGTGGATGGCGCACAGGCCCCACTGCCCGCGCACCAGTTCAGCAAGATGGTGCCTGAGGAGATCATGAAGTCATCTGAGAACCTGAACCACCTGGTCACGAGTGGCCCCTTTCTGCTGAGTGAGCTCGTTCCAGGGGATCACGTCACGCTGGTGCGCAACCCCCGCTACTACCGCGCCAAAGAGGGGCTACCCTACCTGGACAAGCTCATCTTTCGCATTGTCGAGCAGGGCTCCATCCTGCATGATCTGCAGGCGGGAACCACCACTTCGGCCTTGTTCCTGGATACGAGCCAGGTGCCCGCGCTGGAGCGGCTGGCCAACTATTCGATTGTCACTTCTGCCACCAGTGCCAACTTCGAGGGGATGTACTTCAACTTCCACAACACGATCCTGGCCAGCCACCTGGAAGTGCGTCAGGCGATGGCGATGGCTATCGATCACCAGACCTTGATCCAGGCACGCCATGGGATCGCCACACCGCTCTGCACCGACCATGGCTCGTTCTACCACCCAGGTTATGAGGTTGCTGCACCCTGTCCCGTGTTTGATCCGGCGGCCGCCAATAAACTGCTGGATGACAATGGCTGGGTCAAAGGTACCGATGGAGTGCGCACCAGGGATGGACAGCGCCTGGAGTTCGAGTACTCGGCAAATGTGACTAGCCAGTCATGGCGTATCGATACCGAAGCGATCGTCCAGCGCGACTTACGAGCGATCGGCATCAAACTCGATATCCAAAACTATCCACATGATACATTCTTTGGCTCCCTCCTGTCTGGAGGGAAGGCATCCCCGCCCACAGGTGCGGTGGCAGGCCGGTATGACATCGGCGAGTGGCAGAACAACTTTGACTTTGACCCCGACGATTCCTCGTTACTGGCGTGCGATCAGTTCCCGCCCAATGGAGGCAACTGGGACTTCTACTGCAACCCGGCCCTGGATGCCCTCTACAAACAGGAGCTAGTGACAGCCGATCCGGAACTGCGCCAGCAGCTCTTCAATCAGATCCACGAGATCTACCTGACGCAGTTGCCTTTCATCATGTTCTACAGCCCGCTAGACCTTACGATTGTGCGCAAGGGGACGCACAACTACCTGCCCAGCCCCATTGATGCCAGCATCATCATGTCGCAGTGGTGGTGCGATAATGGGAAGTGTTAGGGGAGGATAACATGTACATTGTCGAATTACTAACATCCAATCCGTCGTTACAATAGAAGAAGCTTCAAGAAAGGTAAAACATAATGCGTTACTTGCTATTGATCTATCAAGATGATGTTGCCCGTTCGCAATGGAGCGAGGAAGAATTGGAGGCTGAGTTCCGTGACTATTTCGCTTTTGGCGCTGAGACTGAGAAACTGGGAATAAAGGACGGCAATGCGCTCATGCCTACGAATACCGCGACAACCGTGCGCGTTCGCAATGGCAAAATTATGACCATTGATGGCCCATTCGCCGAGACGAAGGAGCAACTTGGCGGCTATTACATGCTTGATTGCAATGATCTGGACGAGGCTATCCATATTGCATCCAAGATTCCTGGCGCTAAGCATGGCTCTATCGAGATCCGACCAATAATGGAATTCGAGCAAATGCAATAAGCAGATGGATACAATACAGCAGGTTGTATCTGAAACGTTTTCACGTGAAGCAGACCGCATTCTCGCTGCTTTGATTGGCACTGTGCGAGATTTCGAGCTGGCTGAGGATGCTCTGCAAGATGCGCTGCTCGTGGCGCTCGAGCGCTGGTCTATCGATGGAATTCCCCTTAATCCGAGTGCGTGGATTACCACCACGGCCCGGCACAAGGCTATCGATCGCTTGCGCCGTGAAAACACGCTTGCGCGCAAACAGGTGGTATTACAAGCGCTACTTGAGCATGAGGAGCAGACAGGAGAAGTGGATATGGAAGAGACTTCTATCCCCGACGAACGGCTCAAGCTCATGTTCACCTGCTGTCACCCTGCCCTTGCATTAGAAGCCCAGGTCGCCCTCACATTACATACGCTGGGAGGTCTCTCAACTGCTGAGATTGCCAGCGCCTTTCTTGTGCCTCTCCCAACTATGGCACAGCGCCTGGTGCGGGCTAAAAGGAAGATTCGCGACGCTGGAATTCCGTATCGCGTGCCAGAAGCACATGTTTTAGGTGAGCGCGTTGATGCTGTTCTGTGCGTTCTGTACCTCATATTTAATGAGGGATATATGGCCATGACTGGTAATGCATTAATTCGTCGAGAACTATGCGACGAATCAATTCGGCTGGCTCGTCTTCTGGCAGTGCTGCTGAACCAGGAAGCATTGGATGGTGAAGTTCCTGAAGCATTAGGCCTCCTTGCATTAGTCCTGCTGCATGATTCCCGCCGTGAAGCGCGTGTGGGAACGGATGGAGAACTTGTTCTACTTGAAGACCAGGATCGCTCACTCTGGAACAGGAGCAAGATTGATGAAGGGCTTAGCATCCTGGATCGGGCTCTCCAGATGAGACAACCAGGGCCTTACCAGGTTCAAGCTGCAATCAGTGCGCTGCACGCCCAGGCAAAACATCCCGAGGATACAGATTGGCCACAAATTGCAGCATTATATGATGCACTTATGAGGATGACTCCTTCACCAATCATCGAACTTAATCGTGCTGTAGCTATTGCCATGGCAGATGGCCCCTTGAAAGGCCTTGCATTGCTTGATCAAACAGATATGACCCAGGAGTTAAGCGACTATTACCTGTATCACGCAGCACGCGCAGATTTATTGCGGCGAGCAGGAAGCATGCGCAAAGCGCAGGATGCTTACACTCAGGCGCTAAAGTTGTGCCTGAATGAGAAAGAACAAGCGTTTCTGAATCGCCGTTTGATGGAAGTCACGCAATCCCTAGAGTTGGATGATTGATATGCGAGTTCCCAACTTGGCATTGTCATTCTGAGCTCGAGCGAAGAATCTCACTCGCTGGGTTACGAGATCCTTCGTTGCGACTCAGGATGACAAGGCAGGCACGAACGACGCTCCACTCGATTGTCATTCTGAGCGTCGAGCGAAGAATTTCGTCCCTGGTCGCATACGACATCCCTCGATTGTCATTCTGAGCGTCGAGCGAAGAATATCATGCGTTGGGTCGCGTACGATGTTTCCCAATGCCATCCTGAGCCGAGCGAAGAATCTCGTCCTCATCTCCCTTAGTCATGCTCCTTGCCATTCTTCACTCAAGTCTCGCCAGTGAGGATTCATTGACTCGATCAAAGCAATCTTCTTTGCACGCAGCCAGCCCTTTATCTCCTTCTCCCTCGCGATAGCAGCGTACACATCAAATGTTTCTTCAAAGTAGACTAAGCAGGTAATTCGGTATTTGCTAGTAAAGCCCGCAACCAGATGATGTTTATGTTCGAACATACGTCGCTGCAGGTTATTGGTGACGCCTGTGTAGATTGTTTGAGAGCGATTAGTCATGATGTAGACGTAGTAGTGCTTCATCTGCTGGTGCCCTGATTTTTCTTGTATCACCTTGCTACTGTCGATTGGTACCTAGTAGTGTCACCCTGAGCGCTGCGAAGGCTCTCGTCCCAGTCACGAGACCTTCGTTGCGACTCAGGATCACAATCCAGACACGAATATTGCTCCCACTGTGTCATTCTGAGCGTCGAGCGAAGATCTCACTCGCTGGGTCACGAGATCCTTCGTTGCGACTCAGGATGACAAGTAAGAAACCTCTATATTCTCGGCAAGACACTGGTGGCGAAAGCACGAAGTCCATCAATATCGTCTAGATCAAACCATTGCAAAACCAGTTCATCGGCTCCTACTTTGCTATACGCATTGATCTGTTCGACGATCATGTCCGGCGTGCCAACGATTGTGCCATCCATACTCAATTCTTCGATTACTGTATCGAGGGATTTACCAGCATAGTGTGGATCGTTTAAACGCCATCTCAAGCGGCTATCAAGCTCCGTCATGTCACGTCCAAATGTGAAACTCAACATCACCGTTCGTTTGACTTCCGAGGGGTTTCGTCCGGCCGTGCGCAACATTTGATCCAGCATGACTGAACGTTCCTCGAATGCTGATGGTGAGAGAAAGCCCCCGTTCCAGATGTCGGCGAAGCGTACGACGAGTGGGAACGTGCGTTTGGTGCCATTACCGCCGATCATGATTTCAGGCCCTCGCGGTCGAAGTGGACGGGGTAATAATAGCGCCTCTCGCAGCTGAAAGAATTTTCCCTCGTAGGTGACCGGTTCACCGCTGTTCAATAAGCGTGTGATGACCTCGAGTCCTTCTTCAAAGCGTGCCATACGCGTTGGTATATCACCCAGATCGTGACCAAATAAGCGATGTTCACGTTCCTGCCAACCCGCTCCAAGGCCAAGAATCATGCGCCCATTGCTCAGATCATCCAGAGCCGCGGCCTGGCGAACCAGCAGTGTCGGATCTCGGAAAGAGATTGGAGAAACCAATGGTCCAAAATGAATATGCTGTGAATGATCGGCCAGGTATGCAAGTGACACAATCATTTCGAGTGAATCCTTGTCAGGCGGTCGCGCATTTGTGAAGTGGTCAGAGCGGAAGAGTCCAGCGAAGCCCAGGTCTTCTACTTCTGTAACCAGCCTTTTCCAATAAGGCCAGGTAAGGCCATTCTGACCCTCAATTTGTATAGATATTGCTACCATGTATAGAAACTCCTCTTTCGCTTATTGCTTGCTCTTTCATTGAATGCTTATCTGGCATGACATGTCAAGCAAAGGACTAGTACTTTATGCTTTCCTTCGATACATCTTTATCACCTTTCGTTAGGTGATGTAGAGAACCAGGACTATTTTACAAATGTAATGGAGGTTGTTTTGGAAGACCAGATTTTACATGTCGATTCAATGGAGGAAGTATCATCCGACGAGAATCCATTCAAGAAGTTGCTTAAGCAAGAACACCGATTAATCGAGCGATTGCATGAAGAGCAAGAAGCTGAAGCAATAGCGCAGGAGCGTTTTCAACAAGCACAGAAACGCTTGCAGCGAAGAAGAAAGCGTTTAGAGCGAATTCAAGGCAAACTAGTGCATGTTCGAGCACAACTGGCTGAGTTACAAATTATAGAACATCAACCCGTGTATAGTGAGAATGAGCTTGTAATAATTTCTATGCAGGAATCAACCACACCTGTCGATTTCGAAGAAGTCACGCTTGTTCATCCCGAACAAAATAACGAGATTGCTCAGGAACCCGACGATCTTTCGCCAGCTTATATAGAATACCCTGCTCTCGACACAAGTGCAGCAGGTCAGGAGCATACATCCATGCACATGGATGCGAGCGATGTTTCAGACGTTGATGGCAACAAAGAATTGGCTATCGAGCAAGAATTCTCCCTACCTGAGCAAGAAACTACATCCCCCCTGACCTTTACTTACGAGCCTATTGAGGCTATAGTCGAGCCAGAACCTGGAACTACTTCGGATGTGACAGGTGACGAGGAACTCTTCGCGCCAGAGCAAGAGACCTTCTCCTCTGTGCCCTCTTCATCCATACCTTTCGAAACTACGCCTGAGCCAGAAGCATCTTCTTCTAATGCAGAAACGGAGTTGACTTCTCGAACACAAGTGAATCAGAACACGAGGCAGTTCAAGAGTTAGAAGCAAGTTCTCCCTCCCCAATCGAGTCCTCCATACTACCCCCACAAGAGCAAGAACCTGTAGCTACTCTTGACTCTACAGCAACCGAATCGGAAGCAGAGGTCATTGATACCAATGACATTTCCTCAGAAACAAACTCGGAACGTAAACCCACCCAACCCCTGCAATTAGAGCAAACAGATCTTGCCGCTGCCGAGTCGCATACTTCAAATATCCAATCGGCTAAAGAAGCCTGGATAGCCGCCGAGTCTGCAATGCAGAATATACGTAATGCGGCAAACAGTATAGCAACGAGTATTGCATTCCTGTCTCAAACTGATGGGTTAAGCAGTGAATTCATGGAAGAACTGGTGCGCAAACAGGCTGATGCGAACAGAGAACTACTGAAAGCTCAAGATACTGCGCGAGCAGCATATGAGCGATTCGTCCAGGTACAAAGAGATGCTCAGCCTACTACTGGCCAATCTATACACACGCCAGAGGGTTCCTCACAGCATAAGCAAGAGGATGCCTCGTTACCACCAGCCGAAGAAAACGGCCTTGATCAGACTGCAAAGTTGCATGCCGTCCGCTTATATACCGAATGGTAGTTTCTAGTTGACTGTAATAAGGAAAGAAGAGAGAAAAGCCCGCCATGAGTGCAAAGCATGATGGGCTTTCTTTTTCACATCTCCGCACTCACTTGATCCCGATGCGGACTCGGTAACTAAAATACCAGGGAATGGGTTCGGACCCAATATGTTGGAGCGCGGCCTGTCTGAGGCGATCAAAACCGATCTCTTGTTCGGTGAACTGGAACCGGTGGCTGAGCGCACTGCTCTGCATCATCTCAAGAAACCGTGCCGCGTCTCCCAGTTCGATATGATGAAGCAACACCTCGCGGGTGAAGCGGAAGTGAGCGCTATCGCGCAGTGGGTCGAGAGATTTGTTCTTCGGCCAGATCTTGAGGCTCTGAGCCAGCCCGCGCTCCCGGACAAGTTCCACTATGCGTTTACCAACCTCCTGGGCGAGCCGATCAAGCTCCCAATGGATTGCTGGTGGCGAATCATAGTCATACGCCGCAAAGAGTCCTCCGGGTCGGAGAATCCGAGCGATCTCGGCCAGGGTCGCAGTCGGCTCCATCCAGTGGAACGATTGGGCAGCAGTGACGATATCAGCGCATCCATCAGGCAGGCTTGTCTGATGAGCAACCCCTTCTCGATACTCGATATGTGCCGCGTAGGGATGATCCTCGACTTTGTGGACGGCCTCTTTCCGCATATCGGCGTTGGGTTCGATCCCAATCACCCGCTCGGCCCGCTCACCCCAGATTGCAGTAGACAGCCCGGTACCGCTGCCCAAATCCACCACCAGGGCGGGATGAGGAAGGTGAATCAACTGCGTCAGCAGATCGAGCAAAACCGGTGGCGGTGTGGGGCGCGCCCGATCGTAGCTGCTGGCTTTGCCAGTCCAAATTTCACTGGTTTCTGTCATGCTGTTTCCTCTTCTGCTTTTCCTTTTTTTGTTTCATCTGTTTTTCTCTTCTCCAACCACATCCCTGTCCGTTTTTATTATGCTCTTACATTTAGCAACAGATGTAAGCCAACCCACATAACATAGCTCAATAATAGTAAGAAGCCAGTGATACGATGCAAACGGCTCATACGAATGCATACGATCGTACCCACTGTCAGCACGACTATGAATGGCCCATCCAGGACAAGTAAAAGATGATCTTGCACAAGAGTATGCCATAACAACAAAGGCAATGCGATTCCAAGTGCTGCGTTGATGCTATTGCTGCTATAAATTTCCTCGACACACGCAGCCATCCGTCCAGTACGCACAAGAATAACTGCAACCACAGTATTCGGCAATGATGTTGCAACAGCCAGAACCAATAAACCTGCCAACACAGAAGGCATGTGCAAATCTGCCGTTAATTGTTCTCCCGATTGCACCATTACAATGACCCCGCCTAAAGCTACGACCAGCGCAAATAGAACCTCTGCGATTAATCGCTGAAGGGAGACAGATAAAGTACCAGGCTTGGACTCCTCTTGTTTGGGTATGGTCTCGACATGAGGAGGATGAGGTCTTCTGACTATATGAAGCACCAATGAGCCAAATATTGCTACTGCCAAAATCAGCGCAAGAACGAGGGGTACGAAAGTCAATAATTGCGTAGAGACAGGGACACCAATTGGTGAACGTGGTAGTAACCAGATTGCTACCAGGGTAGTCAGAGTGATGGCAAAGGCATAGTAGGCAATAATCAGCACGTCATGTTTCTCTTTGAGTCGCAGGTGGATTCCATGTGAGCCAGGGGCGGCCAGAGCTGATATGCCAAGAATGATGGCCAGATTATAAATATTGGAACCGATGATAATACCTAATCCAACATCCTGTTGGCCATTAGCAATCGCTACAATTGAAGCAAAATAGTTGGGAATGTTTGCGCCAAGCGCGCTGAGAATACTCAGCATGCCAGCGGAAAGGTCCAACCTATCACAGAGAGCCTCCAATCTGCGTGTAAACCATGCCGCGGCACTCAACACTATCAGAAGCGAGATCAAGAAGAGAGCGAGCATTAATAGAAAAGGAGAGGTGGGAGACGGCAATACATTCATTTGTAATACTGTCGTCCGCGCCAATCAATGCCTTTGCGTCGTAGCACGCGCCAGGCCGACTCGGCCAGGATACATTCGAATAAGGAAGCTGCCAATGGGTAAGCGAATGCATAGTACCACGGCACATTCAGCTCTCTGTCTATCGACATGTGGTACGAAAGTAGCGGCCCCAACTCAAGAAGCGTTGCAGCCCCAATCTCAGAAGAAGAAATGACCTTTTCTCGTACGAGCTTTTGTCTGCTTATCCAGGCTACTAACGGCAGCAGAAAAGGCACAATAGCCACCATAGGCAATCCGATCAGTTCTAATAACACAAAAGCAACACCTCCCCGACTACCTAAAAAGGCATTCTTACGCCATCCCTGCCAGGCATCTCGCAGTCCGCGATACATTTGCACACGCACCAGGTCACGTCCATCCTCAAGCCTGAGCTTGAAACCTTGCTGCTTTACCGTGTTAGCCAGGTCGCGATCATCTAGCAGGGTGTTACGAAGTTCTGGACGAGCGTAACCACCCAGTATGTCATAAACAGTACGACGGATGAGAATGAACTGTCCATTGGCAATTGCGATTGAACTCAGAGGATCATTAACTTTCTTGACGGGATACATCATAGAGATACCAAGATAGGCCATAGGCATCATCACCTTTTCCCAGAAACCCGGTAGTTCCTGCGCCGTACCCAGAGTGTATAAATCACTGCCACTATGTAGTGCCGCAGTCAGAGCGCAACGTAATGCATTCGGAGCATGCCAGGTATCAGCATCGGTGAATAACAACCATTCTCCATGAGATTCCTGTACACCTGCATGGATCGCGTGCGGTTTGCCTGCCCAGCCCTCGGGCAATTCATCGCGCAAGCGCTGCACCCACAGGCGATTACTTTGAGGATGTGTCTGTATGATATTTTCAAGGATGTTAGGAGTATCATCTGTGGAACCATCATCGACAACAATGACTTCAAAGTTGGGATAGCTCTGTTCGAGGAGTGACTCGACGCAGCGCCGGATATTACGTTCCTCGTTTCGGGCAGGCACAATAATAGAGACTAGAGGATAGTTTGCAGACTTTGCATACTGCTCAGAATTTTCAAGCCTGGAAACAGACTTCTTGACGCGGTCCTTTTTAGCTGGTGTACTGCGCATCCACAGTACGAGATAAAATCCCACCACGCTAATGACATGTGACCAGAGGAGGAAACGAGACAGGGTTTTTAAGATAGTGTGTTTTTTCATTAAATTTACTCTTTTGATATGTTTTTCTCATTATACCAATAGAGTGTTGAGTCAACAAATTACTGCCAGCACCGGGGAATAAAGGGTTCCTCTTAAAATCGCAATTCCACCCAGGCCGATGCAAGCGTCCCTACCTCTACGCGACTTGAAAAGATTGTAGAGCTAATTACTTCTTTTTAGCTAAAAAATTGTGTATACTTTTCTTGGGGGAAACAGATCTTCATTTTAGACCATTCACGTATCATTGTGCTTTGTAGCGCGTTCTTGCCTAAACTACCTATCTCTAAGGATAGGCAATCCAGTTTTATTGTCTAAAGGAGAGTGTATTTGATGAGCAGCAACCGACGTAGTATGCACCTCATATCCCGCATTGGTATTGCGGTCGTATTTGCAATTGGGATGATGGTGCCGCTTGTAGCTTCGGCACACACTGATGTGAGCAATGCCAAGCTCAAGAATTTCCAACATGTGTTCATTATCATGATGGAGAACACGAGCTATTCGAGCCTCATCGGCAATCCAAATGCGCCCTGGATTAACTCCGCAGTAGCAACCTATGGCTTTGCGACCGACTATTTTGGCGTTACACATCCAAGCCAGCCGAATTACATTGCGGCAACCTCTGGCTCGACCAATGGAGTCACAAGTGATAATGATATAACCATAAATGTCCCAAACATTGTGGATCAGATTGAGGGGAGCGGCAGAACGTGGAAGGCGTATATGCAATCGTATGCGCTATGCAGTTCGCCGACTCAGTCCGTCTGCGGTAACCAGCTTTACGAGCGCAAGCACAATCCGTTTATCTCGTATCAAGACGTTCAGAGCAATCCGGCACGCGTGGCCAAAATCGTGGACTTTAGCCAGCTTGCTACCGACCTGGCAAATAAATCAGTTCCAGACTACACCTGGATCAGCCCAGATCAGTGTCATGATATGCATGGGATTGGCTCAACGCCTTCCGATCCTTGTGACTTCTCCCAAGTGCAGAGCTTAATCAAGACAGGTGATACCTTCTTGAACAATACGGTCAACACGATTATGAACTCGCAGGCTTTTAACGGCAACTCGGTCATCTTCATCACCTGGGATGAGAGCGACTTTCCGTTCGGTGACACCAGCGGCTGCTGCGATGCCAATCCCGGCGGGGGACATGTAGTCATGCTAACTATCTCACACTCATCTCACAAACCACGAACTTCAAGTGTGGCTTATAACCACTATTCTATGCTTTCTACGATCGAGGGTGGCTGGAGTCTTGGGTGCCTGGCAAATACCTGTGATACTGCCAACGTACCGACGATGAGCGACCTGGTTGGCCCGCAAGGGTAATTGGTTTAAGAAAACTGGCGACCTGGCTGTCGGTTTCCCCCAAATGTTAACAAGAAGCGGTTGTGTGGCGACGCCATACAACCGCTTCCTGGTTCATGTATATGAGTTATTATTTGCGCGTGGGAAAGGAGACAAAGATGGACTTGGTTTCGCTGAACTCTTCTACGGCACCGGCCCCTAACTCTCTGTGGCCATTACCACTAGCCCTCATGCCACCGAAAGGCATGTGGATTTCAGCTCCTGTAGTGGGAGCATTGAAGTAGACCAGGCCCGATTGGATGTCGCGTATGGCCCGAAAGGTCAAGCGAACGCTTTCGGTGAAGAGGGCAGTTGAAAGGCCATACTCTGTTGAGTTAGCAACCTTGATGGCTTCTTCGTAGGTCGCAACTGGCACTATTGAGACAAATGGACCAAAGATCTCTTCTGTAGCAATGCGCATTGATGGGCCAACATCAGTAAAGATGGTAGGTTTGTAGAATGCACCTCCGCTATATCCATCGCCTGTTAAAGGCGAGCCTCCCAGAATGAGCTTTGCCCCTTCCAATTTGCCAATCTCAGTGTATTCGTGTACTACTTTGACGCGTCCGGTGTTTACAAGTGGCCCCATGTCAATCTTGGGATCCAGACCATCACCTACGCTCAATTTCTCCGCTGCGGCTACAAGCCGATCGGTGAACGCTTGCTGTACAGATTTTTGCACAATTACGCGGCTTGTGGCTGTACAGCGCTGTCCAGTAGTGCCAAATGCGCCTGAGGTCACGCTTTCGGCAGCGAGATCAAGGTCCGCATCATCAAGTACAATGACAGCATTTTTACCCCCCAGTTCAAGAGCGCAGCGACGCAGATCGCGACCGCAAATTTCCGCAACATGCCGCCCTACCTCAGTTGAGCCAGTGAGTGAGATCATATTGACGTCAGGATGGCTGACCAGCACATCGCCAAGCGATCCGCCAGGACCAGTGACGACATTCAACACGCCAGCAGGCAATCCAGCTTTGTGTAAGACTTCAGCAAGTTTAAGCGCCAGTAAGGGTGTATCGCTGGCCGGTTTAAGGACCACCGCATTACCCGCTTGTAGGGCCGGAAGAGTCTTCCAGGCGGGAATAGCCATTGGAAAGTTCCATGGAGTGATGATGCCAACAATACCCACAGGTTGACGAACGGTCATATTGAATTTATTTAGAATTGCAGATGGGACAGTTTCACCCTCGGCACGACGTCCCTCACCCGCTATATATTTAGCGACATCAATAGCTGTCTGTACATCACCCCGTGTTTCCCTTAAAATCTTGCCCATTTCGCGCGTCATCAGAGCGGCAAGCTCTTCTTTCTCTTGTTCTAAGAGCAACGCCGCACGTAATAAAATCTCGCCGCGTTCGGGCGCAGGAATTGCAGCCCACCCCGGTTGAGCCTTGACTGCTGCTTCGATAGCATCCTCAATGTCAGCGGCATTTGACCTCTGGTACCGTCCAATGACCTCTGAGGTGCGAGCGGGATTAGTGCTGGTGAATGTCTCACTACCTCGTGAGTTGCGCCAATCGCCACCAATGAAGTTCTGATAGATTTCACCCTGCTGCGTTGAGGGGCTTGAAATTGACATGGTAATATCTCCTCGTTGAGTTCTAACACAGATGTGTTCTGACACCGTATGTATGTGCTTCGATGCACATTATATCACCCGATAGAGAAGACTGGCGATTGCGCATACTTGCCCTGAATAATATTCTGGCTAACGTTGAATTTTACTCGATTTTCTGCGATCACGCGTCTCATACTTAAAGAAATTATTAAAACCTCGTGTATTACAACTATAGCTATGCAAAGATTGCGAGAGACCAGGCACATGTTAAAAGATATTACCAGACAAATCACTATCACTTTTGCTACATTTATTACCATTATTGTGAACCTCTTCAGTAATTTTATTACAGGAAAAAGTGTGGCAGCCATTTCTAACAGGTTTCCTGTGCCGGTTACTCCCGCTGGTTGGGCTTTTAGTGTCTGGGGTATCATCTATACTGGCTTGATTGCTTTCGCCATCTACCAGGCACTTCCTGCACAGCGCACCAACCCTCGACTCCGTCGTATTGGGTACTGGTACCTGCTAAGTTGCGTGGCGAATATCGCCTGGCTCTTTCTCTGGGTCAACGAGCAGATAACACTGAGCCTGGTTGCAATGATTGTACTTCTACTCTCGCTCATCACACTTTATCTGCGAGCAGATATGAACCGCACGAACATTGCCCGTGTTGAACGCTGGTGTGTGAATATCCCCTTTGGCATTTATATGGGCTGGATCACGGTTGCAACGATCGTGAACGTTACAGTGGTACTTTTCAATCTTGGCTGGGATGGCCTGGGAATATCACCTGAGATATGGACCACGATCCTGCTCGTCGTTGGAACCGTGATTGCGCTGAGCGTTGGAATTACTCGCGTTGACATTGCCTATATCGCTACTGTCGTCTGGGCCTATACAGCAATTCTTGTGAAAAATATCCCCATTCCTATGATTGCTATCACGGCAAGTATAATGATCGCCATACTTCTCCTAGGGATCGTTCTGATTGTTATACGTCGCAAACAATTACGCGGAGGTGCAACTTCTTTCTCCTTTATTAGCCTTGCGAAATAACAGGTGGTGGAAAATCACTTTTAGAAGTTTCTTTGGTCCTTTCCAAAGATGAAGCCTTACAGGCGAGTCAAACAGGAAGAGACCGCGAACTAAAATGATAAAGTTCGCGGTCTCTTCCTGTTTGACTCGAAAGTTACAATGTATCGGAAACACTACAACACGAGGACCTTTACACAAACCATATCACGTACAATGGTGAGCGATATGTTTCTCGGAATGAAGGAATGAACATAACCGGATGATTTCAATCGATTAGTTTCTCAGAATTTCCTATTTTGCGTACAAAAGCAGTATAAGTATGGTATATATCATCAGATAAGACTATGTGAGTAAGGAACAATTTAACTTTGGATGAGATAGAGCAGGCACTAAAACAGTATTTCGGGCACGAGTCGTTCCGGGCAGGACAACGCGAGATCATCAAGTATGCATTAAATGGGTGCGATACCTTTGTTTTAATGCCTACCGGCGGTGGAAAGTCTCCTAAAATCTATACCATAATTCGCTAAAGCCTCATGATAGCTCATTTCTCACGTTGTGAGCATATTCACAACGTACAATCGAAAAGAAATAATAATTTAATAATTTTTATTTACAGGTACATTAGCACAGAAGATGAATTCTGGGTAATCGACGAGCGTTAATTAACTTTCCCTCATTTTCAAGCATCCCCCTGGTACTACAGTCCCAGTTAGCGTGTGAGATGCTTTCCGGAGCGCATTCACCTCTTTGCTGGTGTGAATCACCATTCAGCCTCTCAATCCGCCTTACTTCACTTTCAGCAATGTAAGTGACACTGTAGGACACCTCGTCGTATGATGCTTGAAAGGGGTGCGCACTCAAATTGGGCAAAAAACGCCTGGGCACTTGAAAATGGGAGAGAATCTGGGTACGATTGATGCATCAGCCTATCTCATCGTGCCAAGGGGGATCACACGGTGCCCAAACGCAAGCACGTCCAGCGGGAGCACACCGAAGACTGGCAGACCATTCAACAATATACGCGTCTTCCCGGAGCAAACGGCTTACGAGTTGCTACGCCCTGTTGTACTTTTCGGCGATCCAGCGATTCAACGGGCACAAGAGACAGGCGAGCCACGCACTAGCCTGGAGCGCAAAGCTGATACGTTCGATGAGCAAGGCATGGTCAGCCTCTTTGCTTCCAGACCGCGCAAGCAACCGCAGGAAACGGCGCGGAGCCTGCCGCCAGATATGCGCCAGTTGATTGTTGACCTACGTGTGGAAATGCCGAACATGTCCATCCGTGAGATTGCAGAGATCTGCGACACGCGCTTTCATCGGCGTCCCTCTCATCATTCGATCAAGACCGTGTTGGCATGTGGCCCGCCGCCATCTATCCAGATGCGCCGCTTCCCTCTCTTTGATGACACCCCTGATCCGGCTCAACGTCGTCACAACATTGTGCAGCTTCATGCTGAAGGATGGTCTGTCGCCTCCATCGCCGAGTATTTGGGGGTGAGTAAACAGACGGTGTACACGACGCTGAAACGCTGGTGGCAGGAAGGGGTCAAGGGACTGGATGATAAGTCGCACGCACGCAAAGCGCCAAGAAAGGTCACACTTGAAGTCGCCAATGAGATCCGCAAAAAGCAAGAGAATCCGCTCATCGGCGAATGGCGCATGCATGCCGTGTTACTCCAGGAGGGAATAAAGCTGTCTCCACGCACATGCGGGCGCATCATGGCAAAAAATCGTGCCATCTATGGATGGGATAAGCCCAAAGCCCCACCCAAGCCTAAGAAAGAGATGCCCTTTAAAGCCACTCGGAGGCACGAATATTGGAGCATCGACATACGGTATATCGAGCATCACCAGCTTTCTGATATCAAAGGCCCAGTATATGTCATGAGCATTCTTGAGAACTTTTCGAGAATGCTGCTCGCTTCTGCCATCTCGGAAAAGCAGGACACTGCCGCATATCTCCGGGTGCTGGCTTCGGCGTTGCGTAATTACGGTGCGCCAGAGGCTATTGTGACGGATAGTGGTGGGGTGTTTTATTCAAAAAGAGCAATGGCTATATATGAAGCACTGGACATCCGTAAAGAGCGGATTGATCCCAGGCAGAGCTGGCAAAATTATAGAGAGGCGCACTTCGGGATAATGCGGCGTCTCGCGGATTATTACTTACATAAGGCTCCCACGCTGGATGAGATGAAGAAGGCCCATCGTAAGTTTATTCGGGATTACAATACCCAAATCCACGGATGCCGCACCGGGAGCGTAATGACAATCGCCATAGCCCCTAGGATGTATTGCGTAGTGTACTGGCGCGTACTCTGCCTGCACCAACACTTGCCCGCATCTTCTTTGCGACAGAGTTTACCCGTCACCTGGATCGATCAGGATATATCCGCTTTCGTCGGTGGCGCTTCTATGCAGAATCCGGGTTAGCGAAACAGGAAGTTCAGGTCAGCTTCTACACCAGCACGCTCAAGATTGAGTATCAGGAGACAGAGCTGGCTGATCTCACACGATGGAATGGGAGGATAACAAACGCATCAAAGAGGTAAAGAATCCGCGCCTCATCGAGACGGGCACACGGCGCGCCACAATTAACGTTGTGGACGCTCGGACCTGATGAATGGCTGCTTTTCTTGCGCATTACCTGACTACGCAGCGCGGAAAAAGCCCCAGAGGAAGCCAGATATGATCCAACTTCCTCTGCCTGATCTCGATGAAAACCAGCGGCAGCAGGTTTCTTTATGAGTGGTGAGAACGAGCCCAAACCTTGCTGCGAGATGCGTGTACAACTCCCAGTCATGACGCGTCTTTAGAGAGACAGCTTCTTCAACAACGAGTTACTTTCTTTCCAGGTTCAATTGCCATGAAACCTCGTATTGAAAAGCGGCCGTCCCCGTCGCTTTGGACCCAACCCAAGACCAGACAGAGAGCGGCGATTTCCATCCGGCGAGTCGCGAGATTAAGCAGGGACGTAGGTCAACCTGATCACATCCTCGCCAATCCGATCATGAGTCATAAGGCGGAGCGGCGGCCGGGGTCCGGCGAAATATGGCTTGCCGTGACCAAGCACGACGGGGTGCAGGTAGATTCGATACTCATCGATCAGGCCAAGTTCGGTGAGGCTGTGCGCCAAGTCCGGGCCAGCAACTTCGATCTCCCCGTCGCGCTCGGCCTTCAGCTCGCGGATCGCGCGCTCAAGATCACCCTCAACAAGCCTGGCGTTGGGGCCGACCGACTTCAACGAGCGCGAGACGACCCATTTCGGCTGGTTCCGCCACGCCGCCGCGAAGGCGTGTTCCTCTGCATCCCATTCAGGATGATCGTCATCCCAGTAACGCATGACCTCATACATTTGGCGACCGTAGACACTGCCCGCCTGCCCCTGAGCCTCCTCGATGAAGTGGCGGAAGAGCGTGGGGCTTGGCGCAAACGCCATATGGTCGACGTAGCCGTCCAGGGACTGGTTCATTCCGAACACGAGCTTAGCCATATCACTTCCTTTCTTCACGCGGCACATCCGCGCGGTTCTGATTGCGTTATACAATCGGTTGTAAGCTAGATCGACTGATTTTATAGTGTACATACGATGATTGAGTAGTGGCGCCTTCACTTTCTTCCTGCCTTAACCGCTCAAAGCTCTCCACAAGCCATTGTAGTCGCATTCGTGCAGCCGAAGGATTCTTGCTTTACCTCACATAATTGTCCGATTTTGCCACTACTCAATCATCGTATTTACAGGTTAGCCGCCTTAAGCCCCGACAGTACCTGTCTTGACTTCTCCTACTCGCTCGTAATAGGCGAAGATGACACCGTTTGACGTAACTAAGCTGTCTGTTAGTTTGAAGGCAGCAGGAATTGGAGTGAACCCATTTTACCGGACACGAGAGGAAGTCAACTTCCTGCACAATCAGGCCAGCGAAAGTCTACCGCGACACTCGCAGATATCAAGCCAAGTTGCTCGTTCCTCGCAAGACGCTTGACATCTGCGAGCTTACGCGGTCTCGGTCTGGTACGCCTGATTGCAAGCAAAAAAACAGCAGGGTTTTGCTGGTCTGAAGCGCCAGGCTCCTCATCTACTCGCCACTGTGGCATAGGTCGCCTCAAACTCTGCTGGAGGCCTATATCCCAAACTGGAATGTAACCGTTTGGTATTATACACCTGCTCAATGAAGACCTCCAAATTGGCCTCCGCGTCGGCAAACGACTCATACTCCTTCAGATACACCTCCTCTTGCTTTACCGTCTTGAAAAAGCTCTCGGCCTTCGCATTATCGTACGGATTGCTGACCGAGGACATGCTGATCTGCGCGTCGATCTGCTTCAACTGTTCCACATAGTCATGACTGGCATACTGGACTCCGCGATCAGAATGATGGATCAAACCGGACTGCGGATGGCGCTCGGCAATGGCCCGACGCAAGGCGGTGAGCGTGAGCTGCGTCGTCATGTCTCTGGACAGATGCCAGCCGACGCAGCGGCGCGAAAACGCATCCAGAATACAGGCCAGGTACACAAATGCACTCCGCAAGCGAATATACGTCAAATCAGCCATCCAGGCCTGATCGGGGGCAGTTAACACGGCATCAGTCAGCACGTTTGGATAGACCGGCAACCCATGTCGCGAATCGGTCGTTCTCACCACGAAGCGTTTCTTCAGGTGACACAACAGCGACTCCTCGCGCATAATGCGCAGTACCCGCTTGTGATTGACTGCCATGCCCTCTCTCGCCAGGGCATGCGTGACCCGTCGATAGCCATAGCCGGGAAACTCTAGGATGATGCGCTCGATCTGATCACGTAAGGCGGTCTCTTCCTCAGTGCTTTCTGGCCTGCTGGTGCGTTCATAATACCAACTGCGGCTCACGCTACACAGCTCACACAAGCGCTCAATCGACAGTTCCTGGTACTCGTGATGGGCCTGTTCGATCATGGCGTGACGCTCCGCGATCCCGTGCTCCGCAACGCTTTTTTTAACACAGTATTCTCCAGCGCCAGTTGTCCGCAAAAGCGCTCTAACTCAGCTATCCGTTGCTCCTGTGTTGTGGACTCGACGGACTGCGGCGGTGAGAATGCCGCTTCTCCACGCTCCTGATACTCTTTGCGCCAGCGCGACAGTACGCTCTCAGCCAGGCCATACTCTCTACAGACTTGTGCCGGTCGCTTCTGACCTGTGGCGATTTGGCGTACCACATCCAGTTTGAATTCGCGGCTGTGCATCCGTTTCTGCATCGTCTCTTCTCCTTGTCTTGTTCTCAGTTTACGACATTTCAGAGAAGTTGACTTCGTTTACTGTCCGGTCTTAGGGGTGCAGCCCACGTCTTGCTCTTCGCTATGTCTTTCCGCAAGAGATGGAAGCCTTGCTCTTCCACAACGGCTTTGAGATTCTTTCTCAATATGGCGATTGGGACCGGCAAGCCCTAACAGAGAGCAGTCCCCGGATGATCTATGTTTGTCAGAGACGTTCCTCCGCTCTGTAGAGATACATTGACCTTGCGATTTGAGTGAGGCAATGTACGGCAATACTCGTGAAGGGTCTCGTGCTTCTGACACACACTCAGTGGGCGAAGGACCCACAAGCCATTGTTCCTCACGGCTTTTCCCAACGAAGCGATACGAAAGAGGCTTAGCGTTGTAAATTTCGCCGACGGGCCTAATAGGCCGAAATGGAGTTCATCAGTTTTTTGTTCAACTGCTCCACAAAGCGCATATCATCTTCTCCAGGAAAAGGAAGTGCTAGTTTATTATTAGAAAAAATGTTCTTTTTATCCATTGATCGTAGATACAGCTCTTCTTGGCAAAAATACCAAATGTAATAAGCGCAAATTCAATTCAAATAATGTATACTAGGAAATCATAGAGGGTATTATCATATTGAACATTCTATCTATAATTGGTTGTGCAAGGAAATAAACCATGCTCGATACAGCTCACTGCATATGTATTGACCATATTGTTCCGCCAGAGCAGGCCTGGGATGACCTACAAAAAGCTATTGAGGAAGATCCGTTGAATGTCTCCTCAGACGAGGCAGCACGAGAACGCCGAAGAAGATGGAAGAAAGGCCGTAAACTCCATGTAGCCTTTTTAGAAGGTATGCGCACAGTACAGGAGAGTGTTGCCTTTTATGCACAAAAGTGGTGCGAGTATGCCAACATTTCGCTTCTCTTCGACAACCATCCTGATGCAGAGATACGAATTACATTTCAGCCAACACTAGGCACTTGGTCAGCAGTGGGCACCAGTGCTTTGATAATCCCTACTCCTAATCCAACGATGAATTTTAGCTGGCTAACATCCACTGCACCCGAGGAGGTCTTCTCCCATGCGGCCCTTCACGAATTTGGTCATGCGTTGGGTCTAATCCACGAGCACCAAAGTCCCAAAAGTGGTATCAAATGGAATCGAGCCGCAGTGATACAGGCTCACCAAGGTTATGATGAGCGGTGGATCGAGCAAAACATTTTTAAACGCTATCGCTTCTGGCAAGCGCAGTATACGAAATTCGATCCTCACTCAATTATGGTGTATCACATTCCTTCGTCTTGGACGCTGGACGGATTTGAGACACCCATCAACGTGACGCTCTCGCAGACCGATATAGATTTTATTCGGCGCTGTTACCCTGGGCGGGGCTCATAGTTCCTCTTCCTTGCAACTCGTCGCTATTCATCTGGTTTGTTTCTCACGAGAGGCACTGGAGCAGTTTTCTTTCGGGAGTGCTTATGCGTATAAATGGCGAAAAACTAACAGGGGGACAACATGGCAGGCTTCGCGAGGCTTTGGGAAGGGCTTATAACCTGAGAGATTTCAGACGTATGCTCTTCGAGCGCTTGGACAAGAAGCTTGACGATATTATTATTCCCGAGAGAGTCAGTTTTCTGGACGTTATTGACAAAGTACTTGAGCAAGCTGACGAAGAGAGCTGGACCGCGCAGTTGCTGCAAGCGGCAATTGATGTACGACCAGAGGAGGATGAACTACGTACCTTTGCTAACCCTGTCGCAGACACTTCTCACCTCCTGGAGATGGAGCGTACCATACGAAAGGACAACCCCAACTATGATGTAAATGGCATAGTAACAAACCTGCTTCAGCTCTCAGCTTGTGTTTGTCATATCGAGGACTTTGCTGGAAGGCATCTCGGCACAGGATTTTTAGTTGGGCCTGATCTTGTCATGACGAACTACCACGTATGGAAAGAGGCCAAGTCTCCAGAAGACTTTATCTGTCGCTTTGACTATAAGGGGATAGCAAATAGTCAAAAGGTGAATATGGGCACTACCTATGGCCTGGCTTTAGAGAAATTTGAAGAGGGTGATATGAGCGAAAATCATCCCTATGAATTTTCTTTAGGTGGGAAAGATGTAGTACCAGCACTAGATCAACTTGATTATGCTTTACTATGGCTTGATGGTGCACCAGGCATTGAAGAAATACGCCGGGATAATGAAGAAGGCCTTTCTAAACGGGGCTGGATTAATCCACATCTACAAGAATATACATTTCGAAAGGATGCACCCCTTTTTATTATTCATCATCCCATGCCACATCCAGGCATGCCTTATTATCCACATCGGGTAATGAAACTTTCAATGGAGACCACAGCCATCATCAATACGAACGAGAATAAAACACGCGTCAGATACAAGACCAACACAGAATTTGGCTCTTCCGGCGCTCCTTGTTTTAATGCCTATTGGGAACTGGTAGCTATCCACCAAAGTGGGGATCCCGACTATAAACAATCTCACGAGCCCCAGTACAATCAAGGTATCCCATTTAGCACAATCCTGTCCTTACTTGACAAGCGAGGCAAAAGGAAGCTTTTGGGTAAGCAACCAGATGAAGAACAAGTCAATACTGAAGTTTTCAGCCCTGCAGATAGATCATCGACCTCATACTCACCCGTCGAGGAGAAAGCAATCAGTTCGTTGCCCCGTACATCTCCCTCACAATCCGAATTGTTCGCGCCCCAAAGTATAAGACAGGCAGCAATACAAAATGACAAAAAAGCTCCAGGTATCTCCTCCAGAGGGCCTCGATCAAAGACACGGCAACCCGTTAAGCCGAAGCAACAAAAACCAATAGATCTAAATGAACACCGCAAGATACGCGCTGCTGAAAAGCTGACCTCCCACGAGGAGTTTTTAAAACAGCTCAGCCAACACTTTGAAGATGCACAAAACTATGTACTTGATGCTCAAGCACCTTTCGCCGAAAGGGCATATCCCCCGGGTCACTTCCAAAAAGCAATTGAGCTGCTGGAAGCCGCAGACGCATCTCTCCAGTCTCTTTACAAATTATTGTATGAAAAATCCCTCCCAGAGGCAATAGCGAAAAAGCGCGGAGAGATCAGGGACCGGATTGACACCGCGCATGAGCAGATAAGGGACATTTTGATCCCGCTTTTAATCTGGGATAATGAGGGGAATTTTTCTGTGCTCTGTGAAACTTTGAGTGACATATATGAGCTTATTTTTGGGTGAATTCACCATTTAATTGCAGGACAGAAATCTTTCTTGCAAAAGCTCAAACCTGAAACCAAGACCACTTTTCTTTTTATGCTGAACAGTTTTTGAAGGCGGATGGCATAATATGCTGGATTCACCATCAGATTTGATTGAAGAAACCGCAAAAGCTAATGGTATTGAGCTTGAAAACGCATCACCTGATTGTCTTTTATTCGTCTACTCTCTTACTTTTAAAGCATCACAGAAGACATTAGAAAAGAAATTCGAGGCTATCTCCAAACGATCAATCGAAAGTATAAAGAGTGCTTTTGAGAAAATACATATACAATTTGGTTATTTGAAAGAAAAAGGCGAGATAAAAGGGAAAAAGTATAGCGATGTAGAGCATATCAGTCCTCTCATGGAAACAGTACTGGGCCAGTTGACTGCTGTGCTAGGTATATATGAACAAATGAATCCCCCTCCGCCGTTAACTCCGGAAAAGTTGCGTCTGCGTAGTGTAGCATTACAGTTGTGCGGTGAAGCCTTACCAGCATGTCGCAGACATGTTTCCGAGATCAACAACAAGATAGGATGGTGGTGTAAAGAGGAGAAAGCAAAAGTTTGCCAGGACCCCAAATCAGCTCAGCCATCCCCGCCAACAAATATAGAAGAAAAGAAGAGAAAACAAAAATTTGCTTGAGTCTGAGAATGTGTGCAATCATGCGTGTTTTGAAATTTTACGGGCCTACCCAAGTCTACTCTCCATATATTCCTAACCTCGCTCAATGGCTCGCACATGCATACTGACTATAGCGTGGAGTGTATGCTATCGGCGTTTTATTAGAACCAGAGACTAGTGATCAGTCCGCTTAGCTTTTAAGGTGATATGAAAGCTTGAAGGACCTTGGGAAAGACATCACTTACCGAAGAACCGTTGGGTAAATGTCGCAATGAAGCTGATTTCGATCAACAGACCGATAACTGCTTCGAGAGAAGCAAGCATGACTAAAGGGTTGTGCAGCGAAGTTTCATTTCCAAGCCCTGGAAAGAAACCACGTCCATGAAATGAAGTCAAACTAAAGACGAACGCGTCTGGAAATGGCGGTAAGTGCCCAAAGGCAAAATAAGCCATTGCAAAGCCAAAGATAATAACCAGATACCAGATGACGCTTCGTACTGGCCTATATCCATAGCCAGCAAGCAGATACAGGAACCATGACAGGAGAAACTTTAACGGCCTATCCTGCATTCGCCAGACTGTCCGTTGAAGAAGTTGCGCTCTGTATGCAAAATGATCGGCTTCTTCGTTGAGCCCCTGATCTCGTAAGACAGCAGCGAGTTGGCGATTGGCCCGAAGTGCTGCTCGGTAATGATGAATATCTTTCATCTTGCGTGCCAGATGCTCATCGCCAAGAATTTTCACTGACTGCCAATCCACCACTGCCAGATTGACTTTGCCCCAGTTCATATCTGCCACTAGGGGTGATCCGTACTTTTCATCACTAAGGCTGATGGCATCCAGCTTTGTATCTTCCAAGTCCGCCCTACGCAAGTCGGCTCCTTGCAACTGGGCGCCATATAATTTGGCTCTTTGTAACTGGGCTTCATTAAGGTCGGCTTTTTGCAATTGTGCTCTATTCAGGTTTGCTTCTTGCAACTGGGCTCTCCAAAGGGCAGCGCTTTCTAAGAGTATTGCCGCCGCGTTCATTTGGTCTTCAGTCATTTCCCCCCATGTCTCAAGTGTTAGCCCCCCACAAACTCTAGCCAGCGGGAGGTGATGCAAGTCCACTCCACGCAGATCGGCTCCGCGTAAATCCAAGCCCTCGCGCTTGCGTTGACGTTCATCACTCCAATCTACTGGCCCACAAATGCTCTCGCGCTCGTGCGTTGCTAACAACCACTCTACATCAGCACGACTCAGCTTGACCCCTTTGAATGGATAAATGGCTTTCTCAATATCCGGAATAATTGCACGACGCTCTGCAAGATACCTTTGTCTTTCTTCGTCGATCTCAGGTTCGGTACGCCATTCTTGACCTTGTGCTTTCCAATACCCTTTCCAGGCTTCTTTACTGTCCTTATGAGGACTTTTTACAGGTGACGAGTGAATATCATCTTGTATGTTCATAGGAAAATACCTCTTCCAGAACCAAATCCGGATCTTGAGAAAAATACAATCCTTTAGAGATGAACGTCGAAAGCTATGATTTACACAATATATATTTGCAGAATTTAGTGATCAGTCCGACGAAACCGCTTTCACAGGATAAAGACGCTCCAACTTACGGCGTGCATCACAAGATGTAAACTGCCAGATGATGCCACACTGACGCTCATTACGTTCGGTTTCTACCGCCTCAACTTGGCGACTGAGAGCCTTCTCGTTTTCTAAGCGGTGTGACAGGGCATTGTGCTCCAGAATAGCAATCTCGATCTCGGCCATGTTCAGCCAACTGCCATGCTTGTGTGTGTAATGGAATTCCAGGCGTTGGAGAATGCGACGTGCTTCAGCAGGAGGAAAGGTTTCGTAAAGTGCAACGGGTGTATGCGTATTCAGGTTATCCTGCACCAGGCGAATATACTCAGCCTTGGGATAAACCTCATCAACCAGCCAACGGACCACTCTAGCGTAGTCTTGCATGGTGCGTTGTGCCGTCACTTCCACGTGCCACCAGCCTGCGAGTGGTTCGACCATCACGAACAAATTGCGCGTGCCACAGCGTTCATACTCGTAATCCACGCGCTCAGGTTGACCGGGGCCGACAGGAACGGGCGGTTGCACATCGGCATGTAGCACCACCGGTTTTTCGTCTAAGCAAACGGTTGGGTATAGTGGATCGTACTCTTCCTCGTAGAGGTCTAGCACATCTTCCATTGCTGCCACAAACTCCCCTCTGACGGATGGGATGCACCAGTGTTCATGCTGCCAGGGCTTCAGTTCGTTTTTTTGAACAACTGGTGGATCGTATTAGGCGAAATGCTCTTCACGAAGTCCAACTCCACGGCTTTGTCCACAAGCATCCGCACCGTCCAATGATCATGCCCGTCGGGAGCTTGGCTACAGGTAAAGGCGATCAAATAGACGGCTTGTTGGCTAGTAAGCCCTTGCCGCCGTCTCTGCTGCACTCGAACATGCAGCACCAGGTCGAGCCCGCTTTGCACAAAGCGATGAGCGACGTTCTTCACCTTGGCTGAAGGAATCGCAAAAGTCTCGGCAATCTTGGCTTCGTCCCACCCATCAGCCAGTTTCAGCAGGGTCCAGGCGCGGGTCAGGCTGCGCGCATTCACTTTTCCCTAACGCACAAACTTTGGACCTCGGCACGCTTAGTTTCGCTGAGAGAGAGCATTGTTTTCATCTCTCACCTCCTCAGTTTGTTCCGAGTGTACCACCCCTTGTCAAAAAGCTAAACGGACTGACCACTAGTGGCAAGCGAATGATGGGCTTTAGTGGCTCTTAAAGCCCATCATTCGCTTCGAGCAATACCTGAAACCAAGCTTTTTCTCGTACTCCCTCCAGATCCGGATCACGCAAGAGCCAATCGCGTGAGAATTGATTGATAGAGCGCAGCAGAAACGAATATTGAAGCATATGTTGGCAGTCAACCTCTTTCGATAATCTTGCATAAACGCAGGCCAGATCATAATAAACATTAGCTTTACTCTCCTGGCTACAAGATGGCATTGACAAGCAGTACAATAAAGTCTTCTCGGCCTCAACAAGATCTCCTATTCGCACTAAGAGACTACCTGTTTGTTGCCAAAGCCGCTCATCAAAAGGGGTATCCTCTAATTGTCTTTTGAAAGCGGTTAATGCCTCTTGTTGTCGGTCGTGATCTACCGGATAGTCGGCAGAGAAGACCCACCGATGCTTTGCTAACAACCTGCTGACTTGTATGCGGCCTTTTATAAATTGAGCAGCTGGATCGGCTGAATCGTCCTCTTTTCCTGCTGCTATAAGCGCCAGCCGAACTGCAGGAAACACGTAGAGGAAGTAGGTGCTCGTGCCGAATGAATGAGATTGGTCCTTCAATTGAAATTGTGTTGTTTCAAGCCATCCTCGTCGATCTTGTAGAGCTTCTGTTAGCCAACCTGACCTTTTCTCTCCTGTTGCACTTCGAAGAATCTCGATGGCATGTGCATGCGAGCGCTGGATATTCCCTGTTGTGGAAAAGAGTGCTGGCGGGAGTTCATTCCCTCCCTTTAACCGTTGAGATATAGCCTCGTATACCACCATGTACTCTTGCCGAAGCGGATCGTCGAGAAGCGCACTGAGGCCCTCAAGCATTTGTTCGCAAAGTTGGAGAGCCTCTGATTTGTCAATAGGACTCATGTTGAACATCCGAGCGTATACTCGAGCAATCAACAAGCTAAACCAGGAACCTGTTTCTTCTTTCCAATAGTAGAGGATGGCTAACAAGGCTTCATCCGAAAGCGATGCAACTTTCTCCAGAGAAAGTAAGACTTCAGCGGAAGGAGCTTCACATAGTTTTGTCATCTCAAGCTCATACCCTCTCCCAAGTATCCTGTCCAAGGATTTGGAAATGCTCGCTTGACGTACATTGTGGAAGCGATGGTTCCCGCCAGCATCAAGCTGTACTAGCATATCCTCGCATGAACAGGCGCAGAGATAGCGGGCGTTTATCAAACCACGATCGCCTGGATGTACCATCACATTTATCTGCTCATGCAAACATGACATCAAGAGCTCGCACAGCTGGTGGCAACGTGAATGTTCTCGAAGAGTTGCTGCGTGACGCTGAATGAATTCATCCAAGTTTAAATAGTAAGCAAGCGAGTCCCCTAAAGGATATGAGGTATGTAGACCCACCAGTTCTTTAGAGGAGATACCAGCGTCGAGGCACATTCTTCCCAATTGAGCAATCGCCGCTCCGCGCAGTGCGAAAATACGATATTCATTCGGTGCGTCAGAAAGGTCTGGCAGGAGGAGTGTAGCAAAATGGGATTGCGCGTCTGACACATGCTCTGAGCAACGCCACCACGCATACGTAAGCATCTCACTTAAAAGCGCCTTCGCCGTTGACGGGTATCCTTCAAAGGATGGTGGCAGGAGCCGAAAAACTCGGGAGGGGTCCCGATCAGCCATGTCTCCCAGCAATGCTAAGGTGATGGCAGCCGTGATATATGCCTCTTGCCACCGGACCACAAAGCTCGCCTCAATCGCATCAAGCAGGTCATTTGATGCGACTTCTTCTAGACGAAAGACGCTCCAGAGCAAGCGGTTCATCACCCAGACATCCCTCTCTCTTCGGATCGTCGAACAGAGAGCTGCTATCAGTGGCACAGGATCCTCGAAGAGAATCGGGCGTAGCGCGCAGGCGGCGCGGTATCGTACACGAGGTTCCTCATTCTGAAGCTCCAGTAAGAGGTCATCAAGTTCATCTGCGCCACTTAAGAGCGCCGTCCAGCCGCGAATTCTCATCGATGTCCCTCAATAAATCCTGGCCTAAACGGCTTTCAGCGTCACCAACGACCTGGCCGTACTCATGAGTGAGCCGTTTCCCCGCTTCAGCTGCGCTTTTATTACTCAATCTCAGGAGAGGACTTAAGGCACTTTGGAGCCACTCCTCTCGTTTTTCTCTCTTCGCATCGCTGATCTTTGTCGCCAACTCTAATCTTTGACGCATGACGGTTTCTACCCGTTCAGGGGCAAATTCGGTCGTGGCGCTCAGCGCCCATCCGCCTTGGAAACGCTCCATGATCCGATCGCTCAGGTACAAACCGGTCACCCATTTCCAGGCCCTCTTTTTACGCGCTGCGAGTTGGCCGAGTGCCACGAAGACCTCGAAACTGGCTGATTTTTTATCCGGAAACTTGGTGAGCACAGAAAGAAACGCTAAGATCTTGTAGTCATTGGTTCCCCCTAGTTTCACCTGGGCTAGCCCCTTGGCGACGGCCACCACCCAGCGATGATCGCGGTCTAACAATTTCTCAGCCAGTGGAACAGGATCTGGAACTATACGAAGCAGTGAGCTCACTGTGTCCGTATCGACTTCGGGGAGGAACTCATGTAGGATATCTTCTCCTTTACGCAATCGAAGTTCGAGGTCTCTGGCGAAGAGACGGGCTGAGACAGTGGGCTCGGCCAGTTCTAAAGAGCCTGTAGGAGCGATGGTTACTAACCCCGCATTTTGTATCTCTCGTAAAGCGGCATTTCCTGGCTCCAGTAATTGGTCTGCAAGCAATTTGGCCGCCCGTAAGGAAGTGATCGCAGCAGGACGTTCCTCCCAGAGGAGTCGCTGTAGTGAGTGAAATGCTTCACGTACAGTATGTAGATCGCACGCCAGATTGCCTGCCACAATGAGGAGCGCATCTTCCACACGTTTGTCCATCAGCGTATCCACCTCTACGGGTGCCGGTATTCCGTCGGGTTCATCAAGAAATTCTCCAAACTGCTGAAGATAGAGATTTAGTAGATATGGGTTCCTGAGCGGAGCAAAAGCCGGCGCCCATAGTTGAAGGGCTATTCTTTCGGCAATCGTCGCGGAGTATCGACGCTTGAGTATCTCCATTACTTCCTCGAAGACAAGGTCGCCGAGGAGAAAGCTGTACAATTTACGTGTCTGTTCAGGTTCTGACTTTGGGATCAGTCTTTGTTCTAGCTCGAGCGGAAAGATGTCAGTAGGCGCATCGGAAAGGAGGAAGCTGAACGACTTGCGCTGCTCAGGTTCTGACTTTGGGATCAGTCTTTGCTCTAGCTCGAGCGGAAAGATGTCAGTAGGCGCGATCGCCCTGCTCAGTAGAAAAGTGTAGGTATCCCAGACGTGTTTCTGACATGTCAGCACTAACTTTACGCCTTGCTGGCGGCATTCTTCGACCAAGTGACCGAGATAGCGCACGAAACGGGATACCTCGTCAGGAGCGATAGGGAAGTGAAGATCATCAATGGCGATGGTAAGATGACCATGTAATTGAACACCTATGGCGGCCTGTAAATGTCGAAAACAACGCTCGTCACTCCAATCGGCAGGTGCGAAGCGGTGTAATTTAGCAGCGGTGAGAGAGCGCAACTCCCAGTGGGAGTCAAGGTCGGAGCCTCGCAGGAGCAGGCGCGCCTCCCCGTCCAATATCCGTGTCATCCAGTCTGCTACAGACCACGATTTGCCGACCCCACTCCAGCCAGTCAGAATAAAGAGCGTTTCTTGGGCGGTAAGAAATTGTTTAAAGGCATTTGCTAAGCTGAATTGAGGAACCACATACTTCGCATCCCAGTTCGTAGGAAGTGTAAGCTTCACCGCTTCGGCACATGCACTCACGGGATCGCCGGCTAACAAAGTACGCAGCGTCAGCGGTCTTTGTGCGACTCCTTCGACCCATTCAATCGTATAAATTGGTGAGTTTTTGGGTCCAGAAGCCGCATCGCGGAGGAGCCCACCCAGCAGCGCCTCTCCAGTCAATCGAACAGCTTCTGGAGTGTAACACTCATACGCTAACTGAGTCTCGATCTGCGCTTTGAGCGTTTCGAGGTAGAAAGGCTTGATCTCGGTCAGCTGTCTTAAGATGGTGAATGCAATATGATGGAGATGTTCGGTGTCTGGGGTTCCCCACCCTTCCTTCTCCCACCACCGCTGAACCTTGGTGGTTATCTTCGTCAAATTTCTCCAAAGCTCAGTTTTCTCTCTGGGATGATCAAGAAAATTTTGAATCTCTTTTTGCTTAATAGCTCCTTGTGTAATCAATTGCACTCGCCATGGTCTTCCAGCATGTTCGGAGGAGAGCGCGTTCCAAATGAAATTAGCGAGGAGATTATCTTGTTCTCGTAACAATGCAGAAATTGACCAAGATTCCTTTGTTGCCTTTAGCTGAATCCATTCGTCTTCTTCAGAATTCAGTTGGACCCGAAGAGCTAACAGGGTCTGAGGGTCATATAAAAGCGGAGGCACGAGGGGGTGAGCTAGGAGATCGTTTCCTCGATAGAAAGCAACGGAGGCCACCTTTCTATATAAAAGGAGCCAAAGCGCGTAAACGAGATGGTATTCAGTCCCCTTTAAATTATTCCAGTCGCCAGTGATCTCGTTCTCTATAGCAGATGACATCATTTCCTCTTCCAAAGGACAAAATTGAAGCTGATAGATGTGTAACATTCTCAGCGACATTAGTATGCCTAATATCAGCCAATCTGTAAAGAGATCTTCTTCGCTTTTACAGCGGGAAATTGGTATTTCCCGCTGTTCTCTGCTATACTCAAGATGAGATTCATGCTCAGATGACGGTTTGAACTATCACACTAAGTCGTCAAAAAAACAGCGGGAAATATTTTCAAGATCGGGGAGACCCATGCAACAGCGAAACACCACGCTCATTACAGACCGAAAAACGTGGATGGCACATGAATTGCTAGAGGCTTGGCGCAATTTCTTGCAGGACCATGATCGTTCGGTAGGCACTGTTAAAAAATACACTCAGGCAGTTACACACTTTCTCGACTGGTATGAACGGGAGGAGCAAGCGCCTCTGAGCTTAGAGACTCTCACCCCGATTGCCCTCATTGGATACCGCAACGAACTGCAGCTTGAACAACATAAATCCACGAGTACGATCAACCTTCGGATGAGCGCAATTCGAGTCTGGTGTAGCTGGATGACTGAGCAGGGTATTCTTCCTGCAGATCCCGCGGCGCATGTCAAACTGATCGGTGGACAAGAATCATCAAAGCGTTCAGGACTGAAAAGTGCACAAATCAATGCCTTGCTCCGTCAAGCCCAGGTCTCTCGCGACAAGGAACGCAATTACGCCATCGTTCAGATCCTCCTTCAAACCGGGATTCGCTTGAGCGAGTGTGCGTCCCTCACCTTCGAGGATTTGACTTTTGGGGAGCGCAGTGGTTTACTGCTTGTTCGGGCAGGCAAAGGAAACAAGACAAGGTCAGTTCCGCTCAATGCATCAGCACGAGAGGCTCTAGCGATCTATGTGGCTCCACGTCTAGGAATTGAGAAATCCTCATTGAAAGCAGTGGCCGCCAGTTGGCCGAAATCGAAATCACAAGAGGCCCACGAACCCATCTTCCTGAGCCAGAAGGGAAGAGCACTCACAACTTCAGCGATGGGACAAATGATCGCGGGCATCGTAGAAGCGACTAGGGGCTTGGTGCCGGAAGAGACAAGTGCCCATACATTGCGCCACACTTTCGCACGAAGCTATCTGGCGCAATACCCTGGCGACGTGGTGGGCTTAGCAACGTTACTTGGGCACAGTTCGCTTGATACCACGAGGCTCTATAGCGAACCCTCTGTGGATCAACTCTCTAGGCGCGTGGAGCAATTGAATATCAATGCGTTTGCTCGTTAAATCAAGCATTTAGCTTTGTCTCTAAGAGAGTGTCATTGGAAATCAATATCTTTGAGTTGTGATATGCCTTATTCAAACTGAGTCCTGATGTCTGCCTGAAACATATTCACTACATCTTCACGTTTTTTGATAGTGTAAATGCTGTATTCTTCATAACAGGATTTGGTATCATAAACCAAAACGACGTTATCAAAAGCATCATGTTTACCCTTGGGAGAGAGTCTAACTTTGGAGTACATCGAACAAATTCTTAAACAATATTTTGGGCATGATACCTTTCTACCCGGTCAACGTACGATCATTCAGCAGGTACTTTCGGGGCGAGATGTTTTCGTTCTGATGTCAACTGGTGCTGGCAAATCTCTTATTTACCAAATTTCATCATTAGTAATGCCAGGAATGACAGTCGTAATCTCTCCGTTGATCGCGCTTATGCAGGACCAAGTGGACCGCCTACAAGCCAATGGTATAGCTGCCACATTCATTAATAGTTCTTTAAGCAGCAGCGAACAGGTGAACAGGGAACGAGACACTTTAAATGGAAAGATTAAGTTGCTTTATGTCGCGCCAGAACGCCTTTTGACCCAGAATTTCTTATCTCTTCTTGACGAAGTTCACAATCGCGTGGGTCTATCCCTGTTGGCAATTGACGAGGCTCATTGTGTAAGCGAATGGGGACATGATTTTCGCCCCGAGTATAGGCAGTTAGGTCGCTTGCGAAGCCGATATCCAGAAGTGCCAATGCTGGCTCTCACAGCAACAGCGACGGAACGTGTACGCGATGATATCCTTACCCAGTTGCGGTTGCAGGAGCCATATATTCATATGGCCAGTTTCAATCGGCCTAATCTCTACTATGAAGTAAGACAAAAGCATCAAGGTTCATATCGTGAACTCCTACAACTACTGCGCGACAGGCGTGACGAACCAGTCATAGTCTACTGCCAAAGTCGCAGGAGTGTTGATGATATGAGTGAGGCATTAAGGCGCGATGGCATCCGCGCTCTCCCCTACCATGCAGGTTTAACCAACGAGCAACGTACTGAAAACCAGGTTCGTTTCATTCGTGACGACATATCTGTGTTGGTGGCAACGATCGCATTCGGGATGGGTATTGCCAAACCGGATATTCGTGCCGTCATTCATTATGATATGCCAAAGAGCCTGGAAGGGTATTATCAAGAATCAGGAAGAGCCGGAAGAGATGGGCAGGAAGCTCAATGCATTCTCTTCTTTCAATACGGAGATCGGGCAAAGTTTGAGTATATGCTTGCCCAGAAAATAGACGAGCAAGAACAACGTATTGCCCGTCAGCAGCTTCAACAGGTCGTGGCGTATAGTGAAAGTACTGTCTGTCGTCGTCGCTTACTGCTAGCCTATTTTGGTGAAGCTTTTCAAGACGCCAACTGCGGTAGCTGCGATAACTGCCTGAATCCAACAGCGGTTATGGAAGACCGCACACCTGATGCACAAAAATTCTTATTATGTATTTACAAAGCGCAGCAACGCTTTGGAATGAGGCATATCGTAGATATATTACGAGGGGCAAACACCCAGAAAATTCGCGATCTTGGCCATACCAACTTAACCACCTATGGCCTTGGTAAAGACCATAGCGTTGATGAATGGGTGCGTCTAGGCCGGGCATTAATACAACAGGGACTTTTGAGCGAAACGAACGATGGATACCCAGTACTCAAACTGAACAGACTTTCAGTGGAGATTTTGCGAAAGCAGCGCAGTGTTGAGATTCCATGTGCGCCGATGCGCAAGGAGCAGGCTATTGGCACCAAATCTTCTCATGAACCAGCATTGGAACCAGAGGAGATTGGATTGTTCCAGCATCTTCGTAATCTGCGTAAACAATTTGCCGACGATCAAGGTGTACCTCCTTACGTCATCTTTCCAGATACCAGTTTACAAGCAATGGCGAAACATCGCCCCCAAAACAAGGCACAATTTGCCAAGATTCCGGGTGTTGGTAGTCGAAAGCTGGAAGCATACTTTACACCCTTTACTGAAAGCATTAGGATGTATTGCGAACTACACAACCTGATTATGGGCATTGAACCAATATATGAAGAAAGGGTAGAAATAAAAGAAGGCATTTCCTCTTCACAAAAAAATGCAGGGCCATCGACACGCCAACTCACACTAGACCTGTACAGACAGGGACGGAGCATCGAGGAGATTGCCAAAGAACGTAACCTCAAAGCAAGCACAATTATAAGTCACCTGGCCGAGTTAATTGAGGCGGGTGAGACCATTGATGTCGAACACTTCATTCAACCTGGTCATTATGAAATCATTGTTGATACACTCCAAAGGGAGGGGGATGAGGTGCTCAAGCCTATTAAGGATATTCTAGGCGATGAGTATTCTTATGATGAGATTAAGTTAGTTCGGTCTCTTCTTCGCCGGACTTATGAAAGATAGTAAAAACATCCTATAGATACAATTTCAAAGCCCTCTGGCATTGGCCTCTTCAAGTTCAGTTTTAGTGTGCTCGGAGAAACGATTGTGCTCTAACTCCGCTAGAATTGCAAAAAGCTGAAAAAAAGAATACCTGTATGTGTGCTCTTATTGTCATCTTCTACCAACAACACCGCCTTGATTTTCCGCTTTTTCAATTTCTCAAGAGTTTCGTTTCCTGCTTCAATGTTAGTCCCATTCGACTCGGTCTCCACGCAACAAGGGCATCTCTTTCGTTTAGAAAGTCAATGACCACAAGAAATGTCTGCTGTCAAAGTGGAGTCGAGTTTGCTTATCGGTGAATGCACTCACAACTTCTCGCTGTTTCATGGCATCTCACTGGAGGACAAAATGCTGTTCAGTTTTCGAGACACGTGCATCACTGATTTTTTGTGAAATAGAGTGCTCATTCTTCGAATGTTCTTTACCTCCCAGCTTCAAAAATGTCTTATAAAACCATGTAAGAATGAGTATTTAAGACTTTGATTGCTGGAACGAGTAAATAAGACGAACGAAAGTTCTCTGCATTCAATCTATAAACAAAACTGCTTGCCAGTATCGAGAAACGGACGTTTTTCAAGATAGGCGAAAATGAGGGGTTTTGATTATTGGTTCCTATAATTAATAACCAGAATAAAACTGCGTTCTTTGAACCAAGTATTTTTGTTTGGAGTGTACTTCTCATGGAAGTGATTGCTTAGAGTGGATTACAGCGACGTGCCAAAAGATTGAACCATATTAACTCTTCCTTACTTGACCGGGAAGTAGATACCCGCAATGCTGAAACCATCCCTGCGCATCCTGAGCGGTGATGGTGAATAATGCTTGAGCAATGGCTTCTTCTAGGGCTTCTCCGGTTCTGGCTCCAGCGCGGCCTAAGGCTGTTTTGAGTTTGGAAAACGCTTCTTCAATGGGGGAGAGATCAGGTGAATAGCCCGGCAAGAAGAGGAGTTGGCAGCCTTTTGCTTCAATCGCCTGCTTGACCCGCGCGCTTTTGTGCGCTTGGAGGTTGTCCATGACCACGATCTGCCCGGCATGAAGGTTGGGAGCCAGAACCTGCTTGATTTACAGCTCAAAAGCGGCCATATTGGCCGATCCTTCCAGGATTAGTGCCGCTCCCATGCCAGAAAGAGAGAGGGCGGCAATGAGCGTCGTATTCTTGCCGCGATTGCGCGGAACACTCCCCCTCGCTCGTTCTCCCTTGGGCTCACGAGCATACAGGGGCGTTAAGGCAATATTGGAGCCGGTTTCATCAATACATACCAGCGCTTCTGTCGGAAGCTTGCTCGCGTTCGTTCGCCAGGCGGCTCGCTCTTCCTCATTGTGCTCCGTTGCCCCGAGTGACTTTTTTTTTCGCGTCCAGCCAAGTCTTTTGATCGCCCGGCTCATTGTCCAGCGGCTCACGCGTTCACCATAGGCCTGCTCCCACATGGCGCAATGTTGCTCCAGTGTAGCGTCGCCGTATGCCTGTAACTGGGGCAGCACACCAGCTTCCACCTGTACCCGTTTCTTCGGCGGGCGACCCAGGTCCACAGCTCGCAAGACACGCTCGCGTAAATCTTGTGAGTATGCCTTCATGAATTTCCTCCTTGCAAAAGGAAGCGCTGACTGGGAGATGAAACCGCGCCTTGAAGCTGCTTGTCACCCGTTTCCACGCTCCCATTGCAAAAAAACCGGCCAGAAGTGAGTCCGAAGAGCAAAAAGACACACTTCCGCTGCACCGGTTTTTGTAATGATTCGTGATGCTCTGCGTCAAGCCTTCGTGGAAGAGATTTCACCAGGGTTATGCCAGTTCTTTTCCTTCCGTGATTGACATCAATCCATCAAGCGAAACCGAAAGGCCGAGGAGAACTGTTCCTCGGCTGTCCTCCAAACTGTGGGCATGCGATTTTCCACGAGCCTCTGTCTCACACAAAACCAGTCCTAGTTCAGCTTGGTATAGGTGACATCGAAGTCGTGCTCCCATCTGGAGCCATCAGAAGATTTCTCCCAATGGGCAGTAATGGTCGTGCCATCCTTGCTCACGGTGCCCTCATAACGCTGCCAGAAGCCAGGCGCTTCCCTCCACATCTTCCACACCCCCTGCGAGAAGCTCATCTCATAGACCCTCGAAACGCTCCGTGCGTCAGAGTAGAGCACGGTGTAGTTAGGAGCCGAGTCATCCCGGCCAATGAGCCAGAGGGCCTGGGGTGGACCCGGCGATTTGTCGCCCATGCGCATCGCCAGAAAAGCTCCGTCCTGCACCCACTCTATCAAGACCGGTCCGCTTTTTACGCTGTCGGATGGACGAGGAAGAAAAGACGCGTTGGAGAGCTCCATTTCCCAATCGCCCACCAGGACTTCAAGGGCTTTGAGCGCAGGGTTTGGCTGAGGTGAAGGCGTCTTCGCTTGAGCATGGGTGGAGTCATCTGTCATCATGGTTTATCCTTTCCATTCTCAGAGAGACGAAACCAGTCTTCCTTCATCACGCGAAACGAGAGATGGGTGGCGCCCGGCGTCTCAAGCGTGCGAATATGTTCCAGGTGGATCGGCTTTGAGCCAAGGTGATCGAAGAGGCGCACGCCCTCACCCAGCAGGACATGGGCCACGCTCATATTGATTTCGTCGAGCAGGCCCGCCGAAAGCGCCTGTTGGACCGCGCTGGCCCCGTGCAGGGCAATATTTTTCTCGCCTGCAAGCTCCCTGGCTTTGGCAATCGCGCTCTCGATGCCCTCGGCGACAAAGTAATACTGCGTTTGGCCCTGTTTCAGGGGTTCGCGAGCTTGCGATTGCAAGACAATCACCGGGCCGGGAAGAGGTGTGCCATCAGGCATGATCCACCCCTGCTCATTATCAATCTGATGAAAGCTTCGGTGTCCCATAATCACTACGCCGCCCTCGTTGAGTTGATCGCCTATGACCTCATAGAAATGTTCCATAGCGCGTCCCATCCAGGCGAAGACTTCTGAGACATCATCATTTTTATCGGCGATAAAGCCGTCGAGCGAGACCGAAAGGCCAAACGTAACTTTTCCCATGGTGTTTCTCCAATCTTTGTGAATGCTATGCTACTACATCGTTTCCAGCAGTTCTGTGAGGCGCTCATAGGAATCGTTGAGCCCTTCTTCCATGCCACTCTGGAGCATCTCATCGCGGTCGGCGACCGACTGGAAGACGGATTGCGCGGTGAACCTGGTCCTGCCTCCGGGCAATGCTTCCAGGGTGAGCGTTTCGAGGCACACGTGTCCTGCTTCCGGCAGCCCTTCAAACTCAAAGGTGTCGATAATGCGTGCGGGTGCGCGAACTTCGTGGTACACACCATGAAACGCGTATTCGTTCCCCGCTGGATCTCGATTGATAAAGCGCCACTGGCCGCCGACTCGCGCGTCCAGCTTATCAACCAGGGTTGCCAGGCGCCTCGGCCCCCACCATTGCGGGACAAGCTCTGGATCGGTGAAGGCTTGAAACACCAACTCGCGTGGCGCGTCGAATTCGCGCGTAATGAGCATTTCCTGTTTCCCCGGTTCTGCGAGAATGGTAGTTTTGTTCTTGTCTGCCACTTCTCTTCATTTCCTTTCAAACTCAATCGCTGAGCACTGGCTGGTAATGCACGCGCATCACCCCGGACTTGTACGTCTTTGTGCTTACCAGATGCAGGTTGAACCTGTTGGTGAACACGCTTTGACCCTTGCCGATGGTGACGGGATGGACCATGAGCACGTACTCATCAATCAGACCGAGGCGCACAAACGTTTGCGCGGTGCGAATGCCGCCAGGCACGCCCAGGTCTTTTCCGGACTGCTGCTTGATCTTTTTCACCACTTCAACCAGGTCGTCATCACTTTTTACCACGAGCAGCTCTGTATTCTCCCATTCAAGCTTTTCTTCCCTGTTCGAGAGAATAAACGGGTGTAATGTGTTCACTGCCTGGGCAATGGCACGCTCCTCCTTTGAGGCCGTAGGATTTTGCGCGACGCTGAGCCAGTAGGGAATCATCCCTGAAGCCGTCGGGTAGCCAATAAAACCCTGATTGATGCCTTGAAAGAAGGCAACAATATCATCGTTGAGTTCCTGATCCGGCACCTGCGACATCCAATCCAGCTCGCCGTTCGGCCCGCAAAAGAAGCCATCAAAAGTCATCGTCATGCTAAGAAACACTTTTCTCACGGTGTTCTCCTCTTTTCGTTCGTTCTCATTTCTTTTCTTACTCATCCTGCACGAGCTTCTGCTTTTTAGCTTCTAGCACTCGGTCCAATACCTCAAAACGCTCCTCCCACCTCTGCCTCGTCTGCTGGATCCATCTTTCAAATTGAGACAGCGTTTGTGGATTGAGGCTGTAGAGGTGCTTCTGCGCGCGCTTTTCCATCACCACCAACTTCGCCTCGCGCAAGACCTTGAGGTGCTGCGAGATCGCCTGCGGGCTGACAGAAAATTGCTCGTAGATGTCAGTCGCAGTGAGCTCGCCGCGGCTGGCAAGGACCTCTAAAATGGCCCGTCGTGTCGGATCGGAAAGCGCAACAAACATATCCATGGATATATTATAAAGCATTGATTTAATTAAGTCAATGCTTAATTATAGTTTGCCAAGCTGATCTAAAACTCGCGCGCCTACGGAGCTCACAAAGAGTGGAGTCGTTCTGGGAGAAGGACAACTTGACGTGGCCTTGGTATTAATCACGAAATGAAAGAGGTAGGAACAATGGAGGCAAATTAAGGAAGAGATACATGAAAGCTCAATTTTTGAGCACGCCGCTGTAAGTTGTTTAACTAAACAAAGAGAGCGTTTCCTCATGGAAAAAGTGGTCTTGATCCAGAAAAATGGAGACTACGAAGTGGAAGTTTCATTCACAGAGAATGAGGTTACGAGTTCAAACGCAATCTGAATGACATACCGTTACGACGAATGGAAACATCAGCCAGATCCGAGACGAAAGTGATTTGAAGTACATGCGGTGTGAGGGTTGGCAATGGCGCCACTACGTTGAACGACGAGAGGGTGTTGAGGAAAGAAACTGGAGTCTCAAGAATCCACCGTTATTTTAGCCATCTTCAGGTAATTGAATGTCCTAATAAACGGAAATTTTAATGAGATACCAAATTTCTGAAGCTTGCTAGATGTAACATGACTATTGAGTCCCATCTATTCAGTAGAGATGTTACGGCTCCCAGTGTTGTTAGAGATGATAAGCAAGATAGGGAGTAGTATCAGGGCAACGAAACTCGCCACCAGGAACGTAGCAAGAGTAAAACCGAAAGGATAAAACCAGTAAGATTGGTGAACGATGATATCGCTTATCATAAGGAAAAGTGTATAAACCACTAACCCAATGAAACTTGTAATGATGGCAGTGGCTAGATTTCTTCTCGTATTGTAACGTCCTTGTGTTCGAAGGAATGCAAGGCCTGAAAGAAAGCCAAGGAGTGCTAGACTGGCAAAGTCATACCAACTGGGGGGGTTTAACACGCTAGTGTTAATGTTTTGAGATAAGTAATAACCGCTCAACGCTCCTGGCAACACACACACGAGTCCCACCAAGGGACCGAACTTGGTAGCAAAGAACAAAGGAACAACGACGATCAAACCGAGCAAAATGTTAGCCCCCATAATAAAGAAGTTTGTACTCCAAAGCTCATAGCCTCCATGATAGTTAGAAACAAGTAACACTGCGATAAGATAATTAACAACACTACAAATCACAATACCTATCACCATTGCTATTATCTGTCGCTTCCCTAAGGCCCAGGGATTCACCGTTTCATCGGATGTCTGCGCCGTGCTTATTTCTGTTCCAGAACGCCCTGAGTTCAAAGCATCATCTGCTCCAGCTTGTGATTGGGGAGCATTCATCAAGAGGTTGGATTCAGGTGGCGAAAATGGAGAGCTAGAGGGAGGCTCGGGAGCCATCGGAATCGATGAATTGGGATTATGGGTGGAAGATAGAGAAGCCTCACTGTGAGCAGCTATGGCGTCAAGTGAAGCACTTTCACCCATGAGGGATGGTATTTCACTCGATGGTAAAGCGTGTACTTCTTCATACGAAGGCGGTGGTACAGTCTCCTTTTCATCTATATGATGTGACGGATTATCAGAAAGAACCTGGGGAAGGATCTCTATGTACCCTTCTCCATTCTCTTGTATCGGTTCTGGCGTTTTCAAGAACGGCTGTTTTTGCTCTAACTCGGTTGGAGAGGATTCTGGTGCATTCTGCATGAGAGGATCCGGAAGAGTTGATGCATCTTGAGGTATGGATAACGCCATGTTGTTCAACTGAACGAAAGGAACATCCTGTACAGCCAGGCTCGCCTGTTCTAAGGCGTTTGCAAGGGCTCGCATGCTCCCAAAGCGGCCCTTTGGGTCTTTCGCCAGTGCAGTCATCACGACCTGTTCCACATCACTTGAAAGACCAGGAATCTTCTCACAGAGGGAGGCGGGAGCAACGAGTTGCTGCTTCACAGCAATCTCCGTAAAGGAGCCATGAAAAGGACGCTCGCCACAGAGCCATTCATAGATGACAATGCCTAGTGAGTATTGATCACTTGCAGGACGTGGATGTGCTGCGATCTGCTCGGGAGCCATGTACGCAATCGTTCCAGCCATATCGTTTGGCTGTTGGTAGCGAGAGCTCTGCGACACCAGGGCAATGCCAAAGTCACTGAGCACCACCTGGTCTTCTGGCCCGAACAACATATTTTCTGGCTTGATATCTCGATGAATAATCTTGCGGTCATGAGCATACTGAAGAGCCTGTGCGATCTGCTTGACGTAAAAAACGACTTGTTCCAGGGGAAGGCGTGTTCCCTTGGGATATCGTTCTCGCATCGTTCCATTGGGAGCATAACTCATAATCAAATAGGGAGTGGTGCCTTCGACTCCGAAATCTAGGAGACGGACGATGTGCGGATGTTCCAGGTGTGCTATGGTTCGCGCTTCTTGACGAAACTGTTCCACATCCTGTCCGGCTAATTGAGTATGTAGGACTTTAATGGCCGTCTGGGTATCCAGGTAGATATGTTCGCCCAGGTAGACCTCGGCAAAGCCACCTTGTCCTATGAGCCGACTCAGTCGATAGTTGCCAAAGCGCTGTCCAACGCGATCCTGGTGTTGTCTTTCTACGCTGGGTGGAGAGAGAGGGGATGCTCCAGTGGATGTGTTCTCTTGCTCGGAAGAGGGGAAGGAAACAAGGGATCGAGAGGGACGTTCAAGCACTTCATACGTACAGGTGATATTTCCAAAACGGATGGTGTCTCCTGGGTGTAGTTTCGATGGAACCTGGGGAACCAAGCGTTGCTGATGAAGCAGCGTACCATTGGTGCTTTGCGTATCGGTAACCCAGTACGCCTGGTCCTTCAATGCGATGGTGGCATGGTGTGAGGAGACAGAGGGATCACGGAGGACGATCTGGTTGGTCGAGGCCCGTCCAACCGTGACGGGCTCAAGCCCAAGTGGTATTCTTCCTTCGGGACCTTGTAGCGCGGCCCCCACCACCTGTGACAACTGCGTCAGCATGATTTGCTCTTCCCACGGTACCTGGTTGAGTTCAATGAGCGGAGCTACAGCTTCAAGAGAGCGTGTTGAAGTGACCAGGAGGAGATGCCCTTGCTGAGGCAGAGGCATCAGTGGTGAGAGCACCTCTTTGTCATGCACCCGATCAAGCACCAGCAGCCAGTGCTGATGGGTACGAAGCCACTGAACGACAACTCTAAGAGGGTCCTGGTCAGGAGGATCCTCTTGTGGAAGGTGAAGCGCAGTTGCCAGACTCAGCAGATCCGAGCGGAGAGCTTCGCGAGAATTTGCCTGGATCCAGGCAATTACCTGGTAGTCGCTCTGGAAGCGGTAGGCGTATTCTACTGCCGTATCGGTTGCACCGTCGCTGTCAGCTTCGCGCACATGGGCAGGCTCAAAGAGAAGCACGTGAGGAACTGTTGCCAGTGAGGTGTGCAATTCTTGTAGGATCTGTTCGCGACCTAGAAACAAGGGGTCGCGCTGATGAGGAACTTTCCAGATCGGAGGCACATCACCGGGGAAGTTACGTTGCTTGGAGATGGTATGTTGCATCGTTTGAGGGAAGGCAGGTGCCTGGGCTGGCTTTGCCCGTTCATGACGGGCCGCCGCCAGCAAGCGTTGACGTGCAGTGGCTTCATCACGCCCTACGAGGTCCACGTATACAATCGGCCCAAGCAGCCCGTTTACTTCACATGGCTGGACACGCACCGGGATGAGCAGGCTTTGCTCTCCTTTGGGATCGTGTCGAAAGGCTGCTGCCCATTCTGGTTGTGTATAGAGGGAACTCAGGTATTGAGGAGACAAGACAGCGATCATACGCGGGGCAAGCGTGAGTGCACGATCCATCTGGATGACGAAATTGCTGCCGGGTAAAAAGTCCCACGCCTGTACGATAACGGAATAGGCTGCTTCTTCCAATTGCCAGGCAATCCATTCAGCCCAGCGCAGATCGGCTCCGTTATAGCTGATGAAAAAGTCTCTTTGATCCTGCTGGCTCATAGACAACCCCTTCTGCCATGGTCTTCAGCATGTGATATCAGGTCCGGTGAATTACTCATAAAACGGTCAGCAATTGAACCATTCAGATACGAATTTCAGGCAAGTTCATACCGCTCTGATGTCCTAGTTGAACAACAAACGTCTAGGCGAACCTCACATGAGGCATAGCATTTTGCTGAGAAATTGCTCTTCATGTCCCTGACTGGTGCTGTGTATCTAGTACTACATTACTGGATTTGCGTGATTATCCTCGGAAGCGGAAACTCTTCCAAAATCTCTCTCTAGTATAAGCGCTTGGGAGGGCTAGTTCAAGAGGGAGAAAAAACAGGCAAGGTAGATTGATGACGTATTGCCCACGTTCCCCATTCGTACGAAACTTTTTAGATCATTGAGTTTCGACTTACGTGGCAGTTCTAATAACACTTGTAGACTGATACTGCTGGGCGTCAGTTTTAATTAACCACCGTTTTCTGAAGTTTTCATGCTGGTTTACTGTTTCTTTTGTCGCTCGGTTGCTATGTATCAACAACTTGCCGTTGTCTCCTTCGCAGAAAACGGACCAGCCTGTTGAAAAACTCCACTGATGAGTTCGCAAAAATGCGAAATAGTATGTTTTGCTGCCAAATTACTGCGTATAGGTCTCCTATGAGCGTGGTTTTCGATGTTTTTCTTCTTCGTAAAACTCTGCAATAGAGTTTTTCAACAGGCTGGGACGTTTGTTAAGACAGGATAGTTCAGATAATCGGCCGATTTTGCAACGCATCAATCAGTCTTCTTCTCCATTTCCTTCCTTTTCTTCTTGACAAAGTAGCCAATCACGCTCTATCATCTCCGATAGATGAACGAAAATTGTTCGTTATAGTAATTATGTTCATCGAATGGATAACCAGACTCATGGGGATCAAACAACGTCGAGAGCGGGAACGACAAGAGATCCGGCAGAGCATTCTCTCCGCCACACGCGAGATTGCCGCCGAAGAAGGCTGGCAAGCGGTCACGACTCGCAAAGTGGCCGAGCGTATTGAGTATAGCCAGTCAACCATCTACGACTACTTTGAGAACAAAGAGATGCTGCTGCTCGCGCTCCTGCGCTCCGGCTATGAGCAATTGGTCGAGGTGATGCAGGTGGCTTTCGCCTCCACGAATGATCCAGAGGTACGCTTGCTCGCCATGACCGAAGCCTACTGGGACTTTGCCTTTCGCTCGCCCGAGTTGTACCAGGTGATGCATGGCTTAGCAGGAATCTCCTTTGGCAGGTATGGACACCCTGAGACGCCAGTCGAGATCAGACAAAGCTTTGGCTTAGCGCGTGAGGCTATCCAGCAGTGGGCCGAAGTCAAGGGAGTCGAGAGAGCAGACCTCACGGATCTGGTGGAAGCTCGCCGGGGCATCATCCATGGGCTAATTACTCTGGCTATGGCGGGCCGCATTGCCGGGGGGCCAGAGCGTGTCAAATACCTTTTGCAGGAGACGATGAAGGATCTGCTCTTCGCCTGGAGCCACCGTCCAGCCGGTTCATCGCTCATGCAGTAGTGGATTCAAGAGGAGAAATCTATGCGTATTTCCAAAGAGGACAATCTGGTCACATTGATCAACGTCTTTGAGACGACCCCTGAGCAGCAGCAGACACTTGTCGATCAGTGGGTTCGCTTCACCGAAGAGATAAGGAATGAGCCTGGTTACGTCGGGACAGCATTGCACAAAAGCACAGATGGCACCCGTGTTATCAACTATGCACACTGGAGATCTCAGGCGGACTTTGATGCCTTCCTGAAAAAACATGGCGTAGACTTCGCGCAGTTTGGTCAGAACTCCTCGCGCATCGATCCCCACACCTACGACGTCGTCTATCTCGATGAGCCAGCAAGGAGTTAATTGGCAGAGCATGCATCCGAGCGGGAGAGAGTAGCGAGGAACGTTCTCCCGCTCATCTGAGCCGCGAGTGGATGGTGTCTCTTCTCTTTGTCCCAAAAAGCCACCGATTTGTAAGACGGATTGAAAATCTAAAATTACGGTTGGTCGTTAACATGAAGGTTCGGAAAGAAACGAGCGTAAATATGCTGAGCTTCTACGGATTACTCGATACTTTGGCCACTTCCTACCGAAAGTTTGGCCACACAGGTTGAAAGGCATCGACTGGCTCTATTGGCAGCACCATCGACTCTTATGCCAAATGAGTCTTTCTCAGAAAAACGGGTCAAATTTTGATGCTCATGCGCTCTTACAAGCCGTTTCACGCCCCCTCGCAATCCATGGCCAAACTTTCGGTAGGAAACGGCCACACTTTTTGGGTAATCCGTAGCGTCGGAACAATCGCGTTAAAAACATGTACATGAAGGTTCGGAAGGAAAAGTTCTGTCATCGCCCAAATATGCTGAAGAAGACGATTTCTCGATCAAAGAACAGCATATGAGGCACAAGCGGAAAAATAAGGTGTCAGGATATATTGACCAGGAATGAGGGTATGG
>CAVPEB010000042.1:0-166010 GCA_963702765.1 uncultured Chloroflexia bacterium
ACGCCCGTCAGCAGTCGAACACCGACCAGCAGATCTCGTTTCGCAACCGCTGATCCTCCAGGACGAGTTCGCGAATCGCATCGGGGAGCTGTTCGCGCTGCCAACGGCACTCGAGCCGGCCGGCGCTCTCACCCTCGCATCCGGGGGCGGCCGCACGCGCGGCCTTGATCGCGTAGGCCGCAGCACCGAGCTCGTGTGCGGCGACATGCGCCACCGCTGCGGCCTGGCCGGCAGCAAATGCGGCGTGCCGAGCGGCTCCGCTCAGCTCTCTTGCCGCAGCTTGGGCATGGCCAGCCGAATCGCGGGACTGAGACATCTTGATCTCGCCGCGCGCCCATGCCCGAGTCTGCTCGATCGCCTGGCGGGGCCGCGGGTCCGAGGGCTGCACCGACTCGAAGAGGTGCAGAACGTGCTCTGCGCACGCGGCCGCCCACAAAGCCAGGAGCCGATGGTCGGAGTCCGTGAGCGTCCCCCCGCGGCGGATGGTGATGAAGCGGGGGTCGCGGTCTTTGGGGAGGATCATGGTTGCACCCGTCCTGTTGCATCTGCACAACGGCTTGCGTTACCGGCGGCTGGGGAGAAACAGGCTCGGAAACGGAAACCGCCGAAGCTCAGAACCACGCTCCAAAAACGCGCGCAGTCCCAGCCGTCCGGTGCACGCTTTGTGAGCTGGCTATTGTCCATAGATGTATTTTATCACTTTGTGAGGTAGCACAGCAAAAAGATACACAGTGTATTCTTAGTGCATTTATATCAATCGCTTGTTAGGCAAGCCAGATTTTCTTCAGATCAAAGCACTGGCTTTCCCAAACTAGCATAAGGGCCTGGATAAGAATTGTAACGAATGCATCAGTTGCATCACTTGTAACATTTATTTTCACATGTATCACGTAAATATTGAAGTTCTGACAACAGTAGAGTATAGTGAATACGGTAGAATCTGAATATTACATTCCCTACAAATATTCCAAAAAGGATTTGGCGGATGACCGACCGTGTGGGACAGCAACTTGGCAACTACCGCCTACTCAAACTGATTGGGCGAGGTAGCTTCGCTGAAGTTTACCTGGGAGAACACCAGCTTCTCAATACGCAGGCAGCCATCAAAGTGCTGAATACCCACTTTACAAGTGAAGATAAAGATCGGTTCTATGCCGAGGCACGCACAATTGCTCGCCTCACTCATCCCCATATCGTGCGCATTCTCGATTTTGATGTGAATGATGGCTTCCCTTTTCTCATTATGGAGTATGCTCCCAATGGCAAGTTGCGACAGCGACACCCAAAGGGAACAAGGGTACCTTTAGATATCATTGTCTCCTATATAAAGCAAGTGGCCAATGCTTTGCAGTATATCCATACTCAAAAGTTAATCCATCGCGATGTGAAACCCGAGAGTATGCTGCTCGGACAACAGCAATGAGGTCCTACTCTCTGAATTTGGCACTGCTATTATTGCCCAAAGCACCCGTTCGGCGCAGGCCCGACAGCCCCAGGAAGTGGCTGAGTCCGTTATCTATATGGCCCCTGAACAACTGATGGGCAAGCCACGCCCGGCCAGCGATCAGTATGCCCTGGCTGTTGTGACTTACGAGTGGTTGAGTGGCAATCCTCCTTTTAGCGGGTCAGTGCAGCAGATAGCTAGCCAGCATCTATCTACACCTCCATCTTCGCTACATGCAGAGATGCCATGGATTTCATCTACAGTTGAGGGTATCGTATTGAAAGCCCTGGCCAAAGACCCGCAGCAGCGTTTTGCAACCGTGCAGGAGTTTGCCCTGGCGCTGGAGGAGAGCTACAAAACAGAATCAACTGAACAGACACTCTTTGTTCCTTCTTCTGAACATCGGGTCGAAAGTGGGCAAAGTCGATCTGACAAACGCAACCTCCCATCAGGAACGGTCACCTTGCTCTTCACCGACATCGAGGGATCGACACGTTTGCTTCAGCGTCTGGGCGACAGCTATGCCGGTGTGCTGGCAGAGTGCCGGCAATTGCTGCGAGCTACCTTCCAGGAATGGAATGGCCGCGAAGTAGATACACAGGGAGATGCCTTTTTTATTGCTTTTGCTCGTGCCACCGATGCGGTGTTAGCAGCGGTGGATGTGCAGCGCGCACTTTCTGCTCATCCCTGGCCCGAAGGCGTCACTGTGCGTGTCCGTATGGGTCTGCATACTGGCGAACCAACACTCACTCATGAAGGCTACGTTGGTCTGGATGTACACAGGGCCGCTCGCATCATGAACGCCGGGCATGGTGGACAGGTGCTTCTCTCCCAGGCAACCGCCAATCTCGTTGAACAAGATTTGCCCGATGATGTAACTCTGCGCGACCTGGGGGAGTACCACCTCAAGGACCTGTCACGTCCCAAGCACCTCTTTCAGCTGGTTATCTCTGGCTTACCTGCTGACTTTCCACCTTTGAAGACGTTGGACACCCATCCCAATAACTTACCTGTGCAACTCACACCTTTCATCGGGCGCGAGCAGGAACTGGAAGCTATCCTGCTACTGCTGCGCAGTGAAGATCTGCGCTTGCTCACCCTGACAGGTCCTGGGGGCGCAGGCAAGACGCGCTTAGGCTTGCAGGTAGCGGCAGAGTTGAGTGATTTCTTCGTCGATGGTGTCTTTTTCGTGAACCTGGCTCCTATTAGCGATTCCACACTGGTTGTGCCTACGGTTGCCGAGACACTCGACATTCAGGAAAGGGCTGACCCATTCCTTCTGAAACGCCTGAAGGACGTCCTGAGTCAGAGGCAGATGTTGCTTTTGCTGGATAACTTTGAGCAGGTAGTTGATGCTAGTGTACACATTGTAGACTTGCTGGCTGCTTGCCCAATGCTTAAGATATTGGTCACAAGTCGCGAAGCCCTGCATGTACAGGCCGAGCATGAGTTCCCGGTACCGCCGCTGGAACTTCCAGACCCCAAACGCCTGCCTGATCTTGCTGTGCTCTCACACAACGCAGCGATAGCGCTCTTTCTCCAACGTGCCCAGGCAGTCAAACCTGACTTCCAATTGACGAACGCCAACGCCAGGGCCATCGTAGAGATCTGCGTGCGGCTGGATGGACTGCCACTCGCCATCGAATTGGCGGCTGCCCGCATGAAACTGCTTCCGCCGCAGGCACTGCTTGCGCGCCTGGATCAACGGCTGGCTGTGTTGACAGGTGTCTCGCGTGATCTACCAGCACGGCAGCAGACGCTGCGCAATACGATTGCATGGAGCTATAACCTGTTGGATGCAGCTGAGCAGCGCCTCTTCAGGCGACTCTCGGTCTTTGTCGACGGCTGTACTCTGCAAGCAGTCGAGGCTGTCTGCGCCGCTCTTGACAATAATGGTGAAACTGTCCAGGCCCTAGATGGTATCGCTTCCCTTGTCGATAAGAGCCTGCTGCAACAAACAGAGCAGGAGGGTGAGGAGCCGCGCTTCATGATGCTGGAGACGATACGCGAATATGGCCTCGAACGCCTGGCTGTAAATGGTGAGATGGAGGCCGCACGGCAGGCGCATGCAGAGTATTACCTATGGCTTTTGGAGGAGCAGGTTGAGCCACAACTTTGGGGTCCAAGGCAAGTCTGGTGGTTGAAGCGATTGGATCAGGAGCATGGGAACCTGCGGGCAGCGCTAGGGTGGTTCTTAGAGGGAGGGGATGCTAAGCAGAATATCGAGAAATCCCTACGATTAGGGGCAGCGCTGCGGTCATTCTGGATGGTACGTGGTTATTACAGTGAGGGTCGGAACTTCCTGGAACAGGCGCTCGCAAGGAGCGAGGGAATTGAGAAAGCTGTGCGAGCGAAGGGGCTCTGGGCTGCTGCGACTATGGCTAGATTCCAGCATGACATTGATCTGGCAGAAGCACTGATCAAGGAGAGTCTGACCCTGTACCGGGAACTGGAAGATAGACGGGGCATCGCTTACGCCATCTATTATTTGGGAGGTATCTCCGCTAATAGGGATGATCTGGCAGCGGCATGCTTTTGGAGGAGGCCCTGGCGCTCCGCAGAGAAGGGGATAACAAGCATGACATCGCATGGTCGCTTAACGCCTTAGCGAGTGTAGTAAGCGAGCAGGGAGAGTATGACAAAGGACGTGCCCTGCTCGAGGAAAGCCTGGCCATCTTCCGTGAACTGGGCAATATTCGAGGTATAGCTCTATCGCTTCTCGGTTTGGCCTGGGTGCTCTTTCTTTCTCAGAGCGATTTCTGTGAGAATACCTTTGCTTCTTGAGGAAGGTGATACTATCCGGATGGAACTGGATGACAAGCCAAGTATTGCCGATTCTTTTATCCTCTCGGGAGAATTAGCCCTCATTCGAGGAGATGCAAGCCTGGCCCGTTCTTTAGCGGAGGAGAGTGTAGTGCTCGTCAGGGAGATCGGTGATCGGCTCAATACAGCCCGGTCACTCGCCTTTCTGGCAAAAGTGATCGCGCTCCAAGGTGACCAAATAGCGGCACGTGCGATGTACGAGGAGAGCCTGGCACTGGCAGAAGCAGAAAATTCGAAGCGGCACATGACGCCAGGTTTGGAAGGACTTGCGGGTGTGCTCGCATCACAGGGAGATCTCGTGTGGGCTGCACGGCTCTGGGGTTCCGCAGAGTCCCTGCGCGATGCCCTGGGTACACCCATTGCACCTGTCTATCATGCAATATGAACGTTCCATTAGCTGCAGCACGCTCTAAACTTGGTGACAAGATCTTTGACGCTGCCTGGGCCGAAGGTCGCACCATGACGCCAGAGCAAGCCCTCGCTGCCCAATCATCAGTAGTAACCCCACAGCCACACTCGACAAAGCAATCATCGAACTCGCCAGCGAAGCCATCACCTGCCTATCCCGACGGTTTGACCGCCCGTGAAGTCGAGGTCCTGCGCCTGCTGGCTCAAGGAATGACCGATGCGCAAATCGCCGAACAACTGGTGATCAGTCCCCGCACCGTCAACAACCATCTCACTTCGATCTACCAGAAAATCCAGGTTTCCTCCCGCAGCGCCGCTACTCGTTACGCCATTGATCATGGACTTGATTAGTTTTCTCCTAACACTTCCCCTTATCGCACCACCACTCCCAGATATTGACCGTGGCTCCTCTCAATGGCACTGGGCAGGTAGTTGTGCGTCCCCTTGCGCACGCATCGAGAGGTCTGTTGCGCTGATAGAGCGTGATGAAAGGGAAGTCTGTCAGGTAGATCTGATGGATCTGACTGAAGATCTGCTGCCGCAGCCCCGGATCGGCTGTCGCCAGTTCCTGCTGTGTAGAGCGCATCCAGGGCATGGTTGCAGTAGAAGTACATTGTACTCCATTGGGCGGGATCTGGTTGCAGGAGAGCAAGGAGGAATCGTCAGGGTCATAGCCAAAACCAGATGTTCTCAAACTCGGCAATGTCATACCTACCCGCCACGGCTCCCGTGGGCGGCGACGCCTTCCCCCAGGCAAGAGGGAGCCAAAGAACGTGTCTGCGGGATAGTTCTGGATGTCGAGCTTGATGCCGATCGCCTGGAAGTTGCGTTGGATGATCGCTTCAGTAGCGCTGCGCCATGCAGTGTTGGCTTCGTCGAGTACTCGAACTCCAGGCGCTGCCCTCCCTTGCTACGCACCCCATCCGCGCCTTTCACCCAGCCATTGTCAGAGAGCAATTGATTGGCGCGCCGCCGGATTAAAGTCCGGACAGGGCGCATTCGCTATCATAGCCCGGATGGTAGAACGAGCTATGGTCGGTGCACAGCGGAGTGGCGAACCCCTGGACGACCCTGCTGGATCAAGGCCTGGTGATCAATCGCCATCGCCATCGCCTGGCGCACTTCCGGATGGCTGGCCAGCACCGTGTTGTGGAAGTTGAAGTACAGCGCCTCGAAGCCGGCACTGGTGGGAGGCGTGACGAGCGTATAGTGGCTGAGGCGCTGGTACGTCCTGCACCTTGCTCGCATCCACAGAAGGTCCAGGCCGACGTGATGGTCCCTGCCTGCAGATCCTTGAGGGTGGCGTCCTGATCGGCGTGCGACGAGTGCGGAAGACGACCTTGTCCAGGTAGGGCAGCCCTTCGCTGGCACGGTAGTAGCGGGGGTTGCGCACCAGCGTGTAGTGATCCCCCGGCACGCTCTCCGCCATCATGAACGGGCCGCTCGTGACCTGCGGGTTCAGGATGATCGAGCGACTTCACGATGGCTTCGGGCGCCATCGTGCTGAAATGGTGCGCGGGCAGCGGGGCAATGAAGCCATCCACCCAGAACGAGAGGAACGGAGCGAAAGGCTCGTGTGAGGTGGAAGGTGATCGAGAGGTGATCCGCCGAGACGTCTGCCGAGGAGATCAGGCTCAAAGCCAGTGGCCCCATTGGGATAGGCGGCTCCGAACTTGGGGTTGCGCCAGAGCCTCCAGGTGTAGTCCACGTCGCGGGCATCGTAGGGCTGCCCATCAGACCACACCAGATCTGGTCGCAGATGGAAGGTCCAGGTGGTCGGCATCAGCACTGATACCGCCATTCTGCACGCGTCGGCATTTCGCGTCGCCGCCCCAGGATGCACCACGCCTTGCGCATCCCCGTAGAAGAGCGGCAGGTACAGTGCACTGATCGATCCAATTCCGCGAACAGACCCCGAGCCATTGGGAAGAAGCGAATCTGGGTCATGAAGACGTCCTCAGTCCAGGTGCCTCCGCGTATCACAGCAGTGATGGCACCGCTTCGCGTGCCGCTCACCCCAAAGTGCGCGAGCAGGCTGAGACTGCCCAGGACACCTCCTGCGAGGACCAGCGACAGCCAGTCCAATCAGCAGCGCTGCGCATGGTTCTCGAGCAACACGCCTGGCCTTCCGCTGGACCGGCATGGTTGGCTCCAGGGGGGGTGACACGACAGCAGCCGTAGGTGCCACCAATTGGCCCGGCTGTGGGCCTGAGACGCAGCAACTCCGCTCTGGGGTGTGTCGAGACCGTTTGGCACAGATGAGCCAGGATACACAGTCGGCTCAAGCGCTCCCACTGGCAGATCGGCAGATGGGGTCGTCTCCGTTGGCAGCACGGGTTGATCTGGCGCAACCGCCACCGTCTCATAGCCTGTTGCAGCAGCTGGAATGAGGATAGGCTGCGAGCTTCCAAGCTGTACGGTAGGGGTGAGAGCGCGCTGGCTGGCCTGCTCGAGAGCTGCGCTAAAAGCTGCCACGGAAGCAAAGCGCTGCTTTGGGGTCTTTGGCCAAAGCACGCAGCACCACCTGCTCAACCTCGAGTGGAATCGCTGGCATACGCTCGCGCAGCGACGGAGGTGGCATGCTCAAGTGTTGGGCCATCAGCTCGCTCACCGATCCCTCAAAGGGACGCTCGCCACACAACCATTCGTAGACGACGACCGCCAGCGCATACTGGTCGCTGGCCGCACGTGGGTGTCCCTCGATCTGCTCAGGGGCCATATAGGCGAGCGTGCCGGATGTCCCCTCTGCACTCACATTGAGCGAGGAGGTGCTATGGGCGATGGTGGCAATGCCAAAATCGGAGAGCAGCACCTCCTGGTGTTGCCCGATCGAGCATATTCTCCGGCTTGACATCGCGATGGATAAACTTCTTTTCGTGCGCATACTGCAAGGCATGCAGCCATCTGCTTGACAGAGGAGACGATCACCGGAAGAGGAACCAGGCTGCCTTTGGGATAACGATGCCGCAGGGTGCCACTCGGGAGCATAGTCGATCACCAGAAAGGGTACGCCTTCCTGCACATCGAAATCGAGCACACGTATGATGAAGGATGAGCGAGTGTAGCGATGGTCTCGGCTTCCTGCTGGAAGTGCTCGGCCTCATGATCGCTCAGATGGGCATGCAGCACCTTGATGGCCGCTTGCTGCTTGAAGCGCACATGCTGCCCGAGGTAGACCTCGGCATAGCCACCCTGTCCCAACAGGCTGACGAGTCGGTAATTGCCAAATTGCTGTCCAAGTCGGTCCTCATGCTCGTTCCTCCTCCAGGAACGTACTCGCCGATTAAAAAATGCGCCAATTCACAACGTTATAAGATGAATGTTCTGCTGGTTCGATACGTATCCCCCTACACTTCCCCCCATCGCACCACCACTCCCAGATGTTGACGGTATCTCCTACAATGGGAATAGGGGCTGGTAGTTGTGCGTCCCCTTGCGCACGATCGAGAGGTCTAGCAGGCTGAAGAGCACGATGAAAGGGAACTCCGTCAGGTAGACCTGATGGATCAGCCTGAAGATCTGCTGCCGCGCACCTGGATCCACTGTCTGCCTGTTCCTGCCGTAAAGGATCGAGGGCCGTGTTGCAATAGAAGTCAATGTTGTATCCAGTGGGCGGGATCTGGTCGCAGGAGAGCAAGGAGGAATCGTCGGGGTCATAGCATACCAGGTGTTCTCAAACTCGGCAATGTCATACCTGCCCGCCATCGGCTCCTGTGGGCGGCGACGCCTTCCCGCTAGGCAAGAACTGGCCAAAGAAGGTTTCTGCGGGGTAGTTCTGAATGTCGAGCTTGATGCCAATCGCCTGGAAGTCGCGCTCGAGGATCGCTTCCGTATCGCTGCGCCATCCAGTGTTGGCTGTCGTCGAGTACTCGAACTCTAGGCGCAGTCCGCCCCTGACACGCACCCCGTCTGCGCCCTTTACCCAGCCGTTGTCAGAGAGCAGCTTATTGGCGGCCGTCGGATTAAACTCCGGACAGGGCGCATTCGGCTTCATACCCCGGGTGGTAGAACCGAGCCATGGTCGGTACACAGCGGTGTGGCCAAGCCATGGTACACCTGCTGGATCAAGGCCTGGTGATTAATCGTCTATCGCCATCGCCTGGCGCACTTCTGGATGGTTGGCCAGCACCGTGTTGTGAAAGTTGAAATACATCCCCTCGAAGGCGGCACTGGCGGGAGGGCTGACGAGCGTATAGTTGCTGAGGCGCTGGTAGTCCTGCACCTTGCTCGGATCCAGGAACCAGGCCGACGTGATGTCCCCGCCTGGAGTCCTTTAGGGTGGTCCCCGACTATAGATGCGAAACACGACCTTGTCCAGGTAGGGCAGCCCTGCGCTGGCACGGTAGTAGCGGAGGTTGCGCACCAGCGTGTAGTGATCCCCGGGCTGCTCTCGTCAGCACGAACGGACCCTGGTGACCTGCGGGTTCAGGTAGGCGACTTCGATGGCTCGGGCTATCGTGCTGAAATGGTGCGCGGGTAGCGGTGCAATGCCATCTACCCACGGAGAATGGCGCAAGGCTCGCGTGAGGTGGAAGGTGATCGAAGGTGATCGCCGAGACCTCTGCCGATTGATCGGATTAAGCCGTAGCCCCGAACGAAGGGTTGCGCCAGAGCTGCCAGGTGTAGGCGACGTCGCGTGCATCATAGGGCTGCCCATCGGACCACACCAGATGGGGTCGCAGATGGAGGGTCCAGGTGGCAGCATCGGCGCTGATGCCCCCATTCTGCACGCGTGGGCACCTCACTCGCCGCCCCGGGGTGTATCACCCCTTGCGCATCCCCGTAGAAAAGCGGCAGGTAGAGCGCATTGTCGATCATTGGGGCCAAACGGAGTCCCCGAGCCATTGGGGAGGAGCGAATCTGGGTTCTATGAAGATGTCCTCAGTCCAGGTTCCTCCGCGTACCACGGCAGAGGTGGTACCGCTGCGTGGACCCAGCACACCAAAGTGCGTGAGCAGACTCAGGCTTGCCCAGGATACCTCCTGCGACGACCAGCACCGCCAGTACAATGAGAAGGCCCTGCCATGGTTCGAGAAACTCGTCTAGCCTTCCGCTGCACCGGCATGGTTGGCTCCAAGGGGGGTGACACAACAGCAGCAATGGGAGCAACCAATTGGTCGCTCCACTGCGGTGCCTCAGACGCAATTCCACTTTGAGGCGTGTCGTGACCATTTGGTACCGGGGAGCCTGGGTACATAGTCGGCTCGAGATCTCCCACAGGCAGAGTCGGCAGATGGGGTTGACTCCGTTGGCAGGACGGGTTGATCTGGTGCAACGGCCACCGTCTCATATCCTCTTCAGCTAGCCGAATTGAGAGCAGGTTGTTCGGTAGCAATCTGTCCGGTAGAGGTAAGGGCGCGCTGGCTGGCCTGCTCCAAAGCTATAGCGAAGTCCGCCACTGAGGCAAAGCGCGCTTTGGGGTCTTTGGCCAGGGCGCGCAGCACCACCTGCTCCACCTCGGGTGGGATCGCTGGCATGTGCTCGCGCAATGGAGGGGGTGGCATGCTCAAGTGTTGGGCCATCACCTCGCTTACCGACCCCTCAAAGGGCCGCTCGCCACACAGCCACTCATAGACCACAACCGCAAGCGCATATTGGTCACTGGCCGGGCGCGGGTGTCCCTCGATCTGCTCCGGGGCCATGTAGGCCAGCGTGCCAGATGTCCCCTCTGCACTCGACATTGAGCGAAGAGGTGCTATGAGCGATGGTGGCAATGCCAAAGTCTGAGAGCAGCACCTCCTCTCGCCGACCCAGCAGCATATTCTCCGGCTTGACATCGCGGTGGATGAATTTCTGCTCGTGGGCATACTGCAAGGCATCGGCTACTTGCTTGACCGACAGAGACGATGACTGGGAGAGGGACCAGGCTGCCTTTGGGGTAGCGCTGCCGCAAGCGTGCCATTGGGGGCATAGTCGATCACCAGAAACGGTACACCATCTTGCACATCGATAATCGAAGACGCGCACGATGCCAGGATGCGCGAGCGTGGCAATGGTCTGCGCTTCCTGCTGGAAGTGCTCAGCTTCCTGCTCGGTCAGATGCGCATGCAGCACCTTGATGGCCGCTTGCTGGTTGAGCCGCACATGCTGTCCGAGGTAGACCTCGGCATAGCCACCCTGTCCCAACAGGCTGACCAATCGGTAGTTGCCAAGTTGCTGTCCAAGTCGGTCTACCACTTTCGGCCTCCTCACCTCCAGCCAGAGGCAAGGATACAATTGCAGGTCGATCAATCGTTCAGGTAAGCATGCACGTATTGTAGACTGAAAGAGAAGGTACGTCAAGCAAAAGATCAAATCCCTTTCGTCTCGCATAAGTTATTCTACTCACTACTTTCCTCAAAACTCCCTTTTTTGATTAAAAGCATCTTCCTTCAAATGAGTAATCAGAATGAGTTTTTCAACACATGTGTCAGGGCGAATTAACAACTAAACTCGAAACATGAAGTTCACACTTGTGGATGCAAGAGCAAGCACACTAAAAAGGTATCCACTAGAAAGGGTGTTTTGAAAGGAAAATGAACATAATTCCAGGTTATCACGACCACGAGAAATTCGCTCAGACCCATCGTCAGAACTTGCTGAACGAGGCAGAGCACGAGCGACGACTGGCACAGTTGCCTCAGTCTGATCGGAGAATTCTACTCCAATTTCTTGTGAGGCCAGGACTATTCCTGCGGTCGCTTCGCACAAGGCTACAGGAGCAAGCAAAGCGTCGCAAGCAGGTAACTAAACGCGCTGCACAGTAGATCATAACTACTTTATTAAGGAAGGGGAACGTGTATGTTTACGCTTCGAGCTATCAAACCATTCCTTGTCATCGGCTGGATAGTCATGACCGCCATGCTCTTTAGCGCCTGTTCAGCTCGCGTTGTTCCGGCAGTAGTTTCTAATCAGACCAAATTTATACCCATGGGGACAACTTTCTTAACCACACAAAGCGTTTCAAGTGTCTTTGCGGTGGCCTGGTCGCCAGATGGTAAACATCTAGCGCTGGGATATGCAGATGGAAGCGTGCAGGTTTGCGATGCCACAACTGGCAAAATCGACTTTACTCGTTCAGGGTCATAGTAGTCACGTTTGGGCATTGGCTTGGTCGCCTGACGGAAAGCGTCTTGCCTCGGCTTCCTGGGATCGTACTGTACAGGTCTGGGATGCCCTCACAGGTACTAGCCTTTTGACGTATCGCGGACATACAAACCTGGTGCTTGCAGTAGCCTGGTCACCCGATGGCACACGTATAGCCTCGGCTGGTAGCGATGATACGGTCCAGGTCTGGGATGCGACAAGCGGTCAACACATTTTCACGTATCGTGGTCATTCTGGTACTGTGGAGTCAGTAGCCTGGTCACCTGATGGTTCGCGGATAGCTTCTGCTAGCTTTGATCATACTGTACAAGTATGGGATGCCACAACAGGTGATCATCGCTTAACCTATCGAGGTCATACAGACTATGTGTGGGCAGTGGCGTGGTCGCCCGATGGCCAACATATCGCATCAGGTGGCATGGATGATACCGTGCAGGTTTGGAATGCCACGACAGGTAAGCGTACTCTCACCTATCACGGGCATACAAACGCTATTCAAGCATTGGCGTGGTCGCCTGATGGTAATCGTCTAGCTTCTGGATCCTGGGATACCACTGTGCAGGTCTGGAATGCAACAACTGGACAGCGGATCTTTACCTATCGAGGGCATGCAGACTTCATAGGTTCATTGGCCTGGTCGCCCGATGGCAAGCGTATTGCTTCGGTAGACGACCAGGTGAGGGTGTGGGAGGCGAGCTAGCCTCTCTTGCATGCACAAGGCTGTGTACGATGGATTTCCATTGTATTCGTCTAAGAGCTGCTCTTGTCATTCTGAGCGTGAGCGAAGAATCTCGGTGCCCAGCGCGTGTGATTCTTCGCTCACGCTCAGAATGACAAGCAAGGGGCGCTCAGAATGACAGGCTAGTACTCTCAAATTCAAACGTCGCTTGCACCAACACATCACACGTACCTATGCATGTGTACTCTTATCATTGAACAGCCAGTAGTTATACATGACGTTGATCAACAAAATGACCAGGCCAACTATGCCTATACCAATCAAAGCCGGTGCAATTCCTCCTTCCAAAGAGGTAACCAGTACCCCAAGGATAATGGCAGTCAATGGGATCATAACCCCAATCGAGACGATAGCAAGTGCAAAGCTCAAACCAACAGCTCTGTTGTGTGCTCTCGCCGGGTCCATTGAGCGCAGGTTGTACATGATTTCAGGCATCAGCCTTGGCATCAATCTCTGCGCAAGGGACTCAATAAACTGCTCATTATATTCAGGGCTTATAGGTCTCTGCGTAAAAGGTGGTTGCATTTCTGGCTTCATCTCAGTAGCGGTGGTGTCATATAGTGTGTCTGTGTTGATCAATCGATCTCTTCGGTCTGATAAAGCTCTTCTACAGTCTGTTCTTGCGCCCGTTGGATACGTTGATACCTCTTGCCGAACTGCATTGTGGCGAAGTTGAGATATTCTTCGATATTCTGCCCAAATGGCTGCTCCTCGAGTTCTTCGGAACCCTCAAAGAGTTCATTCACTACGCCGAGTGCGGGTATGAGTAATGTGTTCATATTTTGCTCGACGATTGGCCAGAGTGAATGATCCTGAGCCACAAGCCGGGATATGAGGAAGACACCATAGGCGAGATGACGAGATTCATCGCGCTTGAGCAGTCCAATACCATGTTTGAGACCCGGCATGATATTGTTGCGATCAAGCATATTATAGTATGCGTGGTATCCTGTTTCGGCCAACACGCCCTCAATAATGAGATTGTAGGTAATTGAGGCCTTGACCTGGGCTGCGGGGGATTGATCGGTGAGCAGTGCATGCATCGTCTGTGGGAGTGTCTCATAGAATAATGTGCGGAAGCTAGCGGTGTGATAATGATGCAGGTCGCTCTGTTCTTGCACAACCTCGTCGAGAAAGCGCCGGAAGAATTCGGTATGCTTCGCCTCTTCCCACAGGAATGTCGTGAGGAACATCTCTTCTTCCAATCGACCTTCCTGGGCAATTACCATAATGAGGGGCAACAAGTCGAGCGTTACACACTCTTCACCCGCTTGAAAGAGTGCAGTTAATTGTAACAACGATTCTTTCTCTGTATCTTTTAGATGCTGCCAATCAAGGATATCTTGTGTGAAGTCAATGCTTTGGGGATCCCAGATGCCTAGCTTTTTCGCTTTATGGTACAGGCGCATGGGAAGAATGTCCTGGCGCAGGCCGCGGCTGCTGGTCGTGATAAACGTGTCATGGGTTATAGTCATAGCTCCTACTCTCCCGGGTGAATAGTCAGTGGCCCTGGCACCCGCGAGGGGTGCCACTACATCTTACGTATGACACCAGGACAGCGCATGTGTGAATACATTTCACGGAAGCACGTATTTGCTACCAGGACAGTGCAGTGTGAATACATTTCACGGGAGCATGTATTTGCCACCAGGACAGCGCAAGCGCCCCCACCGCCCATCATCCGCTCCCCTGTCCCTACGACTCATGATTGTTTACTTCGATTTTCAACCTTCTTTCGTTCCCGTTCATCTCTTTTCCTTTTCAACTCCAGCAACCTCATATACAGCTTATAGATTAATGGCTTATATACAAGGTCATGGGTTTCCAGGAAGCGCAATGCATATCCACCAAAACCTCTCTTGAAGAGGTACACTCCCCAGAGTTCCTGGCCTTCTTCTAAAATATCGGGAATGCCACGAAAATTGTAGTACCAGCAGCCATGCGCTTTAGCCCATAGCATGCCGTTCCACTGCAACAGGTGGTTGGGCATCAGATTGCGTTGCTCGTTCGATGATGCGCCGTACATGTACCAGCTCCAACGGCCTAAACGCAGCACGATAATAGCGGCAATGGCTTTGCCTTCATATTCCGCCAGGAAAAGCGCAACTCTATCACCGTCGCTATACAGTCGCATTACATCTTCATAATGTTGCTTATTATGGATGAAAAATTGATCGCGCTCGCTCGTCGTCTCATAAATATGATAGAACGTATCCAGGTCAGCCTGTCCCTCGCCTTTGCGTACAACCACACCTTTACGACCTGCTAAACGCACATTGTAACGCCATTTTTCTTTCATGCCCGCCAGGATATCTTTTTCATCGGGTCGCAAATCGAGTACCCATTCGTTGCGCACATGAACTGCGTATGGATTAGGCTGGAAGCTCCGTTTGCGTAGTGCTTCCAGCCATTGATCGTTCCCATCAGGTACGCTCGGCTCGATTTTGAGCATGAATGCTCCGCGTTTGTGTGCCTCAGCCAGAATGTAGTCGAGCAAGATATCCATCGCTGGCGAATCGGGATCGTCAATTATCGGGCCTCTAGCTGCGTAGAAATAGGTTTTTCTCAGCACAGGGGCGCGAGTAATCAGTAACAAGATGGCGGCACGAAGCTGCCCATCATCATCCACGACACCTATGCGCAGCGCTTCGGCTCCCAGGTGTGGCGCAAGTTCGGCCCATTCATAGGATTGCGTGATATTGCAACATTCCGATGCGGCAACAAAATCGTTCCATTGTTGGCGGTCGGTTATAATACGCGCCTGCATATGTTTTTTCTCAGTTTAAATCATTCTCGACGCAATCTCCTTCAACCCTGATTCTCGCCTTTGCCTCTGGCGGCTCGTTCTAATTCTACTTTTTTGCGTTCTTCGTGCCTGCGCGTGCGGCGAATTTCAACCGATTTGCGCCACGCGTTATAGATAAGGGGGCGATAGACGTAATCCTGCGTTGGCATATTCATGCGTGAGAAGCCTCCAAAACCCTTCTTATATTCATATACTCCCCACATCTCTTCTCCAGGCTCTAAGATTTCGGGAATAGTGCGAAAATCGAAATAGGAACAGCCACGTGACTTCGCCCATTGAATACAACGGTATTGTAGCAAGTATGTTGGTTTGAGGTTGCGCTTGTTATTGGATGAGGCTCCAAACATATCCCAGCACCAATCCCCGAAGCGAATCAACATCTTGGCGGCGATGGCTTCCCCCTCGTGTTCGGCAAGGTAAAGCACCGCGTCGCCCTTTTCGGAGAACTGGCGCAAAATCTCGCGGTGATAGTCCTTATTGTGAATGAAAAATGCATCACGTTCACTGGTGATTTTGAGCAGTTCATAATACGCGTCAAAGTCGGCCTCATTTTGTGCTTCACGTATGATGACGCCCTTACGTTCGGCACTACGCACATTCTGCCGCCACGTCATCTTGAAGTTAGCCAGCAATTGTTCATCGTCTGGTCGAATATCGAGAACCCAGCTTCGCCGTCCATGTACTGCCTGGGGATTTGTCTGAAAACCCAGGTCGTGATATGCAGCTATCCACCTGTCGAGTTGAGGGTCGTCGTCAGCGATATTTGGTTCAAGGCGCAGAACCACAGCATGTTCAGCGCGTGTGATCTTCTGCACACTTTCGATCAATGATGTTAAAGCGGGAGAATCGGGGTGTTCCACTGTTGGCCCGCGCGAGCTGTAAAGCCAGTTGAAGCGCACTCCTGGTACTGGTAGGGGAATGGGAACAGGAGAAACTGTTAGCATCATGGCGCCGATTAAACGCCCGTTTTCCAATGCTCCCAGACGATAAATATGACCACCAAGATAACGATTCAAATCGCCCCATTCATATGATTGCAGCAAGTGTCCTCTTGGCTGGCCTGTTAAAAAGCCATTCCATTGTGCTTTATCAGTAATTTCCTGGATGATGATAGTCATACGGCAATCAAAGGCTCTCTAAGAATTCGCTTCGCAGAATACTGTAGACACGCTCATCGTGGTACTTGCCGAAACGAAACATTGACTGGCGTAACCTTCCTTCGAACTTCATACCCGCCTTCTCATCTGCACGCCAGCCTCCAATATTCTCTTCAAAGTCCTTTGTCTGAATCCGATTGAGATTAAGCTCCATAAAACCATAACGGAACATTAATTTTGTTGCCTCGGTGCCATAGCCTTTACCCCACGCCGAACGGTCGCCAATAATGACATAGAACTCGGCGCTCTGGTTAATATTATTGATATCTTTTAGCCCGACTAGCCCGACCAGCTGGTTGTCGCTGTTGAGGGCCACGCCAAAGATAATATGTTTTCCATCTTTGTAGAGCTGCTCAAGCCGCTCTTTGCCGCGTGTATCGCTTGTAGGGTAGATTGAGAAATACTTGCGGATCTCTTCATCGTTCATCCAGGTGGAGTACAGGTGATTATCCTGTGCGGGTTCTAATGGTCTCAGATAAATACGTTCTCCTATGATAAAAGGATTCTGCATTTGTGAGGTATCTTGCGTCATACGTGTGAACGAACTCCCTTCTTTTGTACGAAGGCAAGTATAGCATAGGTGGTGTGGAGAGGCAATTGAGATAGCTTATGGGGTGACAATATATAGGCATTTTCTCTCGTGCAGCGAGAGAAAATGCCTATATATTGTTCTAACCTTAGGGGGTCGGCGCAGCGTATTTCTCGGCATAATCTCCGATGACAGGAAGTTTGAAGTACTTACCCTGAAACGCGTAAACCATCAATATAATCCACAACACAAGTATTGCAAATGGCAGCAGGAAGGTAAGACATGTTAAAACAAGCGCTAATGGACTTAGAATAACGGTGGCATAGAGAAGAGACTGGACAAAAAAGAACACTATAAACAAAACGATCCAAAACGCATTGAAGAGAATTGACTGCATTGCATGAAAACGCACAAAGCGATTCTGCTTCTCTCCGAAGTAGAAAATTAGCCCGCCGACAATTGAAAACAGGTAGCTCAATCCCGCTGCAACATTGGCATCCATGCCCATGGATGTGGGACCATTCGGATTGGTGGAAGTATAGGGAGAGCCATATTGCGTTTGTTGCTGGTAGCCGCCTGGTTGATAGCCTGGTTGCTGATAGCCACCTGGTTGATAGCCTGGCTGTTGTTGTACCGCCTTGCTGGTAGTCGGGTTGTGGGTAGCCACTTGGTTGATAGCCCGGCTGCTGGTATCCGCCTTGATAGGGGCCTTGTTGTGGTTCACTCCCTGGTTGTTGGCCAGGCTGTTGCGGATAGCCTTCTGGTTGCACAGGTTGATTGGGATCCTGCCCCTGATTTGGATTCCATGACATCGGTTTTACCTCATTTCTTTCCACCTGATTTAGATGAGTTTACAATGAAGGAGATAAACGAATTGATACTTGTGCCAGATTTTAAGCTTCTCTATACATGAACTACTACGTACTATACCTTGAGGAGTTGTATTTGTACAGGTTTCGAACGAAGGTGCTTACGTTCGGGGCACCGAGATCCTTCGCTGACGCTCAGGATGACAAGCAGAGAGAAGTAACCAGGATGACAAGCGGCTGTTTTCCATTCTGACCAATCATTGTAGGACTTCTGAACGAATATGTTGGAGGAATGCTCTACGCTGGAGAATGTGGAAAGGATTCGCCCGACAGTCGCTCGGAGGACGGAAGTATCAATGGTGGGTGTTCATGTTCACTCTCTTCATCTAAGTGCTGTCCATCGTCGGGTGTGATAGGTCGGAGTAGTTTGCGTTCGCGCGTTGCCGCTTCACGTTCGTCTAAATGCAAAGGCCGCATCTGCGGATTATCATTGTCGTCCCTCTCGCGGCTCTTAGCTGTTTTAGGCGCTTCTAAGAGGGCAGCATCAATTACCTCGTCCATAGAATCTACAATTGTAAAGTTGATGCGTTGCCGGATTTTGGCCGGAATATCAGCCAGATCTTTTTTATTTTCCAATGGGATGAGTAAGTGATAGATATTCGCATGGTGTGCAGCAAGTACTTTCTCTTTCAGTCCACCAACGCCAAGCACTCGTCCACGAAGTGTGATTTCCCCTGTCATTGCAAGACCCGAACGAATGGGACGCCCTGTAATCGCTGAAATAAGTGCGGTGGCAATAGTGATGCCAGCGGACGGTCCATCTTTGGGCAGAGCATTTTCAGGCATGTGTATATGCAAATCAGTAGTATCCTGGAAATTTGGGTCGATCTCTAGCTCTTCGGCACGCGAACGAATGTAGGAGAGCGCGGCATACGCGGACTCGCGCATCACTTCACCCAATTGTCCAGTTATCAGTAATTCGCCTTTCCCTACCATTGTCGCAACTTCAACAGGTAATAAAATCCCGCCTACCTCGGTCACGGCCAGACCCATCGCCACGCCAACCTGTACTTTTTGCACTATCGGACTCTCAATGTAGCGGGGTGTGCCAAGATATTGTTCCAGACTATTGCTTGTGAGCCTTAGATGCGAATTTGGTTTCTCGATGATTCTCTTAGCTGCTTTACGACAAATGGTTGCCAGTTGGCGTTCGAGGTTGCGCACGCCAGCCTCTCGCGTGTAGCCTGTAACAATCTGTTGCATGGTTGCCTGTGGAATCTTGAGCTGCTCTGGAGCCAGGCCATGCTCTGCCATTACTGCGGGCAAGAGGTGGCGCAATCCAATATTCACTTTCTCCTCGAGCATATATCCTGGCAGGTCAATAATATCCATGCGATCAGCTAGCGCGCGTGGAATTTGGTATTTCACATTGCCTGTACAAATAAAAAATACCTCTGATAAATCAAAAGGCACTTCAAGGTAATGATCGGTAAAGTTGCTATTCTGCTCAGGATCGAGAACTTCTAAGAGCGCAGCAGCAGGGTCTCCACGGTACTCAGCGGAAAGTTTGTCAATCTCATCGAGCAAAAATACCGGATTGCGCACGCCAACCGTTTTCATTGATTGAATAATGCGACCGGGAAGAGCGCCAACATATGTGCGGCGGTGACCACGTATTTCGGCCTCGTCATGCACGCCACCCAGTGAGATACGCGCAAATTTACGTCCGAGAGCTCGAGCTATCGAACGTCCTAGCGATGTTTTACCCACACCCGGGGGACCAATGAAGCAAAGTATCTGTCCCTGGCTCTCTCGCCGGGAGTATCCATCCCTGGCAGCGAGTTTTTGACGCAACTCTCGAACTGCCAGGAACTCAATGATACGCTCCTTAATTCCCTCGAGACCGTAGTGATCTTCATCCAATACTCGTCGCGTTGAATCGATATTGAAGCTGTCCTCGCTGCGCTCAGTCCACGGTAAGGCCAGCAACCAGTCGATATATGAACGCATGATCGCGATCTCGGCTGACTGAGAAGGTGTGCGCTCCAGCCGATCGATCTCTTTACGTACCCTCGTGGCAATGTCAGGAGGCATCGATTTTTCGTTTAATCTGGCAAGTAATTCTCCTCCTTCGCTGGAACTATCCATTCCCAGCTCTTCCTGAATTGCGCGCAATTGCTCACGTAAGTAGAACTCTTTTTGCGTACGATCTACCTGTGAACGAACCCGATTGCGAATGGTTGCTTCCAGCTCAAGTATTTCAATTTCGTTGCCCATAATGACACAGATCTTTTCGAGACGTGCTAACGGATCGGTTGTCTCCAGCAAATCTTGTTGTTGTTCAGGATCGGTCACGAGATGTGCTGCCAGCATATCTGAAAGACGGGAGGCAGACTTGAGGGCAACTATCGAATTGATATCTTCTACAGAGAATCGACGGTTCAGTTGTGCATAGCGCTCGAAGAGGTTAGTGGCATGACGTACGATTGCATCAGCCTGTGTATCACGAGTGTGGGTTTCACGGGGAGTAGTTATACGAACACGTAAATAAGGTTCCAGTTCATCGTACTCTTCAATTTGCACGCGACTGATTCCGCTTAAGAGCATTTGAAAACTGCCGTCCGGTTGCCGGTGCAAGGTTGAGACTTCAACCAGCGTACCCGTAGGGTAAATATCCTTTGGCTGCGGATCGTCAATTTCGGGATCACGTTGTGACGCGGCAACGAGCAAATGTTCAGGTTGCGTCATTGCTTCTTCAACAGCAAGAACCGACTTTTCGCGTGCAACAGCTAATGTCATACGCGTACGCGGAAATACAACCATATTTTTTAACGCCAGGAGTGGATACGTTTCGCTGTTCGTCGTATTTAGTTCCTGGCGTTCCTGTTCGCTCACCTATTTCCACCTGCCTAGTACATAACAAGGGAAGAATTTCAGGGACATTCCCAGTTCCCCGAAAAGAAGCTCTGTGCCGGATCGCTCAATCCAACATCACTCCTTTTCTGAAAAGGAAAGTGAATAAAAAATCTATGAGTCTGCATCAAGCAGACTCATCTTCAGAATATGCTGTTGTGCGCTCGGTACGCGTAATCAACAATGGTTTGTTGCGTCGAGTAATCACCTCGTCGTTGATGATCACTTTCTTGACATCAGCACGCGATGGGATCTCATACATTATTTCAAGTAGTACATCCTCAATGATACTGCGCAACCCTCGTGCTCCTGTGCGCTGTTTTAAGGCGCCTTCTGCGGCGGCATCAAGGGCATCCTGGGTAAAAACAAGCTCAACACGATCAAGCTGTAAAAATTTCTGATACTGTTTGACTATCGCGTTTTTTGGTTCAGTCAAAATGCGTATCAATGCTTCTTTATCCAGGCTATCCAACGAAACGGCAACAGGCAAACGTCCTACGAACTCAGGAATCAGCCCATACTTCAGTAAGTCATCTGGAATAAGTTTTGTGAGGATTGATATGTCAGACTCCTCAGTAGGAGTTGCCACCGATCTGAACCCCATGGTCTTGTTGCTGCCTAGCCGTTGCTCGACGATCTTATCAAGTCCCTCAAAAGCGCCACCGCAAATAAACAGAATATTAGCAGTGTTGATCTGAATAAAATCCTGGTGTGGATGTTTTCGTCCACCTTGTGGAGGAACGTTAGCGACTGTGCCCTCAATAATCTTCAGAAGAGCTTGTTGCACACCTTCGCCTGAAACGTCTCGGGTAATAGATGGATTATCAGACTTGCGTGCTATCTTATCGATTTCATCGATATACACTATGCCTCGCTCTGCGCGAGCTACATCGAAGTCCGCAGTCTGGATCAAGCGTAGAAGAATATTTTCGACATCCTCACCGACGTATCCAGCCTCTGTCAAAGCAGTGGCATCAGCAATGCAAAAAGGCACATCCAGTACCTTTGCAAGTGTCTGTGCCAACAGAGTCTTTCCACAACCGGTGGGACCTATGAGCAGGATATTACTCTTTCCCAACTCAACGTCATCAATTTGCATGCCTACGCCAATGCGTTTATAGTGATTGTATACGGCCACCGCGAGGGACTTCTTGGCCCGTTCTTGCCCAATCACATATTGACTGAGTTGTTCATATATTTTCTTAGGTGTAGGGATCTTGCCTGTTTGCAAACGGGGCTTTGTGATGGTGGCTTGCTCTTCCTCAATAATCTCCCGGCAAAGGTCGATGCACTCATCACATATATAAACACCTCCAGGGCCAGCGATAAGGCGCTGAACCTGATCCTGACTCTTGCCGCAGAAAGAGCAGCGGTAAGTGGTTCGCATATTTTTTGAATTTGCCACGTCTGTAACCTTTCCCTGATAGGGCCTCAGTGTATACTCTACCGGTGCGCATCCTTACTTTCACGCCAGCAGAAAAGTATTATTCTATTTCTGAACCAGTTTGTGCTGATTCAGCATCGCTGGTTTCTTCGACATCTTCAGTCTTATCTTCGGAAAGAACTGGCTGAGAGTCTTCCCCTGCCTCTTGTGTATCTCCGGTCTCGACTTCATCAACAACATCTACTGTTTCGATGGACTCGACTGGTGTTTCTACACTCTCTTCTTCCTCACTGGATTCAATTTCAGGCTCTGTTGTCAATTCAACCAGGCGTGTAATAGCCTTTTCGCGAAGCAGGCTTTGCGCAAGCGCTCGTATTTGCCCCTCGGTCTGGGGTAGACTTTGACCCATTTGAGCATAAGCACGGAAGAGGGCTTCCACCTCTTCAGGCGCGACACTGATTTCTTCCTTCTTGATTACTTCATCAAGGACGAGCTGGCGTTTTACACGCTTTTCAGCGTCGGGTTCAAGTTCCTGCATATATTCTTCGCGAGACTTCTTGACCAGCATCAGGTATTGATCCATGGACATACGCTGTTGCTCAAGCATATGCGTGAACTGGTGTGCCATCTCTTCTGCTTCTTCTTAAATCATCACGGGATGAATTGTGAATTGCGATTGCTCGATAATGGTATTGAGAACCGTTTCACGCAGTGTATCGGATATTGCACGCTGCTTGCTTTCGAGTAAATTGTCGCTAACTGCTTTGCGTAGATCTTCCATCGTCTGATATTCGTCATTGCTGACCTGCATAGCGAATGCGTCATCGAGTTCCGAAAGCTCTTTGAATTCTACTTTATGCAGTGTGGTGGTATAGTGAGCTTCTTTTCCCGCAAGCTTCTCGTTGCTGTAATCCTCTGGTAATGTGGTTGTGAATGACTTGCTTTCCCCAGCCTGCATGCCAACTATATGAGCGTCCATGCCAGAAAAAAGGCCAAATCGCTCATCAGTTAGTTCAAAGGGGTTGTCCTTCAGATCGGAAACGCTCTCGTCATCGACTGTCAGCTTCAAATCCATCGTCACGCGATCGCCAATCTGAGCAGGGCGTTCGACAACTTCCCACACTGCCTGTCGATTGCGTAGAGATTCGATCTCCTGCTCGACTTCTTCGGATGTGATAGTTGCTTCTTCACGATCAAAATGAAGTGAACGATAATCACCTAATTCGACTGGTGTGACAATCGGTACTTTGAGGCTAAAGTGGTAAGGCTTACCAATCTCAAATTCGGGAGCATCCATTTCCGGTTGAGAAAGAGGGGTGAGTTCATGCTCTTTGAGGGCATCGCGATAGGCCTCGGACATTAAGTCGTCAAGACCTTCCTGGTAGATATACTCTTTACCCAGTTTGCGTTCTACGAGCGAACGTGGCGCTTTTCCACGTCGAAAACCATGTATGTCAACTTGCTGTACCAGCTTACGATATGCCTTATCTGAAGCTTTTTGTACTTCATCCCAGGAAAAATCAAATTCAACTCGTGCCTCGCTACCTGGCAACTTTTCAACTGAGACCTTCACATTTCCTCCAACACTTATATCATGCTGCATTTCCATCTTGTTGATGGTCAAAAGGGTAGCCCCTACATTTTTCTACTTTGATTATACCCAAGGCAAACTTCAAATGGGAAGTATTGAGGGGCGAAAGCTCCCAATTGACTACCTGAAACCAGACGAGAAGCACATACCATCCCCGCGCAAATACATGAGGAACGACCTTCATCGCGTTATGCGTACTCATTTAGGCTCAGATAAACCTGGAGCGGGAGACGGGGATCGAACCCGCGACTTTCTCCTTGGCAAGGAGATGCTCTACCACTGAGCCACTCCCGCATCATTGCGTTTTTACCAGACAAAGGATACAGTACCTGTAAGCTTTATCCGAGTGGGCGGTGAGAGACTCGAACTCTCATGACTTGCGCCAACGGATCCTAAGTCCGTCCTGTCTACCAATTTCAGCAACCGCCCATATTACTCTTGTGGAAAAACCTCACTCCACGATGATACATCAGCGTACAAGCTACTGTCAAGACAAGTTGAGCACGGCATTCCGTTTGGGCTACCGTATTTTGAGAAACTGAAGTTTGAAACTTCCCGGTTTCAAGGGTTTCACAATTTCTCCGAACTCTGCCTTATAACATTGCTTTAGACCAATTTGCACCACATTTCTGCTGCATGATAGAATGGATGCATTAATATACCCTCCAAAAAATTGAGAGGACAGAATAGGCTATGCATAAAAATCCGACAACATCAACTACTTCCTTAGATCTACTACGCCCTGATCTTTATATTAACCGCGAATTGAGTTGGGTTGAGTTTAATCGACGCGTGCTTGAAGAGGCTCAGGATACCCGCCATCCATTGCTTGAACGCGTGAAGTTTCTTTCTATCTTCGAGACGAACCTTGACGAGTTTATCATGATTCGACTGGCCGGACTGAAAGATCAATTAGCTGCTCATGTAAGCAAGGTCAGTCCCGATGGTCTCAACGCAGGGCAGCAGTTGCATGAAGTGCGCCAACTCCTGTCACCAATGTTGCAGCAAGTGCGGCTTTGCTGGCGTGATGACCTTATGCCATTACTTGAAGCTCAGCATATCCATATTCTTGATTATGAACAGCTCGATGCCAAACAACGGGCTGCAATGCGAACCTATTTTGAACAAGAGATTTTTCCGGTCTTGACCCCTCTTGCTGTTGACCCAGGACACCCTTTCCCGCATATCTCTAATCTCAGCCTTAACCTGGCAGTTGTAATTGCTGATCCTGTCTATGGCGAACGCTTTGCGCGTGTAAAAGTTCCTCCTACATTACCACGGCTGGTGCCTGTGCAGTTTGCCATAAGAAGGCAACCAGTAAAAGCTTTTGTATGGATCGAACAGGTCATTGCTGCCAATTTGAGCTTGCTTTTTCCAGGTTTTGAAATCTGGGAGTCCTATCCATTTCGAGTGCTTCGAGATGCGGATATCGAAATCAGAGAAGACGATGCTGGTGATCTCATGATTGAAAGTATCGAGCAAGGACTAAGGGAAAGGCGTTTCGGTTCGGTAGTTGACCTTGCAGTAAATCCGTCAATGCCTCCGCGTATTCGTGCTCTACTGCTTGATGAATTAGAAATTACGCCAGATGATCTGACAGTCATCGATGGACCTCTTGGTATGGGCAGTGTTATGGAATTGCATCGCCTCGATCGACCTGATTTGAAGGACCCACCTTTTACGCCACGCATGCTTTTGGAAATGCGAAAAGATCAAGATCTCTTTGGCGCTATTCGGCAGCGTGATCTGTTGATACACCTTCCTTATGATACCTTTGATTCTGTCGTGGAATTCATTCGCATAGCTGCGCGCGACCCTAAGGTATTAGCGATTAAACAGACACTCTATCGCGTTGGATCGAACTCTCCTGTTGTGAAAGCGCTGCTCGAGGCAGTCGAAAACGGTAAACAGGTAGCAGTGCTGGTCGAACTGAAGGCACGTTTCGACGAGGAAAATAATATCGGATGGGCCAAAGCTCTTGTGGATGCGGGAGTGCATGTGGTGTATGGACTCGTAGAGTTACATGGGCTGACAAACTTGAAAACACATGCCAAGATTGCACTGGTGGTTCGTAAGGAGGAGGATGGTTTGCAGCGCTACGTGCATCTTGGCACTGGAAATTATAACGCAACAACTGCTCGTATCTATGAAGACCTCTGCTTGCTCACATGTCGTCCAGAGATCGGATCTGATGCCTCTGCAGTCTTTAATTTACTGACCGGGTACTCGCGTCAAAGTTCTTATAGCAAACTGTTAGTCGCTCCTTTGGGAATACGGAAGGGTATAATAGAGCGCATCGATCGTGAAATAGCTTTGCATCTCGAGCATGGCAATGGGCATTTGATCTTTAAGATGAATTCGCTGGTGGATCCTCAAGTGATCAATGCGCTCTATCGTGCCTCTCAAGGAGGCGTGCGCATTGATCTGATTGTTCGAGGTATTTGTTGCCTGCGTCCAGGAGTTGAGGGTGTAAGTGAGACAATTCATGTGAGAAGTCTCGTTGGACGCTTCCTTGAGCATAGTCGTGTGTACTACTTCAGGAATGGCGGCGAGGAAGAGATTCTTTTGGGTAGCGCCGATATGATGCAGCGCAACCTGGACCATCGCGTCGAGACGCTCTTCCCAATAGAAGATTTTGTATTACGCGAAGCAATTCACGAACGCTTATTGAAATCTGAGCTCGCTGACACAGCCAATGCGCGTGAACTCATGCCTGACGGGCATTATGTCCGAGTCCGACCAGCAGACGGAGAACTACCATTTGATTGCCAGAAGTGGTTCATTTCGCATTCACTACTTGGTTCTGATGCAGATACGCAAAATCATGTCATTAGCGCAAAGCCTTCCAGTGCGTGACTAGCCCAGGTATTATCTTGAGACAGAAAAGCTGACACTCCACAGAGATGCCAGCTTTTCTGTCTTCCAATCGAGGAACGTTCTAGAAGGAAATAAATGATACTCCTGGTCCAGGAGCAAACTCTACATCAGTCACTTCCCAGTAATAGGCGCCCCAATTCATATTACTAGCAATCACATGTCCATTCTTCAAAACCTTCTCCACAACCGCTACGTGACCCAGTCCATATGCCCCTTCTACCCATGGTTGCAGATTAATAATCGCACCCTGTGATGGAGTGCTAGAAATGTGCCAGTGGAAGTCTCTTGCGCGGGCTGTCCATTCCCAGGCATCTGCTTGCGTTTTCCATGGCACATAGATACCGTGTAGTTGAAAATAACGATAACTTGCCCACCATGTACACTGGCCGTAAGGAAAATAATCGCCAGTGCCTTTGATTGGAGGACTAACCGGGTGCTTGACAGGCGGCTTGACAGGGGTAGGCTTGCGAGTTGGTCGTGCTTTTCCAGGAATACAAATAGTTTGATGCATGTAAATAATATTTGGGTTGGCGATGTGGTTGTACGAGGCAAGTCGTTGCCAGGTAGTGTGATAGCGAGTAGCGATGCCACCGAGGGTATCGCCGCTCACAACAGAATACACCTGGTCTCCACTGGCGCAAAGGGATTTGGCAAATACTCCCATCGTAGGTGCGCCAGTCCCGCTTCCTACCAGAACTATCCCTAGAATCGCTACTAGCGCAATGGAATGTCTAATAATGGATAACCCAACATGGATTCGTTCTTTTCCTCCTACCTTTCCTCTTGTACGAAAAAGCCAGATTCGTTGGTATAATTGCATGTGCAAGGTAACCTCTCCTCTGTATATATGTTTAGGGATACAAGTTCCCAATCAATTAAATGGGGACAGGAAAGGCTTTTCGCTTATGCAGGCGCTGGAACAGCTTGATGTAACTTGAACCATAGGAGAAAAAGGCTACTAAAAAAGTATTGACGGATCAATGGAGGGATGTTATAGTGTGGCGCATAGAAATCACTTGCCAAGGTAGCTCAGTTGGTAGAGCACAGCACTGAAAATGCTGGTGTCGTCGGTTCGATTCCGTCCCTTGGCACCAACAAGGAAACAAATAAAACCTCAAGCCAGATGAAGAACTGGCTTGAGGCATTTTTATTTTGACCAGATTTTTCTTGCTGACAGCAATCGTCGATTTTAACCCACGAATTCTTTGTAACCTTGTCCAAGCATAGCTCCTTCCCACTCAGCAAGCTGTCACTCTCCTTGCCATCTCTGCATCTTTCTAATGAGCCTTGCGAGATTGCGGATGACTCATAAAACATCCCTCTTCTTGCTCGTCTTTTCACACGCTACACAGCTTTTCTGGTTGAACGTGCCGGTTCCGGTAACATTACCCTTTGTGCTGCACACCCATACACGTCTAGGATCACAGATGGTCTAGTCCTATGGAAGAGTCATCGGGGCCGCCTTACCCCTAGATGAATCGTAGGGTGACGCTGCGGCCCAATCCTCAATGGAGGAGTTCTTGCACATGCAGGACTTTCGGGTAGCAAAGAGCCAGTCAGGCATGAATGTCTCTGCATTGGGTATACTAGAGGAAGCCCTTGACTACGTATGAGGGCAAAGAAAAGGAAAAAGGAACACACACCAAAGGAGGTTCACTATGCCAGACCAGGAACTAGAGATGATTGCCGTCATCGGCAGAATCGCAGCTGCACTCTCACAAAGTGCAGGCCACACTGTTGAAGTGTACAAAGCTGAGGAGAGCACACCCAATTTCCGTGTTTTTATCACCACGACAGAGGAGGGCGATCATGCGGTGGTGATGCTCAGGGGATCGAAGGTCACAGTGATTCCCCTCTTCAAAGAGGCACCGGAAAAACTGATATGGCATATTGAGATTTTGCGCAAAGAGATTCCCGGCATCGAGGTGGAGGTTGTTAATAGCCAAGCGGCTGAAAGCGACGTGTAGCATCGCACCATTTGGATCCAAGCATGTCCAGCTTTCAGCAGACGTTGATTCAAGGGATTTGATGTCCGCTAGTGAAACCCATACCACTGTTGTCTGCGCACCCATTCAAGGCTGGTCATGCCATCAGTGCTGGCAACGCCCCAGTGTTGGGATGTCATATCCAGGACAATGAGTGTGAGTGCTACGATGAGAAGTGCCATTCTATGCCCTCCTTTGATCCTTTCTTTCCCTCTAAGCGAGGAACTTCTTGACGAGTAACGAGTGCTGCACAGAAAAGGCAATCTCCAGAGGTTCTACTCTCAACAACGCGAGGAGAAGAGGTGTGAGACAATCGTTATAGCTATGTGCTATAAACATTATAACATATTGCTATGCATATTACTAGTGGAACTCTTCAGTTTGGTAGTCACTAGGTGGGAAGCAGAGGTTAACACAGGCACGTGTGGTGTAAGGCTGCAAAGAAGCAGAAAAGCTTGATCCGCTGCTCTTTCTAGAGTACACTTAGAATGGCTGCAGAGTCACTCGTTAGTCAGTTGGCTACAAACACCTGAACAAAAGGAGCGTACAATGACGGAAAGAGTCTACAAAGTGATCGATCTCGTGGGGACAAGCGATGAGTCGTGGGAAAGAGCTGCCGCAGTCGCCATCGAGAAGGCTTCACAGACCTTGCGGAACATTCGGGTCGCTCGCATTGTCGAGCAAGACATCCACCTTGAGCCAGGGAAGCCCCTTTCCTACCGTGTGAAGCTCGAGGTCTCGTTCAAGTATGAGGGTGGCGAATAAACGTGTCACTCGGAGAACCGTTTCCGAACTTGTGTCAGTTCTACAGCTCGGAGAGACAAAACACTCATCTGTCTCTCTGAGGAGTTGAACCACAAAATTTGAATGTGCCTCCTCTCACTGTGAGCGTTACAAGGCAATGTCGATCCGTCACTTAGGCAAATCATGAGGAGTGGCCTGCTACTCATCAGCACCACCGTGTTGGGGGCAGCACCAGGAGGGCCAGGAACGTTAAGGTCCCTGGCCCTCCTGTACCTCCGAGTAATCTCTAGTTGGATATCATGCTTTGCTTCCCTGCATGACGCGCCCTTTCAAGCTCTTTGAGCTCACGGCGTAGGATTTTACCAGACGGAATCTTGGGAAGACTCTCAACGAATTCTACCTCGTGCAGCTTCTTGTAGCCTGTGAGCTTGCCATTCACGAAAGCGATGAGCTCAACTTCGGTGACGGTAGAGCTCTGATCACTGATGAGAACGACAAAGGCCTTGGGTACTTCACCGGCTTCCTCGTCAGGCACACCGACGACGGCAGATTCCTGGACAGCAGGATGCTCCACGAGCACCGCTTCCAGTTCGGCCGGGGCAATGCTAAAGCCTTTATACTTAATCATATCTTTCTTGCGATCCACGATATAGAGGTATCCGTCCGTATCCAGGTGCCCAATATCCCCTGTGTGGATCCATCCCTTGCGTAAGGTGTAAGCAGTCTCCTCAGGATCTCCCCAATACCCTAACATCACCTGCGGACCGCGGATGATGATCTCCCCATCCTCTCCCACAGGCAACTCGCGCTCCCCTGTCTCAATATCCACAATCTTCTGCTCGGTATTATGCATGGGCAAGCCTGCACTATCCATGCGAATGAGCTCGGGTTCAAGCGGTGAAAGGTGCGTGATAGGGCACGTTTCGGTCATTCCATAGGCCTGGATGACCCTGATGCCAGTCCTCTCCTGCAGTTTGCGAGCAGGTGCAGGTGGCAAGGGAGCAGCCGCAGACATCAGATACGTGACGGTGTTCATTTGGTGGAGATCGACCCGGGTAGTTTGCAAGAGCCTGGACCATGGCAGGGACGGCAAACAGCCAGGTCGGTCTATGCTTTTCGCACAGGTCCAACACTGGTTCCAGTTCAAAACGATCCACGATGACCTGCTTGGCACCGGCCGCCAGGAAACTGCCTGTTAACAAGACGCCATAGATGTGATAAAACGGCACAAAGATCAGTGTGGCATCAGAGGAATTGATCCCCGATGCCGTCAAGAACTGACGATGGTTGGTCGCCAGGTTATGATGGCTCAACATCGTTCCCTTCGGCAGCCCCGTGGTGCCAGAGGAATACGTCAAGACAAACAGGTCATCCCCACTGGATCTCGACCGGCTTGGGACGTTGGGGCGATCCCCCTTTGAGCAATGTCGCAAAAGGAAGAGCATCTGGCATACGTTCAGGAATCTGCTGTCCCAACACGATGATATGCTTGAGATTGGGCAACGATTGCTGGCTCACGACCCTCTGAAGCAGTGGCAGCATCTCCGGCCTGATCAGGATGGCCCTGGCTCCGGAGTTTTCCAGCTGATACGCCATCTCGCGCTCTTTGTACAAAGGGTTCATGGGGGTAATCACCGCGCCGATCGTGGAAGCAGCGTTGAGGGTAATGGTAGACTCGGGACGATTGCCTGTACACAGGCAGATGCGGTCTCCCTTGCGTATGCCCAGTTCGAGCAGGCTATTGGCGACACTATTGACCATCGAGACAACTTCGCGATAGACCAGCGTGAGATCATGGTACACGATCGCTGGTCGGTCAGGATCGCGTTCTGCAGCCATGCGCAGGAGATGAGTCATAAGGGATTACAGGATAATCCACTTCGGGACGAAACAATTCAGGGGTAAACATGGTGCCAGGCATACCCAAATCCTTTCGATTTGAGCTCACTGCATCACTCATCTCGGTGATGATGTCGCTGGACAAAGCACCACCGAAGTGAGTAACCGCTAGAGCATGTACATTCCACCATTGATTTGGATGGTTGTGCCTGTGCAATATGACGCATCCACAATCAGGAAACGGGCGGCAAGAGCTACCTCTTGAGGGGTGCCGAACCGGCCGAGAGGGATTCTCTTCGCTATGCCGTCCTTGATCTCCTGTGCAACCTGGCTCCACATGTGGGGGGTATCTATGGCACCGAGACTCAGAGCGTTGACTGTCACATTGTAACGAGCCAGTTCCAGGGCCGCTGTTTTGGTAAACCCGATAATACCAGCTTTCGCAGCGCCGTAATTGGCTTGACCATAGTTGCCCATCTGGCCTGTGAGGGAACTGATGTTGAGGATCGTGCCGCTCTTCTGCTGCATGAAAAATGGCAGTGCTGCTTTGAGGGTGTAGAAGTAGCTGTTCAAGTCTGTCTGAATGACTCTATCCCAGTCTTCAACTGACATGGCTTTCAGTGCGCGATCGACATTGATCCCCTCGTTATTGACCAACACGTCTATCCGATCAAATCGTTTGATGGTCTCCTCAATAAGTCGAGCCGCCTCCTCCGGATCTGAGACGTCTGCCTGCATAGCTACTGCTGCTGGTGATCCATGTTTGAGGAGATACTCGACCACTTCCTCAGCTTCTTCCTTATGATGGAAGTAATTGACAACTACGTTTGCTCCGCCACTGCCTAATTCTTCCGCGATCGCACGCCCGATACCTCTCGACGCACCTGTGACGACAACGACTGCATTTTCCAAAGTTCTCATAGGAACCTTTACCTTTCTTTACTCTTGTCTTCGTACTACCAATCATTCCTCCTCAGCCGAGCTAGTGGCGTAAGGGGAAATGGCTTTCGCGCTACTCTATCATGACTGTTGAGCTTCTTAAGCAGCCATTTCATCCAACTGTTGCATACCTGGAATGGAAGATGTAACAACCTTACAATAATTACAAAGTAGGGTTTCTTCTTCCTTTCTCATTCACTGTTCGCTCATGATTTGGGCAGTTTATAAGAAGTGTCCTTCCATGAGAAGGTGTTTTTAAGGAAGGGATGATCGTGCGCTCTCTGAAATATCAGAATGCCGTTGTCCTATCCCTGGCTCCTCGTCAAATCGACAGAGGGGATGTTCGTTGGCAATTGCTGGGAAAGCGCAGAAGCAGGGAAGTGCCGAAGCTGCTCTGGTCGGAAGAGAGAACATTGTGGTTACTTTTTTCCTGGTTACAGTATAACATAAATATACCATATTTGTCAATACATAAAAAGTTCTATTTATCCATATTTAGTTTTAAATTGTAAAACCAATGAGTGAGATTTGAAGTTGACGAACGCCATTCAGGATTCACTTGTAGTGTAGGCCGAACCGTTTCGGTGAGCTACACCAGGATTCGTTTTTGCTACAAAAATTTGATTTTTATATCAATAAATGTTATACTTACAGTAGGGCATTTCTCTGAAAAGTAGAGCAAAAACACGCAGAAGGCTGTCCAATCCCTTCTCTCCCTCTAAATCTTTCCCGCGCCTCCTGTAACCTGGTGCTTTCCTAATGTCCTCTCAAGAAGAGTTCTGCTGGAAAGTGGCTGAGCCAGAGTAGGTGCTATGGGATACTATCGGTACGATGTGTGCCCAAAGGGACACGATATCCATTGGGATGAAACATCCCTGGAGGTGTACAGCATCTCAGAAGGATATTCCTGTTCTGACACGCAGCCTGCCCTCGTGCATGACATCGTACTATATAGTATCGCCGCTTTCGTAAAGGAAACCTATGAAAATCGCGCACATTGCCCCGCCATGGATTACTATTCCACCGAAGAACTATGGGGGAACGGAGGTGGTACTGTACAATCTCATCGAGGAACAAGTGGCACAGGGGCACGATGTGACGTTGTTGGCGCCTGGCGATGCCAGAACTTCTGCCAGACTCATTTCGTTTTTCCCCAAGGCACTCATCGATGCCGGTGTCCCGTGGCAAGGGCATCTCAAGGCGTATTACCACCTCCACAAAGCGGTCGCATACATCGCAAGCCATGAGTTTGACATTGTGCATACCCACCTTTCTTCCAGCGCGGATATGTATCTTTTCCCGCTGCTGGCTCATCTTGCGCTTCCTCACGTGATGACCTTGCACAGTCTCTTCCCATTCGATCGCGTACAGTCATGGACTGGTGACGCTGACGATTTTTACATGGATTGGGCTTCAGCCGTGCCGATGGTCGACATCAGTGAACATGCCTCTGCCAAGAGAACGCACCCGCTCAACATTGTGGGAGTGGTCCACCATGGACTCCCGATGGCCCAATTCCAGCCAACGGTGAAGCAACCAGAGCGTTTCTTTGTGTGGTTGGGCCGTTTTATTCCTGTGAAAGGGCCTCATCTCGCCATCGAGGCAGCGAGGAAGGCAGGCGTGCCACTTGTGCTGGCCGGGACCGTTGATCGACATATGAGGGAGTCGGTCGACTACTTCGAACAGGTGATCAGACCGCTCATCGATGATCAGCATGTCACCTACATTGGTCCGGTGGACATGGTGCAGAAGATTGATCTTCTGAGCCGTGCTCGAGGTTTGCTCAACCCGATCCAATGGGAAGAGCCATTTGGGATGGTCATGATCGAGGCGATGGCGGTGGGATGTCCTGTCATTGCCTTTGCGCGTGGGGCGGCTCCAGAAATTGTGGCCCATGGAAGAAGTGGTTTTCTGGTTCAGAATGTGAACGAGATGGTACAAGGCATTTTGAGGATTGATGAGCTTGACCGAAGGGCTGTACGAGCCCATGTCGAGCATCATTTCACTGCTCAAACGATGGCCAAGAAGTACACACAGGTGTACGAGAAGGTTATAGCGTCTTCGATCGGGAAGGTTTACCAGGGTCGGGGCTTTTCTACAAAAGTGGCCTCTGCTCCTATATACACATCGTCAGAAGCGTTGGTACTTTTTGCTCCCACGCACCTGAAAATGCATGCACCTGCTCTTGTGCCGTATCAGGATGTACACGCTGCTAATGGAACAGGAAAAGCGAAACAGGCGCGTAACCCCAGAGAGTGACACTTTGTGAGCAATTTGCACCACAAGAATGAGAAAATGGTACGCTGCGCTTCCTGTAACCCGGCTTCACTTGCATGATCTGGAACGGGTGAACCATTGTTCAAGCAACACACAGCAGGTGTTTTTACGGAATTCACACAGCGTGACTCCTTTTACTCGTCACGCGTTTCTTGTTCCTTTCGCAAATCAACGAAGACGGGTTTGCCTTTATGCTGGAAAGTGAAGGCCAGGCGCGTCCAACCATCTGGCCAGTTGGGATGAGTTGTATAGCCGTCATCGGTGACGTTTAAGCCAGCAAACCCCAGGACGATTGCCTGCCAGACAGCGCCACAGCACGCTTCATGGATGCCTTCCGATGTATTACCACGCCGGTCCTCTAGATCGACCAATGCTCCTTTCAAAAACATTTCATAGGCCGTATCCAGAAGACCTAACTGGCATGCCAGGAGCACGTGCAAGGCGGGCGTCAGTGAAGACCCATAATCATGGTCGGTGATGGGAAAGTAATAGTCCCAGTTCACTTGCTTGGTCTTGAGATCAAACCGCTGGTGTAATAGTGTGATGAACGCAAGCACATCAGCCTGCTTGATGATGCGGTAGTGCCTGGTGGGCTCCAGTCCGAGAATGGCCTGGTACGACTCCTGGCGTCCCTTATAGGTATTCAGGTCCAGTGGCTCAAGCTGGCTAAAACCATCAAACTGCTCGAACAGTCCAGTTTCTGTATCCTGTGGTATATACATTTTCTCAGCCACATCTTGCCACTGCTTCAGGAGTGTAGGCGTCACCTGCAATGTGTGTATCAATTCCTGCGCTTTGTCAGGAGCATTGTGGCGGATCCAGCGCAGGATATCAAGAGCAGTCTGAATATTCCACTTCGCCATGTAGTTGGTATAGGCATTGTTGTTGACATATTCATGCCACTCATCAGACCCAATCACCTGATTGAAGCCATAATGATGATCTTCTGGATCCCATTCTGCACGGCTGGCCCAGAACATGGCCGTACTGAGCAGGATCTCAGCTCCAAAGTCGCGCATGAATTCATCATCGCCTGTCACCTGCCAGTATTGATAGACTGCGTAGGCGATGTTTGCCGTGATATGCAACTCAATGCGTCCGTTGGGGATAGGAATGAGTTCTTTGGTTTCGGGATGGACGAGCAGATCAGGAGTGGCTTCCTTGCCATCCCGAGTACTTTCCCACGGGTACTGCGCCCCTTCACAGCCATTTCCTGCCGCTTTTTCGCGCGCAGCCGGGAGGAGGTGATAGCGGTAGAGGAGCAAATTGCGTGCGATCTCTGGATGCACATAGCTAAAATAGGGGAGCATATAGATTTCGGTGTCGTGGAAAACGTGCCCGTAATACCCGAAACCGGTTAAGCCCTTGGCTGCTATGCTAGAGTGGCTATCACGTGGATTGACACTGATGCGCAACTGGTACAGACTATAACGGGCGGCTTGCTGAGCCTTATCGTCCCCTTCGATGATGATATCGGAAACGTTCCAGTACGCTTGCCATGCTTGCTTATTTTGCGCAAGCAAGATGTCATACAAAGAGCGCTGCATACCGAATTGGTGTACACGTCCATTTCCATTCATCAATCTGCGATGGTGTGCGAAGGCAGCCAGGATGAGATCAGTTGTATCAAGCGTGGTATACATGACCACGATCTTTTCCGCTGTGAACGTTTCTCCGACAGCCAACTTCCCTTGTAATTCAATACTGGGCGACGTATCCGAATCGAAGATCTCTTTGTGGAAGCCGCTCGTCTGAGACGTGAAATCCATCGTTTGCAGGAGTTGAATGGATGAATGGCGTGTCTGGGACAGTAACCACACAAGTTCATCCTCGTGCCACTGATCAACAGGTTCCCAGTGCATGAGATCGTCATTCCCTACCGCCATATTGAAGGTCGCACGTAGCAGCAGATTCAGTTCGCGTATATCTGGTGGCTTCTCTTCGACAGTCACACGATAACGGATGGCACCAACGTGCTCTTGGGCCAGACTCGCAAAACGTTCGTTTTCAATCTTGAGCCGTATCCCGCTTGGACTTTCCCAGCGTACTGTTTGGGTCAACACGCCACAACTCATGTCGAGGGTGCGCTGGTATGCTAGGATTGTACCTTTTGTGATGTGGAAACGTTCACCATTAATGTACAGTTTGATCGGGAGCCAGTCAGGGACATTTGCCAGTTCTTCTTTCCCTATAGGAATATCATCGAAAACCCCGGAGAGGAGAGTTCCAGGGCGGGCTCTAAAGTAGTTATCGGCAAAAGTACCGCGTGTGGCGAAATAGCCATTGCCAATGGTATAGATAGATTCCATACTGCTTGGCTTTCCAGTATCGAAATGTTCCTCGTCGATGTGCCACAAATTCGTGACGTGTCTCTCCTCATCAGGAACCATGCTCTCTTTAACAACCATAGTGTAAACTCCTTGTATCAATGGAAGGATTACAGTACCCCAAGCTTCAATGTGGGCGGCCACAAGAACCCTATCTACATCCTCCGCTGCCCAATTGTAAGAATCACACCAGAGTACTGCCATACCTGGATGTGCAATACCACCGATTGGCAGCACGGTGGCCGAAGAAGGCCAAAGTTGCCGCCGGTCAAAATCTGCTGGTCATTATCTACCATGACTTGGGGGACCAACAGCCTTACCACGAATTGGGCGGAAATTATCGCGATGTACACAATCGACAGGCCACAGAAAGGCGATTGATCCGGAGGCTAGAGAAACTGGGGTCCGAGGAGGTCTCCTCGAAATCAGCGCCTCTGCTGCCTGTGCAGGATTTTTCATAAGATGAGCCGACAATCACGTACCGTGAGACGGATGCGGAAGTCCGCACACCGCTGCAAGTATTGCCAAAGGCAGTTCCTGTCAGATTACACGGTTGCCGTCCTCGCCACTTGTTTCTCCTGTTTCGCCCGCTGTGATGGGGTGCATCCTTCGCAATACACCCAGAACGCGGGCTCTCGTTCTGACCACTCGTCGAGATAGATCGCGCTTTGCCCCCGGTCGATCACCAGGCACGCTGGAGTCAGTAAGAGCTCTGGTGCATAGAGACGCAACACTTCAAGCATCGCTGTAGATGAGCACCCCTCTGCCCGGAAGCCCGGATAACCGAGCAGGGTCCCATTGACCTCTACGTAACTCTCGGGGAATCTGCTATCCAGCGCCAGCAGACACAGTTTGAGCATTTCATGCAGTTCCATGGTTTCCCTCCTCTCCTGCACTCCTGCAGCCAGGGAGAATCATTCCAATGACTTCCTCTCCCTAGGGAAAGGGTACTTCCCTGACATCACAAAAGCCTAACAGAAGTCGATTGCTGTATCACAAAACGTACACAATCGCTTCTTCAGTAGAAGGGGCTGAGCGAGCTACTAAGTATTGCATTCATCAAAGGTACTGCATTAACAAGGGATAGAGGGTAGAAAACGGGAAGAAATCATGGCATCGAGAACACGTAAAGGCAAACCGTGCCTGCTTTCAGATCTTTTCTTTCCCTATTTGAGGAATGCAGAACGAAGTGATGCTCATTGAAACTTGTGAGCCTTTTGTGATACCAGAGATGGCTTTGGTGATGTGTATGTGAGGTATAGAAATTACATTGGAAGGGGAGTCGATCTCGTAGGCGAACCTCACTGACAATCGAAGGTCGATATACTTTCGTAAGGAGCTATCAGCATGACAATAGAGGCTCAGTCGGAGCAAAAAAGTCGTTGGGCATCCGGAGTTATTCCCTATGCTCAGATGGGCTACTGGAAACCCGACTATGAACCAAAAGATACGGACATTTTGTGTGCGTTTCGTCTTGTACCTCAAGAGGGCGTAGACCCCATTGAGGCTGCGGCGGCTGTTGCTGGTGAATCTTCCACCGCCACCTGGACCGTGGTCTGGACCGATCGGTTGACTGCCTATGAGAGCTACCAGGCCAAAGCCTATCAAGTCGTTCCAGTTCCCGGGACAGATCAGTACATTGCATTCATTGCCTACGATCTGGACCTCTTCGAGGAGGGGTCGATCGCGAACCTGACCTCGAGCATCATTGGCAACGTCTTTGGCTTCAAGGCGCTCAAAAGCTTGCGCCTGGAGGATATGCGCATTCCGCCGCACTATGTCAAGACCTTTCAAGGGCCACCCCATGGTATTGTCACGGAGCGTGAGTACCTGGATAAGTATGGCCGCCCCTTGCTTGGAGCGACAACGAAGCCCAAACTTGGTCTTTCTGCTCGGAACTACGGACGTGTCGTCTTTGAGGCGCTGCGCGGTGGCCTGGACTTTGTGAAGGATGACGAAAATATCAACTCGCAGCCGTTCATGCGCTGGCGCGATCGCTTCCTCTATTGTATGGAGGCCGTGAACAAAGCGAGTGCTGAAACCGGTGAGATCAAAGGCCATTACTTGAACGTCACTGCCGCTACCATGGAGGACATGTACGAGCGCGCCGAGTTCGCCAAGGAACTGGGAAGTATCATCATCATGATCGACCTGACCATTGGCTACACTGCCATCCAGTCCATGTCCAAATGGGCCCGCAAGAATGGCCTTATCCTGCACCTGCACAGGGCAGGTCATGCCACCTACACGCGCCAGAAGACGCACGGCGTTTCCTTCCGCGTGATCGCCAAGTGGATGCGCCTGGCCGGAGTCGATCACATCCATGCCGGTACGGTTGTGGGAAAGCTGGAGGGTGATCCGATGATCGTGAAAGGATACTACCAGACACTACGCGACTCGAAGTATGACGCCGACCCCTCTCTGGGTCTCTTCTTCGAGCAGGATTGGGCGTCTCTGCCAGCGGTCATGCCCGTTGCCTCGGGTGGTATTCATGCAGGACAAATGCATCAACTGTTGCACTATCTGGGTGAGGATGTGGTGCTCCAGTTCGGTGGTGGAACCATAGGGCATCCACAGGGCATTGCTGCTGGGGCAACTGCCAACCGTGTGGCTGTGGAAGCCATGATTCAGGCGCGCAACGAGGGACGTGACATTATGAACGAGGGGCCAGAAATCCTGGAGAAGGCAGCCAAATGGTGTGGTCCGTTGCGTGCCGCCCTCGAACTCTGGAAGGATATCAGCTTCAATTACGAATCGACCGACACGCCTGATGCTCTACCAACGCCAAGTTACTAATGGAGCCAGGAGGAGAAACGACCATGACTTTTCACCTTACCCAGGGAACCTTTTCCTTCCTGCCCGATCTTTCCGATGAAGAGATTGGCAGGCAGATCCAATACTGTTTGGACAACGACTGGCCGATCAACATCGAGTTCACGGACGATCCCCACCCGCGCAATACCTATTGGGACATGTGGGGATTGCCACTGTTCGATGTGAAGGATCCAGCGGCGATTCTATTTGAGATCAACGAGTGCAGGAAAGCCTACCCGACTCACTATATTCGTGTGGGTGCCTATGACCGCAGAAAAGGGCGGCAAACGCTCGCGCTTTCGTTCATCGTGAACCGACCACCCCATGATCCCGGTTTCAGCCTCTTGCGCCAGGAGGCACATGACCGCGCCATACGGTATACCTTGCAGAGTTATGCGACGGACAAACCCAAAGGTGAACGTTTCACCTAGAGGAGAACATGAGCATGCTTCAACCTACTCAATCCGAGGAAATGAACAGCACAACGCTCGATGCCGCCGATGAAATGAGCGCGGATGTGGGAGCCGTTCTCCAGGAATCACAGGTCATGGAGGTGCTACAAAAGCTTGACCAGGAACTCGTGGGGCTGAAATCCGTGAAGACTCGCATCCGTGAAATCGCTGCCTTGCTCCTGATTGATCGCATGCGGCGTAGCCTCGGATTGACAGCACATCCACCATCTTTACATATGTCCTTTACGGGCCCGCCAGGGACAGGCAAGACAACGGTGGCGATGCGGATGGCAACCATCCTGCATCGACTGAACTATGTGCGCAAAGGACACCTGGTGGCGGTGACACGCGACGATTTAGTTGGTCAGTACATCGGCCACACTGCTCCCAAAACCAAAGATGTGCTCAAACGAGCCATGGGCGGCGTGCTTTTCATTGATGAGGCCTATTACCTCTATCGCCAGGAAAACGAACGGGACTATGGACAGGAAGCCATCGAGATTCTCTTGCAGGTGATGGAGAACCAGCGCGAAGATCTCGTCGTTATTCTCGCCGGCTACAAGGACCGCATGGAAACGTTCTTCCAATCCAATCCTGGTCTCAGTTCGCGCATTGCACACCACCTGGATTTTCCCGATTATGCACTCGATGAACTCCTTGCCATCTCGCAACTGATGCTGGCGGAGCAGATGTATCGTTTCAGTCCAGACGCCGTCAAGGCGTTTGAAGCCTATCTCAAACGGCGTATGTATATGCCTCGCTTTGCCAACGCCCGCAGTGTGCGCAATGCTCTCGATCGGGCGCGGTTACGCCAGGCCAATCGCCTCTTTGCGCGAGGGGGGAAAATTTCCAGGACAGATCTGATGACCATTGAGGCTGAGGACATATTGGCCAGTCGTGTATTCACTGAGAATATGCCAGACGACGAGCAAGGCCCCGACTTGCCTCAGGACATCATCCATTGATGCTAGCTTTGTAACGCGAAAAGAGATATCTGGGAGATATCTCAAGAATACTCGCACCTGGTAACCAACCAAGGAGGTGGGCAGAAGGAGTTCAGAGAAGCTATGGCTATACCATTTACAGGGATGAGCCGTCCTATCATCCTGGGAATAGTGGGAGACAGTGCTGCAGGCAAGACCACGCTGAGTCGAGGCATCGCCCAGATTTTGGGTGTTGAGCACGTGACAATACTCTGCACTGACGACTACCATCGCTATAACCGGAAACAGCGCAAGGAATTGGCTATCACCCCCTTGAATCCCGAATGTAACTATCTCGATATTATGGCGCAGCATTTGCGACTCCTGCGTGCTGGGGAAGCCATCCTGAAGCCGCACTACGACCACATATTAGGTAACTTTGGACCGCCAGAGTATGTCGTTCCACATCAGTATTTGATTGTAGAGGGTCTGCTCGGCATGTACTGGCAGGAGATGCGCACTGCCTACAGTGTGCGCGTCTACCTCAATCCGACTGAGGAACTGCGGCGGCGCTGGAAGGTCCGGCGTGACATGGCTAACCGTGGGTATACGGAAGAAGAGGTCTTGCGCGAACTTGCCATCCGTGAGCACGATTCCGAAGCCTATATCCGGCCGCAGCGTCATCACGCGGATGTCGTGGTTTCCTTCTTTCCGAGCGAAGCGCACCTCGCTGACCCAGATGGTGATGCGCATCTCAATGTGTGTCTGACGTTGTATGGGACACTGCATCACCCCGACTTTAGCGAGGTCATAGCTGAGGATACGTCGGGCTGCGTGCGTTCAACGCTGGGGCGTGAGGGCGGGCGAGCCGTCGAGTATCTGAGAGATCGATGGTTCCATCCCTGACGAGCCAGCACGCGCGCTAGAGCGTTGTATCCTGGATCACCTCGATGCCTGTGGGGCAGCCTCGCTAGCAGACCTTGGGCAGTATCCCGACTATCAAACGCGAGATGAGCGGCACAGCCATCCGCTAGCCCTCACTCAGCTTCTCCTGGTCTATCACCTGCTCCGCGCAAGGCAACTTGACCAGATCGCAGTCTAAGAAGGTATGATGCCGACACTTACAACAATACAGGACCCTTTTCCGTCCTGATCTGTATGGATGATGGTCTTCCCTTCACCCATGGCGATACTGACACGTTGGTTGAGGTGGCCCTGGGCAACCTTTAAGAGATCGATACCAGCCAGCCAGATTTGATCATTGCCGAATTTGGGGACAGCATCCTGGGTGAATATCACGTCGAGCACATGCCCTCATGGCAGTAACAGCGTTGGGAGCGGAGCAGCTACTATGGATTTACAAACGCTTGTGGTGGACATGGAAACATATGTTGAGCAGCGGTTGCCGCACTATATCGAAGAGTTACGGGAACTGTGCTCCATTGATACCTATAGCTATCATAAGTCAGGACTGGATAAGATGGCTCGTTTGCTCGCCACACGCATGCGCGACCTGGGCCTGGAAGTCAGTATCATCGAACGCCAGCAGTGGGGCAATGATCTCTACGGTATCATACACGGGCAAGGAAGAGGCAATGTCCTTCTGCTCGCACACATGGATACCGTCTATCCTGTGGGGACTGCTTCTGCCCACCCGGTGTGGATGGAGGATGACACACTCTATGGCCCAGGGGTGAGTGATATGAAGGGCGGCATTCTAAATGGGATGTATGCCCTGGAAGCACTGTTCGCTCAGGGGTATCGCTCGTTTGGGGAAATCCGATTTCTTTGTGTATCGGATGAAGAGATCAGTGTTCGGCATTGCCAGGACATCATGCGTAAGGCGTGTCGAGGCAGTCACGCGGCTCTGGTTCTGGAGGCAGCGCGCGCTAACGGCGCTCTTGTGAGTGCTCGTAAGGGCAGCGCAGTGTACACGTTGACAGCTCGCGGGCGTGCCGCACATGCGGGTGTTGAGCCGGAGAAGGGCCGCAATGTCCTTCTCGAACTGGCCCATCAGATGTTACAATTTGCAAGTCTGAACGGCTGGCGCGAAGGGTTGACCATCAATCCAGGTGTCATGAGGGGCGGATCGCTTCCGAATGTCGTACCCGATTACGCCCACATCCAGTTTGACGTGCGTTATCTGCATACACAGGACAGGATTGCTCTTGAGGAACGTTGGCGGAAGATGATGCAAGATCAGCGGGTGCAGGGCGTGGAATTGAGCCTGGAAGTCTCAGTTGATCACAAAGAGCCAATGGTCTTGACGCCTGAAGCGCTGAAGCTGGTTCAGCAGGCACAAGAGATCGCTGCTCTACTTGGTTTCTCTGTCGAGCATGTGAGAACAGGAGGAGGCTCCGACGGAAGTTTTGCTGCACAGTATGGCGTTCCGGTGCTTGATGGTCTTGGCCCAGTTGGTGGTCTTGACCATAGTCCTGACGAATATCTCATGGCAAACAGTGTTGCTCCACGAACCGCTCTGCTGGCAGGACTGATCGCCACCATTGGAGCAGGCACTGTCTTTCCCTAGGACGTTCCAGGGACATGTGCGTCTCTTTTGTAAGGAAGGCGAAGATGTATAGCCAACTCGAATCTCTCCCACGCACGCAGCTCAGGGAACTGCAAGACGAGAAATTACGCGCGATGATTCACTATGTGTCTGAGCGGGTTCCATTTTACCAGCAGCGATTTCGGGAACATGGCATCCAGCCGGATGACATTCGCTCGGTTGATGATCTGCCCAGGCTCCCTTTCACCAGGAAACAAGATCTGGCAGAACAGTATCCTTTCGGCCTCTTAGCTGTACCACGAGAACAGGTGATGCGTATCCATGCCAGTAGTGGCACGATGGGAAAATCGACAGTCGTGTGCTATACCAGGAACGATATCGAACTCTTCTCCGAGATGATGGCGCGCTCACTGGTGGCAGCCGGAGCCCGCCCTGGTATGATCCTGCACAACGGCTTCAACTATGGGCTGTTCACGACTGGCCTGGGTGTGCATTATGGCGCTGAGAAACTGGGCATGACCATCGTTCCCACCTCAGGTGGCATGCTTGAGCAGCAACTGACCCTGATCCTCGACTTGAAGCCTGAAGTGATCTGCTGCCCTCCTTTCTATGCCAGAGCACTCGGTGAGGAATTCATCAGACGTGACATCCCTCCAGAGGAGATTAGTCTCAGATATGCACTGCTGGGCGCTGAGCCCTGGAATGAGTCTATGCGGGCAGAGATCGATGAGAATCTCGGTGTGCGCTGCACCAACCTCTACGGTCTCACCGAAATACTCGGGCCAGGCGTCTCCCAGGAATGTGTCGAAGTACGTGCGGGGAGCCACATCTGGGAAGACCACTTTTACCCTGAGGTGGTGGATCCCATGACTGGCGAACCTCTTACGGATGGGGACGAAGGCGTGCTTGTGTTTACCCACCTGAGCAAAGAGGCGATGCCACTGTTACGCTATTGGACCGGTGATATAAGCAGTCTGATACATGAACCATGTGCCTGTGGCAGGACTCATGTGAAGATGGGCCCCATTCGCGGCCGTTCAGATGACTTGATTGTGGTGCAAGGCATGAATTTGTACCCAGCCCAGATAGAAGCGATCATGAAAGGCATTCCAGAAGCGCTCCCGTTCTATCAGATCGTGGTAACACGAAAAGGGTCACAGGATGATATCGAGATCAAAGTAGAAGTGACCGAGCCGATCTTTCGCGAGATCGCCCAGGAAACGCTGGACGAACAGGGTGCTGTAGCCGATCACCGCATGCGGAGCCTGCGAACGAGCATTCAGAGCAAAATCAAAGGTACGATCGGTTTGACCACGAAAGTGACGTTGCTGGCCCCAGGAACCATTCCCAGAAGCGAAGGTGGCAGAGTGCGCAAAGTTCTTGATCTACGGAAACACTGAAAAGTAGGGGGCGTTATACTGGCTATGAGATACATCCATACTCTGTTTTGAGGTACTCTCCACCACCTCGATCACCTGCTGATAGGCGGTCAGCGGAAGAAACTAAAATAGCTCTCAGAGGCTCCAGGAGGGAATGTGTACTCTCCACACGGTCTTCGAGCAGCACGATCGTACTCTCAAAAACGCATTAAGCATGTTTCAGATTGCGCTCCTGGGTTGTAGCGAGACTCTCTGCCAGAGTTTGAGTGGCTGCATTGAATGCTTCGATTGGACGTGGCGTCGCTTCGTTTTCCTCTTTGTCTGCTCTGGATTTGCTCCCTCTTGAACAGTGTCGGTGTCACAGTAGCTAAGGGAGAGTTTTTCTCTATTAGCACGATTGGCTTTCCCCTTGAAGGAGATTGCAGAAGCTTCCCAATGTCTTTGCATCGTGCAGTTTCTGCATCACCACATACTCACAATGGTTCACCTTTCCCTCCTCCCGCCGAAAGGGTCAGGTTCATCTGCGTGTGTGCAAGTATTTCACCACCTGCTCGTAAGCCTGCTGTAAAGCGAGGAAGTCGATATGGTCTCCACCTGTATCTGGGTGATAGAGCTTCGCCAGTTCGCGGTACTGACTTCGCACATCAGCCAGGCTTGCTTCAGCGGGTAGCTGAAGCAAATGGTATTCTGCTTGCAGATGGAGTGGGATGGTCATCCCACCTTGTTCGTGAAGCCGTGCCTTGCCTCCCAGGAAGATGCTAGCAAACACGGACCACGTCTGTACATAGTCATCGAAGAACATCGTAAACGAAGCTTGTTTCTTTTCCATGGGCACCTCCATGCCGTCTTGAGAGAAAGACACAGGCCATGACAGTCCTTCTGTGGTTCAATCAAACATGCCAGGCAGCGCAACGAGAACAACATGGCTGTTGCATGTTGCGAGGAACGAGTAACACGCAGCCCTCCGTTTTCACGGAAGAACGGCTAAAAACGCTTGACACGACAGTTTTACGGATATCTCACACAAAAATGGCAGCACGCAAATTGACATCACTGAGGTCGATTGCTTGCAGATCACACCACCGAAAGATGGCTTTGGAAAAGTGTCCCCCTTGAAAGAGGGATCCTCCCAAGAAAGCCTCTCTGAGATCGGCTCCCGTGAGATCAGCTCCCATCAAACACGCACCACTGAGGTCGGCACCACTGAGATTGGCGTCTCTGAGATTGGCATTGGTGAGGAGCGCGTGACACAGGATCGCTCCACTGAGATCGGTTCCAGAGAGGTTGGCTTCCCGCAGGTCTGCTGCTCTGAGGTTAGCTCGGCTCAGCGTGGCCTTAGAGAGGAGTGCTCCGGTGAAATCGGTTGAACACAGGGATGCGTTCTGGAGGTCAGCCTCACTGAGATCAGCTCCCTGGAACGTCGCATGGCTCAGATTGGCTCCTATGAAGTTGGCACCGATGAGATGGGCATGGTTGAAATTGAGGTGTTCGAGTTGGGCTTCGCTGAAATCAGCAACCACTTCTGTATGACCGCGTATCCAGCTGTTCCAGGTCTCAGTTCCCTCGCTCAGTAGTGCAAGGTGGAGTGAATTGGCCATCGGAATACCCTCCTTTGGGTCCGATGGGCATGTGTTGCGTATGCACTTGCCAGATCGCTCACAAGAAACCATTTCGCTGGACAGGACATGCAGCATGCTCTAGTACAACTATATCACAAAGCCATCACATGCTGTTGAGTAAAGGAGGCATTTTCATCACAAACACATCACAGTCTCGTAGCGTTGTCTTGTTTTGAAGGGTTCCTGGCATTGTTACCACTCAGAATCCCCGCTTGCATATGAATGGATGTCAACCGTCACACTTGACAGATAGTGTATATAGATGTAAAATGCATATAGATGCTTGTTCACACTATATAGCATGCAAAGGCGCAGTGATATGAGTGGCTCCGGTGTCACAGGGGAGCATGCATAGCTAGTTCCTCTCCTCACCGAATCAAAAGAGCTTCAAATGAATCACCAAGCAGCCTCTGACAAGTTGTACCAGATCGGGTTCTCTGCATCATAGATTGAGTATTTAAAGAGGCTTGGGCGAGTAACACCCATAGCGGAAGACAAATATCTGAAACTTATTGCCGCATTGAGTGTGTTCGTTGGCAGGTAATTACCAGGAAGCTGACAGATTAGAGTGCATTGCCAATGCACGTGCATTGACTGTGAAGCAGCTCCTTCCCAAACGATGCTACTCGAGGTCTTTGCGGAGGAACCAACCGTGAGAAGGTGAGATGATGCCAATACGAATCCTTCTTGTCGATACCGATATGCTCTCTCGTAACGATGTCAAAACACGTCTGACCGAACAGGGATATCTCGTCGTGGGTGAGGCGGAAGATGGACGTACCGCTCTCAACCTGGCCCGCCAGACCCGACCGGACCTGGTCTTGATGGACATCCACTTGCTCGACGGAGATGGCATAGCCATTGCGCAGACCCTGATGCAGGAACGAGTTGCACCAGTCGTGATACTCACCGAATTGGCCGACGCACCCCTTGTCGAACGAGCCAAAGATGCTGGCGTTGTCAACTATCTGATCAAACCACTGCGCACACGTGAGATTCGTGCGGCAATTGAGGTGACGCTGGCACGCTACCAGGCTTTACGTACCCTGGAGGAGCAAATAGCTGACCTCAGCGAGCAATTGGAGACACGCAAGATCATCGAGCGCGCCAAGGGTCTTCTCATAGAGAGAGGACTAAGCGAACCAGAAGCCTTTCGTAAGCTCCGCAAGGTGAGCATGAACAGTCGCAAATCTATGCGGGAAGTAGCCGAAGCAGTTCTGCTCGCCAAAGATCTTTGAGTCTATGAGCAGTTTTCATGAACGGGCCGCCGGATACCCCCAGATGAATCGTGGGGGTATCCGGCGGCCCGAGCAGGCTCTTCCGAAAATCTGGAACATCTGGTACAATCAGGGGTATGGATGCGCAGCACACCAAACACGTCACCTATAAGCTGGCCTATCACTTTGTCTGGTGCCCCACGTACAAGAAGAAGATTTTGGTGGGCAAGCTGGCAACGTTCGTTGAGCAGGAAATCCGTCGGATCTGTGAAGTAAGGTACTGGACGATTGGCGCGGTACACATCCAGCCAGACCATGTCCATCTCTTTCTTTCTGCTGCTCCATCTGTTGCCCCTGCCGAGATTGCGCACCAGGTAAAAGGAACAACCGCCCGCAAAACATTTCAGTCCTTCCCTCAAGTGAAGAATTCTCTTTGGGGCGGTGCTTTCTGGTCCCGGTCGTACTCTGTTGGCAGTGTCGGAGAGATGAGCGGGGATATTGTACTCACATAGATCGAGTTGGGACAAGAGTCGTTCATTCCTCTGATCCTCGTCTGATTTTCCTGTGTATCTTTGGTCAAGGAACTCTTGATCATCTGCTTTCGTCACACGGTAGGTTTTTCCAAGTCGATAGGCTTTTCATTCCTTGTTTCGAATCCAGCGGAGAATAGTTTCTTCACTCAAAGGGAGGCCATTCGTCAAGCGAAAGGAGCTTGTCACATGGCACCACAGCAGATCCACTGAGGAACCATCACCCTACATCTCGACAACGAGGCGTTTCGGAAAGGATTTCTGGCTGCCAGAGCGTGGCATTTCGCCGACATGTATGGAGAAGATGGACGCAACCCAGAAGAACCGCAACACGCGGTCGAGTTGAACGCCGAAGAAGTGCTTCGTCTTGTCGTCATGCTCGATGACCAGGGACGCTCTCACGCGCGACGAGATGGGTTACGAGAACCTCCCCGAATACCTGGGCTATCTCGTCGGCGCGCCTTTCTGGACCACTTGCCCCTGATGAAGCAGAGCGTTACCGGAAAGCACAAGCCCAACAAGAATATCTTCGCAGGAGTGTACCAGCGTAGGATAACCAGGGATGGGAAGTCCTCCCATCCCTCTCTCGCAAGGAACAACATGCACCAGATCATCACCGCCAAACTCAAGCTCACCACCACGCCAGAGCAGTTTCAGGCATTACGCCTAATGCAATTGGCCTATCGTGATGCGCTGAATGCGGTGAGTCAGTATGCCTTCGCGCATGGCAAAACGAGCAGCGTCACCAAGTTGCACAAAGGCATGTATGCGGAACTTCGTGTTCGCTCTCAGCTGCCATCGCAACTGGCCTGTAGTGTGGAACGGCAGGTCTCGGCGACCTACAAAGGACTCTGGACGAAACTCAAAAAGAATGTGGAACATCGTCGTGCGAAGATCACGAAAAAACGCTTTAAAGGGTTGGATCAGCCACCGCACTACAGTTCCCCCACTGTGCAGTACACCTATGAGCGGGATTACACCTTTCAGTGTGATAGTCGGGTCAGTGTCGGAACCCTGAACGGACGGATCAGTATCGCGTACCAGGGATATGAGAAACATGTCGCGCTCATTCGGCAGGGAGCTACCATCGGGGATGCGAAATTGTGGTATGATCGACCAAAGAAACAGTTCTATCTGCTGGTGCCCCTCACGATTGACCTTCCCGAACCGACCTGCGAACACTACACCGAAGTCATCGGGGTCGATGTCGGCATTCGTTATCTGGCTGTGACCTCCGCCGAGACCGGCGAGGCAGGCTTTCACCCAGGCAAACGTATCAGGCACAAAGCCAACCACTACGCACGCTTACGCAAACGCTTGCAGCACAAAGGCACTCGTGGCGCGAAACGTCGCTTGAGACGCATCGAGCAACGAGAGAGACGGTTGAAGCTGCAAGCCAATCACACCATCGCCAAACAGATCATCACAGAGCACCCTCATACCTTGATCGGACTAGAGAACCTCATCGATATTCGAGAGCGTACCAAGCGTAAGAAACGCAAAAGCAAGCAGAATGGCAAGGGTACGGAAAAAGTCTCACCAAAGGCGCGCAAAGCCAATCGCGTGTACTCCCAATGGTCCTTTGCTGAACTTCAGGCGCTCATCAGCTACAAGGCCGCGCTTGCGGAATCGCTGGCCGTCAAGGTCGATGCGGATTACACCTCACAAGCGTGTCCGATGTGTGGACACACCGAGGATGCAAACCGCCCGCGCAAGGGGTTGCTCTTTGTGTGCCAGAATCCGAAGTGCGGGTACACGCTGCACGCTGATCTGGTGGGGGCGAGAAATGTGACGCTCAGAACGCTCCTGGCCCGGCAGGACTGGATCAGGACGGGGTATTTGTCAACCATCCCTGATGCCTCGGACCGTGAAGCCAAAGCGGCACGCCTGCAAAGGTATGCTGAGTTGCGGTGGAGTCCAGAGGTAACCACAAGCCTCCGGTCTCTGACCGGAGGTCGTTGACTTGAACGTATATCTCAAGAAACTACACGGGCGGAGTTCCTCGAGGCCCTTCCTAAGATTCCGTCAGGCAAATCCTACGTCGTGAACTACATAAGCTTGAAAGGGCCAGACGTGCGGGCGAGTAGGCCATGTTCAACAGCGAAAGGAGAACATGGCCTGGAAGCAGTTCTCCTGGGCCATATATCAGGTGATGAGGTACGTGTTTAGGCGAAAATGTAGGACTTCTAGGGGCTGCTAGCAGCTCTTAGAAGAAGAACCTACCCCTGACGTTGCCCATTTCAGCAGAAAGAAAGTCCTCGATGTGAGTTGTCAATTCCCTGGCATGCGTTAATAGCCCTAAGTGTCCGCCAGGGTAGATGTGCAGCTTGGAATGTGGGATCAGACGATGCATAATCTTCGCGTTGATTGCTGGAACAATCGGGTCGTCATCTCCGGCCAGGATCAATGTAGGCTGCCGTAAGAACCTGAGCCATGGTAGACTCGTCCAGCCCATGGCCGCCATCAATTGATAGAAGTACCCCATCGGCTCATTGGAGTGCATAGAGTGGGACATGTGGCGCACGAACTCGGGATTTGACTGCAGATCTCCCCCATAAATGTCTGGTGCAATCTCAGCCATGTACGTGGGGTCCTGATAGCGCCGTGGCGTCGCCATTTTGGCAAGCACCGATGGTCGACCAGGAACCATAATCGTCCCTGGTGCGGTGCTCACCAGGATCAAACGCCGGCAACGTTGCCGGTATTGAAAGGCAAATTGTTGGGCCAGGCCACCACCCCACGAAATCCCAAGCACATCTACTTGCTTGTAGCCAAACTGATCGAGTATCTGCTTGATCCAGGATGCCAGCGTCGAAAAACGGTATGGCATGGTCGACTTCGGCGATCCGCCAGTGCCTGGAACATCAAAACGGATGACTTCCGTACCCGGATCGAGTTCATCGATGAAGGGCTGGAAGACTTCGAGACTGACGCCAATGCCATTCACCAGCAATAACGGTATGCCACTGCCATTGCCCGGCCGGATGGCGACACGCAGGCGTTGGCCTTTGATGTCGATGCTATGAATAGCATCCGGTCTCCGAGTTGTTTCCTCTTGTGCATTCATGTTGTTTAAATCCCTTTCCGCGTTGAGAGAGTACGCTCTGTTTGTGTGAGCGCTACCGCTGTCGTACAGAGTGCGATGTAAGAGCGAAGACTCACTTCGCTTTTCACTAACGCCCTGAATGAATCACACACTATCAACACCATCGTTGACTGTGCGGGGTACGTCCAGGGGTAGAATTTCGCCTCTAGACCTTGCCAGACATGCTCCCGTCCACTGAAGGGACCAATGATACTCAATGTTAACTACAACCGACGCTCTTTATGTATTGTCGTTTACCTACCCGAGAAACTGCCTTTGCGTTTCTCGTTGTAGGCAGCAATACCTTCCTTAGCATCTTCACTCTGGAAGCAGAGTTGCTGGAGCTCTCGCTCGATAGCCAGAGCCTCGGAGAAAGCCACCTCAGCGCCGGATTGAACTGCACGCTTGATGCGTCCAACTGTCTTGGATGCTCTGTTGGGTGGACAGAACTGGCGAGCATAGTTCATAACTTCTTCCCAGTAGTTCTCAGGCTCGTAGATATAGTTGATGAGCCCCAGTTCTAATGCCTCTTCAAAACTGATCAGCTTCCCTTCGGTCATCATTTCAATCGCCTTATTCTTGGGCAGTGCGCGCGCCATACGCTGAGTGCCACCCGTTCCGGGAAGCACGCCCAGCGTGATTTCTGGTAGGCCAACTTTGCCGGAATTTCGGCGGGCGATGCGAATATCACAGGCCAGCGCAATCTCCAGCCCTCCCCCAACGGTATGACCATTGAGAGCCGCAATCACCAGCTTGGGAGTCTGTTCGAGGCGCGTTAAGGTCTCATTGGCATGGAGGCAGAAGTAGTATTTGAAGGTTGGGGTCACCGCATTGAGCATGCCGATATCTGCGCCCGCGCAAAAGAATTTCTCTCCCGCGCCTCGCAGCAGGATGACATGGACATTTTCATCGAATCGTGCCTGCAAAATAGCCTCATCGAGCTGGCGCATCATCTCATAACTGTAGGTATTAGCAGGTAAGTTCGTTAACTCGATAACGCCTACACCCTCGGTTGCAATATAATTGACTAATGTTCGTTCTGAGGTGGTGGTCACAGTTTGTTTTCCTTTCGTGCGACATCATATGCATTCAATATGTCATCATCTTTGACGCATTCAAATGGTGTATGACACTTCTTACAATACAATTGGACGGTCAGCAGTTGCTGGCCGAACAAGGACAAGAATTCCGTGTCGGTCGAGCGGCAATAGGGGCAGGCTATCTGCACTGTTGCCTTTGCCTCTACCCCCTGCTTGTCTGTCTTTTCTTCCATTACGATGAACCATCAGCTTTCCGTCTCGTGACACTATCCCAGGTATTCCAGGGAAGCGACTGGCGAAGTTCCCAGCATTTCGTGTCAACATGAAAGATGACAGGGACATCGATTTCCAGCATGCTGAGTGTTGGCATTATTTTTTGCAGGTAGCGACGACGCAAGTCGTCGGGTGTTGCATCGATGATCCCTTCACGGTAGAGTTGTTGCATATTCAGATCATCTTCGGGGCCAAACCAGCAGAGCGTCTCATCCCACAGGCGATTGAGAGAAGTTACAAGCGTTGAACGTACTGCGCCTCCAGCTTTGGCTAGACGGCGCACCCAGCCATCTGCATGCATTTCATGGATGCGCTCTTCCTGCACGATTTTACGAGCACGCTGGCGTAACGGTTCGTACTTAGAATGTTGAGATGCTTCAAAGAACGTCGTAATGGCAGTATCAAGTAAAAAATTGGTGGCAACAAAGTCAGACCACCCCTGGAAATCGTGATCAAGAAAGGTAAGATGGTAATGCAAGGTGCGCGTCATAGGGTCGACCTGACCAGGATCTGACTCTGCCTGGGGAAAGTCTTCGAGCAATGGATAGAGTGTACGTGCATGCCCGATCTCGTCCTGGGTCATGGCCGCAGCTGCAACGGCAGCCTCTAAAGCGGGTGCTCCATTACACCAGTACGCGTAACGCCGGCCAATGGCCTGCTTGTTATCCGCCAGGGACGAGAGAACTGCAAATAAAGCCACGTTATCTACATGTGTACTAGCCATACGTTCTTCCTTTCCACCTTCTTAACCATACCTTATGATTCGATCACCGTGACAATGCAGTCACGGGGTATGATTACCATTTCAACCCAACTGAACTCGTCATAAATGCTGCGAGCATAGACCTGTGCCAACTCTACATCATCGGCCATCACATTACCGATCTCGTGCAGAGGCTCTTCGTACTTGCGTCGGGCGTACACCTGCCACACTCGCGTCTCATTCAGCGCTTCACGCCGAGGAGACGCGCCTGATAGTGTATTGTTCATACCGAAACTCCCCAGGTACGCATAATTTCGATACCCTCCTCAGTCAGACGCGCCTTCGTCCAGACAGGGTCCCACACAATCTCAATGCGCACCTCTCGCACGCCTCTCTCTTGCAACAAGCGTGTGCGAATATCATCAATGATAAACTCCATCGCCGGACACCCCATCGCGGTGAAGGTCAGTTTGAGGTCTACAAGACCGTCCTGTTCTGACATCGCGACAATCAAGCCCATGTCTACGACGCTAATCGGTATTTCTGGGTCCGTTACGTCCCGCAACGCATCCCAAAGAGCAGGGCAGATTGGGTCGTTGCCTGTATAGGTCTCTAAAGATGGATATGTGGTTGTCATAAATCCTGCTCCAGCAGCCGCAACAGCTCACGCTTGCCCCGTTGTACCATACCAACAAACTCATCATTCATAGGCCCTCGTGCCTTCCAGCGCTTCATAACATCGTCCCAGGTACACGGGCCATCTTCAAGCAGCCAGTGTTTTGCTTGCGCGTCAAAATGTGCGGGAAAGGCACAGTCGATGACGTATTGTTTCAGAGCGTCATCGTAATGGGCCGGAACGTTGAGGTGCAATTCCTCACACAACGGGACCGTGCTCGACATCCAGATCTGGCGCAACTCATCGTTGCTATGGCCTTTGAAGCCATAGTCGAGTTGTTCACTGTGTTTCTTCAAGGTGTCTGGCAGCCCACACCACTCGACGCTGAGTAAGAACATCCAGTCCACCGCCTTCTGCAATGCTTCATGCCCACTCTGATCCTGGTTGAGCTTGCGCATGCCCTGTTCGCCGTGACGCAAGTGGAACGTCTCTTCCTTGTCCACTTTCACCAGGGCCCGCTTCCACGGACCAAACGTGGTGTTTTTGTAGATATCACTGAGCAAGACATAGCCCATCCGATCATAGAAGGCATTGGCGACAAGGAGTTCCACCCAACTGTCCAGAGGGATATCAAAGGCATAGGGGTACTTAAAATCGCGTGGGTCGCGCTCAAAAATGAGTTTCTCGGTATCGACGCCCAGATCACGCAGCAAACGATACGCGATATGCGCATGACCCAACTCATCCTGAATAATGGCGATAGCCGAGCCAAAGGCATTCAGAGATGGAGCATGCACAGCTGCATGATAATATGCTGGTGCGCTAATCAGCTCAGTGTCAGCCGAGACAGTCAGAATGCGCTTCATCCCTTCTACATAGATGGGGCTCATCTGCTCAATGGACTCGATCAGTTGCTGTTTGCGGATGCGGCCTAAGAGCGCTTCTTCGCTCTGCAAGGCTTCGACAGGAGGGGAAATCATACAGGTACTCCTTATGTGGACAAGCATCTCCTGAGAAATGATGTTGTGCTTCATGAATTAGGAGAGGTATGAACAGATATATGAATATTTAAACACCTAGTATAATTGTACACGAAACTCTCCTCAAAGTCAATGGCATTTTGCTATTCCATTTCTGCCATTGGTGAAGAAGCAAGAGAAAATATCCACATCACAGAGCACCCTCATCGTGCTTTAGAAGTGCGAGATACGAGCTCTTGCATGAAGAGGAATGTATTTCCTGTCTTTTATCGAGGTGATGCAAACTGTTACCTCAGTATTGCTGCGTGTTGACAAAAGGCTCATTTGTCTCTATGATACAATTAAACATTCAGTAGAAAAGAGGGTGCTGTAGATGGGCATCGAACGAGAAGCAGTACAAGCACTCCGGAAACATAGAAGCACGCCTCGTCATGAGAAACGCAAACGCCTGACTCAAAAGGCTATTGTGGATACTGCTGCCGAGCTTTTTGCGAGAGATGGCTTTGGTGCAACCAGCCTGGACGATATTGCAGGAGTGCTTGGGGTAACCAAAGGGGCACTCTACTATCACGTCAGAAACAAAGAAGAGATTCTACGCCTCATTTATTTGACAGTGCTGACTGCTAGCGAGGAACCACTGCAGCATATCACAGAAGCTGACCTGTCGCCTGTAGAGAAGTTACGGCGTGCTGTGGAACACCAGGTGGCAGTAGCGGCTGATCGCTCACCTGCCATGACCGTTTTTTATCGCGAACAGCCCCATCTAACCGGCCCATTTGCCAAAGAAATCACCCTTCGTAAGAAAGCGTACGAACAGTACTTCGAGCACATCATTGAAGAGGGCCAGTCCGCAGGAGTCTTTCAGCTGAACGTCGACCCCAAGATTGCCACTTTTGGCTTGCTCGGGATGTGCAATTGGCTTTCACAGTGGTACAGTCCAGAGGGTCAGTATACCCACCTACACATAGCCACGATGTTTGTGAACATGATTGGGAATGGTTTGTGCCTCTCAACTCCCTGGACCTCCCCGCCACTCCAATGAAAAAGCAGAACTCATTGCCATCAGGTGCGGCCAAGGCTTTCGTTCACCGCGGTATACAATCCTAGCAACGCGAATGGCATGCTGAGGAATATGGTGCGGTACCCCTGGTGCTCGCTCCAAGAGGGAACGGGTGAGTTGAGGAGAATAGTGGGAATGCTTTCCAGTTCCGTGATGCTATGTAGCCGATGAGAAAGTTCCAACGCGCCCAGATCAAGGAGATAATAGTCAATAATGAAGAGATCCGACTTGACACGCTCAGCTATCTCTACTGCACTTCTTCCTCCGGTGACGGAGAGGACGACGCACTCGAATTCAAGCTTCAAGGACATGTCCAAAACCTTGAGAAATTTCGGATCGTGTGCGACGACCAGAATCGTTGGGTTAGCCGCCTGATGTATTTCATGGAGTATCAATTCACTCTCGGTCATCGCTCACCTCTCTCAATGGAGAACTCACTCGGAAACTGTTTAGTACTATGACTCTAGAAGCTTGAATTGGAAGGACCGGGTATCACATGACGCTCTCAATGTGAGAGCATTGGTATTGAAAGTAGGAAGATTGGAAGTAAAGGTCAAGCTTTACATTCATTACAAAAATAGCATGCGCCAATTTGAGATGCCAAATTCGCGCCCGCTGAGGATGGTTGCCGCAGCGACGAGCATGCCACCACCCACAATGACCATCAACGACAAGGCGGGGATGGTGTAATCAGCGAACGGCGAGCCTTGCAGCCCTTCAAGTGAGGCTGGAATCGCTCCTGTCAGCAGACCTATGCCCCCTGCGATGGCACCCAGTGCGACAAAGACCTCTAAAATAACCAGCGCAATGCGGATTTGTTTGTGTTTCATGATGTCTCTTTTATCTCTCCCCCGATTGGAGAAAATCTACGAACATCAACTTCTTTATAGAAGATCAGGATGTCCTATCAGAAGCATACGCTCTTGAACTCACATTGCCATCACAATCAGCCGCTGACCAAGCACAGAACAATCACAGCTTGCAGTTCTGCTGTGCCTTGCTTTTCTGACCTGGGCATGGTACGCTAAGAGCGTGGTGTTTCATCATCAGTTGAGATTCAGGCTCTTTTTGAGAGAGAAACACGCCATACAAGCTATACTAGTATCCGGCAGCGTACCCATACACAAGACCAACATGTTAGGAGGAGAGACGAGCAAGCTTGCGTTCCAAAGACCAGGTTCCTCTTCTTTCGATCTTCCCTGAAATGGTTTCGTCGTCTCAGACGCTGGTTGTCTTCTTTCAAAGCGACCAGTTTCGTTGTCGGAATAGCCCACAGCTTAGAGGAGCTACCTGAAATCTGAACGTAACTCCCTGAACCGTGCGCTCACGCTGTTCAAAGCAGGATACTTCTGCTTTGAGACTCATCAGTGTAATCGGCGTTGCCCGGTAACTCTCGATAGGGAGGATGTTCCGATGATCCACTCACGACACTTTGACACGACCACTGTTACTTACTCGTCTGCTGCGCTGCGCGTTACGCCGACAGAGTTGACCCACCTTTTGGATATTTCACCCGATGCGCTACTCATTGTTAATGGGGAAGGGATCATCGTGGTGGCGAATGAGCAGGCGGCCGAACTCTTCGGCTATCGTCGCGAAGAGTTGCACGAGCTGCAGCTTGAAATGCTCTTGCCCCAACGATCTACATGCTCTGCATGTCGCCACCTGGAAGGAGTATTTCAACACTCCGCGCACACGCGCGATGGGCGCCGAACGCCACCTGTGGGGGCAACACAAGGATGGAACGGAATTCCCGGTGGATATCAGTTTGCGAGCCGTGCTGCTTGGTGACGAGCTCCTGACCATCGGGGCCATCCGTGATATGAGCGCACAGCGGCACGCCGAAGGTGAGCGCGCACAACAAGCTGAGCATCTCCGCTTGCACGCTGAACTCCTTGATCTCTCGCACGACGCGATCCTCATCCGCGATTCTGCGAGTCGCGTCATCTTCTGGAACACAGGGCGCGGAGGAGCTCTACGGCTGGTCATCCCAGGAGGCGCTCGGTCGTCTCACCCATAGCCTGCTCAAGACACGTTTTCCCATCAGCCTTGCCGATGTTAATGCGCATCTCGAACGGGATGGACGCTGGGAAGGGGAACTGACGCATACCTGCCGTGATGGCAGTCAGGTGGTCGTCGAAAGCCGCCATGTGCTGGTCTGCGATGTGCTGGGACACGCCATCACGATGCTGGAGATCAATCGGGACATCACCGAGCGAAGCCGCCTGGAGCAAGCCGCGCAAGCCGTCCATACCCATACCGTCGCTCATCTGGATTTCCTCCAGCAGCTCATGGATGCGCTCCCCAGCAGCGTCTATCTCGTGTATGGCGCAGATGCTCGCCTGCTGCTGGCCAACCGTGCCGCGACCGTCCGTCTGGGGAGCCGAGTGGCAGATCGATCAACCGATGCAGGAGTTTCTTGCCACCACTAGGATCGGGATCTTGGATGCGCAGGGGCGCCCACTGGCACTCACAGATCTTGCCACGCTGCGCGCTGTACAAAAAGGCGAAACGGTCTTGCAGCACCAGGAGATCATCCGTCGTCCCAATGGATCGAGCGTGCCGGTGCAGGTCAATGCCATAGCACTCGACTCCTCCCAGGAGTGGCATGCCGTGAGGCAGCCAACGGGGCCACTCGCACAGCACACCCAGCATGCGGATACAGAGCCACTTGCCCTGGTCATCCACCAGGACGTGAGCATACTCAAGGAAGCAGAGTATCTCAAGGACGAGTTTATAGGCGTGGCTGCCCACGAGTTGCGCAACCCGCTGGCCGTGCTCAAAGGCTTTGCCGAGATGCTGGTGTACCAGACAGCACGTGGCAAAGGCGCGCAACTGGCTCCCTGGCAGACAGAAGCCCTCGAGGAGATTGACGTGGCGACTTCGCGGTTGGATAAACTCACCGAGGATCTGCTCGATGTGACGCGCTTGCAAGCAGGAAGGCTGGTCTTGTCTTGCGCCCCTACCGACCTGGTGACCTTGACCCGACACGTAGTGGCACAACGACAGATAACCACGAGGCACCACACGATCTCCCTTGACTCTGAGCACGCCTCGCTTATAGGAGAGGTCGACCATGAGCGCATCGAGCAGGTGCTCACCAACCTGCTGAGCAATGCCATCAAGTACAGCCCGCAGGGAGGCCCCATCGAGCTAACCATCCGTGAAGAGGCCGAGCCTCACACCGCGCTCATTTCCATTCTCGACCGGGGCATGGGCATTCCGATTGGACAACAAGCCCATATTTTTGGGCGTTTTGTGCGGGCAGAGAATGCGCGTGCCAGTGAGATCACGGGAACAGGTCTTGGGCTGTTTCTCAGCCGCGAACTCGTCGAGCGGCATGGCGGGCGCCTCTGGTTTGAGTCTACCGAAGGAGCAGGCTCGACGTTCTTCATGGCCTTACCTTTGCCTTAAAGAGGAGGCCACTTCATGGGCGCAGTAAGTACCATCTAGTAGTAAACCCGACTCTCTGTCTACACGCTCTTTTCATGCGCCCGATGCTCATCTATGCAATAATATAATACAGTCAGAGAGTCGGAAGTTCGTCCCACACGCTCTTCAAGGAGAATCTCATGTCTGCACCGTGTACCTGCCATGTGCCGTATAGCAATACGCTTTTCTTCATCGACCTCAATCACCTCTGCCTGATCGCTGACTTCGTCGTCTCCGACAGCATCGAAGAGGGAGCTTGACGATGAGCGACCTTCCTACCTTCATGCTCGAAGAGTGGAGCATCCGCGAGATGGGACTTCACCTGGACACCCTGGCTCAGACCGAGTCCATTTTCGCCCTCTCCAACGGACACATCGGACTGCGAGGCAACCTCGATGAGGGGGAGCCACATGGTCAGCCAGGCACCTACCTGAACTCCTTCTACGAGTTGCGTCCTATGCCCTATGCCGAGGGAGGATACGCCTATCCCGAATCTGGACAAACGATCATCAATGGTACCAATGGCAAACTCATCCGCCTCCTCGTTGACGACGAGCCCTTTGACGTTCGCTTCGGAGAGCTCCAGCACCACGAGCGGGAGCTCGACCTCCGCAACGGAGTGTTTCGACGCAGCGTCCGCTGGACCTCCCCTGCTGGGCACACGATCCAGGTCTCGTCCGTGCGCATGGTATCGTTCACCCAGCGGGCCATCGTGGCCATCTGCTACGAGGTCGAGCCGCTGGACGTCGCCGGTGCGGGTCTTTGTGCAGTCGGAGCTGGTTGCCAACGAGGCGCTTCCAACGCAGCGTCCGGACCCCGGGTTGGCGCCGCACTCGAGTCCCCACTCGAGAGCGAGGAGCACCAGGCGCAGGGCACCGTCGGTCTGCTGGTTCATCACACCCGGGTCAGCGACCTGCGCATCGGGGTGGCAATGGATCACCGCATCCAGGGGCCACCCGAGACGGTCGTCGAGTCCGAAAGCTCCCCCGATGTCGCCCGTGTGTCCGTCACTACTCGGCTTCAGCCGGGTGAGCGGCTTCGCATCGTCAAATTCGTCGCCTACGGCTGGTCGAGCCTGCGTTCGCGACCTGCGGTCCACGATCAGGTCATGGCAGCGCTGTCCGCCGCGCGATTGACTGGCTGGGAGGGCCTGCTCGCCGAGCAGCGCGCCTACCTGGACAACTTCTGGGCGGGTGCAGATGTCGAGCTGGAGGGTGACCCGGAAATCCAGCAGGCGGTACGCTTCGCACTCTTCCACGTCCTGCAGGCGGGAGCTCGTGCAGAGGGCTGGCCAATCCCGGCGAAAGGGCTAACGGGCCCCGGCTACGATGGCCACGCCTTCTGGGACACGGAGATCTTCGTCCTGCCAGTCTTGGCGATGACGTTTCCTCCTGCGGCCGCCGATGCACTGCGCTGGCGCCAATCCCTTCTCCCTCAGGCGAGAGAGCTTGCGCGCCAGCTCGGGCTACGCGGTGCCGCTTTCCCGTGGCGGACCATTCTGGGTGCAGAATCTTCAGGGAACTGGCCTGCGGGTACTGCCGCATTCCACATCAACGCGGACATTGCCTACGCTGTGGCCACCTACATCGAGGCGACCGGCGACAGCGCGTTCGAGGAGAAGGTGGGCCTCGAGTTGCTCGTCGAGACGGCGCGGCTGTGGCGTTCACTCGGGTATCTCAACACTATCACAGACCAGTTCCGCATCGACGGCGTCACCGGACCCGATGAGTACAGCGCCATCGCCGACAACAACGTCTACACCAACCTCATGGCCCAGCGCAACCTGCGCTGGGCGGCAGAGAGTGTGAAACGCTATCCCGAGAAGGCCCGCACACTCGGCGTTGAGGCCGACGAGGCAGCCAGCTGGCGCGAGGCAGCCGAGAAAATGCTCATCCCATATGATGCGCGACTCGGGGTAACCCCGCAGGACGAAACCTTTACCGAACACGAGGTCTGGGACTTCGCCCACATCACCCCGGACCAATACCCACTGTTTCTGCACTTCCCGTACTTTGACCTCTATCGCAAGCAGGTTATCAAGCAAGCCGACCTCGTCCTCGCGATGCACCTGCGTGGCGATGCATTCACGCCAGAGCAGAAGGCGCGCAACTTCGCGTACTACGAGGCGATCACTGTACGCGACTCCTCGTTGTCGGCATCCACGCAGGCCGTCCTTGCTGCCGAGGTGGGCCAGCTCCAGCTCGCCTACGACTACCTGGGCGAGGCCGCGTTCATAGATCTGCATGACATGGCACATAACACGCGGGACGGACTCCACATGGCTTCGCTGGCGGGGGCCTGGACGGCGCTCGTCGCGGGGTTCGGTGGCGTGCGCTTGCAACACGGCTTGCTCTGCTTCTCGCCACGGCTGCCAGAGGCGCTGGTGCGGCTCGCCTTCCACCTCCTGTACCGCGGCTGCCGCTTGCGTGTCGAGGTGACGGCGAAGGAGGCGACGTACCGCACGCTCGACGGCACGCCGCTGAAGGTGTGCCATCACGGCGAGGAGATACTCCTGCCCCGGATGGAGCAGTCATCCGGCCCATTCCATCCATGAAGGTAGGACCGCGACCCAGCCAACCTCCAGGGCGCGAACCGATCCCTCGTGAAGCACGAATGAGGCCCACAAAAATGCCTGCGTGAATGTGTTAATGAAAGAGAGGGGCCGGTGCATCAGCACCGGCCCCTCTCTTTCATACGATCATTGGAAACAACGTTACTTCGTTGCCGCACGGACCGCCTGTTTTTCATGATGAGGAGCCTTTTCGGCTACCCCCATGCCATGCATTGCGATGGACTCGGCAGAATCCATGGCCCTCTCGTAAAAGCGGAACGGGGAGGGGAAGAAGCCCCTATAGGCATCCCACGTCCCACGTGCGAGCACACCGAACGCCTCCCGCTGCTTGTGAGACTGCTCGGTGAGGGTGTGCATCAGTGTGCGCGTGCCCTCTACGTGACTTCTGAGCACCTCGGTTCCATTCTCGAGAACGCCCTGGACAAACTGGACATTGCGCTCCTGAGCCGCTACCATACTCTCAGTCACCGACTGGAAGAGCGGCTGGCCCTTTTCAGTCTCTCCCATGAGCGTCTCCATCACGGTGCGAGTGCCCTCTGCATGGCTCTTGAACAGCTCTACCTCATCTTCAAAGACGCTCTGAGCAAATTTCCAATTTCGCTCTTGAGCCGCAACAGCGCTCTCGGCAATCACCCGGTTCGCTTCGCGTACTGACTCGCTCAGTTCCTCAGTTGCCTCGCTGACTGTATCCTCATACTTTACCATGATCTTATCTCCCTTTCATGCGTGCAGTTGCCTGCACAACTCTCTTACAATCAGTTCTCATCATTCCCGACCTGATCAACAAGCCAGGACTCGCCAGCCTGGATCTGGTTCACAACGCTTCAGATGCTTCTTCCTCCCTGGTTACAGCTGATCCTTTTTCCCTCGGAGTAAGTTGACCGGTGTAGAGCCGGAAGAACGTATCCATCAACCTCTGATATTGATCCAGAGACTGCGCCCGATAGTGGAGATACGATTCTCCTGCATCCGTGATGGAGTAGATACGGCGGGCGGGTCCACCCTCAGAGGTATCCCAACTGGAACTCACCATGCCATCTTTTTCCATCTGTCGTAACGTGCGGTAAAACGTGCCTGGGTTCATGGCAGCTACACCGAAGGTTGACATTTTCTCCATCAATTCATAGCCGTAGGAATTCCATTGTCGCAACATCAGAAGAAGGATAGGCACTAACCAGTTCTTTGACCAGGCTTTGTTCACCGAGTTGTATCTTCCGTTGTCTCTGTTTTCCTCTGTCATATCGCACCTACCTGCATGTCGCTACGTTTTACATCCCTTCAGATGAGTAATTCAGCATCTATATGCATTTTACACTTATATGCAGAGTGTGTCAAGGCATTTTGCATGTTTCTGCTCACAATGCTATCACAGTCAATGGAGTAGATGGAGGCAGGACTCGCATCATGGTCGCAGCAGGGCAACATCTGAAGCGCCTGTTTCAAAAGCGTGGCTGGAGACGGCGTCCATGTCCAGCAGAAGCCGTTTATTCCTTCTTTTTTGCTACGTTTTGGTGGTGTACGTATCTTTTTTCGGAGTAGCGGCCTTTTTCCTCGCCGATGAGCTCAGATTACTCATCATTGATGAAAGAATACCATTTCACTTTCCTGATGAGCTTTGAAAGAGCATTTTTCAACACGCTGAGTCCTTTTGAGAGGAGCACAGATACCACAACTGCATACCTCTCGCGGTATTCCTCGATAGATGATCGAGGTGAGAGAGTAGCTTCACATGGTATTCAAGATCGACGTGCTCACCGACAAGCAGGCCCTCTGTAAGCGAGAAAGAGATGCTGTGGCTGCTGTTCTATCAGGAGTACATGACTTCGAGATACCCCACTTCTCCTAAAATTGTGTGGTGCAAACCTGTCCTTGACAGGAAATTTGAATTCTAACGCAACAATCGTATAAGCTCTAGCATATCGTAATGATGATCGTAAAATGACTGGCTTGATCAGAGCTTTGGCATTTCTGAATGGTACCTCGTGTGCTTTCGACTCACGGAAGGTGCGTTAGAACCCAAAAGTGACAGCAATTCGTAGCGAACAAAAGCGGACACCAAAGCAGCTCTTTGAGCACAAAATGAACCTTTATGAACACCAGCAAACAGGCCGAACCAATTCCGTCCCTTGGCACCGCTCACCCCATATACGGTTCCAGTATATCGATCACATCATCTACCTCAAACGGCTTTTGCAAAATTGCATCTACCTCGAGTGTAGCAGCCTCTTCGAGGTTGTCCATGGCGGACATCAAAATGATTTTATGACGCTCTCTCAAATGCGGATCAGCTTCAATCAACGTGCATAGTTCCCTGCCACTCATGACAGGCATCATGATATCGAGAAAAACGAGATACTCTTCACCATTGCGTAAGAATTGCAATGCTTCAGAACCATTGCGCGCGACTGAGATCGTATATCCCTCGAATTCCAGAATATCTGCCATCATGTCACGGATGACTGGATCATCATCTACTACCAATATTTTGCGAGTCTGATTATTCTGATTCATCGTCTACACTCTTTTCAACAGGTGGCTCAATGCAGGGAAGATAGAAACTGAAGACCGACCCCTCGCCAGGAATGCTTTGCTCAAGCCAGAGCCTGCCACCCATGGCCTCGATATAGCGGCGGCAAATGTAGAGACCCAGGCCTGATCCGCGTATCGGTGTTGTCAAAGAGCGAGAGGCACGGACAAACTTTTCAAAGATTTTCTGCTGGTCATCGGGGGAGATGCCCTCCCCTTCATCACACACACGCACCAGCGCTACAGGGAGATCAAATCCCTCGGCAATTTGAGCGTAATCGACCTGGTCTTCTGGTAACTGCGAAAGTGTAGTAGCGCTGCCGGTAACGATGATTCGACCTTGAGGTGGAGAATATTTGGCAGCGTTATCCAGCAGGTTGGTCATCACCTGCCGCAAACGCATCGCATCGCAGCGCACCCAGATATCGTTTGCTATCTGCAATGTGATCTTCTGCTCAATATTGATACTGAGCATCGTTGACGCTACTTCGGCGGCCGTGAGTAATTGCACAGGGCCAAGTTGTAGTTCCAACTTTTTGTCGAGCGCTCCCATTTTGGCTGCCTCGGTCATATTTGACACCAGGTCGCTGAGTTGCTGAGTAGCGCTTCCAATTTTTGTAGCAAAACGCAAGATTTGTTGAGGCGAAATACGCCCGCTCTGTCGCTTCAACAACGATGAGTAGCCGCTAATGGCGCTCAATGGTGTACGCAATTCATGTGAGGCAGTCACAATAAATTCGTCCTTCAGTTTATCCATACGCTGCAACTCGGCATTTGCTTCCTGGATCTGCTCGAAAAGCTGAGCGTTACGGATAGCACTGGCAGCCTGTCCGGAGATAGCCAGCAGCGCACCCAACTCTTCAGGACGGAATGTGCGATTCGAATGAGGCGTATGTATTGCCAGGATGCCTACGATCTCCATCTGATAGCGCACAGGGATCATCAACATCTTTTGAATATGCGTTTCGCGCAGGAAAATCACGCCACCTTCTGTGCTTGCTTGCGCAAGTTCCTCGACCATTGTTGAATCCATATAGAAGAACGTCTCGTCTTCTACAAGGCGTTCAAGGATTGAACCCTTTGAATGGAAGGCGAATCATTTCAATCAGGTCATTGTGTTTCTCATCTTTATTGACGCCCTGATTGACATCTCTCCACTTGCCAGTTGTGTCGTAGATGGCCTGAGCGACCAGTTCTTGATTATCTGCCGAAAGTTGAAAAAAGGTACACATCTCAGCTTGAACCAGATTCGCAACGGTCTCGACAAATTTTTGTAGCAGTTCAGAGACATGCAAAACGGTACTGATGACCTGCAATGCGCTATACATTGCGGCCAATGATTCTTCACGCTGTTTCGCTTTCGTTAGTGACTGGCGCGAACGATCATACAGTTTGGCATTCTCGATACTGACCGTAATGATTTGTACCATTGTTTCAAGAATCAGTATTTCCTCTGGACTGTATGCATCTGTACGCGAGCTTGTAAGACAAAGCGAGCCAACGACCCGGGTAAACATTTTCATGGGAAGCAATAAAAATGTCTCGGCTCTACTCTGATCACCCCAGGTGCCTTTTAACAACTCCTCGTACTTGCTGTAATTTTCAGGCTCCTGACTATCTAAAGTTAGTAACAGCGTGCGTTTTTCTTCCTGGGTGACCTTCCACCAGACCGGACGGCTATCAGGTGTATCTATGACGGGCTGTTCTAATAAAAGATCATTGCGCTTTCCATTATCGATTGCAAATACGTCATATATTTTTTTGGTATCGCGATCAAAGAAGGTCAGAAGCATCGAGGAGACATCGACCACGTTTCTCACAAACTGGTAAACATCCTCGACCAGCTTAGATAGCTGAACAGCAGCAGGAAAAGCTGTGCTAATTTGCTGAAGACCCTGCATATGGCCCATTGTACGCCGGTGCAGGTGTCGTAACTGGTCATTCAGAATAAAAAGAGCTATACGTTCGCTGAATTGTTGTGCTTCTGAGCGATGTTTTTGTTGAAAAGCGATGGCAAAATTCGTCTGGTAGAGCAGGACAACGCCAAGAACTTTCGTGGGTTGCCTTCGGTTATGCGCTTCAAAAGCATGTTCTGGTATCTGGATTGGCGCACAAAGATACCAGGCGGGCGTGATATCCTGCAAAATTGATGCCTGTTCGGTTGATTGAAAGGAGACAAGATAGTCTTCATGTCTGATGATCAGCGGCTCATTTTTGCGCCATGTATACCCGATCAAGTCCTGTCCAAGGGAATACGTGGCGCCAACTGGAAAAAGAGGGCTTTTTTCAACTGATACGAATGAATCTGAATCGAGTGATTGGGCATTGAGTTTCATTCTGGCGAGCGTTGACGAGGAAGGGTTAGATAAATCAACTGTTACACGACGCCTGAAAGAAGCAGTATCACCGGCAGAGCTATTTCCCGCCAGTGCTGGAACTGTGCTGCGCAGGCGTAGGTGCAAGCGTATGTTCATCAGGCCGACACTCTCATCGTAGAGTGCCATACAGCCACCTGTGGCCCCGAACTGCTTGATCATCTCCTGTAGAAGTTTTTTGAGCAGTGGAAGTGGATATTGCTCGTCGATCGTAAGTGGTTCTTGCTCTCCCCATGTAGCAGTTGACATCCGATTTGTTGCTCCTCGAAATAGCTGGTGGAAAGCACCAGAACGCACAGAAAGTACCACGAGAATAGAAATGTGTCATCTATCTATGAATATACAGAGTAGCATATCATAGGCATGTATTGTATTCAACCGTTGGATCAGGTGAAATTTGCACCTGTGCATCAATTTGACAACCTCTCCTTTCCAGGGCTATCATGCTATAAAGAAATGCAATCACTTACCCTTTTACATAGAAGGAGTGCCCTATGGCAGAATCCCCAACGACCAACGAAACGGTGTTTTATGATCAACGTCTATCCAATGGGCTGCAAATAGTAGGCCAGCCTATGCCCGATTTTGAATCGGCAGCTGTCTCATTTTACGTGCGAACTGGTTCGCGTGACGAGCCTGATCTCAGTATTGCAGGTGTCTCCCACTTTCTGGAGCACATGGTTTTTAAGGGCACAAAAACGCTTGACTGGCAAGAGATAACGCTCGAATTTAATAAGATCGGGGCTGAGATCAATGCCTTCACCTCTCATGAATCAACCGTGTATTATGCTCGTGTTTTAGGTGAATATCTGGAACGTGCCGTCGAATTGCTGAGCGATATGATGTATCCCCGCCTTGTTGAGAGTGATTTCGAGACGGAAAAAGAAGTCATTATCAATGAAATTGCGCGTTCTGAAGACCAGCCTTATAACCTGGCTTTCCGGCGTATGATGCAAACGTATTTTGGCAACCATCCCCTGGGCCATGATGTGCTTGGATCACGAGAAAGCATCCACAATATGCATATTGAACAGATGCGAGACTATTGGAAACGTCGCTATTCTGCGAACAATATGATTTTAGCCATTGCGGGCAACTTCGATTGGGAGCATGTTGTTGGTCTGGCTAAAAAACATTGCGCAAACTGGCATACAGGTGAAAGTGGGCGCCAGGTTGTATCGTATGAGCCTGCACAACCTATTAATGACATCATTGTGGATGAGAACCTCAAACAGCAAATCATGATTCTTGCTATGCCATCCGTGGACTTGAACGATCCTGACTATTATGCAGCTAACCTTGGTGGCAGTATACTGGGCGATAGTGACGGCTCTCGCCTCTACTGGAATATCTATCAAAAAGGTCTCGCGGAATCAGCCAGCGCTGGTATTTGGAGTATGGAAGGTACCGGCATCATGATAATGGAGGCAAACTCGACACCGGAAGAGGCGCCACATGTACTTAAATTGCTACGTGCCGAGCTGGATAGCCTGTTGGCAGATGGGGTTTACGAGGATGAACTGCGCCGTGCCAAGGATAAATGGATTAGCAGTATGGTTTTGAGTAGCGAGTCAACCTTTGCCCGCATGCGCTCAATTGCTAATGACTGGGTAACTGAAGGTCGCCTGCTGACCATAGATGAAGAGGTCGAGCGTATTGAGAAGGTCACGGCTGAAGATGTTATGCGTTCCCTGCGCCGCTTCCCTATGCGCGACAAGCAGGTTCTTACCGCATTAGGCCCGTTGAGCGAAAAGGAATTGCTCGCCTGAACGTAGTAAGTGTCAGCTTTTCTCATCCTTTTCACCTGTATCTTCAGTGACTGCGCGTAAAACACGCGCAACTTGAGGCGCCTGGTTATCGCTGGTATTTCTCTTTTTGTCTGCTAGTGGCTCTAATACTCCAGTAGACACAGGGCGTGGTATTGGTGGCATAACAGGCGCATCGGGCGCAATCCCCACTTTAAGATCTACAAAGCGTCGAAACCCGGGCGAGTAGTAACCTCGTTCTCCATGCCAGAGATACCGTAGACGTGTATCGCTCAGTTCTTTACCCATGTAATCTTCCCATGCATCCCAAATATCACCCGGCATGCCTCCTTTTTGTGCCTGTGTCCAGATATGTTCAAAGAAATCGAGCATGGCTGTCCCAAGCCATCGCACTCGCTCGCGCAATTCTGGATCGATGGCTTGCAGTGACCCGCTAATATCAGTACTTTCTTTGCTTTTCTCAGTCCCCTGGGGCATAGGACTCATTAAGATTCGACTTGCTTCCGGGTACGTCATCATTAATTCGCCGATGTGCGCTTCAGCATCATAAAGGTTCTGGTAGGTGGAGCTATAAATGGTATCGATGAAGACACGGGTCTGAGTCGTCATTTCCTTACTTTGGTCCACGAGGGCAGTTGTTTGCAAGCGCATCGCACGTGTTTGCACTGCCAGCAAGTAAATAGTCACTGGCAATACCAGTACCTGCAAGCAATTAACGACTAACCCTATAATTGCGAGAACTTCATCAAATGAGAGTGCGCCAATGATAAGGACCATATGGGCAATCATAATCAAAAAACCTTTGAATGCTGGATTTCGTCAGGTAGTCTGGCTGAGCATCTGCTCATAGCTAGAAGGTCTATGATTCTGCACGTTTTGAATGTTTCATTCGCGCCAGGAATGTGTTTTTTGAAGTATAGCATATCTTCCTCTGCGATTTATGCTCATGCAAGCGTTCTTTCAAGCAGACGGAAATATCCTTTCTTCTTAAGGAGGTTACTGTGCGAAAAAAAGTGATCGTATTTTTAGTCTTTTTAGTAGTTTTCATTTGTGCCAGTTTTGTTTTCCCCGGTCCTTTTCTCCATTCTGCAAGCGCAGAGGCAATGCTGCAACCAGAAAGCGTTGGCGGTGTTCCCCCATTGTTGAGTGTGAGCAAGTTGCAAAGCAGGGACGTCAAGAACCAGACTTTGCACATGAGTATTGGCCTTGCGCTACGCAATCAGGACCAGCTTAGCGCGTTGTTACAGAGCTTGTATAATCCCTCTTCTCCTAACTATCACCAGTATTTGACACAAGACGAGTTTGCTCAGCGTTTTGGTCCAACGGATGTGCAACGACAGGCAGTCATCGACTATTTGACCCGACAAGGATTTTCCGTCACGCAGGTTTACCCTGACCTTGTCGATTTCAGTGGCTCGATGTCAAAAGCAGAGCGGGTCTTTGGGATATCAATTAATGATTACCTGGCACCCGATGGGCGCGTTTTTTATTCCAACTCTACTGCGCCTACCCTCCCAGCTTATCTGGCTTCATTTATCACTTCGGTCAGCGGGCTGGATAATGCAAATCGTTTCTCTCATCCACCTATTCTGGGGCAAAAAGCTCCTGCACTCAATCCGCATGCTGCTACTAATTGCCCGGCAGCCGGGCAAAGCGGGGGCAGCCAGGTAGCCTATATTCCAAGTCAATTCGCCAAAGCCTATAACTATGATGGTTTACATAGTTCTGGCTTGCAGGGTCAGGGTCAGACTGTTGGCGTCTTTGAATTGGATGGCTATTCATTGAGTGATGTTCAGACCTACTCACAATGCTTTGGGGGCGGAAGCGTTCCCATTCAAAACGTCGTCCTCGATGGTTTTAATGGACAACCGGGCGCGGGCGCAATTGAAGTTGAACTTGACATGGAAGTCATCTTGAGCCAGGCACCCAATCTGGCAAAATTGATTGTCTACGAGGCGCCAAATACAACTCAGGGTTACAACGACGAATTTGCGCGTATTGTCCAGGATCGTACACCTGTCATCAGTGTCAGTTGGGGCGATTGCGAAAAGAATATGGGTCAGCAAGAAGTGAACCAGGAAAATCAATACTTCCAGCAAGCCGCAGCCCAGGGTCAGACGATTCTTGTTGCCGCAGGTGATAGCGGCAGTTCTAGCTGCTTCCAGTTGCAGGGTGGAAGTTATGATACTTCGCTTAATGCTGATGATCCTGCTGCACAGCCATATGTCACCGGTGTGGGTGGTACGAACCTCACACTCAAAAGCGATAATAGCTACCAATCAGAGACTGTATGGAATGGTGGAATATTAGGTGGCGCTGGTGGCGGTGGCCTCAGTCAATTCTGGAAACAACCCTCCTGGCAGACCGGCCCAGGTGTTCAGAACCAGTATTCAAATGGCATGCGCGAGACTCCAGATGTTTCGCTCGATGCCGATCCAGCTACTGGCTATCCGGTCTATTGTACGGCAGGCTCGAATTGTACTGGGAGTGGTGGTATCACTGGCGGTTCAAGTGGTTGGTTGACGGTAGGGGGAACTTCTGCGGCAGCGCCAATGTGGGCTGCTATGATTGCTCTTGCTAATCAACAGGCTGCAAAAGCCGGTAAAAATACCCTGGGTTTCCTTAACCCGGCGCTGTACAAGATTGGTAGTGGTTCCGGCTACAGTAAAGATTTCCATGATATTACGGCTTCTGGCAGCAACGACGAAGGCTTCAATGGCGGAGCCTATCCAGTTACTCAGAACTACGACATGGCGACAGGCTGGGGTACTTTTAATGCCGCCAGCCTCGCAGCCGACCTGGTATCTATGAAATAAGCATTTCGATTATCAAAGAACACAGCAAACATCGATGTTTGCTGTGTTCTTTGACCTCATTACTGAACCAAAGCCTCTTAATTGTGACTGGTTCGTCGTTAATTCACCCTATCTTGCGCCAATCGAAGTCTTTATAACATGGTTAATTTTATCCAGCTACTCCTAAAAAGTATTGGCGAAAATCACAACTGTTAATCTGTACTATTCCCATGAAGTATGGTACACTCTTGATGAGTTTTACTTTATCATGAACCATCTCGAGAAGTTATTCATGAAATTCAAAGGTATCCCTTGTTACTTTTATCCTCACCTTATTCCCTTTGGAGAGGGTTTTGTCCCCACCTCAGTTCGGAGCACTGTAGTGACTCCAGAAAGGCTCTTCTCATGTTCAAACTTGCAAACAGGCGAAAAGCAAAACGCTGCGAAAGCAATACAGCTAGTTTTTCCTCCAATGAACTCGGAGATGGGAGACGACGTACAGTGAACAGGCCGCTCCTTCTGGTCGCGTCCATATTGGTGCTGCTAGTTATGTTCTTGTCTGCTTGCGGCAGCACCAGCAATGGTGCAATACCAGTAGTGCTTCTACTGCTAAGGCAACATCAACGCCTCAAATCAAGAAACACGACACATGTGCTCCGCAAGCCACGCTCCCGGCTGATATCCCTGCTAGCGGCACAGTTGATACCGGAGCCAATGTGATAACCACTTTCAACAATGCCCGTCAGCAAGAGGGATGCGCTGTGCCATTGAGTATTGACCCTGCCGCATTCGACGCTGCCACCCCACAGATGCAGGAGTTGATGCTGATCAATGCAGAGCGTCAGGATCGAGGCTTGCCAGCATTACAGTTGGATAGTACCCTGCTCTCGCAGATCGATACCAATCATAGCAAGGAACTCGTACAATACAACTACTTTGCCCACTCCAGCCCCATCAATCAGCCTGGAGGCAAGACCAATTCCAGCAGTCGAATCACTGTGAATTCGGCGGTCAACGGACAACTCTGCTGCGCGGAGAACATTGCTGGTGGTGGCCCTGCTGCTGACGCAATCTACCGCTTCATGTACCAGGATTTTAGCTCGAACTGGGGGCACCGCCAAAATATTCTTGGCTTCAATTCTAACCTTGATACCAACCCTGGCCATTACACCTGGATAGGCATCGGTATAGCAACAGGTGGCCAGTTTGGCTTCTACACCACTCTTGATTTTCTTGAGGATTCCACTGCCACACCGTATACACCGCCAGCAACAGCAGATACACAGGCGCCTACCATGAGTCCACCGACTGTGCTTGATGCCAATACAGTTCAAGTAACAGGTGTTCAGGATGACAGTGATGGAGGTACAGGTGGAGTAGTAGGAGTCAGCAGCGTCGTCTTTTATGTCGGCACCGCTGTGGCTGCCGATGGGAGTACTTTCCAAACGGTCGTGGCGACACAATCAACTCCCGGAACCTGGACGGCGAATCTGGCGGTCACTGATCCGACCACCTTGCACGTGGTAGCGGTAGATGGAAGTGGCAATTTCACCGACTGTGTTGGTGGAGGAGCCACGTGCTAATATAGTTCAGGATCATAACGCCATGCTCTCGAAAATCTCTCCAACTTACTTGTTTGAAGTGGCCCAGGGGGAGTTTTGCGAGAGCAGTACAGTATTGGATTGACTCGGGGAGGATCGAGTATGTTTCTCATGCGCATCATTGTCCATCTGCAGAAGAAGTACGCCAGGAGGATATGTGGAATCGGATCTATATTACTTCTGGTCTTGCTGGTCGGCTGCGGTGGTCCTAGTACGGTCAATGTAGCTTCCCCTACTCCAACGCTTCCGCGAATCTCGTGGACGACGTTTGATCTGCATCTACCTCCGGAGGCTCTCAATGCCCCAGTCGTTGGACCGCTATCCAATGATACTGTACTTCATGTGAGCATTACCTTCCATGTGAACCAGCAGGTACTTAATACATTACAGGCTACTCCAGGGCAGGACCTGGAAAAGTATGCCGATCAGTTGGGGATTAGTGGTAGCGAGTATCAACAGATCAAACAAGTCTATGGAATACAGGATGCTACTCTGAATCTCAACAAGTTACATACTATGCTTACTATTGATGCTAAAGCGAAAACGTTTGCATCTGTGTTTCAAATCCAGTTCCTTCTCCATACACTCAATGGGCGTACCTTTTATGCTCCAACTGGCAATCCCAGAGTGCCAACCCTTATCGCGCCTAAAATCCTCGCTATCACGGGCTTGGATAGCTACAGCCTTTCCCCAAGGACAGGTTTTGCCGCCGATCCAAACCGTAAAGCGGCGAGCCAGGCTACCCAGCTTGATTGTAACCTGCGCCAAAATGTCCTAAGCCCACTGGCCATAGCACATTTCTATGGCTATGATCAATTCTATAAATCTGAATTGAAAGGTGAGGGGATTGCGATCAACCTGGTTGAGATTGATGGGTTTGTCAATTCGGATGTCCAGAACTATGCAAGTTGCATGAACTATCGAGGCCATTTGAAAGTGGTTGATTTGAATACACCGCCAGACCCTGGCGAGGAAGCAACCCTCGATATTGAGATGGCCATGGGGCTGGCGCCCGCCGCAAATATCGTTGATTATGCAACAAGTGATGCTAATTTTACCTCCATTAATAAGGCGCTTCAAGAAATTGTGAATGATAATGCGAAGAATACCAACAGTGGTAGTATTGTCAGTATCAGTCTGGGAGCGACTGAAAGCGGAATAACCCCGGGTGATGTTGCCGCAATTGATCAGAATTTGCAAATTTTGACCAAAGCAGAGCATATGACGGTCTTTGTCGCAAGTGGCGACTGTGCGGCGTTTGATAGTGGAACCTATGGTGATCTCTCGGTCGATTTCCCTGCCAGCGACCCCTGGGTTGTAACCGTCGGAGGCACTGATCCAGTCCTTGACCAGCAGAAAGGTATTAACGAGACGGCATGGGCCAATGATGCAAATCATGCCGCATGCAACAATCATTGGGGCAGTGGCGGGGGACTTAGCAAGCTATTTAAACGACCAGATTGGCAGGAGGCTCCTGGAGTGCAAAATACATACTCGAATGGAATGCGCCAGATGCCTGATGTATCTGCGTTTGCTTCTGCTCTGACCTACTATTACCTGGGTCATTGGGACATAACAGGAGGAACAAGCGCTGCTGCTCCTATCTGGGCAAGCGGCATGGCATTGGTGAATGAGAAGTTGCTTCAGCAGACACATCGGTTCTTCTCTGGACCAAATCTTTTTTATCAGGTAGCGCAGAGTGGAATAAATAGCCAACTGCAGCCCTTTACAGATGTAACCCAGGGAGGCAACCTGTATTATCCTGCAACAAGTAATTGGGACTTTGCAACCGGACTGGGTACTCCCAATCTGAACGATTTCAGCAATATTCTGATTGCGATGACAAAGCAAGTATAAATTAACACATTGTGGAAAGCTCTAGCGGAGGTTTATGTATGGCTGACCGTTTGGGACAACGGTTTGGCAATTATCATCTTTTACAGTTATTGGGGCGGGGAAGCTTTGCTGAAGTCTATCTAGGGAAACATGTAGACCTCAACACACTGGCGGCGATCAAAGTCTATCGAACCCAACTGGTGGAACATGATATTGAGCGATTTCGTCTCGAAGCGCGGATTATTAGCCACCTGGTGCATCCGCATATTTTGCGTATTCTGGAGTATAGCGTCGCAGAGAATACACCTTATATTAGTATGAATTATGCACCTAACGGATCATTACGCCAGCGGCATCCTAAAGGCAGCCGCGTCCCCTTAGCTACTGTAGTTTCTTATGTCAATCAGATCTCTTCTGCCCTGCAGTTTGCCCATGAGCAAAAACTCATTCATCGACATATAAAACCACAGAACTTCCTTGTCGGCAATGCGAATGAAATTTTGCTCAGTGACTTTGGGATTGCCTCTGTTGACCAGAAATCGCGCTATCGGAGCCAAAATGATATGGTAGAAACTATTACGTACATGGCTCCTGAGCAGATCGAAGCTCATCCTCAACCGGCAAGTGACCAATACTCACTTGGAATTGTGGTCTATGAATGGCTGGCAGGCGAACCTCCTTTTCAAGGCTCGATTGCTGAACTGCCTGCCATGCATAAAGATGCGCCTCCACCATCGTTACGCGAGAAGACCTCTAATATTGCTCCTCCTGTAGAAGCAGTAGTGATGAAGGCACTGGCGAAAGACTGGACGCAAAGGTTTACTGATATACAGGCATTTGCGACTGCATTGGAACAGGCAAGCAATTTTGAGAATGAGTCAACTATCTTTTCCGCTCCCCCCTCTCAGCCACTAGATGCAACTGTCGCAGTTCAGTTCACATCACAGCAATCCCCGGAGCAAGCTGCTTCAACAGGTCAGCAAGCATCTCATGGTATATCCCGCCGTGTTGTCGTGTCAGGATTGCTAGGCCTGGTGGCTTTAGGGGCAATAGGAGGAGGGATTGTCTGGTTCAGCAGGAGAACGGCACCACCGATCTCTAGTTCTACTTCTAGCAGCATTACACCTACTCCTGCTCAGCCGAAACTCCCAGCAAGCTCTCCTATGTTTGGCTTTAATCCACAACATACAAGTTTTAACGCAAATGAGTACATGCTTTCGCCAGCCAATGTTGCTCGGCTGGCGCCTTACTGGACGGCCCCAACTGGCGATAGCATCAATTCAACACCGGCGGTTGTCGGTAAAGCCGTCTTTGTAGGCTCGCACGATTCCAAAGTGTATGCGTGTGATATTGCTAGCGGAAATGTCCTGTGGACTGCTGCTACAGGCGGTTCAATCACTTCATCACCTGCAGTAGTGAATGGAGTAGTGTATATTGGATCGACAGACAATAACCTGTATGCACTTAATGCTGACTCTGGAGAAACTCTTTGGAAAGCAACTGCTGGTGACGTTTTCCTCTCTTCCCCGACGGTTGTCAACGGCGTCCTTTATATCGGCTCGAACGATCACAAGCTGTATGCAATCAATGCAGCCACAGGCACGATGTTGTGGACTGTTTCTACAGGCGATAGCATTACTGCCTCGCCTTCTGTGATCAATGGGGTTGTCTACGTAGGTTCAAATGATCATTCGATGTATGCTATTGATGATTTCACAGGCACGATCCTGTGGACTGCCTCTACAGGTGATATGATCCTTGCTGCTTCTGCAATCGCAAATGGGGTAGTCTACGTTGGATCAGCAGATCACTCGCTATATGCCCTGGATGCTACGACTGGCAAGACCATCTGGACAGTTTCCACGGGTGATCGCATCGTTTCCGGGTGTGCAGTTGCCAATGGAGTAGTCTATGTAGGTTCGGAAGATCACAAACTCTACGCCTGTGATGCTACAACAGGCAAAGTTCTCTGGACTGTTCCTACCGGAAGACGTGATTGACTCTACACCGATGGTAGCCAATGAAGTGGTGTATATAGGTTCATCGGATCACAAACTCTATGCCTGCGGAGCAACCACAGGCAAAGTTCTCTGGTCAGCCACTACAGGGGATCGAGTCACTTCTTCACCAGTTGTGGTTAATGGAGTAGTCTATATTGGCTCTTTTGATCATAAGTTGTACGCATTTCACCTCCCAGGCTGAGGCCTCAATTCACTTCGCTTGTCTTTTACCTCCTCTATATGATACACTTTAAATGGAATTATAGGACTTATTTTTAGTAAGTAAGTATCATCATGATTTTGGCTTTGACTTCTGTAGCGAAGGCAGAAGTGAAGATATATACAAAAGTACAATACACAATAACGCTACATTCTTTGGTGTAGTGAGGAGGTTTTTTTAACTTTGACAACAGAAAATATTCGACTTATCCCGCTGGGAGGCCTGGGGGAAGTCGGAAAGAATATGATGGTCGTTGAATATGGCGACGATATCATCATAATTGATTCTGGGCTGATGTTCCCAGACGATGAAATGTTTGGAGTCGATCTTGTCATCCCCGATACCAGCTATCTCATGGACAAAAAGCAACGCATCCACGGCATTTTTATTACCCACGGACATGAAGACCATATTGGCGCTCTAGCCTATGTTTTACCGATGCTCGATTTTCCCCCCATCTTTGCGACACGCCTTACCCAGGGACTGATAAGCGTCAAGCTCAAAGAACACAAGTTGCTCGATAAAACAACTATTAACCTTGTTACGCCGGGTGATCAGGTGTCATTGGGAGAATGTCTGGTTGAAATCGTGCGGGTCAATCATAGCGTCCCCGATGCAGTGGCTCTTGCTATCCATACGCCAACAGGCACGATTGTCCATACAGGTGATTACAAATTCGATCATACTCCGACTGATGGGCAACCGGCTGATTTTGGCACACTGGCACGCATTGGCAATCAGGGTGTGCTCGTAATGATGGGAGATAGCACAAGGGTAGAATCACCCGGATATACTCCGTCTGAGCGCGTCATTAACGATTCTTTCGACAAAATTTTCGCTAATGCGCCCGGTCGCATCATCATAGCTACCTTTGCGTCATTGTTATCGCGCGTGCAGCAGGTTATTGATACCGCCAGTCGTTACGAACGCGTAGTTGCCCTTGTTGGACGCAGTATGGTCAACAACGTGCAAATGGCAATCGATTTGGAATACTTGAACATTCCCAAAGCTATGCTTATCCGTGCAGAGGATATTAACAAATTCCCACCTGAGCGTGTCGTTATCATCTGTACTGGTAGCCAGGGAGAACCAACATCGGCTCTCACCCGCATAGCTAATCAGGATCATCGACTCGTGCGCATTCAGAAGGGTGATTTGGTAATTCTCTCGGCTACACCTGTGCCAGGCAACGAGAAAATGGTCAACCGCACTATCAATAACCTGTTCCGCCAGGGAGCTGAGGTATATTATCAGGCAATCGCCAATGTGCATGTTTCAGGTCATGCCGCTCAGGAAGAGCTGAAGTTGATGTTAAATCTTCTACGACCGACCTACTTCCTGCCCATCCATGGTGAATATCGCCAGCTGATTCTTCATGCAAAACTGGCCAATTCTCTGGGCATCCCAGAAGAACATATTGTTATTGCTGAGGATGGAGATATTGTAGAAGTGACCCAGGAATCCATTGAAGTCATAGATCATGTTGCCTGTGGCAATGTGTTTGTGGATGGACTTGGTGTAGGAGACATTGGGCATATTGTGCTGCGTGACCGCCAGGTGCTGGCGCAAGATGGCATTCTCATGGTGGTTCTTACCGTCGATAAAGAGACTGGACTTCCTCTGGCTGGACCTGATATTGTTTCGCGAGGATTTGTTTATGTCCGCGATTCCGAAGAACTACTGGAAAAAGCGCGCGAACGCGTCCTGGAATCGTTTGTTGGTTTAAACGGTCATGCCTCTGATTGGTCGTTTGTGAAAGACAAGATCAAGCATACATTAAGTGAATTCCTGTATGAGAAGACACATCGTCGACCAATGATTTTGCCGCTCGTAATGGAAGTGTAAAGCATTTTACACTTGCTTCTCTGGAACATATGCGCTATGATACAGGTGTCTTCATGACTCTTGCGTGGCAAGAAGGAGAAACCAAACATGGCAGCACATGATCAGAAGAAAGAACAAAAGCAGAAGGCGCGTGTGGGGCCAGGTTTAGATGCTGGCAATACTTCCCGTGTCAGCAAAGCAGCCGGGAATCTTGGCTCTGAAAGCATGCGTGTAGAGCAACGTGCCAAGACTCCTTCGCCTGCAAGAAAATCCCAGGGTAGTAAACAAGGGGCAAAAAAAGGTAGTTCTGCAAAGCGCCCTGGATCCGGGTCTGCTCCTGCCGATTCGCGCATGATCGGCAGGGTGCAGAGTAAGTGGCAATCTCTGGATTCACATAGCAAACAGACCATTTTTAGCTTACTTCTTCTCTTCCTGTCAATTCTCCTGTTCGGCGCTCTTACACTTTGGCATTCGTTACCTTTATTTGGCGCACTTGATAGCTTCTTCCTCACATTATTTGGATGGGGAGCATATCTGCTTATTGTGGGCTTGATTGCCTTTGCCATCGCTCATCTTGTTGAAGGGACTCGCAAGACACGCTTTATACGTTGGTCTCTGGTTTGGGGACTGCTGGTACTGTTGCTTTTACTGCTTGCTGAAAGCCGTCTGATACGGGGAAGCCCCACGGGAGGCGTCATTGGTTCATTGATGGTGCGCCCTTTGCTCGGTTGGCCTGTGCTTGTCCAACATGTCCTCGTGATTGGACTGTTCGTGATTTTTGTTATAGTCACTTTTCGAATCACCTTTGATCACGTGTGGCGGGTCACCGGTTACGCCAGGAAGGTAGCTTCATCGTTGCCAGGAAAATCATCAGATGGGAATGCATCCAGCCCATCTCCATATCTTGGCCAGCGTCCTCAATACAGTCGCTATGCAAGCCAGATAGTGAGTCCTCCTGGTTCTCCGAATAGTCAAAACGCTGGCGACGATGAAGAACTTGACGATGATTCAGACATTGATTTTGAAGCTGATTTTGGGGTTGAAGATGACCCACTCAATGATATCAACCTGCATAAACAACACATCGGGTCTGTGCCTCGTGGTTCTCGTGCTGCCCAGCAATTTGACCGTGATGAGCATAAAGCGGCTGTGCAAGGAGCGCGACAACAATCTCTGCCACTTGGTAAAACCAGCACTGACAACGACCAGGATGATGAAGAGATGGAGCCTCTGGCACCCAATCCTTTGCGCGCTAATCAACCTAAGATAGTAACCCGTGCTGCGAAACCACCCGAGATAGAGTCGCCCTGGAAATTAGTTGAGACGGCTATCCTGAATAACCCGGAAGATGTCAAATTTCATTTGCTGGGTGACGATACCGAGACACTGGCTAAAACTATACAGGACACGCTACGAAGTTTCCGCGTGGATGCTGAAGTCAGGAAAGAGGATATCAGCATTGGTCCGACTGTCATTCGTTTTGGCATTCGCCCAACGGGTAAACCCGCAGTGAAGGAAGATGAAAAGGGGCGATTGGTTCCAATCAAGGATGCCGCGGGCAACATTGTCTATGAACAACGCACGCGTGTCAGCCGTATTATGGCATTGCAAAACGATCTTGCACTTGTGCTCGAAGCAAAGTCGATCCGTATGGAAGCTCCTGTTCCAGGACGCCCCTATGTGGGTGTTGAGATTCCTAACAAGAATAGCAGGCTGGTGACGTTAAGAGAAGTATTGGAGAGCAAGGAGTACCAGTCAGCAAAGGCAAAATCAAAGCTGGCCATTGCTCTAGGAAAAGATGTAGCGGGTGCGGTGCGTGTCGGCGATTTAGCGCGCATGCCTCACTTGCTCATTGCAGGGGCAACAGGTGCAGGAAAGAGTGTCGCGATCAATGCCATCATCGGCAGTATTCTCACCCAGGCCTCACCTGACGATGTGCGCTTTTTGATGATCGACCCTAAAATGGTCGAATTAAATATGTATAATGGTATTCCTCACCTGCTTTCACCAGTTGTCATAGAAGTTGATAAGGTCGTTGGTTTACTGAAGATCGCCATTGCTGAAATGGAGAGACGTTATCGCTCCTTCTCACAGTTGGGCGTGCGTAACCTCGATGGATATCGCAAGCTACGAGCTGAACGTCTTGCGCGAGGTGATTCTTCACTGAAGAATCTGCCCGCTATTGTGATCATCATTGATGAACTGGCTGACTTGATGATGGCCGCTCCCGAAGAGGTTGAGGGTTTGATCTGCCGTTTAGCGCAACTTGCGCGTGCAACGGGTATACACCTGGTCATAGCCACGCAGCGACCATCGGTAGATGTAATTACAGGTCTTATCAAAGCTAATATCCCAACACGTATCTCTTTTATGGTCAGTTCAGCGGTTGATTCGCGCACCATCATCGATATGGGAGGCGCGGAGCGCCTGCTTGGACGAGGTGACATGCTCTATCTTCCGGCTGAAGCAGGGAAGCCTGAACGCATCCAGGGAGCGTTCGTTGCAGATGATGAAGCGGATAGGCTCGTTAGCTATTGGAAACAGCAGGCTATCGAGCATGCTGCAGCAGTGGCTGCTGCCACTGCAAACAATAATGCTCCAAATCAGCTAGATGCGACTGTGCCTCAAGCGGTCGAGCCTGGTTGGGAAGTGATTGACAATGGCTCAGACGAATTCGAATTAGATGATGAACTGCTTGAGCAGGCTGAGCAAGTTGTGTATGAATACGAACGCGCCTCAATCTCCTTATTACAACGCCGCCTGCGTATCGGCTATTCACGAGCTGCTCGATTGATTGATCTTTTGGAAGAACGGGGCATTATTGGTCGCTTCGAGCAGGGGGGCCGTTCTCGCGAAGTATTTGAAAAAAGAGATGCCAGGTACGGTGGTAGAGGCGAGGGTAGAACGATGGCTGATGAAGCCGCTGATATTATAGCTGAGGAGAAGACTCGCGAAGAGTTTTTGAAAAAGCATGGTACAGGTACAGGAGGCAATTGGCAAAGTGGGAATGGGGTGGCAGGTAACGAAGAATAATATTGAAAAACTTAGCTTGTGATTGTGCCTGAAAAATCTCCTGTTCCAGTTTGCTTGTTTCTCTTGAGAGAAAGGAAGAACTAGTATGGCTACGTTGCCTGCTAATCTACAAACAATCACTCTCGCTGATTGGGTACCAGGCCCAAAACAAGGAGACTGGACATATAACGAGTATATAACACTCCCAAATGATGGGAGGCATTATGAAATAGCCAATGGAGTTCTATTGGTGACTCCAACGTCAACTGGATATCATCAAAAAACAATAGGCGAAGTTTCCTTCTATCTACAATCCCATGTAAAACTCGCCGGACTGGGCTTGGTTATTCAGGCTCCTTGTGTTGTTGAGCTATCTGCCAAGGATGTATTTCAACCTGATATTCTTGTAGTAATGAATGCTCATCGAGACAGGGTACAGGAGAAGAGGTTCGTTGGGGCGCCTGATCTTGTAGTTGAAGTTTCTGATTCTAGCACTGCCGCATTCGATCGGCTAACCAAATATGATACCTATGAATACACAGGAGTTTTAGAGTACTGGATCCTTAATCTCGAAAGACGCACTGTGGAGATTTTCGTATTAGATGGTGATGAATATCATTCGTTAGGTGTCTTTCATGGCGATCAGAAAGTTCCATCACAGCTAATTTCATGGTTATCAGTTCGTGTTGACCAGTTCTTTATGTAAATGATTTAGAATTTCGGATGCAATCTCATCTGGTATCCGCCTCTCCGTTCCAATGTGCATGGCAAATGCCGCTGATTGGAACGCATCGACACAACCCTCTACACGCTGGCAAATCCAGGAATAATCTTCTTGTGTATGTTCTGATCGTCGAACTTCTAAACGTTCAAAGATGGTTTGCACGCTAGCAGTCAGGCAAAAGTGCAACAGGTCAGGCTCAAATTGTTTTAGCCCTGAGATAATTTCGTGGAAATAAGGTTCATACCAGAGAGTCATCGGGACTACGAGTGTTCTTTTGTAGGTTTGTTTCAGGAGTTGCGCGGTTGTGATTGTTAATGTACGCCACATTGGAAGGTCCTGGAAGTCTTCAAATTGTTCAAAAGGTCGAACTATGTGGCTCAAGCAAGACCCCACAACCTCGGGATCATAAAGTAAACTGTTAGGAATGCGCTTGACAAGCAGTTCTGCGACAGTGGTCTTTCCAACACCAAATGAGCCGTTGATTAGAATAATCATTGCTCTTCTGTTAGCTCCTTTAGCAACTTCAGATCAGCTTTACTGCTCAAATCAAGTTTATCGTACAAATCAGGTCGTCTTGTCTTCGTTCGCCTGATCAATTCCTTCCTCCGCCAACGGGCAATTTCAGCGTGATTCCCCGATAGTAACATATCTGGCACGCTCCAACCCCTGAATTCAGATGGTCGCGTGTAGTGAGGATATTCTAACATTCCGCCGCTATGGGACTCCTCTAATGTCAATTCGTCACCACCTAATACTCCTGGAAGAAGTCGGCTTGTAGCATCAACTACGATCATTGCTGCCAGTTCTCCACCTGTCAGCACATAATCTCCAATCGAAATTTCATCGGTCACCAGGTGTTCTCGCACGCGCTCATCAATGCCTTCATAATGCCCGCAAATAAGTGTCACTTGCGTTTCCTGCGCAAGTGTTCGAGCAATATGCTGATTGAAAAGACGACCCTGCGGACTTAAAAGAATGATTGGTCCGCTCTGGTAGACTGACTCGACTGCCGCAAAAATTGGTTCTGGTTTCATAACCATGCCGGCGCCGCCCCCGTAGGGATAGTCGTCAACGACATGATGCTTATCGCTCGTTGATTCGCGAATATTATGCAAAGCAATGCTGAGCAGACCTCGATCCTGTGCTCGTTTCAGTATGCTTTCAGTAAATGGACCCTGAAACATGTCAGGGAATAGGGTGAAAATGTCGAAGTGCATTGTAGTCCATTCTCTCTCGCTAGCGTTGATATTACCATAACACTGTTATCTCAACCGGTCAATGCCAATTACATTCAAGAGTTATAAGAAGCCTTGTTGATGTATTCTCGTTGAGTCTCTTTCCGTTCGTTCTTGCTTACAAGCACGTTGAGCAAAGCTTTTAGATGGCAGACTCCTAAAATAGAATCTGGAATGTGCGAAAAACTTCGGTTAAGATTTCTCAACCAGGCAGCGGTACTTTTCTATCACTTATCATGCATCGCTGCTTGAACCTGATGGCGAGTAAAGTAATATTCAAAAGTAGAGTATCGGGGGCAATTTACTAGTAGCAAGGCTTGTCAGGCAGTATGTAACCTTTGACGTATATGATTGTAAGTAGTTAAACTGCCAGCTTGCTTAGCTGGGTTGAGTTTTGACTCAGTTGTGAAATAAAAGTGCGCACATCATTATGCATGATGAACAAGTCTGGCACTTTTGAGCAATGCTCGCCTTCTTACAGTGTGGCCGGGGGGTCGAAGCATGTAAGAATGAAATCTGGATCAAGAGGGAAAGAATACAATGAGAAGTCATCCAAGTGTACTGGTTGTTGATGATAGCCCCACGACCTGCCTTTTTATAGCCTCTACACTCGAACAAGCTGGATATGATGTGGATGTTGCACTCAAGGGACAAGAGGGTCTTGCCAAGATCGCGGCATTCCATCCCTATTGCCTCATTCTGGATGTGATGTTGCCAGATATTAGTGGCTATGCAGTTTGTAGGCAGGTGCAACAGAGTATATTGGAGCATCAAATCTACGTCATACTTATCAGTGCGAAGAATGCCCCGCTTGATCAGAGCTATGGGCTTCGTCAGGGAGCAAATCGCTATTTGCCCAAGCCATTTACAGCGGAGAACCTTGTGCAAGCGGTCTGGGAGGGAGTCCCTGGACATTTACGTCAAACCGTTCTCCCCTCTACTCTCTCAACCCCACAAGAGAATGAGCGTCCAGCTTACCTTGAACTTATTCCTCGCCGTGTCGTCGACCAGGATTCTATGCGAACAAGAAACCCCTTTGCTCATTCTCCAATTATTAAAGAGAAGCAATCTCGTCAGCTCTATGACGCTATCGATGGAAAGAGAAATCTCTCAGAGATTGCTAATGTAATAGGTCTGGAGAGGCATGCGGTTACCAATGCACTTCGAGAGTTACTTAAAAAGAACTGCATTCAGATGTATGATCCGGCATGGAAAACTCGTAAAGAGTTGTTGTAAACTAGCTTCTGTTCATAAACACCGGAATTGCGGTTTCTACCCCTTTATACCTTTCTTCAGTCCTGAGTGACTAGTTCTCAGGACTATCTCTTGACAATCTATAAACTCCCTGAAATATGACTCCATTCACAGGTAATAAGTCCTGTATTTTAGTTTAAGTGTTGATTTTCCAGAATAATTACAGTAAACATACATCAGATACATCCATGCTCCAAATAATATAAATCCCGTTTCTTAAAAGCAGGAACTATTTTTGGGTCAAGTTTTCTTGTGTAATTTTCTGGATTTTCACAATAGAGGAAACTAGTTGTCCAGTCAATCCTTGAGTTTGGTGGTCTCTTTAATTAAGCAACATGCCTATTCATCGGCTTTATGCTGGTAGACTAGATCGACGCTTTTTTTAACATTTCAGACAAAATACTCATCTCCAAGACATTAGCATTGATTGTTCAACTTGTAAAGCGAGGAAAGATCAGATGGATAATAATGAAAAATTGGCCCAGACATCTTTTCAACGCGCAAGTCGACAACAGCCTATCACATTAGCACAGTTATTACGGGCTTCGGTAAAGATGAACCACATTGATGAATTTCTCACGTGGTTAGCATACTTGATGGTTCGTGATCTTAATATTCAGGTAATTCAGCTTTGGGCGAATCAAGCTTCTACAACAAACCAGAATTCAATCGTGCTGCGTGCAACGGCTATTCAGGATGGATCTCTACCCTCTCAAGTGCTAGCAAATGCTCGTGTTGTTGAGGTAGTTGAGTTCCTGCTTAGAGAACAGAGAGGTGCAGATCTGCAACCAGTTCATGGCATCTTCACTTATCATCAGGCAGAACTCTTGAGCCGCTACGGGCTTAATTACTGCTTTGGTCACTTCCAAAGGAATTCATCACTCCTTCCCCCTCTGGCAAATACTTACTCCTCTAATGGAAATGTTGCTACACCCTTTGCAATGTTAGCGTTGATGTTCTGGCGACAATTCCCTATTCAAAGTATTCTCCCAACTGTGACCACTATCCTGGAAAAAGTGGAACCAGCAGCAAGACAGGGAAATCTGCTACTTCCTCTCAATACTAGTGTTGGTCCTCAAACAGGACCCATCACCAATGTGCAACACCAGCATGTATTACCTGGTTCTGAACTTATTCCCCAGCGCGTGCGAGATTTAGAAGCAATGCGCGAATATAGTCCATTTGCCAGGTCTGCCCCGATGAGGAGTCGCGAAGCACAGCGACTCTACCAGGCAATAGATGGTCGTAAAAGCCTTGCTGAACTAGCGACCTTGACTCAATTGAATACAAAAGATATTGAAAAAGCCCTGCATCAATTAGTGACACAGAATTTAGTGCAAGTATGCAATAAAACTGGCCAGCCGATTGATGGCCCCTGGTTTCTTGAATAAACAGAGAGCGAGACGTAAGAGACCCTTTTCTTACAAGAAGGAGGAATCCAGTGAACTCTAAACAAATCACCGATATATTATTAGCCATCCAGGCTACCATCACTCTTCTCATATCAGCGCGAGCTTTCTATCTCTACTCTCGTACTCGTAGCGATGCCCTCTTCGCTATTGGCTTATCGATGGGAGTCATCGGGTTAGGGGGCATATGCGGATTAATTGGAGATACTATTCTCGTAAGCCCGTACTTTAATACCCTCTGGTTTCGATATATTGGGCAGACTGTCAGTTACCTGTTTATTTATTTGGCTTCACTTCGTAGCTTAAAGCAATATAGTGCACAAATCAAACAGTGGCACATCATAGCATCTGCTCTTCTCCTTGTGTTATTGTTCCTGACTCCTTTCATACCTACAAGCTCTAACCCCACAACATTAGCTATTCTCAGTGGTTCTCGCAGCGTGATATGTTTTGTCATCTTCCTAAACTACGCTGATATCTTCATGAGCAAGGAAACGCGCTTTAGTTTCCTGATGAGCCTGGCTTTCCTGCTCATAACCATTGGTATCTCGATCTATACTATGAAATTTATTGTGCCGACATTCCATTTCCTTTGATTTTGTGGGAGACAGTATACGCGTCGTTGGTCTTGTGATATTACTGGTTGCCCTTTTTGTAGGGTGAGATTTTCTCATACCAGAAGACAAAATTTGCTCGTTCAACGTCTCCTTCTGTTTTGGCTTTTCTTTATCCTAGTGGTCGCTTGTAAACTAAGCGACCACTAGGATTGCCACTATTTCAGTTAGGTGACTATATAGAGGAATGATTTAGCAGACATCACTTTGAACTTCCATACATATTGTTCCAAGCAGAAGATTCGCATTTGACAATTCTGATACAGTGTCAATAATACAACAGCCACGTAGGAGGATATAGTAGTGATCTCATAATACGAGCTGCTCAGACAATCATTTCAAACTACATAGATGCTGCATCTTGCTTACTAAGAGCGGACGTTATCGTGTAGAGGAAATCTGTAAAATTCCATCACTTGATACAGTTCTTATCTAATGTACTGTTGGCTCAGCGGCTTGACAGCGTATGGCTGGCGGTGATGCTCACATAGCCACAAAATATTCCCATCAGGTGTTAGTGTCTTATCCAAACCGCCCCATATTCTGCTGGGATCGGCTTCGATAAGAAAACTATGCAAGGCACGCAGAGCAGGACCAATAGCTTGTTGCTCTTGCTGAAAGTGTGTTTCTGGCACAGACGTATCGAGTGTGTCCAGCATAGATAGCATGGGAAGGTTTTTTGTGATTTCCTCAACAAGGGCAATTTGATCTTTCATTTGATCAACGTCGATCTTATCAAAGACATCCCCAATCGCTTTTGTCAGGGGTATGCCTACTTTAAGGAGAATGCTGAGACAATTCAGCCAGGGACTCATAGTTATCCACCAATCTTTTGCTTCACGCAGACTGTACCCATTTCCTGCTTGATGAGGGGCCTCAGGGTGTTGGCAAATGAGGTAGAGTTGATATTCCTGACTCACCCAGTTTTTTGGATTGAAGCGTTGACTTTTCCCAAGTATGAGCATGAAGACACTGGGGCACTCTAGTTCTTCTCGCTGCATCTCAACATTCCACTGCCTTATCAGTTCACGCCAGATCAACTCTGATCGTTGATTCACTTCTATAAGCAGTTGCCGCATCTCTGGCAGACCGCTGGTGTCTTGCTGAATTATTCTCTGCCCCTGCAAAAGCACCTGCTGATCGCGTCTGATGTCAGCAATAACTTGCTCGGTGGTACTCGTGTGGATGCCATAGAGCAGTTGGGGGACAGAAACACTTTGAAAACTATCTGGACACTCTACAACTTGTTTCCCTACCTCCATCCGTCGCGCAAGGTCTTCATAGCGGTAAAAGCGAGGACAAGGGTCAGTCTCATCTCGTTGCCAGTGGCACGTGCATGGTACTTCACGCTGGACTTGAAGCCCCTCAAATCGAGCCAGAATCAGGTCGAGCGTGTTCATAAGGATGGTGAAAAAGTTGTGAGGTTGAATTCCCCAGACGACAAGGCGTAACTCTCGCTTTTTCAGTTCAACTCTGGCCTGGTGCCCCTGATACTTTAGGAATACACCCTCCTGCCAGTGCATATTCTGTGTATAGGAGTGTGTGCGAACAATGAACCAAGTTATGATACCAGCAGGTACGAAGTCGAAACGGTAACGCATTTCTACATATGTCTGACCGACAATCGGTGTTGTAGGCCAGGGTGGGACATTCACAGGAGGCTGATACGGAAGGAGTTGAGGCACTAAGCTCTGGGTCGAAGGTTTACCAGGTAGTTCCGGGTCAATCTGATAACTGAGATCAAATCGCTCCATCAGGCGTAGAAAGACAGGATAGAGGTGAGGCTCATAGTGCTGGCCTTTGTCATCTTTTTCCCAAATGCGAGGGAGCGATGAGTGAGATAATATCCCATTTGCAACTCTCGTCTCCTCATCAATAAGGACGCAACTAATGGCTTTTGTGACCCAATTGGGTTTGAGAACAACCAGATTACTAATACCGGATCGTCTCGAAAGAAGAGGATCTTGCCGAGATCATGCAAGTAGTTACCAAGCGTTCCCATTGCAATATCAACATCGACTTTGTTGCTGGAGCAATATACAAGGTATGTACGTGCATCAATGTGATGCTCTGATAAGCTAAGAAGTTGCTGCTCTACCTCCAACCACCGTCGGGGCCAAGGTTGGCCCATCAATTTGATGCTTGCAGCTCGATGGGCCAACCCCTCCTTGAGTTCATGAAGTCCTGATTTGTTTTTATTGCTCACACTGAACGATCCAATAAGCTGTGGATATTCTTCCTGGTATGACTGAAAGTTGATATCGGGCGCACGCTCATCGGTATGTGTGGCTACAAGTAACACAGGAGCATCAGGGGCCAGGGCCTTGATCGTCTCTAACCAGAAGTGCAATCGACCTTGCTCTACCCCCAATCTGGCATTCCAAACAACTATATACAGCGAACGCTTCGTGAGAAAGAACTGATGTGTAGCATGGTAGATGTGCTGACCTCCAAAATCCCATGTGTTTAATAGCATATCTGTTTGAAATAGAGAGGGATGATGAAGTTTCAAAAAGTTCACATCTATACCATGAGTCGAAGATAAATCCTGATCAAAGGCCTCATTGCGTAAAGATTTCAGTAATGATGTTTTACCCGTTCCACCTTCACCTACTACCAGAAGCTTTGCTTCATAACGAATGACACCATCTTTATGTAATTCTTGTAAGAAGTCTATTATCGCTGACGTACCACCTGTGACTACTTCTGGAGGGGGTGTCAATAGTTGATGATTTTCTAGTAGTGAGAGCGTTTGCAAGTTGCTCAACCGACCGATTTCAGGAGGGAGCTGACTGAGCTGATTATGATTCAAAGAGAGTTCCTGCAAGTTGCTCAACTGACTGATTTCAGGAGGGAGCTGACTGAGTTGATTCGAATCCAGAGAGAGTTTCTGTAAATTGTTCAACTGCACTATTTCAGGAGGCAAGTGGCTCAGTTGATTATTCTCCAGGTTGAGTTCCTGTAAATTGGTTAGCTGGCTAACCTCTGATGGAAGGTGAGATAAGTTAAGTTCGGACAAATTCATTATAATAAGATAATTTCTGTCATCGTATGTCACTCTTTCACTGATATCACCGATCTTCTCAGTCAGGATAGCAAGTATTTTTTTGTCACTTGGTATGCTTGCCATGGCATCTACTCATCTACCTTTCTTTCAAATTGCCTTCCAGGTTATTCTAACCCACTTATTAATGAGATACAACATATGTTTCGTTGCCTTGAAATTGCTAGGGAAATCAGTCACTTTAACTGAAGATGTTTGACCAACGCCGTCAATTTGGCTGTCAAATAGAACTATGTGATGTACGGAGTAAGATGTAGATGTAGGAGAGAGGCCGAATGAGAAGGAAAGGGTTACAGCCTTCTTGTGGATTGTGTTACAATAACACCGTTGCCTCTCATTAGCAAGCGGTTGATGAGGTCGTTGAGGCGTGTACTTTCTTGCCAAGTATCTCACAGATACGTAACTTTGGTTTTTATGAGTCTAACTCCTGTACGGAGCGAGTGAACAATGTCCTGGCCCCAAACGCAACAATCCGAGGATTTGTATGATCAAATCACTATCCTTATTGGCAGCGCTATAAGACTTCTGTCTGGCGATGCTGGCGTTTTCGTTGTGTCGAACAACGCGTTTGATCCACAGAGCAATACAGCGTATACTTTGTATCGCCTCAATGAGTCAGCCTTGATGCCACTCTTGCTCTATTTACGTGAGAGCAAACAGCCAGATTCGCGCTGTCCTCTGGTCATTGAGACGCTGCCACCTACATTGGTGAAGCAGCTTGGAATGTGTGATGAGGATGCAGAGTTATCTGGAGATGCGAGATTAACAAGAGAACAATCTGCTCTTGAATGTTGTTCTTTATTTATCAGCGATAACGCTGGATTGATAGGTGTGCTACACTGCCTGCGCCCCGTCGGTGCAAGTTCTTGTTTTGAACAATCATCCGAGTCGGAAGGCGCATTGAGCTTGTTTATCGCACATTTCGCCGCGGGCGTTCGTTCAGCTTTGAAATGGCAATCTCTGCTCAAAGAACAGCGACGTCTGGCCGCGATTTTCCAGCAAAGCGCCGAAGGTATCCTGACTGTGGATACAGCGTTACGAATAATCGACTTCAATCCAGCTATGGAACGCATTACAGGTTGGCGTGAAAATGAAGTGTTAGGACGTTTCTACTATGAAGTTCTGCGTCCGAAAGATCGTCTGGGTAATGAACTTGGCGTGCAGGATTCGCTGATCTTGCAGGCTTTCGCTGGCCACACAGTTGTTAATCGAGAGATAGTCATTTCAGCACGCGATGGACAGCTTTTCGATGTGTGCGTAGCGGCTTCATGCGTTCGCTCAAGCAAAGGCGAGCCGACAAGTGGCATCCTTACTGTGCGCGACATTACGCTTGAGCGCCAGCAGGAAGAGCAGCGTTCAACGTTTATTTCAGTGATTTCGCATGAATTGCAAACGCCTATAGCCATCATCAAAGGGTATGCATCAACCCTGGCACGCACAGATGCAACTTTTGATATGGAGACGCTGAGGAATCGCCTTCGAGCAGTTGAGGAAGAGGCTGACCGTCTGAATAAGTTAGTGGGTAATCTGCTCTACGCCACACGTATTCAAGCAGGTGGGCTTCAAATGGAACTTATGCCACTCGATCTGTCGAACCTTGTGCAGAAGGTGACGCGTCGTTTGCAGGTGAAAAGCCCGGGTGCTATAGTCAAGGTGAATTTACCACCTAATGTGCCAACCGTCACGGCTGATAGAGATCGTATTGAAGAGGTCTTAGAAAATCTTTTGGACAATGCTATCAAATATTCGCCCGATAAACCTGTTGTCACGGTAGCATGTCGCGCTACTGGTGATGAAGTGATCGTCAGTATAAGTGATGCTGGTATGGGCATATCCTTGCGAGAACAGGAACAGGTCTTTGATCGCTTCTATAGAGTAGGGAATACTGCGACCAGTTCGTTGCAAGGTGCAGGATTAGGTTTATACATCTGCCGTGCCATTATCGAAGCGCATGGCGGGCGTATCTGGGTCGAGAGTACATTACACCAGGGCTCGACGTTTTTATTTAGTTTACCTCGTTTAGAGAAAGCACATTTACCTATGGTGGTGTTTTGATGGAGAAGGAAGCTTTTGATCCACGTGATATAACCATATTAATCGTAGATGACGAACCACGCATCCGCGACTTTGTGAGTATGAATCTGGAACTTGAACACTATGGCGTTATTGAAGCCAGCAATGGTCTTGAAGCATTGGAACAGTTACGTGAAAATCTGCCGGATCTGGTTGTGATGGATGTCATGATGCCTGAAATGGATGGTTTCGAAACATTGCGGCATGTTCGTGAGGTATCGAATATACCTGTAATTATGCTGACTGTTCGGCAGAATGACCAGGATAAAATACATGGCCTCGATCTTGGCGCAGATGATTATATTGCTAAACCATTCAATCCAGGAGAACTGCTCTCACGTATTCGCGCGCTTCTGCGCCGCTCATTTATGGCCGCACCCGCGCGTAAAACTGAGATCGTCGTTGATCCTGATCTTAAAATTGACTTCTCCAGACATGAAGTGATTGTGCGAGGGAAGAAAGTTGTTTTGCGACCCACGGAATACCGTCTCCTCTACCATCTTGTCAGTAATGCGGGGAGATTACTGACGCATGAAACACTGCTGTCCAAAGTTTGGGGGCGAGAATATCGTGACGAGTCTCATTATTTACGTTTATATATCACCTACCTACGACAAAAAATTGAAAAAGATCCTGCACATCCGATATACATCTTGACCGAACGTGGCATAGGGTATCGCTTTAAGGAGCTGGGCGAGTAATTCTCTGTCAAAGATGATGTGGCACTTGGTGAAATGTAGGGGCATCCCTCGCGGATGCCCTGCACACACGTCAAAGATGATGTGACACTTGGGAGATGTAGGGGGCATTGCCCGGCACCCAACCGTCGATTGAAGATACTGCTTTTTGCGAATCCAGCGGATATGTTCTGAATGGAAAGAAGGTAACGACATTGAATAAAAAAGAGCGTGTAGATGCGGCTCTACAAGGTAATACAGTTGATCGAGTTCCAGCGAGTATGTGGGGACACGACTTTGAACGTGAATGGGATCCAAATCTGTTGGCAGAGGCGATGGTCGAAAATTTTACTCGTTACGACTGGGATTACATGAAGGTTAACCCTCGTGCCTGCTACCATGTTGAGGGCTGGGGCGTCAAAGTGCGACCCTCGGGCGAGAAATACAAAGCCCCCGTTTTCGAAGGCACTCCGATCAAAAGTAGTTCAGATTGGAAACGCATACGCCCTCTTGAACCAGACGAAGGTGCATTAGGCGAGCAGTTGCGAGCGCTACAAATGATAAACCATTCAATTGGCTATGATGCTTATTTTGTGGAGACTGTCTTCTGCCCTCTGGGAGTTGCAAAGTATCTGGCAGGCAATAAGAGCGAACCAGTTTTGCATACGATCCGTGAAGATCGCGCTGCAATGCATGCTGCTCTGCGGGTAATTACAGAGACATTCGTGAATTTTGCTATAGCGAGCCTTGAGCAAGGCGCCAGTGGTATCTTCTATGCAACGAACGGTTGGGCTTCAGAAAGCATGATGACTGCTGATCAATATCGTGAATTTGGGGAGCAATATGACCTGGAGTTCCTGGACGCCATCAAAAGCAGGAGCAAGTTCAACATTCTGCATAATTGCGGCACACACATCTACTTTGACCAGCTTGCAACATATCCAGTGCATGCTCTGAGTTGGGCCACCACTTTGGAGGGCAATCCTGATCTGCAGGAGGGCAAATTGCGCTCTGGCAAGGCAGTCATGGGTGGAATTAGTGAGAAAACGATCCTCAAAACTGGAGAACCAGAGCAAGTGCGTGAGGAAGTAGCTCGAGCGATAGAAATTACTGGTGGTACGCATTTTCTGCTTGCCCCGGGATGCTCTATACCACCCGAGACGCCCGCAAAAAATCTGCAGGCTATACGTGACTCGCTCTCTTGACACCCTTTGAGCTATTGGCTATACTCACTCGGCAGAATGAGTATAGAAGAGTAGGACTTGCGAGAAGCAGGTCTCTACGCTATTTGTAGAATTGAAAAGGCACTTCACGACTGATGGAGCGATATCAAACAATACGAGCTTTTTCCGCGGGAGGTGTCGTTTTTCGTCTTATTTCAGGTGATTCAAACGAGAAGAAGGATACCAACGATCAGCGGAGAAATGCGCAATATAGTAATATGTCTGTAGAAGTAGTACTTGTGGGGCGCAGTCATTCTGGAATGTGGGCATTACCGAAGGGAACGCCAGAAGCTGGAGAAACACTGGAACAGGTGGCGGCCAGGGAGGTACAGGAAGAGACCGGTTTAAAAGTGCGTTTGATTACGTATATCGGTAACATATCATACTCTTTTGTGCATGATAAGATACGTTTTCAGAAACAGGTTAGGCACTTCTTGTTTGAGGCGATCGGTGGGGATACGTCTCTACACGATGCCGAGTATGATCGGGTAGAGTGGTTTTCCATTCCCGAGGCGTTACGTCTGCTGACATATCAGAATGAAGTCAATATCCTCTCGCAGGCAGAGGATATTTTACATCGATGGTTACAGACCAGGTAAATAGAAGGATAAAACTGCCATATGCAGCATAGGCCACGATACAGGCTCATGCGACGTATTCTTTACCCATATAACGGGGAACAACCGCTTTCATTGAAGCAAAGCATGCGCGTTTTGCTCGGGTGGATGTTGTTTTTTCCAGTGACAATGTCTCTATTGGCCCTGGTATTAACCATTATCGAGTCATATCCCGTGCAGAAAATAATGCTGTACGTGATTTTATCTTTCCTTGGAGGTGTCTTCATCTTTGGCTTGTTTGGTTTGCTTGTTGTAACTATGAGCAATAAAGCTGCTCGTTTGCATCAAGCTGGAAGATACCCAATCAACAACAATACCAGTGGAGGTAGTAGCTATGGATCTTAGCGTTGAGGGTAAAACTGAGCGTATTCCCCCTGGCTCGCATATCTGCCAGCTTTACAGTAAAGTGGTAGAAATTCCAGGAGTGACAGCACGTTTAATGCGAGTCGGTCTTACGTTATCGGAAAAGTGTTTATTTGCTGCTGCCCCAGCACAGGTCAATGAATTGCGCGAAGAATTACAGAAATTACAAATAGATGTAGATAAAGCGATTGAGGCTGGGCAACTGGTCTTATACGAAGAACGAGAGGAGTTTTTGGCCAATGGCAATCGCTTTGACCCATATCATTTACTCTCGTTACATCAAACATTTATTGCGCAGGCTCTACGTGAGGGGTGGCAGGCAGTGCGTATTTCGATTGACATGACCTGGCTTTGTAAAGATATTGCTACTCCCGAACAAATCCTCAAATACGAGGCTGCGTCAGATGCTGTTTTCACGTTCCAAAATGCTCCAATCATTGCATTGATGCACTATGACCATAGCAAATTGATTCCCAGTCTTGTCGTTGAAATGCTCAAACTGCATCCCATCGCGGTTGTTGGAAAGTACATCAAGAGAAATCCCTACTACTTGAACTCAGAGCAGTACATGCTCAAGATTTTGCGTATTAATCGCGAGAAGGAAAAAGGGATCAGGTAACTCTTCTACTTGCCACCTGGATGTTGCCTATCAGGAGTATGTCAATGACTGGAGTGTGAGGCGAACAACAATTCGATTGCGGATCTTTTGGAAGAGATACGAAAGAAAGTAAGAAGGGCATCCCTGAAGATGCCCTTATGTATCCGCTGCTCGTAAAAGCCACAACTATATTGTGGAGAATTACTACTGGTTGAACAATTGCCCCCATGTTCCCTGCACGTTGCTCGTTCCACCGGCTTGTTGCGCGCCTTCATTCTGTGGTGGATGGTAGGTCATGGATTGGATACCGAGACGGCCAGGGCCTGTAAAGCGGTTGAGTATAATTGATGCGCCCGCCATCATGCCCCCAATAGCTCCAAGAATACCGCCCCCGCGCTGTGATCCCGCAACTGTTGTCACCGTCATTTGCACAGAAGGATCTTTCCACAGCCATGCGCCCGGTTCAACATCCAGGGTTTCGCCTGGTGCCAGCATTTTCTCGAAAACATTGCCATATCCATGTAGCACCAGCATTCCCTCGCCTCCCTGGCAGGTAAACTGATCAACGAAGAGGCCTGTGCGGCTAAAGAGGATATTGGCTGCGCCCTGTACAAACGTGAAGCCATAATCTACATTGCTGGTAGCGAACAGAAATTGGTGTTCACGGACTTCGACCATTTGTCCTGGCTGCAGTCGTAATGCCACAATCTGACCTGGAGCATCACGTGAGAAAGAGATGTTTCCAGGTCCTTGCGCTTCTGTCAAGAAGATTTGTATGCCTGCAAAAAAGCGCTTTGCTACTCCTCGCATAGATTTGAAGCCGATTTGTACCCCTGGATGCTTCCAGAGGAGAATGTGGTGTTCGAAGTAGATAGGTAGCTGTCCACCTAACATAACATCTGCCACCGGCACAAGTTGCCCATCGACGGTGATGGTCATATCTGCTACATGTAGTGGCCCTTTGGGATTATGTAGTTCTGCTCTTGGCACCTGACCGCCGAGTGCCTGATTACTACTATACTCTTCATACTGATTAGGTGGTACGTAAGCACTTCCTTGCGCTGGCGCTCCGTACTGACTCTGTGGTTGAGCCTGTGGGGGAGGGGTTTGACTCGCAGGTGGAGGGGTTTGGCTTACTTGCATGGGCGATCCACAGACGCCACAAAACTTTACCCCTTCAGCAACCTGACTTTGACAGCGGGGACAAATCATATTTTGGCCTCCTTAGAATTGGCACTATTGGCCGGTCGTTACTTTCTACTGCCGGGCTTAAAGAGAAAACGAGTTTCTCACATTCTGAACAGTAATACATCTTGCTAGATAATAACATACTCTAGCAAGTATTCGGTGTATTTGAGGCGCTGAAAGGCAATTCCCATTTCAACGTTAAAAAAGCAAGCTGAACATCTCAAAACTGCCTTGTTTCAGCTTGCCATTTTCTAGTGAATTCTAGCAGAAAAAAATACTATCATTTGAACGCAACGACTCATGCTTATTACGTCGTTACAGAACGATGAATGAGTCCTAATGTGTTCGATGGTATTATAAAAGCTAGAGTACGAAGCTATCTGCCAAAGGGCTGCGAGTTGTGCCGTTCTCTCGCTTGTCGTTGTTCAGGTTGACTGATTGTTGACTCCCTGTCTGGCGACCACTTTGCGTGTAGTTGTTTGACATGGGGGGTGTGCCTTGCAAATTTTGCAAGCTTTGCAACGTCGATTGTGCTTGCCCACTATTGCTTGCATCTGTTACAAGCTGAATGGTCTTCCCATCAATGACAACTGCAATACCTACCCCACGGCGTAAGTCAGTTAATTGTCGGCGCAATTCTCGGTTTTCGGCTTCTAAAGCGTCCATTAACTTTTTCTGCTCAAGCAGCATTTGAGCAATACCTTCAAAACCGGTGCTGGCAGCACGATCCATCATGGATACCTCCTGCATCATAGGTGTACCTATTACTTCTAGTACAAAATCTCCCAACACAGCAACCCCTCTTCAAGATTATCTCGTACTCAAAAGAGATACAATTCGATCCCAAATGGCTGCCGCAACACCTGTTTTAGGCATTACAGGCAAATCTTCCACTGCCCCATTTGCATGGAAGATGTGAACCTTATTGGTCTCAGTTCCAAAGCCGCTATCCGAGCGACTCACATCATTTGCCACAAGCAAGTCAAGGCGTTTTGCAATAAGTTTAGCGCTTGCATTAGCAATCAAATTGTTTGTTTCAGCAGCGAAACCTACCCGTATTAGGGGGCGCCCAGCCCTTTCGTCGATTGTGGTCGCATAAACAGAATGAGCAAGTTCTTCCAGTATATCCGGGTTGCGTACCAGGCGTATGGAAAACCCATTCTGTTCATCTTGTGCTTGTGATTCGCTTTTCTTAAGCTTCTGCGTCGCAACTTCTGCGGGACGAAAATCAGCCACAGCAGCGCTCATCACAAGTACATCTGCATCGATAACCGCATCATGAACTGCATCTCGCATCTGCATTGCGGTCTCGACCTTTCGCACTTCCATCCCGTATGGTACATCTAATACAACGGGGCCTGAGATCAAAATGACGTGTGCGCCGCGATCTCTTGCCTCTATTGCCAGGGCATATCCCATCTTACCTGATGAGCGATTCCCTACATAGCGTACCGGGTCGATTGGCTCCTGGGTACCTCCTGCCGTTACAACTACTCTGTAACCAGCAAGATCACCATTGCGTCCAAGTACAACGTTGATTGCTCCAAGCACAACGCTGGTATCAGGAAGCCTGCCTATACCCACTTCCCCTGAGGCCAACCTACCAACCTCCGGCTCAACGATAAATGCTCCACGCTCCTGCAACAAAGCAATATTTGCCTGTGTTGCTGGATGCGTATACATGTTATGGTGCATCGCTGGAGCCAGCAGAAGAGGAGCCTTCGTTGCCAATGCCACCGTTGTTAGCAAATTGTCGGCCACACCATGGGCCAACTTCGCAATAGTATTGGCTGTTGCCGGAACGATCACCAGTAACTCCGCATCCTCAGCTAAAGCAATATGTGTTTCGGCTGCTCTTCCCGACGGTTCCCATAGGTCGCTATATACTGGTCGATGGCTCAAAGATGAAAATGTCAATGGGCGAACAAATTCATCTGCTCGTTCAGACATAATAACGTCAACGAGAGCGCCAGCTTGTTGCAGGCGACTTACCAATTCGACCGCTTTATAGCTTGCGATACCACCACAGATTCCGACGAGAATGCGTTTGTTTAGTAACACGGTTCGCTTGCTCGTTCCCTTAACAAGGCCCTGGGTACAAGGCCTATGCTACCTTAACACAGGATGATACTCCTTAACAACAAAGGTGCCAAGAAGTACCATTCGATTACGCTCGCACATCCTTACGTTTCAGAAAGTAAGCGATTGCGACCCCCAGTATCAATATCATCATCATCAATGCAAACCAACAGATGAAGAGATGGAAAGCAGCTTCTGCTTGAGTGAATGTCGAGAAAAGTGTTCCCTTGTATGAGAAACCATCAGCTCCCAATTTGTCGCCATGCAGCCCCACTGAAGAGCCTGCGGCTGCCATGCCCCAACGAACCGCAAAAAGCGCTCCTATAGTTTGCATGACAGGTCCGTCTAGATTGAAAAGTAAACCTGAGAAGATAACCTGTGGAATCAGAATAATTGGGATGAGGCTCACCGCTCGATCATTATTTGGGGCTAATGCAGAGACTGTCAGCCCGATCATTAAACCTGCCAGCGAGGTGAGCGCCAGTGTAATGTACACTTCCAATGGAGCAGGAAGCAAAATACCTTGTTGTATAGGGGCTACTGCATTCACAGCAAGCACCAGGATGGCACTTTGTATCAGGCATAAGATGCCTAAAATGACTATCTTTGAGAACATATAGGGCGCTATGCCCAGATTCACTGTTCGCTCGCGACGGTAAATTGGAGCTTCTTTGACTATCTCGCGTGCTCCGTTGATACAACCAAACATCATGGCAGCGAATGTCATGATAAACAGGTATTTCTGGGCATCGAAACCAAATTCTGGAGCAATGAAATCTTGCAATGCCTGGTTTACGTTGCCTCCATGGCTTGCGACAATGGCCTGCCCCTGGGGTGTAGAATTCAAGAAGTTCAGCGCATTCTGGCAATTCAACGAGCCTGGCACAGTTTGGGGTATGAGTATGTTTGTGCCTGGAGGGTGAAGCGGACATTTGGCGATACTGCTTGGATCGAATGTGCCATGGCCACCTGAAGACAGCATAAAGACGAGGATCGCAGCAATGATTGGCGCTTGCAATAACAATATGAGCAAGTTGCCAGTATCATTCTTGAGCAATTCCAGATAGCGCCGGGATAGCAGGGAAAATTGTTTCCACGGGTTGCCTCGCTTAGGTGGTTTGACCACACCTGTCTCTTGCGCAATGTTTGCCTGTCCAGCAGGACCCTGATTTATTGCACCGACGACATACGTCTGGAACTCTGGCGATGCAGCAAATCGCTTCTCCGCCTCTTCTGGAATACCAGGATTTGCTTCTGTAGGCTCAAGAGCGCTATAAATTTCAGCAAAGTCAGTTTTCCCAAAATAAGCTTTTGCTTCGTTCGGAGGTCCGAAGTAAGCCAGGCGACCACCCTGAGCCAGAAAACAGATATCATCGCATACATTGATATTATTGGTGGCATGTGTGACCAGTACGATGGTGTGCCCTTTGTCTGCCAGCCTGCGCAGGAGGAACATCATCTTGCGATCCAGACCTGGATCGAGGCCCGAGGTTGGCTCATCCAGAAAGAAGACGCTTGGATTGGCCAATAATTCCAGCGCGATTGAAACACGTTTGCGCTGGCCGCCTGAAAGCTTACTTACAAGCAAATTGCGCCGGTGCTTCATGTCTACATCTTCCAGCACTTCTTCGATTCGCTGCTTGATCTGAGCTTGAGTGAAGTCTTCGGGCAGGCGCATTCTGGCGGTATAATACAGCGCGCGTTCGACAGTCAGATCGCGGTGGATGATATCTTCCTGCGGGACATAACCGAGTTGCGTGCTAAATGCTGCGAGGTGCCGGTAGTAATCCTGACCATTGTAAAGCACCAGGCCTTTTTGCGCTGGCCGCAATCCATTAAGCGCATCCATGAGTGTCGATTTGCCCGCGCCTGATCCACCCACGAGTGCTACAAATTTACGTGGAGGGATTGCTATAGAAATATTGTTGATGAGGATAGTATGCCTGGAACCGACTTTTTGCAAATGCAATGCGTCGATACGTACCCCGTGGCTTTCATCTTGCTGGGTAAGTTGCGTGCCCGTAAAAGTGAATTTGTATGGCCCGATACGTATCTCGTCACCAGGCTGAAGTAACTGGTTTGTGACACGCCGTGCGTTGACGTATACATGGTTTGTGCTGCCAACATCGACGATGCGATAGGCTCCCTGTACAAGTTCCAGCCGTGCATGCCGTCCAGAAACCTGCGGGTGACTCAATACCACCATGTTGTCTGGCAATCGACCAATTGTAATGACTGGTGCGCCTAACGGAATCGGACGAACCTCTGGGACAATATCCTGAACGGCACCACTGCCGTCATTGTAGGTCAATGTCACCAACGTGCCATGCTCATCACCGATACGGAAGATGTCACCACGTGCCAGCGGTTTGCGGAATTGTTCGTCTCCCTGGATATGACGGCCTTGATAGAGGATTCCATTCAGCGTCTTTCCACGAGATGGGTGGGGATGAACGAGTACGAATTGATTGCCTTCTCGCACTATCTGTGCATGAAATCCCGAAACCACCAGCTCATCGATGACAATATCGTTAGACGGATCGCGGCCAATATTGATAACCTGCTGAGTCAGTGGATACGCATGCTTATCAGCATGGACATTAGAGCTTACCTCTAGCGTCGGTATGCCGGGTGTAGATTGACCAGATATGATTGTGCCAGGCTCGTTCACATCCATGAGTGTGCGTTGTGGAGCGCCAACAGGCATGGGAGAAGCTACTTGTGGAAAAGGGTATTGAACGGGTGGCTGTTGTCCTCCATATGCTGGTACAGGAGGTGTTTGTGGTACAGGTCTTTGCACAGCATTATATGGTGTCAATGGTCGTTGCTCGGCAGAAAACTGAGGAGACGAAACCTGAAAAAGGAATGTAGTGCCGGTACCCAGGGCAATAGTATCGCGATCGGAAATAACTGCCGATTGAACACTCTGTTGGTTGACCGTAACCACATTTTGTTCAGCTAGCTTTTCGATACGCCATTGTCCCCCGTTATTCACGAGGTGAGCATGCTTGCGTGAAACGGTGGGATCGGAAATCATAACATCATTGCCAGGATCACGCCCAAAGGTGATAATCGGCTTGGTAATCTGAAAAGTGCTACCGGCCAAAGGCCCCGTAAGAAATCTGATCGAAGCCAACTCCTGGGGCTTATTAGTTCCATTCATAGTAAGTTAATCTCCTCCCTGCTTCTTGTTCCGTGGCAATTATACTGTAGAGGAGTATTTACTGTAAACTAAGACCTGGGAGATGTCAATAAAGCGTCATCTCATGTATAGTAATATCGAAACACCTGCTCATAAATGGGTGCAAAGGCTTTGCCTCTTGACGGGATTAGTCCCTGCCAAAACACTGTGGCATCCCTATAGACGAAGATTTAGGGGTGCAGAGGGCAACGCCCTTTGCCGGGGTGCGGAAGCGAGTCCCGCTCATCACAAATTCTTGCGCCGCCGCAGGCGGCGCAAGTGAAAAAAACCAGTCATTTATCAATCAAGGAGTATATCTAATGTCCCTGGAAGAAAAAACACCAGATAGATGGCTCAAATAACATAGGGGAACCTTCTATACTCGGAGAACCAGAAATCACCTCAGACAATTCAAAAGAAATAGAGTCTGTGCCACCAACAGTCAAAGGACAACTGGCAGAACTGCTAAGAGCAGTACGAACCAAAGATGACTCGTCGCGTGATTTCCTCCTGCGCGTCGTGCAACCTGGATTGGCCGGCTTGATGGACGGATCCGTCTCGACCCTGGCGCCCATCTTTGCAACTGCCTTCGCCACACACAACACAACGACAACATTCCTGGTAGGCATGGCTTCAGCAACAGGCGCGGGCATCAGCATGGCATTTTCGGAAGGGCTTTCCGACGACGGCCAGATCACCGGACGTGGCAGCCCCGCTGTTCGAGGGGGCATCACAGGAATCATGACCTTCTTTGGCGGCTCGCTGCACACATTGCCATTTCTGATCTCCAGCATACATGTAGCATTGCTAGTCGCTTATGTCGTGGTCGCTTTCGAACTGGTGTTAATTGCCGCCATTCGCCACCGTTATTTCGGGACGAACTGGTTCATCTCAATGCTGCAAGTCGTGGGAGGAGGAGCGCTTGTCTTCGCGGCAGCCTTCATCTTTGGCAATGCCTGAATAGTTATTTTGCTTTTATACTCTGGCGGAGCGATGTATCTCTTGAGGAGCGATCCCTGCATGGGAAAGCAGCGCTGGATGCTCAGCACATCCATAACAAACCGAAGAAAGCACATAACTGTGTGGATTTCGTAATAAATGTACATGATGACTGCACAGCTTATGCCCGCACTTTGTGCAGGTGTTTATATTCAACAGCGTGAGAGGTTTATTACACTGTGAGCAATTGACATGGGCGCTAAAAAAACTCATCGCTCAATTCTCCTTGAAAACGTAACCGAGAAGAGCCATAAATGAAAGTTAGTATGCGCTAAATTCCGACTATTCTAGTATGATATTAGCACACCCTAATATGTTTCGTCAAGGTTATTGCCAGTCACTGTTCTATCATCACTTCGTGTCACCCAACATCCCGTGCCACCCAATTCCCCATGTCATCCAACTCCCCTTGTCATCCTGAGCGTCAGCGAAGGATCTCGTAGCCCAGTCACCCGTGCCACCCCAACCCCTCCGCCGGGCACCCGCGAGGGGTGCCCCTACATTTCATTTAGGAGCAACCGACGCGATCGTCCAATACCAGAAAGATGTTTCAGTATATTTCGGGTAATTCACAGGCTCTTTAAATCCATATTTTACCCTTGCCACTTTATCCTCCAATCGTCTATACTTCAAGCAATACATCAAAGCTGTGTTCAACTGCCAGGCGAAGGAGGACGAAGCGAGTCGTGGACACCGAGGAACACACCAAAGACTTCTTCATCAGCTATACCCACGCTGACCAGCGCTGGGCCGAATGGATCGCCTGGCACCTGGAAGAGGCAGGCTACCGCACTATGCTCCAGGCCTGGGACTTCCTGGCGGGGAGCAACTTCGTCCTCGAAATGGATAACGCTGCCAGGCAGGCTACTCACACCATCGCTGTCCTCTCGCCTGACTATTTCACGTCCCAGTTCACGCCCTCAGAATGGGCAGCAGCGTTCAAACGCGATCCCACAGGAGACCAGGGACTGCTCGTGCCTGTGCGGGTACGACCCTGTGACGTGGAAGGATTGCTGGGACAGGTCGTGTATATCGACCTGGTGGATCAGGACGAAGCGGCCGCTCGTGCTACCTTACTGCACGGCATCAAACACAGAGCGACGCAAACCCAGCAGTCCTCCTGCCTTTCCCTCTACGCAGCAGGCATCCCGTCACCAGAGCATCCCTCTTTTCCAGGAGCCTTGCCAGCCGTGTGGAATATCCCCTATCCACGCAATCCCTATTTCACGGGACGCGAGGAACTGCTGCATCGCCTGGCCGATTCGCTCCGAGCAGGAGAGACGGTGGGTATCTCCCAACCACAGGCGGTGAGTGGCCTGGGAGGCGTCGGCAAGACGCAGATTGCGCTGGAATATGCCTATCGCTACTACCAGGACTATGATGCCGTGCTCTGGACGCGTGCTGATACCCAGGAGGCACTCATCTCCGGCTTTGTGGTCTTCGCAGCCTTGTTGCAGCTTCCGGTGCAAGAGGAGCGCGATCAACTCAAGATTGTACAAGCCGTCAAGCACTGGCTCACCAGCCATACACGCTGGTTGTTACTGCTCGATAATGCCGATGATCTCGCCCTTGTACGGGACTTTCTGCCACCTGCGGGCAGAGGGCACACCTTGCTCACCACGCGTGCTTCCAGCATGGGCAAACTGGCACACGCCCTTGAGGTTGATGCTCTTGACAGCAAACCGGGCGCTTTGCTCTTGCTACGCCGTACCGAGAGACTGGCACCTGATGCATCACTGGAGCAGGCCACTGAAAGTGAGCGCGCCGATCGCCCTTTCTATCTCACAGGAACTTGGGGGACTGCCCCTGGCGCTTGACCAGGCGGGAGCCTACATCGAAGAGACGAAGTGCAGCCTGGCCGATTACCTGCAGTTCTACCGTACGCAGCGTGCTGAACTACTCAAGGCACGTGGAGGGCTGGTGCTCGATCATCCCGAGCCGGTGGCAACCACCTGGTCGCTCTCGTTTGCCGAAGTCGAAAAGCGCTCTGCTGCTGCGGCAGACCTGTTGCGAGTATGTGCCTTCCTGCATCCTGATGCCATTCCCTGAAGAGATCATCACCGAGGGTGCTGCAGAGCTAGGATCCAACTTGCAAGCCGTGGCACAGAATCCTCTGGTTTTCAATCAAGCCATCGGGGTGCTGCTCTCCTACTCGCTGCTCAAACGCCAGCCTGAGGAGCACCTGCTGAGTATGCATCGCCTGGTGCAAGCGGTGCTCAAGGATGGCATGGATGAGTCCACCTACCATCAGTGGGCTGAGCGGGTCGTGCAAGCGGTCGATGACGGCCTTACCCAGAGGTGGAGTATCGCACCTACGCCCGCTACGAGCGTTGCCTGCCCCATGCCCAGGAGTGCGCGCAGCTCATTGAGCAGGAACAGCTCACCTCGTTTGCTGCCAGACGTTTGCTTTATCAAACAGGCATCTATCTTTAGGAGCATGCACGCTATGCCGAAGCGGAAGCCTTCTACCTACACAGCTTGCGCATCACGGAACAGGAGTTGGGTCCTGACCATCCAGATGTGGGCATTACTCTTACCAACCTAGCGAACCTCTACACTGAGCAGGGCAAGTATGCCGAGGCCGAGCCGTTATACCAGCGCGCCTTGCGCATCTGGGAACAGGCGCTGGGCCCTGACCATCCCCAGGTAGCTTATCCACTGAACGGGCTGGCGAATCTCTACAAAGAGCAGGGCAAGTATGCCGAGGCCGAGCCGTTATACCAGCGCGCTTTGCAGCATCTAGGGAACAGGCGCTGGGACCCGACCATTCCCTCACACGAACAGTCGTGCGGAACTATGCAATGCTGTTGCGCAAGATGGGGCGAGAAGCTGAAGCGAGCGAGTTGGAAGCGCGCTTTCCTTCTTCCTGAGAGGTGTACATCCGATTGTCATCCTGATCTAGCAATTGTCATTCTGAGCGTTAGCGAAGAATCTCGTAGCCCAGCGCGTGAGATCCTGCGTTTCACTAAGGATGACAATTCCGGGCGTTGGATGACAAATGAAGATTGAGATGATAAGGTGAGATCGGGATGACAGGGCGAGATCAGGATGACAAGCACAATCCTACCCCGCCTTATGCAACGTAATATCCCCCGTACTCACCGTCAGAGCCAGCACTGCTGTAGGAGACGCGCCTGGTGTGAGCGGGCCATAATAACTTGCCGAGCCATCGCTATTCTGCTGAACGTTCAAGTTGAATTCATTGGCATTGATTTTGCCATTATTCGTGCTGGCATCGAGGGTGAGATTTGATGTGACAGCGCTTAACGTGACAGTCACACTGCCGGTTCCGCTCTTAAAGCTGAACCAGGGATGAGTATTCTGTGTGGTGTTCGTGGTGCACGGAATAAGCCCTGTATCTGCCGCCTGACCGGTGACCAGGTTTCCTGCAAAGGTAACATTCCCAACATTGGTTTGCAAGCAGGAACCCTCCGATTGAAGTCCACCACTTACAGCAATGTTGCCTGTATTATTCGTGAGTGAAAGCAAGCCGTTGAAATTTTGAACGGTAATGTTTCCTGACGCTATAATGTTCGCGCTGAGACTGAGTTTAAACGGGGGACTTGGGTTGACCGTTTGAGGCAAGACAATCGTCAGATCAACGGAATCGCTTGAACTGGCAAGGAGGCCACTACTGGCGTCTGGTACTGTCGCATTCACGATCAACGTACTCTGATCACTACTCGTAGAGACATCCACCTTGATGCGTCCAAATTCCTTAGCAGCATCGCTACTGCTTCCAGCCTGTACCTTCATAACACCAGTGAGCGATCCCTGTGTTGCAGTAGGATCAACCATAATGCTGATGTTACCCACACGATTATGTACCTGTACTTGAGTGACATTGGCTGTAAGAGGCAGCGTCTGCTGGGCTATCTGCTTTGAATAGCTGCTTTTGCCAATACCTCCAACTCCAATATGAAGGGGCGAGTTTCGCAAAAATAAGAACGCTACAGCAGCCAGGATGAGCGCAATCGTGATCACACCACCTGCACAGCCAATCAGAAGTGTAGACCACACACGGCGTTGTCTCTTTTTCGGCGCTTGTGGTGTCTGTGTCCTGGGCCGCTGGCGATAAGCCCGTCCATCATACTCTTGAACTTGGGGATCTCCATAGGAGCGGCTGTGCTGCCGTGGATACATATATGCATCGTTGCCTTCCTCGTAATAATATTCAGGCTGGCGCTGGCGCATTCTCAGGCGCGCCTCGGCTTCCGCGCGCGATCGCCTGGACATGCGATGCTGTTGATGATATCTTTCATCGAGTTCATCATAGGGGTCAGGGCGTTCATGAAAGTCCCGGGTCTGGCGCGGTCGTTCCCTACGTGGTTCCGTAGTATATTCGTAACCGTCACGGTATGAGCGCGTGCCCTGCCTGGGTCGTCCATAGGCATCATAACCTTGTCGCGGATCAGTATTCCTATTTGGATCAGGACGACGCACTGGACGTTTATCGTTGCTACCAGTCCTGTCTTTGCCAGTTTCGTGGGAACCACCAGTTTGTTGTGGACGTTGTCTCTGGCGTGTAGAAGGATCATCATAAGCGTCACGAGATGCACGCTGCGGCTTCTGGGGAGGTTGGGACTCAACCTCGTCCTCTTCAGCAGGCTCTTCCCACGACTCTCGAGATGTGTCGTTCTCATTGCTCATATGGATACGTACTCACTTTCAGGTCGTTACCAGCGAAAGCTCGTGAACTGCTATGTTGATAAAACGAGTCATCATTCTATGGGACTCATTTTACCATATTGCACATCTTCCTAAAGTAATACAAACGTACATGCGATTTAGTTTCTATTAATCCTACCAAGCTTGTAGCCAGACACTTGATGTGCTATTCTGCTTCAAGATGATATAGAGTAATAGAAGGAAGAAAAACAGGCAATGTCGGAAAAAAAGCAGCAGAAGGTGTTTGTTCCATTACGTGTACGATTGCGAACGCCCGCGGAGCAAGCGCAATCAGAACACGAGCATCCTTCTTCCATCTCGCCCACTCATCCTCCAACAATGCCTGACCACGCTCAAGACTCCTTGATTGTGCCTCTACCCAGCGGAACGGAGTCAGCACAGCGCACGCAACAGATCAAAGAACTAATACGTCTTGGCAATGTCCTGCGTGCGGAACTGGGATTGAATGAAGTGCTTCAACAAATCGTTGCCTCGATCAGTGCATGTACCGGTTTTCATATGGCCGTTATTAACCTTGTAGAAGAAAACAATCAGAAGACTTCACCTGTCGCTTTTTCAGGTGCTTCGGATGAAGGTCAACGCTTGATCATCGAAAACCCCCTGACGCTTGTTCAAATGCATCGCTTGATGCGTTCGGAGTTTCGTATCAGTCAGAGCTACTATATCCCACATCTCTATGCGGATATGTACGCGGATATAGTGGGAATAGTCAATAAAACAGAGGATGATTACGAACCAGGTGGTTGGCATCCTGAAGATTTGTTGATCGTACCCTTATATAGCCCAAGGCAAAGGAAGCTTCTTGGTGTTCTTTCTCTCGATGATCCCGACGATGGCAAAATACCCACAGTCGAAAGCATGGAGATGGTCGAGCTTTTTGCGAATCAGGCCGCTATTGCTATTGATAGCGCTCGTATCTTCCAGGAACGTGAAGCAGAGCGTGTAGCCCTCGAAGAAGCGATCGTCTTGCTACGCCAGGATCTGGAACAGGTGCAGCGCGGTGATCTGCGCGTGCGCGTACAATCTTCACACCAAAAACTTCAACCTGTAGTCGAAGCCATCAACATCACGATTGAGGAGATCAGCGAGATACTGGGCAGCGTGCAAATGGTGACCCAGGCAGTCGATGAACATGCGCAGGGGGTGCAGCGCAGTTCTCAGGTCCTTGTTCGTGATACCACGCAGCAGGAACGACAGGTAGGGCAGATCACGCAAATCGTCGAAGAAATGGCAAGCACGTTGAAAAGTGTCACCGAGCAATCTGATACGGTCTCTTTTGTTGCCAGGGATGCATCTGAAGTGACCACTGAAGGGCAGAATCAAGTAGCTCGTGCTGGTGATGGAATGCGCCAGGTGCGGGAAACGACTATGCATTCTGCCCGTGTTATGAAACGCCTGGGTGAAAGTGGCCAGGAAATTAACGATACCGTCATGGAAATAACTGACCTGACCACGCGTATGAACCTGCTGGCGCTCAATGCAGCGATCGAAGCAGTTCGAGCAGGTGAGCAAGGGCAGGGCTTCGCGGCCATTGCCCAGGAGATCCGCACCTTAGCTGTGCATAGCGCGGAAGCATCGCGTAAAGTCGCGACTCGCCTGCGCGCTATTCAAAGCGAGACCTCGGCTGTTTCACAAAGTGTTGAACAAAACATTCAGCAGGTGGTAATGCAAACTGAACTGGTTACCCAGACCGGTGTTGCCCTCGAGGCCATTAGCATCGTGACTGAGCAGATGGCAGACCTGGTGCAGAATATCTGCACCGCCGCCGAAAGCCAATCTCAAAGTTCGAAAATGGTTGTGTATGCCATTGATGAGATTTCGCGCATGACAGGTGAGATTGCCGAGCAAACCGGTAATCTGAATCAATCGCTTGCCCACCTTGTGGAAATGACGAATTCTCTACGGTCGAGAATGTCTGTGTTTCATGTCGCGGGGTAGTAGCTAATTCCTATACCGAATGAAGTCTCAGCCCTACTTCTCTGTTTTCTCTCTGGATTGCCTTCTCAGGCTGATTGAGAAGAGAAATAAATTGGTCTCATGTTCTCAAGATGGTCATTTTTGGCATGTCAGGCCAAGTAATTCTTGCAACCTTTTTGTCGTGCTGTCAATATTAAAAGAGGTCTCTTTATGAGGTAGGGTTCGAGGGGGAACTCATCCTCAAGTGTTCATAATAGTTCGTAGAAGTTCATTTCACGTTCAATTGATTTTGAATTTTTGTCCATATCGTATCGTCATGCTTCGTAACAGTATTTCCGCTTTGCTATTAATAATGAAAGAAACTTGGTGTGCTTCGTATTGTAAAATAAGCAGTTTGAGTCTCTAAGCTTTATAGCAAACGAGCTGCGTGTAAAAGATTTTTAATCTTCTTTCTTACTTCTACTTTCTTAGCAGAAGCCATATCGGGTACAAACGGAAGAGCACCTACTTTGTTTGGGTGTTCCTCCCATATTTCATCGCCTGGATAGAGAATATAGGCGTTGGAAACAATTTTGCGAATCCGTGTTGGATAACCTGGGCTTTGAGGTTTATAACAGATAATATCTCTATACTCTCGCATATCATCTCTACCATGCTTTGTAGGCTTTCGTGAACCCACCGCTCCTTGCCATTTATATTTCACGTCGAAGATGAGAACCGATATAGGTTGATCCTCTTGATAAACCTCAATTGCTAAATCAGGAGTTCGCTGGTCGTGAGGATCATTTAAGTTCGCAATTAAACTAGAAATGGCTGAAACAGAGGGGTTGTTCTTGGATAGATAAATCGGCTCGTACCTTAGTTCAACCCTGATATCATGTTTTTTCATTACAATACTCGCAGCATTTTTGCGGATCTTAACTTGGAAGAAGTTACGGTCTACTTCATAGAAAATTGTATTAGATGCAACGATGTAACCGCTAGTTTTCAGCTCATCTACGATTATTCTTGTGATTTCAAATACCGACCACACTTCATAAAGATCGCTTACTTTTTGCATTGTCAGTTCTGTCAAGAAGCGCTGTGAATCAAGGCTAATAGTAAGCTCCTGCTGAAGATAAAGGTAGATTTGGAAAAATCGGCTATAAAATGGATTTTTTAGTAAAATTTGAGTTGCTTTTCCATAGACGTCTGATGGCTTCACTGACTTTAGAAAAGTCTCACTAATCCACGAAATACATTGAAGCATCATTTTATCGCATTCTTTAACGACCAAGGTGAGCTGCTCAATTTCTGGTTCTAAACGCCTAACGGTGTTTTTCCAATTCATACTATGGGCTATTCTATAGTCTTGCTCAAGTCGTTTCAGTTCACTTTTCGCCCGCTGTTGAATAAAAAAAAGTTTTGCTACTAGTTGGTGTTGAAGAAATTGCTTAAGTAGTCTGTTCTCGTATACATCATAAGTTAAAATGTTTTGTGGTACCATCCAAGTCTCTGGGAGACTATTATGACCATATGCCTCATAAATTTTTTCTGGTAATTTAAGAACACGATCTGGAAGAGGTAGCGTTTCACTGGAAAATTGGTAAATTTCATGCAAGAGACGCTGTTCATATTGTTTCTGCAAAAAGCGATGAGGATTACGATGAATATGAAACATTACATCTTCTAATTGGTTCATAACCTCTTTCATGAGCTTATAGTCCCTGAAAGGGGAGTTCTCTTGTTCACGTAGCTGAAGAATAGCTTTCTCACTTATAGATGAGTTGAGGCGAATTAATAAATCTACCGTGATTTTATCAAGATCAGCTAGCATTCTCTCATAACGGGCTTGGGAAAGCTTTTCAGGCATTACACGTACCTTTGCAAATTGCATTGGATGTCCCGGAGCGCTTACTCGCAATTCGCATAGCCCTGCGTATCCCAGGGGAGGACGCCATTCCCAATAACCACTATACGAAGATTTGAGTTGTTCATCTTCAGCAAAGATTATAATACCTGGTGGTGCGTTTGGTGTAACTTCGAGCTTATTTCCTTCTTTACTTTCACTATTGCATTCGTATGCTCGGGCTTCCAAATTTTCATTATTCGGCTGAAAGCTCAGCGGCTTGTTATTAAGTGTAAGCCACATATCAGCGCCAGAAATTGACATAACCATCACGCTCTAGCCTTTTTTTCATTTCGTGTAGTCTCTCAACTGAACTCAACAGATTATTGTTACTCAAAAAATCTAATAAGTTGTTGAGAACGGTTTCAATATTTTTGGTTCCTCGCACGTGTGGTAAAATTCGTTGTTTTACTTGTAGATCGAAGGCCCTATCTGGTTTAAGAAGATCTTTGCTATTGGCTAAATATAGCTCAATCTCATGCACAACCCGATACCCTAGTCCCATATCTCCCTCTTGTAATATTTTGGCTATACTAATGATTTGGGAACGGTATGTGTGATCGGTTTGATACTTTTGGTAGGAATGCCAAACTGTAGCTGATACTCGTATTGGTGGAGGCAAGGATTCTGGCTCAGGAATCTTGTCAAGCTCAATAGAAAAGAACTCTATTGTGTTTGCTCGATCCATCACTTTATCACTCAGAGGCTGAGTAGTTTCATCAATGTTAACAGTTCCAGTTATTAGTAAATTCGTAGGTATCAAAACAGATTGCGGCAACCTGTTAACTCTATCTTGGTTGATAATTCTGGCATTTGTTCTTGACCCATAAAGTGTAATTTTGCGATTTTCAGGTTCGTCTTCTTCCATTGCACTAAGGAACTGGGAAAAGTAATACTCTACATGCGCAAGGTTCATCTCATTTAGACAAAAATAATAGAGGCTATCCTTATCAATTCCTGCCTTTATAAGGAACTCTATAGCGGGTTCGGTTACATATTCACCAGTGATGGTGTTGAGGTAACCTATTAGATAGCGATTATCGTTCCAACTTGGACGAACGGCAAGACGTAAATAGCGGTCATTCTTTGTAGAAGATCCCAGAGCTTCCGCATAGTACTGTGCAAGTTTAGACTTACCTGTTCCAGAAAGCCCTGCAAGTATAACAAAGGGCCGCGTTTTTAAGCAAATATGGTAATTGTAAATTGTTTCTTTATCAAAATAGTAGCCCTTGGCTGCTATGTATTTTTTGACGTATTCGAGCAGTTCTTTCTCGGAAAGCCTATGAGTAGGAGGCAGCACTGTTTCTTTTTGTTCTTCCTTGCTATGTTCTAATGATAGCTGAAATGAGGGTGTGTCGTTAGAAACTTCAGCGATCAATTTCCCGGACTGCTTTTGATATGCATCATTAAGAATCGTAATGAGTTCTAATGGAGCTGGCGTGAGATATGCACCTTGATTGAGATTTGTTTCACGGTTAAAAAACCGTCAGGGCAAAACTGACGTCGGAGTGGCGGCCTCCCAGCGAGCTTCCAGTGAAGTGAGAAAAGCCTGGCGCCTGTGGCGAAAGCGAAAGCGCTTCAGTTGGCAGCTTGTGGCAGTTTTGCTTGCCTTGCGCTGCTTTTTCCACGTCACCCGATCAAGATGAGCCGCTTGATGCAGAAATTGCTCTGAGTGCTCGGCGTCTTGTTCCCACCAGTCGTAGAAAGCCACACATCTTCCATACCGCAGCAAGTAACTGTTCCAGTTCTTGCGGCCAGTGATCCGACGATAACGAGTCTTGATGGCACGTATGCGCCGTTCCAGCTCATTGTTGGTGACGACCGCTCCTTCTTGCAGAAAATCGGCGGAGAGGATGTGCTCGGCATCAAGAACCCATTGTCGCATCTGCCTCACCTCTCTGAGCACCTCTTGAAAGAGCAGGCGATCGTCGACAATGGCGATCAAGCGAGCTAGGCGAGAGCCAACAAGTGGGCTCACTGCTCCCCCTTTTTTTCGAGTCGCTGCAGACTCTCTGCGAGCGCGTCGAGATCCTCCCCGGCTTGGACGCCTGGATACTCAAATGGCAGGATCCCATCCCGATTGAGGGCCGTTTGCATGCCGAGGGCATACTCATCCAACGCCTCCAACTGTTCGGCTTCATTTGCTTCGGCATGCAGACGGTCTTGCCTGAGTTGTCTGCGTACGACTCTGACCTTTTCGCCAACGCGCTTGCGCAGTGTCGTTTTCAGTTTGCGATCCACTTCAAAAGCAGGACGAGAGGCCTCGCGTAACACATGGAACTGGCACACCTGGTGGGGCACATCCGGCCAGAGCTGCTCGACCGCCAGCACTTCACTCTCTTGCGCATCGGTGATGGTTCCCAACACCTTCACTCCCAGCGTCGTCACAGGAGTAAGCAGAGCTTTCATCACTTCCGTCTCCGACGAGAGGACGTTCTCGGCTACGAGCATCCGACCTGTGAGGGCATCGCGGACTACGTAAATGGTTTCGTTGCCTCGGTCTGGTTGAATGCCGTCAACCGACACGATGATCCCTCCATTCTCCTTCACTTGCGCGAGCCAGTGCTGGTCATCTTTTGCCCCGCTGGTGGCTCTCAACAACGTGCAATAGGCATCAAAGAGATACAGAATTTCGCGTCGCGAGATCGAGACCCCCAACTCACTCAGGCGTTCTTGCACCTCTTGATGCACCTCGTCGACTGTCTGATGCTTCCCCAGGTGGAGTTGACCCACCAGCACCACGATATCTAAGCCATAGGTGAAGCCGGGCAGCGCGAGTGCGTCCGCCTCCACACTCCGATAGATGCGGCTGCGACCTGGACACTGCGGATCAGGACACCGATAGCCTGCATGAATCAGCTTGATGACCGCCGGGAAGGTCACAACCGTTTGCCGTGAGAGGGTCATCGCCTGGCGCAACGTGCGATGGCAGACCGGACACGCATGCTCTACTGGACGATACCAGCGTCGAATCGCTCGTTGAGTACTTTTTGGCTCTTTTCATCGCGCCCCCTCGCTTTCTGAATGAAATGCCAAGTGTCTTCCGCTCCCCTCACTGTACCACACTCAGTCCGACGCTACTTCTGCCCTGACGGTAAAAAAAAATTTTTACACCTGAATCGAGAAGGGTTGTGAGTTGCTCACGAAATGGAGATGTGAAAATTGTCTCACGTGTAAGAGGAGGTTCGAGCCGCCTAAAGTTGTGTAACCTAACTATGTAAGCAGGGGTTGTAGCCATATCAGTGCCAGGTAAGCCCGAAAATTCCTCATAAGAAGATTTTGCTTGAGAGATTGCTGTAAATGCACTATTATCAGTAAAATGTAAGATAATATCGCCTGGTTGTATGTCCCGCATATAGTGATAAATATCTTTGCCTCCTTTATCTTTTTGGGCAGATCTGAGCACATGTCCGAAGGCATATTCACCATTTTCTTTTTCAGGGTGTCCTTTGACTAGCACTTTCTCGATCCAATAACGCTGATTTTCTGTATGATCGAACCCCAGCTCTTCAAGATATGTTTCCCTAATCGCCCAAAAACCTGCTCCCATACCCTTGGGTGCATAAAAAATATCTTGAGCATCTTTACTTCCTATAGTGTGAAAATATTTTGTATCACTTGAATGCGAGAATATAGTTCTTCTTATGGTGTTGCGCCAGGAAGGGGAGGTTAAATCCATACGTTTCCGATTAGCGATTTCTCGATAGATTTCCTTCAAGTAAGCTTTCCCTCCTAGTTTAAGAAGAACATCAAGAATTTCTCGCTAAGCCAAGGTTTCTTCTGTGGCATTTGTTAACCGTCCTTACAATTTTTACTGATTTTAACATCTATTGAAGCATTTTTCTAGCAGATTTTTGCAGAGTCAAAATCATAGGATCATTAGTTATTTAGCCTTAGTTGTTCTCAATTGGAAATAGATGGAGAATATAAGTTGACGTCTCAATGGGCAGATTTGGTTCGCCTTTTCGCTGATGTTCGTCAATGTCCTCCCTATTCTCAGGAAGTCGCTTCATTGTCCGTTCTGTATCACTATATCTCGCTATTTTTCATGTTTGCTGCTACATCCCCGCGTGTAGTCCAGTAAGGTCTGGGGTTGAAATGCTAGTCACCAACTTTTATTTTCTTCTGCATTGGCTTCGGGGGTTGCTCTAACCAATTGAACTATTTATCATAGTAGAGTTTATTAACCTGGTTTACAATTGGTTTTACTTGGATGAAACCCATTGTCTCTCTTTTGGGTTTGTCGCTCAATTTGCATTCCTTGCTTTCTAAGTGAGAAGTGATATGATGCTGTCTATGAGTGTGAATGAGTTCTAGGTTGCATGGGCTTCTGAACGTGCGGAAGTGTTGCTCTCACCACTAGGGAACCGTTGGCTTCATGTAAAGGGAGTGGTGAAGCCCGCCTCTTGATTTGGTGAGACATTTGAGAAGGTGATTTTGCCTTTAAATACAAAGCAGACCAAGTTACTGCCTATCGCAGTAACTTGGTCTGCTTTCATAAAATGGCTTAAAAGGCCGATTGAAGTGGCCGCTCTCACACGAATTCTCTTAGGTCGAGAATGTCTGTATTTCATGTTGCGGGGTAAAACCTATTGAGCTATATTCCTCAATATGAAACGTTTATTCTTGCTGAATGGCGGAAATCACCATCTGTAAAAGTTCCTGCGCATTGTTGGTCGTCCCCAATCCTCCATGTCTATGTGTTTCTTTTCGATGCTCTGTTGATCCCGAACCTGCATAAATGATAAAAGGAATATTGATATGTTCAGCTCTCAGTTTATCCAGGAGATCATAACCAGCGTTTTTTTCATAGGGAGCCTGTGGATTGGGGGATTGCCGTCCCATATCAGAGATGATGACCTCATAGCTGTTAGCATATACCTTTTCCAAAGCATCTTCGGTTGAAGTGCTGAGCGTAATTTGAATACCTAATTCTTCCATGGCTTTTCTCGGATAGAGATTATTTTCAGGATGATCGTCTACCCAGAGTAATTTAGCCCCTGCAATTCTTTGTGTTGTAGTGGGGCGAGTCGCCTTGCTTACAACATCCACTATGGCATCTTTTTGCGAAGAAGTGAGTTTAGGATTAGTAACACCTTCATCTAATTGTTTTTCAATATTCGCTTGTACAAGAGCGGTTGCAACGTTCACTTGCTTTTTGAACGTTACATTGATACCCGAGGGGCCAACACCCAATCCCATCTCGCTGACATTTTTATCGTGGAGTTGTTTTTCAGTAAAGAGTTTGAAAGCTCTCCAAAGGAACACGATGATGATAGGCCAAATGAGAACCTGAAGCAAAGCTGTAATGGTATCGAGCAATTTTATGGTTTGATCGAAGTTCATCTTAATGCCCCGTTTGCGTAGTTGAGATAACTATATCAGAAGAAAAAAAGCATCAGGACAGATGAGAGGATGGTACCTTGGATATGTATCATAATTACAAGCTGGTTGGAGCGAACAGGATGAGAGGCGCGATTTAGGTAAACCGCGCCTCTCCAAATACATTGGCTTTTTGTCAATGCTTCTCTAGTTCTTTTGCCTTCTTTTCAGCTGGTTCAATGACATGTTTTTTAAGTGATTTTAGCAAATGAGGGAGGTCACTATATCGATGAATCGGGAGAACCCAGGGATACTTTGTGAAATGCTCGAACATGCTGTATTCGCTTTGTGAATTTAACAATAATGGCTGGACTGGAACCGATGGGAGGTCTGGAACGATAAATGCTAACTCTTGGGGAATGCTCTTGGCATCGGTCAGATCGGCTATGATGAACCGGGCTAAGCGGGCTAGTGTCGTCACGGTTTCTGTAATATCTCTGCTCATTGGTTGATCAAAATCGAATAAAAGCGGTAAGTAATTGTGTGTGCGCAGTTTATCTCGGATGGCATCTAAGATAGCCTTCCTTTCGAAAGTGAATTGGCCAAGTATCAAGACAGATTTCGTCGTCAGCGTGTCGATCACTTCACGAATTTCAGCATTGTTTAGCAGCAGGTAAATGAACTGAGCAACCTTGAGATTATCAACTGAGATGATCGGTTGGTCATTAGGAGTGATGCGAAGGTTAAACTGTTCTGCTCCATCAAGTTGGACATCCCAGGCGGAGATGCCATAAATAGAGCAATCCTTCACAGTGGTCTTGGAAAGGTTTGTTCCGATGAGAAGAGTTCTATTGAGGTTGGCTCCGCTGAGGTCGGCTCCGCCGAGGTCGGCTCCGCGAGGTCGGCGAATTTGAGGTTGGTGATGCTGAGGTCGGCTCCGCTGAGGTCAGGCTGAACTTCTAGGTTCTGTATTCTCCATAGGTTCCAGGCAGAGATTTCCTGTTTGAGGAGATCAAGGTGTGCTTGATTTGCCATATTGTGCCTCCTGTAGATAGGTGCATTATAACGGTCTTGTGGATAACTGACAAGAGTTATCTCCAGTTGTATGGAAGGAGTGTCGTGTATGTTACTGATCTCTGCATAAACTGCTAAACTTTTGGCCGAGTGAAACAGGCTAATGCACCTTTAGAAGCCGCATCGCTGATAGGCAAGTTTAGATGTCTACACCGAGATCAGTAGAAGTACACATAGTCGGCCGTGGCGTCGATACCCTGGTGCTGAACGTCTGCTATGCAGATAGACAGTTCCAGCCTCAAAAAAAAGAGTTGTCGGAAGACCTGCAAAATCGACTGAATCTGCTCCAAAACGCTGCCAGGATGAACGAGACTCCTATTCCCACGCAATGGGCTTTCAAGGGCATCAATCTCTTCATGCAGGAGAAAGGGTCACGTGGGCAATGGCGGTGGATACTCAAGTCACCTCTCCTGACGGTAGCGATCTCACGTGGTCGGCTCAGTCGCATAATTGCTCAGGTGCGTCTTTCTTCCGAATACCTCTGGTCGTGTGAGTACCTTGCGGAGGCAATTGTTGAGGTAGGTCTCTTCCTCTATAATGTGTTTGGTGAATACCTCTGGTTTCAGGTCTCAGCAGTTGATCTGTGTGCTGATGTGGTCGGGTGGGACATCTCGCAAGCCAATTGGCAGGAGTGTTTCATCTCACGTGCAATCGGCGATGATGGACGCCCTCGCGATGATTCGTTGCTGGTCGATGGGCCTGATGTAGTACGTCGGCGCTGGAAGCGCATTGAAACGCTGGACTTTGGCAAGCATACCTCACCTGTGTCGTGCTGCATTTATCATAAGACAGCAGAGATCAGGCAAAAATCACCTGCCAAGGTCTGGTTTCATGATCTCTGGAAGCGTAATGGATGGGATAGTAATTCTGAAGTCTGGCGTGTTGAGTTCCGTTTGACGCGTGAATTTCTTCATGCAGCCAGTATTGAGGCTGCCGAAGACCTGCCAGATCATATTCAAGCCCTGTGGGAATACTGTGCGGGTCGTTCGGGTGGTGCTACCGATGGTTTGCCCGATGGATGGCTGCGCTACGTCACTCCCACAAAGGATACAAACCGCGCCAGATGGCCTGTCCATCCAGCCTGGAAAGTTATTCAGGGAGCCTTTCTACAAGAGGATGATGGGACTGGGGCCAATTGTGCGAGTGCGCAAGCGGGAGAAAAATATCGAGCGCGGCTTAGCCTCGGTGATTGGCTACCTCTCCACCCTGGCGGCCTGGGTTGGTGGCGACCTGGCTATCTCCTGAAGCTGATATCTCCCTGGTGCTGCGCTGGCTCTATGGAGCAGGTCTTGATAACCTGGAAGAGAAAGATCGGGACTTCTCCAAGTTGGTGCAACATAAGCAAAAGCTCTATGGTTCTCAAGAGCACGTGTCATAAACTCGTCGTTTAAACGATCATTGTTTGGGAGGTTTTCGTGGATATACAGCAAGCCATTCAAGATTATCTCACGTTTCATGAGATAGAGAACAGTAGTGCGTACACGATTGTAAACCACCGCAAGCAGTTGGGTTACTTCAGCGCGTGGCTTCAATCCGCTCATGGGATCACCGATACCGATGATATCCAGCTTGCGCATTTGCGAGGTTGGATGGGGTACTTGCAGAAGACACCTGCCAGATATGGCGGCAAGCATAGTGATGCGACAGTCAACCGCTACGGGATGAGTATGCTGGCCTTTCTACACTGGTTGGAACGGGAGGAAATCTTACCCAAACCCATAACCACACGCTTCCGGTTGCCTCGCGTTGAGCAGAAGTTTATTCCAACCTACACATTCGATGATATCGAGAAACTGTTTGATGCCTGTGAAGAGGGCGATAAGGCGAAACCTCGCCTGCGCAAGGCGCTCACTGCACGCAACCGCGCTATCGTTTCGGTGCTGGTCGATGCTGGACTGCGGCGCAGTGAGATCGTTTGTTTGAGGCTGTGTGATATCGACCGCGAACTGCGCTTGCTGACCGTCCACCGCAAAGGGAACAAGTGGCAGCAGGTGCCTGTTTCTCGTGATGGCTTCAAGCCTCTGCATGAGTACTTGACGAAGCACCGACCCTACCTTGCGAAACTTGGCGGGAGTTCTGTCGCCCGAAAAGAAGACGCCGTGTTTCTCTCGGCAAGGGGCGAGCCGATGACACCTGATGCGCTGTCTCTTCTCTTCAAACGATTGAAGAGACGCACGGGTATAGACGATAAGAAAGTATCTGCGCATAACTGCCGCCGCTATATGGCGACGACGCAGCTAGCCAGGGGACGCAGCCCGCTTGATGTGCAGCGCCAGATGGGGCATACCTCGCTCAAGATGACCAACCACTACTACTCGCAGACGGTTGAGCAGTTGCAGCGCACGCAGGAGCTATATTCGCCGTTGCGAGTGCGCAAAAGCGAGAGTGAAGCTGGCAGTTACGGCAGCGGCTACTGGGACGAGTGAAACGAGACACTACACGAAGTATACAAAAGCAGGTATACTCATGGTGGGAGAGTGATGTCGGCAAAGTTTCAGAAGAGCATCATCGTGCACATAGGTGAAGCGAATGGTAAATGATTGCAGGAACAGAGGGAAGTACAGCTCTACCCAATCTCTAGCAGAAAGGGGAGTTGCATGGACAATGATGAGCCGTTAACCAGGGAAGACGTAGAGCGTCTGCTTCAAGAAGCAGGGAGTTCCGCGAAGTTGGTTTTGCAGGATCGTAATTTGGGAGGTATTGACCTCTCAGGTCTCGACCTGAGCTCTGCCAACTTTGACGGGGCCGATTTGAGTGGAGCGAACCTGAGCAGAGCCAACTTGAGCCGGATCAGACTGGACTTTGCCAATCTGAGTGGCGCTGATTTGAGCTATGCCGACCTGGGCCTGGCAAACTTGAGTGAAGCCGATCTTACTGGGGCAAACCTGAGCGGAGCCAACCTGGTTGAAGCCTATCTGGTCCGAGCCACCCTGTGCAACGCTAACCTGAACAGTGCCAACCTTGTTTTAGCCTACCTGAGCAAGGCCGATCTCGCTGGGGCCATCTTGACTGGGGCCAACCTGAATGGAACGGACTTGAGCGGAGTCAACCTGAGCAAGGCCAACCTTGCCCAGTCCGACTCGAGTGAAGTTGGCACAGGGAATATTGTCACAAATCTGTTTAGAGGTAGAATAAACCGAAGGAGTTTTCTCGTAGGCATTCTGATAAGTTGTAGTCTTTTTCTGATCCCCCTCTTGATTGTTTCCCGTGTTCCCTTCAAAACCGGTGTAGCTGCCGTAGTCGCCCTTTTCGTGTTGCTGCTTGGGTGGGTATGCGGGTTCTTGTTCTCGCTCTCGATTCGTCGATTTCACGACTTCAATAAAAGCGGTCTGTATTACCTCTGGCTCTTCGTTCCCTTCGTCAACGTGTACTTTGGATTCCTCTTATTTTTTGAAGAAGGAACGGTCGGCTTGAACCGTTACGGGCAACCACCCGGCCCTTCAGTAGAGCTCTTCTCCGTGTAAACATACGTCAGACCAAATTCCTTCCCTTTGTAGGAATTTGGTCTACTCTCGTAAAGTGGCTCTACAGGCCGATTGACAGGTCCGCTCAGACCTAATTCCTATACCAGAACTGGTCCCACGCCTCCCAAAAATTCTCACCCGTCGAAGTAACTGTGCGCGGGCCCTCGAACTTCACGCCTGTTCTTCCCTTGAAATCAGCAGCACCATCTGGAGAAGCGAGTTCCACCTTAAACGTTACTGGAGTAGTGAATTTGAGTGGTTTAGGCCAATGCTTCATACTGATGGCCTGGGCGACACGCATCTCAATCAAAGAACACGCATCCTTGGGAGCCATGTTGATTGAAGAATAGCGCCCCAGTCCAGTCTTGACAGGAGCGGTCACAACATCTTCACCTAGAAGCGCGGTCACCTCACGGCAGGTTGCCTCGTCACCTGAGACAAAAATAGCAGGAACATCCCAACAGCCCGCGACTGCTGCCAGGATACCGCTTTCACCCACCAGCGTATCGTTGATCCAGGCATTGTACCAGGCCTCCGAAGAAACTGTATGACATAGGACGCCATCAGGAGTGCCCGCCATAGCATGAGCGCCCAAAAATAAGATCGCGTCGCAACCTTGCTCAAATGAAGCAATATATCTTGCCCATGGATAGCCGAAGACATATTGCGCTCCTGATTCCAATTGTTCTGGAATGAAGCTTTTGAAGCTATACGCGCCGCCCGCACCGTGGCAATCGACGACAACTATTTCTCTTGCCCCAGCTGCCCGCGCTCCACGCACAGCAGCATTCATCTCGTCTGTATATAGTTTTCTGCTTTGCTCGTAAAAAGCGGTGCCCGCAGAAACTTGATCCCAATGCTCGATACAGGAGATACCTTCCATATCACAGAAAATGACGACGCGCATACCTTACCCCTTTCAAACTACGTGTAATCTACTCTCCAGGATACTAAACAATCCTTATACCTTCAAGCCTCTATGACATAGAATGGTTGCTCAATGTCATAAAAACAAGGTCTCCTGTAATCAGTAACGGGCAGCCGGGACTCTCATGCGCGAAAAGTGGCCTATTTACCTACTATCTGCCTATAGAACTGGTGTCTTTGCGCTGGCGCTGCTGATATTTCTGTTCCAGATGCGCTAGCTTCTTCTGCTGTCTCGGGCTTAATTCATATTCGCGGTACACGCGTTTGCCGATTTTCCAGCCGATATAGCCACAGATCACCGCGCCCACAATTGCGAAAATGGTCATAACAATACGTACGCTTATTGAGAGGTTGCCCTGAAACATTTGCGCGAGCGGATCGGCATACAGGCGACTCAAGATCGCTATCGTCAAACTCAGTAGCAGGCCTACCGTCACGCCCAGACAACAACCAAGTGGGCCACCATTGGTCTCTCCCTGAGCTTCTGGTGGAAGTTGGATTTTGTCAGAAGCTTGGTCTTCCGCGGTGGCTTCTTCTCCTGATTGGAGTTCTTGCCCTGCTTCTATAGTTATCAGCTATTTCCTCATCATCGCCTTGTTGATCAGGTGGAGGGAATGGAACTGTCATCTCCTACCTTCTTCATGCTTCGAATTCATTCAGGGCATCTTCTGGTATGTTGAGCCGGTTAAAAAGTGCCAAATTGCCTGTCTCCTGCATCGCCTAACCCTGGAAGGATATAGCCAACGTCGTTAAGACTCTCGTCAAGCGCTGCGATATAAATATCAATATCAGGATGGGTCTGAGAAAGCTTAAGTAAGCCGTAGGGAGCTGCGATGATGCCTACATAGCAAAGACGAGGAATAGCCCGTCTTTTGAGTACGTTTATCGCGTCAATTGCAGAGCCGCCAGTGGCAAGCATAGGATCGACTGCGTAACAAACCTGCAGGTCTACACGGTGCGGGAGTTGATTGTAATACTCCATCGCCTCCAATGTCTGTTCATCACGGCGCAGGCCGAGGTGCCAGATTTGAGCATCCGGAATAACCTCTCGAAATCCTTCCGCCAGGCCAAGGCCAGCACGTAGGATTGGTGTCACTCCTATACCACCTGCCAGACGTTGACTGATCATTGGCCCCATTGGTGTCTCTAACGGAATAGACTCAAGCGCGAGCGTTTCCGTAGCTTCGTAAGCGAGCAGCGCGCCAATCTCCTTCACATGACGATAAAACTCGGGTGGTTGTGTGTTTTTATCGCGTAATGCAGTCATTTTATGCGCCATTACCGGGTGGGAAGAAATATGCACGCGAGGCAAATTCAACACCTCATCCCGACTCGGTTGGTGGTACGCCTTGCATGGGCAAATTCGGACGCCCTCCGCTCGATGTAGTCGTTTCGGTCATAAAAATATACTCCTTTTTGCTATTGCACTTAACACATTTTACCAGAGTTACCTGGAAGGCGTCGAATCTTATCAACTGTGCTATACTAGCTGCATGAAAGTTGGAGTGAGCCAGATCACGTTACATTTGCCTGGGTGTCACTCGTTAAAAGATAAACGCCAGGTACTTCAATCTATTATGACCAGGACACGCCAGAAGTATGAAATTGCGATTGCGGAAGTCGATGAACAAGACCACTGGCAAATCGCTAAACTTGGCGTGAGTTGCGTCAGCAATAGTAGCCAGCATATTGATCAAATTCTGGGAAATGTTCTGCGTTTTATTGAAGAGACGCGCCCGGATATTATAGTGACCACTACAGAGGTCGAAATTATCAATTGGTAGAAACACAAGTATGTCGTTACAGTTAGATTCTATGCCCCAACAAAGTTTACCCGCGTCTGTATACGTCCTTGGTGTGAGAGTCGACCGGGTCTCTCAATTGCAGGCGCTTGATATCATTGATCACATCATCGCCTCGCGCCGTTCCAGCGGAAACACATCGCAATGCCAGCAGATCGTGACCGTCAACACCGAGTTCGTAATGGCTGCTCAGAAGAATCATGAGTTTCGTCATGCCATCAACAATGCTGCTCTCACTGTTGCCGATGGCATCGGTGTCGTCTGGGCAACGCGTTTCGTGGGTTTTCCAACTCCAGAGCGCATTACCGGCACTGATACACTGATAGCATTAGCGAAACGTTGTGCGGAGAAGGGCTATCGTCTCTATCTGCTTGGCGCTGCACCAGGTATAGCCGAACAGGCCGGAGAACGTTTGCAGGCGCTTGCCCCTGGACTCCAAATAGCTGGCGCCTATGCTGGTTCACCTTCCCCTGACGAAGTGGATGCCATTATCGAGCGTATTCATGCGGCGAATGCAGATATACTGTGTGTTGCTTATGGCGCTCCGGCACAGGATCTCTGGATATCATCACAATCTCTCTCGATTACCCGCTGCAATCGCAATGGGAGTTGGTGGAGCATACGATTTCCTCTCGGGACGCCAGCGACGCGCGCCACAGATAATGCAACGTATGGGCCTGGAATGGCTCTATCGACTGTACCGCGAACCATGGCGCTGGAAACGCATGCTGGCATTACCTCATTTCCTGATAAAGGTGCTTTTGAGAGGACGTAAAAAGCAAGATGGGTGAATTTCATATAGACAAGTCGAGCCTACATTTGCTTATTTCAAGCTTTGTAAATAAGCGTGTGTTGGTGATTGGAGATATGGTTGCTGACGAGTACTTGATCGGTAAACCGAAAAGTATCTCTCGTGAAGCCCCCGTATTGATCCTGGAACTGGACGAGGAGCGAACTATTCCTGGTGGTGCGTTGAATGTTGCTGTTAATGCTCGCACGCTTGGCGCGGAAGTTTTTCTCGCGGGTGTTGTCGGTGACGATTTGCCAGGCCAGCGTTTGCGTCGCTCTATTGCTGAACTGGGAATGCAACAGGAGGGACTCGTCACCGATGCACACCGTCCCACTTCCACCAAAACACGTATTCTTGCTGGTAGCCCTCAAATAGTCCAACAGCAAATAGTGCGCATTGATCGTGTTGATACCTCAGATATAGAGCAGCCGGGCAAAGGATATATCTGCGACTATATTCGGCACATCTTGCCCGCGGTCGATGCGATTGTCCTCTCAGATTATGCAAACGGTGTCATTAGTCCTGATATTATTGCAACCTGCATTCCTATGGCAACTGAACTGAATAAGGTGGTTGTAGTGGATTCGCATGGCTCACTTTTCCGTTTTCAAGGTGTCACAGCTCTCACACCAAATCAACCAGAAGCAGAATTAACGCTTGGTAAAGCCATCATGTCGCAGGCTGATCTTGAAGAAGCAGGGCAACAATTGCTTGATGGAAGCCATGCCAGAAGTGTTCTTGTAACACGTGGTGGAGAGGGTATGAGCCTGTTCGAGATTGATAAACCTCCGCTGCACTTGCCAGTGCATCAATTAGATCATGGCATCGAAGTTGTCGATACGAATGGCGCGGGTGATACTGTAGCGGCAACCTTTACACTGGCTCTCACCGCCGGAGCAAGCTTTGCGGAATCTGCCTATCTTGCGAATGCTGCTGCCGCGCTTGTTGTGCGCCGCCTGGGATGTGCCAGCAATACGCCAGAAGAATTGATCAAGGCAATTGTATAATTGCTGTCTATCTCTACAATAGAGATCGCCAAACCTGAACTATGCCTTCATCATCACCTGAGACGATGTATTTACCGTTTGGAGACCAGCTAACAGCAATGACCTCAAGATGATGCCCCAGGTATGTGTTCATTGGAGTACCTGTACTGGCATCCCAAATCTGCACTGTCTTATTGGAGTCTGCTGTAGCAATATAGTTCCCTTTAGGAGACCATGCAATGCCATTTATCCAGTCGAGACGGCAGCATCCAATCCAGAGAGTTTTGCCTGTAAATGCATTCCACATTTGCACCGATTTGTCGATACTCACCGAGGCAATGAGATGGCCATCAGGCGACCACACTGCACCAGTCACAATGGAATTGTGCCCGTGATAGCTCGTCAGAGTTTTACCCGTAAATGCATTCCAGACCAGTATCGTTTTATCAAGGCCGCTCGAAGCAAGCAATGTGCCATCAGGAGACCATTCAGCCGTCATGACCCAGTTGGTATGTCCTCTGTACACCAGTAATGTACGTGTTGTGGCATGAGCTCCTATACTCCAGACTTGCACGGTCTTGTCATAACTACTGGATGCAAGATAATTTCCACCAGGCGACCATTTCACATCTGTTACAACATCTGTGTGACCATAGTAGGTTAAAATGTGTCGACCGGTCAGAGCTTCCCAAATTTGCACAGTCTTATCAAAACTCGCCGAGGCGATATATTTGCCGTCGGGAGACCATGCGACCGCGGTAACCCAGTTGGAGTGTCCTCGATAGACAGTGTACAGTTGACCGGTTAAAGCATTCCAAACTTGCACGGTTTTATCAAAACCTGCCGAAGCGATATATTTGCCGTCGGGAGACCATGCGACTGTAGAAATACCGTTATGATGGCCACGATACGTAAAAAGAGTGCCGCCTATAGGGATGGAAATATCCGGTTGAGTTGGAGCTTGACGAGAGGCAACAGACGAACAGGAGCTTAAAAAGATGACCATACAACACATGACGAGGAGAAAAAAGCCTGCTTTCCTGCGTGTGTTGTGCATGATGTTTTCCTTAAGGATAAACCCGCTGACTCTAAAAATACTACCTGAAAGATTGCATAATTGCAACAAGCAAGCGGCTAATAAAAAACACTTGAAACATCGAAATCCAGGGGTTTGGCTATCACATTGTATTCCAACATCGACCTGAGAAATTCCATTCCTTCTTGTCAAAAGGCATTTGAAGGACATGTTATACTGTATCCAAATTAAGGATAATGAAGAAAACGACGATGTTTAGCACAAACGCAACACATAAGAAAATGCTCGATCGAGATACACTTGCCAGCGAAGTTCATCGCAGGCAAACAGCAGGCGAGCGTGGGGTCTTCACAAACGGCTGTTTTGACCTGCTACACCTTGGGCACGTCTGTTACTTGCAAGAGGCGCGTGCTCTGGGAGATTTCTTGATCCTGGGCCTCAATAGTGACGAAGGAGTCCGGCAATTAAAGGGGGCAGGCAGGCCGCTTGTACCCGAAGATGAACGTGCTAAAATCCTTGCAGCGCTCATGTGTATTGATTATGTGACCATATTTTCTGAACCGACGGCTGGTCCACTGGTAGCAATATTGCAGCCGTCGATCTACGTCAAAGGTGGCGATTATGCTGGTTCAGAAAACAATACTCCGGACGCTGATCGCTTGCCTGAAGCAAAGGTCGTGCGACAATATGGCGGGCACGTGCGCCTTATACCGTATTTACCACACCACTCAACAACCGAGTTAATAGCAGCTATCAAACGTTTGCCTTGATGTTCTCTTTTGTCATGCTAAATCGTTTAAATGTATATGAACCTGGGTTCTTAATGCGAATGAAATACCCCTCCTGTAGGGGCGAGGGTGGTGGGATGCGGAGGTGTGGGCCTTTATGGTCGCCCGCCGTCCCCAATGAATGTGACCCTATCCTATTCATAACCCTGACTCGCCATAAAGCCACGCGACAGGTGATTGACTTCTGCGTAAAAGAACAGGTTGGAACGCTCTTCGTTGGTAATCCCCATGGGGTCCGTCATCAAAAGAACGGGCGACACCACAACCAACGCATGGCCCTGTGGGAATATGGCAAAGACATTGATTATCTCGCGCACAAAAGCAAACAGGCTCACATGTCGAGCTTCACCGGCTCCGAACGAGGAACCAGCAGCCGGTGTCCTTCCTGTGGGCATAAGCACAAGCCGCGCAATCGGCAATGGACCTGTAAGCAATGTAGTTTCCAGGGACATCGGGACCTTGTGGGGTCCGTCAATATGCATACGCTCGCCTTTGGTGAGCAGGTGGAGTTTCCTCGTTCCTTCACGTATCTCCGTCCTGGGTTGACCAGGAAAAGGAGTAGTAGGGCAGACACGCCCCTCCGTTGTCTGAGTGAATCACCGGCTCAACCACGTATCGCGGATACGGTCTCTTCGGAGATAGGCTTCCCCGGTGATGCTGTTCAGAAGCCCGTCTGCCTTTAGGCGACGGGAGTGTCACTGTTCTCTTTTGTCATGCTAAATCGTTTAACAGTGTATGATCCAATAAAAATAAACTCATTATCCCAATGGGAGCATTTCTCTTCATATGTCAAAAAAATCTATAGAAAATCAGCCCGAATCTACAGAATCATCGCAATCTATCGAAGTACTGCCCCTGGCAATCGCCGGTGTCGTAGAGCAAGATCAAACTTCTGAACTACTCGTAGAAGTACCGCCTGAACAGCCGCAGATCAGCGAGCGGCGACACATCGCAAAATCTGCCAGCCTCGTTATGCTGGGCAATCTTGGCAGCAGCATAATGGGTATGGTGCGCCAGATTGTTGTAGCCGCCCTAGGTGTAAATATAGCTGGCCCCTTTAACTCTGCCCTTTTACCTGCGCAAACCTTTAATGACTTTTTGGTGAATGGTTCAGTGCCTGGAGCTCTCATACCCACCTTCAATGATTACTCTACGCCCGAAAGACGCCAGGAACTGCGCAGGCTCGTCTTTACACTCGTAAATCTCGTCATGATGTTCATGTTCGTTGCTGCCATTATTTTTCTTTTCATTTCACCCTGGTTTATCAAAACCGTTCTTGTGCCTGGATACACCCCTGAACAAAAACAGCTCACGCTTCAATATTCACAAATCATCTTTTTCTCGTTGGTCGCTCTGGGTCCTTTCGCCGTTCTGTTAGCCGCGTTATATGCTCTCAAAGAATTTGGCTGGCCAGCGTTCGCTACCGTTTCCTATCATGTAGGCATCATCATTGGCGCAATCGTTGGAGGCTTGCTTGGTGAGCATTACTTCGGCTATCTTGGACTGGCATTTGGCGTTCTTCTTGGCGCGCTTGGAGAAATAGCCCTGCTCATTCCCGGAATGCGCAATCAACATCTACGTTATCAGTTTGTGTTGAATCTGAAACATCCAGCTCTACGACATATCGTCAAGCTGTATATACCTGTCGCTCTTAGCTTCCTTATTAGTATGGGGCTCATATTTCTTGATCAACGCCTGGCATCAAAGACACCGGGTGGTGGTGCTGCGAACTATACAGCCATGCGTCTGGCAACAACGTTGATTCAGTTTCCAGTCGGGTTAGTTGCTGCTGCTCTCTCATTTGCAGTACTGCCAACACTTTCAGAACATGTGAGGGCGGGCAATACTGAACGTTTCAAAGAGACGCTATTGCTTGGTTTTCGAATAGGCTTGTTATTAATGATTCCCGCAGCAGCGGGCCTGATTGTCCTTCGAGAGCCGATTGTCGCGCTACTCTTCCAGCACCACAATTATTCCCAACAAGACGCCGCTCGTACAGCGGTTGCCTTACAAAACTATGCTTACCAACTGCCTTTTGTTGCCATGGACCAGTTATTGATCGCAGCGTTCTATGCGCGGAAGAACACAATTATTCCTGTCGTTGTAGGCATGATTAGCATCCTGGGTTATCTTGCCATCGCTCTGCCTTTCTGGAGCACCATTGGCATGCCCGCGCTTGCCTTTGCCAATACGGTGCAGAACTCACTGCATGCTATAATTCTGTTAATATTGTTGAGAATGGTTATCGGACATCTACGTCTTCGAGAGATTGTTCCTACAGTGCTAAAAATCCTTGTTGCGACTGCCGCAATGGTCACTATAGCATGGGGAGCACAGATCATCCTCGGTCATTTTAGAATCTTCTCCCTTGATAGATTGATTGGCCAGTTCTTGACCGTAGCCATTGCAGGTGGTTTAGCAGTTGTAGTGTACCTTGGCGCGGTTCTCTTGCTGCGTATTGAGGAAATCGGATTGGTCAAAGATGCGGTAGTGGCTAAACTTGGGAGAAAGTAAGAACTACACCTCGCTTATTGATAAAGAAGGATTGATCTATGGCAAGCCAGCAAGTCACCCTCTTACCAGTTGATGTAGCCGATGTCACAATCCTGGTCGACAACTCCCTGGATATTCTCCTTCCCAGTGACGCGGTAGCTCAGCGAGCGCCAATGTATTATGACTGGTCTGATCGCGAGCAACTGATCGCGGAACACGGATATTCTTTACTGCTGACAGTGGTTCGAGAAGGACGCAGCGAATCGGTTCTTTATGATGCTGGATTGGGACGAAAAACAGTTCTTCATAACATGGATGTGCTCGAGGTAAAGGCAACTGATCTGCGAGCCGTCATCCTCTCGCATGGCCACGCCGATCATCATGGCGGACTCGAGGGCATGTTTCAACGTATAGGGCGGCCAAGAATGCCACTTGTTTTACATCCTGATGTCTGGCGTGAACGTCGAGTGGTCTTTCCCACAGGCCAGGAAATACGAATGCCCCCTCCCAGTTATGCAGACCTTGACCGCGAAGGTGTCGAGATTATCGAGGAACGTAGCCCGACGCTCTTACTTGATGGCATGGTACTGGTAACGGGACAGGTTGATCGCGTTACCGACTTCGAGAAAGGTTTCCCACCACAACAGGCACATACAGATCATGGATGGGAACCCGATACGTGGATCTGGGATGACCAGGCACTGGTATGTAATGTGAAAGACAAAGGACTTGTTGTGCTTTCAGCTTGCAGTCATGCGGGAGCGATCAATGTGCTGAGACACGCGCAGCGGCTGACTGGAATACACAAAGTGCATGCATTTGTTGGGGGATTTCATCTAACTGGAGGTCTGTTCGAGACAATTATCCCTCGTACAATCACGGAGTTGGTCGCCATTGGCCCTGATATCATCGTGCCCGGACATTGTACCGGCTGGAGGGCTACCCACGAACTCGCCCGCCAATTGCCAGGTGCATATGTGCAGACGAGTGTGGGAACAAGATTGCATTTTGGCTGAGCTTGATCAGGATGCAGCCTGGTATATATTCAGATCATCTGTAGGTGCCGATTTATCGTGCACACCGCCGATTTATCGGCCTTCGGTGGCTTTCATGATTTCCTGACGTACTTGTTAAACCGCATCATACGATTTGCTTACACTCTGGCAAACAAGTCATTCTCACCCTCAACATCGGGGCCAACCCTTGTGGCTGCCAGTTGAAAATACTCATTGCTGCGCCACTTGCGTATGGCCTCCTCGGGCAACTTTGCCATAGCGTTGTTCGGATCCATCTGCGTACGATGCATTGACCATGAGCGGCCCTTTGTCTCGAACCAGGGCTCAACATTAATCCGCACGCTGATGAGTTTATCAGGGATACCCAGCTTTTCGGGATCAAGATTCCTGAAATTCCCCTCGTAATTTTGCGACTGCATCCATTCGCCTATTTGCCGCACAAAGCTTCGGGGAAAGGCAGAATAGTACAGCTTCGAGACCATGTGTGCAGGTCCATGTTCAGGATATTGCGCGGCATCTGCCGCGGCATAAAATGCGCTGGTTGTGTGGCGATAAACAGCAATATGATCTGGATGCCCATAGCCACCGGTTTCATCGAATGTCGCCATAACCTGAGGACGAAAGTGGCGAATAATGCCTACAAGCTTTCCTACAACGTCTGCTGCGCTAGCTTGAGCCAATGACCGCGGATCCTGGTTTTCTGGTGTACCGGCCATTCCAGAGTCTCGATACCCAAGAAACCACAGATTATGCACTCCTAATACCTCAGCGGCTGCGCGCATTTCTCCCTCGCGCACCTCGCCCAGATTCTCAGGCGTTGCCAGCGCAGGATCAGCAATTTCACCAACCTCACCACGTGTGGCACATACCAGCCCAGTTTCAACATCTAATGCGCTATATTTGAGCATTGCGCCACTCATTGTACCCTCATCATCAGGGTGTGCGAAAATACCAAGTAATCGTTTCGTTGACATGGATCATCCTGTTCTTTCTCGTTAACCTTGCAACTCAAGGTACAATATTACTGTAGCACCACCCAGAAATCCTGTCAATGCAACTTTTTAGCAGCTATCGTACGTGGAAAGGACCCAAGGGAGAAACGCTCGATGGCACCAATAATGCCTGTGAGCATGCCATTGCCTGGTGGGTGAAAGAGCGCTATCGTACCATGCGAGGCTATAAAGTTCCGGAGAGCGGTGAACGTCAGTCGCCGCTCGCCTGGTGTGGCAACTTCCTCACGACGGAGGATGCCAGCAGGCCCAGCAATCTGCGCAGGGATTCTTAAGTAGGCAATTGACGCGACTCAGGGATCCTGCAGCCGGTTTTGAGTCCTTCCTGATACCTCACGATACCAACATCGAACGATACCAGTCCACCTTTTAGCAGGTTTGCGTCAGGGTCGCAGTGGGGACAGAGGGCAGCAAGACCCTTTGCCGGGGCCTCCACGCCTTCCGGTGGTTAGGGTTCCCACACGCGTACCACCCACACCACCAGCGGACGCCCCTGGCTCGCTTGCTGGTGCTCCGGCGGCAGCAGGCGCAGGCAGCCAAAGCTGATTACCACATGTGCCACGCGCGCTTTGGTCTGCTTGGTCGCCTCCAGATGCACCTCCTGCTCGCCCACCGCCGACCAGCCACGCATCACCTCGAACAGATGCTGAGGCTTGGGTGCGGCTGGCTGCAAAGCCCGACGCCGATGGTGCGACGTGGCGGCACCGGGGCATCTGCCTGCTCCACCAACAGATCCACGCAGCGGTCCTGCGCTGCGCGCACCACAAAGTCGCACTGCTGCTGTCGGCACAGCGACAGGAACGAGAAGATGTCGCTGTAGCGGTCTCCCACGTGGATCCACTGCACCCCCTCGGGAGGCCGGCGGATGGCCTGCACACTGCGTTCCCACACCTGCGACTCGCGCTCGCGCTGCTCACGCTGCCGCTTGGTTTCGCTCTTGGGAGCAGGCTGGCGCAGAAACGGCTCCTGATGCATCAGCCCCAGCACCTCGCGACTCTCGGGCACGACCGCCAGCACACTCTGCAACAGATAGCCGTGATGGGTGCCGTTGCCGATGGGTCCCAGTCCCGTGGTCGTGGGGTGCTGCTGGTAGTCCACTTCCGTCGTATCTTGGATCAGCAACACCTCCTGCTGCTTGCTCGCCGCCTCTCTCGTCTGCTGCAGAGTGTTCTCACTCAAATACATTCCAGGAGTGCAGAGGGCAAAGCCCTTTGCCGGGGCTCGGGGTGTCCCCGCCCAACTCCCCACCCAGCCGCCGAAGGCGGCGCAAAATATAAACATATGAACAGTTAGCTACTAATTAGCTAACTGTTCAACACTTATCCTTTAGGAATAGAACGAGTATTTGCTGTATAACTCTATCTTTTCTATGAGAAATGTGGTACATTTTATTTAACTGCTATCAGTTAGTAAGGTCAGAAGCCAATTAAGAACTAGCAGACGGAATTTTCTTAGTGAGATAATGAGATACAAGCAAAGAAATAGACAATAGAAGGAGAAACCACACAATGACAAGGGTTGTCTTAGATAAAGAGCTTCAAGAACTCGATACCCAGATATTACGCCTGGGCTCGCTTGTAGATGGGTCTCTGGACCTTGCTCTTGAAGCCCTCGAGTCAGGTGACCTGGCAAAAGCTGGGATGGTCATCGAAGGCGATAGCATTATCGACAGCCTGCGAGCGACCGTTGAGGAACATGCCATCCGATTGCTGACTCTACAACAACCGCTCGGAGGACGCGATTTGCGCTTCCTAACCTCGGCACTCTCAATAGCTGGGGACCTCGAACGCACAGGTGATGGATCTGCTGGTATCGCGCAAATAATCTTGCGCATGGCTCCTCTTCGTAGCAATGCTTCTCTTTTAGACAACGGGGGAAATTCAAGCGCATCCGCGAGCGAAGATAGTCAGTTGACAGAAGCATCCATCTTGAATGGCATGCTTGAGCTTGGGCGCGAGGCGGGACGTGTGTTAAAAGGCACAATGGAGGCCTTTGCGAATCGTGATGCCAAAGCAGCGCGTTACATCTGGGAGGAAGATGACGTCGTAGACGTGCGTTATCATCTCGTTCGCCATGATCTAATGGCGATGTTGGAAGGCGCTAGAGCTATTCCCGCTCTCCAGAATGATGCCCGTATCTTGCAGCGTGCGACATATTTGCTCTGGATAGCCCATAAGCTAGAGCGCATGGGCGACCACTGTACCAATATCTGTGAACGCATCGTCTTCATCGTAGAAGGTGAAGCCAGCATGAAAACGCCACAAGCATAAATAATCCTCAATCGAGGACGAAAAAGCAGGAGAGGACATGCTCTCCTGCTTTTTGATTCGTTCCCACACTCTTACTTCACTCGCCCTCAATCATCCCCAAATTGTCATCACTAAGCGTCAACCTAAGCCCAATCGAGGATTCCGTAGGGACGAGGGTGGTTGGGTGGACGGGCGGTGGGCCTTTATGGTCGCCCGTGGGTGGGGGGATACGGCCATTCATCGATGAGCCAACGACTTCTGACGACCCACAGCGGGCGACCATAAAGGCCCACCCAACCACACCTCACCCCACTCGCCCCTACAGATGTTGATGGGCTGTTCTTAGGTTGATGCCTATGCCCTGCTTCAAATTGTCATCCTGAGCGACTAATTGTCATCCTGAGCGAAGTGAAGGATCTCAACTACCCTCAATCACCCGCCAGAAATAATCAGCCAATTGCACATACCCTGAAGGGCTGGGATGAAACCCATCTCCGCTAATATACTCAGGATGCGCAGTAATCTGACTCCCCTGGCTGAACAAATCAACAAGCGCCACACCATATTGTTTCGCCAGTAGGGCAATCTCCTTATTCCATTGTTGAATAGCTACAAGCATCTGCGCTTTCTGCGCGAGTGTCTCATGAGAGAATGCAGGTAGGCGTGTCAGATCGGGCAAATTTGCCATTACTATGCGAGCGTGTGTTCCCTCATGTAACTTTTGCAAAAGCAAATTCAGATCATGGAAATACTGATCATACGTTACTCCACCAATGAAGTCGTTGGCGACAAGCCAGATGGTAACCAGGTTTGGAGATGTTGACAGGGCTAATGGCAATTCTTGCGAGAGTGCTTCGTGCAGTTGGATGCCACTAATGCCGAGATTGATAAGGTGTGACTTCTTAGGTAGATGTGCGGCGACTAAGGGCACATAGCCTTGAGCGCCAGGCACATCGCTACCAACGCCAACCGCGTCAGAAGCGCCCAGCGCAACGTAAGTCACAGGGCCGCCAGGACTGAACAATGGCGTCGATTGTGTCCCTACCGCCTGTTGCGCTGGATGTGTATTACCGCTAGTGCTTTGAGATGAGCCAGATGAACACGCTGTGAGAATGAGAGTCAGAATAACAAGTATCCAGAAGAAATGGATTGGCCGTAACCTGTGAGGCATCATTATCCTCTTTCAACCATCTCCAGTTTGCCGGTCTCGATATCAATCACCAATCCATGCACCGGTATTTTTGGCAAATAAGGGTTGTTGCGAATAACATTGACCACTTCTTTCACATTCACATGCACATCATCGAAGGCGCCAATCCAACTTTTTGGACCAGCTTTCTCAATGAGTGGTTGAGGGTCTACCCCTAATGCCTGCATCGAGGCGATCAACACGGTCGGGTCAGCTTTTGCCAGGCCACAATGTGTATGTCCAATCACGGCAACCTCTCGCACGCCAAGCAAGTATATTCCGCCTGCAAGTGAACGTATGAGGTCATTCAAACCACCTTCGCGATCGGGTTCGGAAATGGTAGCGCCAGCCGTGCGTAACTCGAGCACATCACCACGCTCAATGCCCAGCGCTTGCTCGAACATTTGCACGAGCCTGCAATCCATGCACGTCACAACAGCCATTCGCCTGCGCGGTGCATGCCCAATAATCGGCAATCTATGCTCTTTTACAAATTCGTCATTATATGCAAGTATCTCGTCAATTACCATCTTGTACAAATCCTCTCGTTATTTTGTAGGGATAGGGGTTCGGAGGTGGTGTGGTGGGGGCGCTTGCGCTGTCCTGGTGCTCTTCTCTATAACGATAACCAACTCGCGTCCCCGTCACCCGAACGCTTGCGCTGTCCTGGTGCCAACCCATGCAGATGTAAGATAATTTGGCGCTTGCACCACCTTCGTTCGCCACATACAATAGTTTGCCCTACTCTCCCTGCACCGCCGAATAACTTATCATGTTATCGAAATTATACAGGTTTTCTGTCTTGATAAAGTCAAAACCGGCTTCATCTATGCGTTGCAGCAGAGCAATGACCTGCGAGTGGCTAATTGTAGCGCCTCGTTTTGGTGCCATGAAACGGCAACGCCAGTGATCGGTACAAAACGTCTCAGGCATACCTTCCGGCCATACTTTTGCGCCGCGATTCGTGATCATTGTCAGATCCAGACCTGCACCACTGACTCTTTTGAACGTTTCGCCTAATTCGTCGGCAGTGCCATCGTGCCAGTCCAGAAATACATCCACTCCAACGAGATCTTTTCGCTCGTTTGGCTGCTCCATCGCAATTGATACAAATTCGTGATGCTGTGGCCCGGTCGTATAGTTGACCGCTTTGAGCATATGCGGCTTCTTCCCAAGACGCTCAACAACAGCTTCGGCGAACTCTTTCGTTCCTACTTTCTGCTTGCTGACGCTCTCTACATAGATATCATACGTGTGAATTCCATCTTCGAGAGTGCGAAGCCAGGCATTATGCACTAACGTTGCCACGTCTGTCTGGTCTATGTGAACCAGCATCATTACTGCAGCAAGTAACAGCCCTGATGGATTAGCGAGGTTCTGCCCCGCGCGTCGAGGTGCAGAGCCATGAATAGCCTCGAACATCGCACAGCGATCGCCTATATTTGCTGACCCTGCCAGGCCAACTGAACCGGCTACTTGAGCTGCAATGTCGGAGAGAATATCACCATAGAGATTGGGAAGCACGATCACATCGAATGCTTCTGGAGTATCAGCAAGTTTGGCCGAGCCAATATCCACGATCCACGTTTCATTTTCAATATCCGGATAGTCTTCCGCGATTTCATTGAAGACTTTATGGAACAAGCCGTCGGTGAGTTTCATAATGTTATCTTTCATGAAACAGGTCACTTTATGGCGGTTATGACTCCTGGCATACTCGAAAGCATAGCGCACGATTTTTTCACTGCCAGGCCTGCTGATGAGTTTTAAACTCTCAACCATATCGTGGGTTTGCCGGTACTCAATGCCAGTGTAAAGATCCTCTTCATTCTCTCGAATAATCACTACATCCATAGTCGGGTGTTTCGTTTCGACAAACGGATAATAGGAAACGCAAGGGCGCACATTGGCATACAAGCCAAAGGTTGTGCGTGTCGTAACGTTAAGGCTTTTATATCCACCGCCCTGTGGCGTAGTAATGGGTGCTTTGAGAAATACCTTTGTGCGGCGCAGCGATTCCCATGCGCCAGGCTCCATGCCCGCGTTGATACCGCGCAGATACACCTTCTCACCAACTTCGATTTCTTCAATATCGATACGCGCTCCAGCCGCTTTAATGATGTCAAGGGTGGCGGCCATGATTTCTGGCCCGATGCCATCTCCATATGCTACAGTTATTGGTACATTTTTTGCCATGAATTATTTTCTTCCTGTTCCCTCAAGTGTTCAACTGGTCTTGTTTGTTACGTTTCAGTTTAGCATAGGCAAACTCTTCATACAAGCGTTTTTTATCTGTACCTTTTCCCCAAAATCTGCTATAGTAGCTCATAAGTTCAGTAATGTATGTGCGAAAAATCCGTTTTCAATCGATAGGGTTGTGTGTTGAACGATAAAGTACCGCAGTCAGATTCCGATGCTGACCCTGAACACGAGCAGCAAGGTTATCTTGGTATAACTCCCCCACCAGGCAAGCTTCCTGAGAAAGGTCAACGTGCCTGGATCGATCGCGCAGAGCAATTACTCCTTGCCGTTCATACACTCAAAACATCGCGTGTGATTGCCGTTGACGCGGAATTTACGCAGGTGCGTAGCGCCTTTCAAAGCGGTGTCCCGACGACTTCTCATCGCCTTGCCCTCTTGCAATTGGCGATAGACAAACAATGCTATGTGGTAGATGCGTTGCGCCTGCATGACTTATCGCCTCTAGCTGAAGTTCTGACAGATCCATCAATAATCATCTTGCTGCATGGTGCAGGCTCCGATCTGCGTGTGATGGCAGAACGAGATCTAAATGTTGCGCATTACTTTGATCTCGAAGCAACATCGCGCTCAGTCTTTGGGCAACACGAATCTTCATTGGCAGGCATGTTACAGCGAGCTTTCCATTATCGACTAGATAAAAGCTTGCAAAGAACCGATTGGACACGCCGTCCGCTTCCTCCAGCAATGGTGGCCTATGCGGCTCGGGATGCAGAAATGACCCTTGCTCTGTACTACTGGCTAGATGAACACTATGCCTGGGCGTTGAAGCTACATGAAAGTACTAATCTAGCGGAGCCGGTGGTAGACTGGATCGAGCCGTTTCTCAGAGGCTCCTCGCCTATCCCTCCAGAAGTGGTCGTAGAAGAAGCAATTGAGAAAGGCACTATCGACAATCGCGAACAACTGTCGGTAGATTGTCGTGCAACCCTCGCAACCCTCTCCAATCCTATGCGCCGCAATCGTTTATTGCGCTTGATTGCCGATCTATCCCTTGTTGATCTAGCGCCTGATATTGAACCACTCTTAACCGCTCAACCCGCTGAGGTGCGAGCTGGCGCCATTCGCGCTTTAAGCCGCCTGAATGTTGAGCATGCGAAAGACCTCATTCGACCATTATTGCATGATCCAGTGCAAGATGTGCGTAAGGCAGCGCAAACAGCTTTACGTATCCAAACGAAAGAGCCACACCCTAATATGGCTACGAGAGTGAAGTCCGCTGATGGTACGCGTAGTTGGACTGTTGGTGACCCAAGCGAGACGGATACCCCTGCTGAAAATGATTGGAAAGCACGCCTGCGCTCAATGATGGATGAATAGGGGCATTCCTTGCACAATCGAAATTGCAATATGCATTAGCGACCCAGTCTATCCCTTGACCTTCTCGGCAACCTTGTGCCGACCCAGACAAAAAACAGCAGCATCGAAACAAGCCCAATACGTCTCAAACGATTTACCCACTGCTGCTCTAAAAATGGGTCGTTGTCCCCCAGTCCAAGTTGCCGCACAACAAGATGCAGAAATGAAGATTTTTCAGGCAAACTCGAGGCTTCCTGCCCATTCTGCTTATGTGAGGCCTCCACCTGATTTATTTGAGCTTCAGTGTCGTACTCATACACGTAACTGTCGGATCGCAAATGATCTGCGATAGCGGTAAAAAATTGTTGAATGAGTACTTTGACTATGCCTTTGATTAGTGAACCTGGAAGTTGTGCATTGGTCCTGGAAAAATGTAGGTTCCCCTGGTATGCAACCACTGTATTTTCATCGAGCGCTGTCAATGTTATAGTCCACTCAGCTCGAAATATTCCAGGTACACCCTCACCCTCGGCCTCCATATGATACGAGTAAGGGTACTCCATCTTAGTGACAACTGCATTCCCAAAATAGGCGCCTCGCAAAGGCGCGTGGTTGATATGCAAAGTAAAGGCATAGGCATCTTCTCCAGTTTGCTCCAACCGTTCCATGCCTTGAATAGTGTGCTGCAACATGTCTTGATCCATCAAAATGTTCCACACCACTTCTGGTGGTGCCTGAAGCGTATATGTTCCATCGATATCCATATCTTCATCTGTCCTTTATAGCCATTATTATGATTGCTGCACTATTATATGAGAGCCAGCGTTACCTGACAATGGGGTACTCAAAACCTTGCGTTCATTTCTCACACGGTGTATACTAGGCCCCGTATCATTGAGACAAGTGGAAGAACTGGCACCCAACTTGGGTATCTACATTTTCAGATCCATATAATTGACATGAAAACGTAGATGCGACAATCACCGTCGTCCTGTCTGCTTCCCCTATGAGGAGCATAAGTGAAATGAAAGTAATACTGTTGCAAGATGTTGATGGCCTGGGAAAGGTCGGAGATTTAAAGGATGTCGCCAATGGCTACGCGCGTAACTTTCTCCTGCCTAAAAAATTGGCTGCTGGTGCAACACCACAACTACTAACAAATTATCAGCAACGCATAGCTGCTGAACAACGCAAAATTGAGAAACAAAACGATCAGAACCGGCAACAGGCAGAGCGCCTGGGCCAGGTTACCCTGACATTCAAAGCGCGTGTTGGTGGGCAAGGAAGACTCTATGGGTCAATCACGAGCCAGGATATCGCTGCTGGTCTCCGCGAAAGCGAAGGCATTCAAATTGATCGGCGTATGATCGATTTGCCTGATCCAATTCGTGCATTGGGCACCTATCATGTGCCAGTAAAAATAGCCCAGAAGCTTGCGCCCGAAATTACAGTCAACGTTATCGATGAAGCCAGTAGCAATACCGAAGCCACTGTTGCAAGTGCCGAAACTGCAAACGCTGCTGCTGAGTAAATGAGCAGGGTGGTAACTCGCATCCCGGTTAAACATCCGCCCTACTCCATGGGGATGCTATGTCACGTTGGCTCTATTATCTACTCGTTCTGGCGGTTATTGCTCCCCTCATAAATCTCATCTGGGGACCTCAGCAGGAAATCGCCATTTTTGTGTTTTCAGCAATTGGCCTGATTCCTCTTGCCGCGCTAATTGGCCGTGCGACTGAAGATCTGGAGTATCATGTCGGTCCAATTGCTGGCGGCCTCATCAATGCAAGCTTTGGGAATGCCCCCGAAATAATCATTGGCATTTTTGCAATTCAGCATGGGCTAATCACCGTTGTGAAAGCTTCCATCACAGGTTCAATTATTAGCAACTCTTTGCTCGTGCTTGGTAGCTCCCTGGCTATAGGTGGATGGCGTTGGGGCAAGCAGTACTTCAGCGCGCGTGACGCGGGACAATTTTCCACGATGATGGTGCTGGCAGTAGCTGGTTTGCTCATCCCTTCCACCAGCGCATTTATTGTGAAAGACTCGGGGCATATTCAAACAATTAGCATTGCTATCGCTATCATTATGCTCTTTGTCTATGCTATGTATCTTGCTCTACATGTGTTTCATATTCGTTCAGAGCGTCGTCCTCACGAGGAGCAGGAGAAGACAGCGAGTGACGGGCTTCCTGAGGTCGAAGCGCTCAAGGCCGAGGAACAAAATCCTCCTAAAATTTGGTTCGCTATACTCTTACTCGCCATAGCAACCATCGGCACTATCATCAACAGTGATTTACTGGTAGATGCTATCGAACCGATTACCATTCAATTGGGCTGGTCCCCGGTCTTTATCGGGTTGGTCATTATTCCCATTGTAAGTAACGCTACAGAACACTCCAGTGCACTGATCATCGCACTGAAAGACCGTGTAGACTTGAGTCTGGCGATTGCGGCTGGCTCTTCAATTCAAGTCGCTACCTTTGTAGCGCCAGTACTCGTCCTGGTCAGCCTCCTCTTTCCAACTCGACTCAACCTCGTTTTCCAACCCCTGGAACTGGCTATATTAGCCCTGGCAACTATTCTTTTCCCACTTATTAGTCTGGACGGAGAATCTACCTGGTTGGAGGGGATACAACTTATGGCAGTGTACGTAATGGCATGTGTCGTCTTCTTCTTCGTTCCCGGGTTATACTAATCCAGGCGTAGCATTGCGCGTGGGACTTTCGGCAACAGATCACTCGCCAACAAACCCGCATACCCAATCTCAGCGCTAACCAGTTCCGCGGCAGCAGCATGCAGGTAGACAGCCGCGCTTGCCGCATCGAATGAACTCACATGCTGAGCCAGCAAACCCGCGACCAATCCAGCCAGTACATCGCCCGTGCCTGCCGTAGCCAATGCAGGATTTGCTAGCCAGTTGATACGTATGCGACCAGTAGGCTCCGCAATAATTGTGCAGGCGCCTTTTAATACCAGCGTGACCTGCCATTCCATTGCTTTACTACGCGCGAGCTCCAGGCGATCTACATTCCCTCCCGATACTTTTAACCCATTGCACAGCCGTCCCATTTCCCCCGGATGTGGTGTAATCACTGTATCTGCTCGGAAGCAACGTCCACCAGCGTTCCATTGCCGAGAGATTGTTGAGTCCATCGGCATCAATCACCAGGCGCGGTCGTTGTTCATCTGGCATGGCACGTAAATACTCTAAGATCTGGAGAATAGCTTCACGAGTAGAAGGACTTTGACCAAGGCCAGGCCCGATGAGCAATGAACGGTAGCCATCCAGGTGATCCAGTAACGTGCCTGATCGTTCAAAACTTTCTGCGCCTTCATCTGGCAGGAGCACAAACGTCGCTTCATGAAACGCACTGGCGTAGATGGCATGCATCTCCTTTGTGACTGCAAGCGTTATAAGTCCCGCGCCAACTCGTCCCGCTCCACTACCTGCTAGAAAAGCTGAGCCAGGATAAGGCGGTGAGCCACACAACAACATAACCTTACCAAAGGTTCCCTTATTACTATCAAGTGGACGCTTTGGTAGTATATTCTTGACGAGCGCTCCTGTCAGCATTTCTGAGCGTAAATGCGCTTCTAATTCAGCAGGCAGGCCAATATCACCTACATATAATGTGCCAATGAACTCGCGTCCAGGAAAGAAGAAGAACCCCTGTTTGGGGCAAGCCAGCGTGATCGTTACATCGGCTGGGATTGTGCCGGGATCGACTTCTCCTGTATCCGCGTTCATGCCTGTTGGAAGATCAATCGCTACCACGCGTAACGTGTCACGTTTTTCTCGTTCCTGGCGTACACGGCCCAGCAAACTGCGCATGCTTTCAGGTAGTGGACGAGAGACGCCTGTACCCAGCAGCGCGTCAAGCACATAACTGGCACGCTGCAACTTCTCTTCCAATTTCTCTTGCGTGTCGTTTTCAGGAACATCCTCCTCATCAATCGTCAGTCGCTGTTCCTTCCAACGATACAGGCTGACCTTCCCGCCCCACTTTCTCAAATGACGCGCCATAACCAGGCCATCCCCGCCATTGTTACCAGGCCCAACCAGTATCAAAAACTCCAGTTCAGCCACTGATCGTGGACGATTGATATGCGTTACCAGTATATCAGCAGCGCTCTTCCCCGCGTTCTCCATCAATATATGAGACGTAAGGCCATATTCATGATCGGCCCTTGTTTCCAGTTCGCGCATTTCGGCAACAGTTACGATATGCATAGATGTTCTCCCGGCTTTCAAAGCAGTTCTCTATCTCATATTGTAATCCTTTGGGGGAAAAGAGGGAAGGTATGACCACTTACTTATACCCCCCATAAACCGCATGCCCCGCTTGCATCCAGAAGCAATCCACAACGCTGAAACCGGCCTCGCGTAACCATAGCAGTTGATCGCTGAGACAGGAGGGATGGTCGTTCGTATCCTCAGCAAGATAGTCATGCAGAAAATAATTCCATTTTAGTTGCTGGAATTGCTCGAACCCGCTCAAATCTCCTCGTATCTCCATGCTCTGCTTGCGCACGATATCATCATATTGTCTGGCAAACAAATCCGCGATCTGCTGAGTTGCTGGTTCGATGATATCCGCCACCAGCACAGCCCCACCTGGTTCAAGACGATCAGCCAGTTCTCGGAAAAGTTGTTGCTTCTCCTCTCCATAGAGATGATGAATGCTAAGCGAAGACACAACACACCGCAAAGGCCGTGGCAAATTGTCACGCCATTCCTGTTGAGCCAGTTCGAAAGGTCGAATCTCAAGACGGTCACGGTACTGACTCAACCGCTCACCCATATGTTGACGCATCACCTCTGAAACGTCGAGCGCAACATAATGGCACGCGTGAAAGCGCTCCAGTATCGCTTGCGCTAAAACACCCTCACCAGAAGCCAGTTCTACGATCGTAAATTGTTCATCTGCTCTTGCCGGGATGAGATCGAGCAGAGCCGCCACTTGCTCAGCACGCCCCGGAACAAAAATCTCTGCCAGATCAATAAAAATCTCCGAATCTCCCTCGCTCCACTGATTATTCGTTTCATCCATATGTATTGCTCCTTTCGTTTTCCCTCTCATTATAATATCCAGTGGGAATTACCCCCAAACCCTTCATCATTCTGTCGACTTCTCACCAGTGTCATTCTGAGCGTCAGCGAAGAATCTCGTTGCCCAGCGCGTGAGATTCTTCGCTGACGCTCAGAATGACATGTGGGTGCCTGGGCAGACGCTTCGCTGACACTCAGAATGATACGTGAGAGCCTGGGTAGACGATTCCTGTGCGTAGGCACTTTTAATTTCACATTTCGGATTACCTGGAAGGATAGAGACATAAAATCAGATCAATCGTTTGCGAAAAAATACCGCGCATTTTGAGCGGTATATGAGCGGTATTTTCGATAATAAAGAGAGCGTTCGATAATAAGAAGAAACGAACCGTTTTGAACCCTCGCAGGCCAAAAGATGATACTTGGAACAGCGATGATGTATAATCTTGAAGTGATGCTGGAAACTATTGGGTACACTATTGAAAGGAAAAGGTCATGGAGAAAAGACTCGACGGTCAAACTGCAATTGTCACTGGCGCGGGACGAGGTATAGGTATGGCAATTGCCCGGGAACTTGCGGCAACTGGCGCAAATATCGTCATTAATTATGCCACGAGCGAGGATGCTGCCAATGAACTGGCAGAATGAGATCAGGGAACTGGGGCCACATGCTCTGGTTGTTCATGCTGATGTCACCGATTATGATCAGGTGACTGATATGATTAAACAGACCATGGATACCTTCGGGAAGATTGATATTTTGGTGAACAATGCAGGCATCACTCGTGACAAGACGCTCAAAAACATGTCAAAACAACACTGGGACGACGTCATCCATGTCAATCTTTCCGGCCTCTTTAACTGCACACAGCAAGTGCTTCCTTTCATGCTTGAGCGCAAATCCGGTAGGATCGTAAATATCAGTTCATTTGTCGCCCTGGCTGGCAATATCGGGCAATCCAACTATGCCACCACCAAAGCGGGCATTATTGGCTTTACCAAATCAGTCGCACTCGAAGTCGCCCGCCATGGCATCACTGTGAACGCTGTGTGTCCCGGCTTCACAGAAACAGATATGCTAATGGAAGTGCCAGAGAAAATTCGCCATCGCATCCTCGAAAAAATTCCCATGGGGCGCTTTGGTCAACCTGAAGAAATTGCTTCGTGTGTTCGCTACATCGTCACCGAAGGAGACTACATGACAGCCCAGGCGATCAGTATTAATGGTGGGGTATACGTCTAACGTGCAGAATTTATCATGAGAACGCTCGCACTCAAAATAACGCCGCAACGCAGTACCCAGTATGCCAATATGACCGAAAAACTGGCGCAGCCTGAACTGCTTGCGAGTCCACTGGGAGCGATGATTTCACACATCAAGCCTGTCACACTTGCAAGGCAGGCGTATCTGCTGGTGTCCCTGGATGAGGAACGTCTGTCTTCGCAATGCCCGGAGCTACAGGAAATTCTCCCTCGTTTGGGAGCTATCAGTGAAGCATATGAATTCTTTGAACACATAGGTGATGTTGAGGGACCTTTCTTGCGTCCACTTGAAACAACGTTTGTCCCTTTTCTGCCACTAGAAATGGCGGAGATTCGCCGTTATAAAGGAAAGACAAACGAAGTTTTTACCAGAGTGTTACTCAACATCGCTGTTTTTGCTAGCGCTTTCGCTCACCAGTATGCTACACGACTGAGAATACTCGACCCGCTTGCAGGTGGAGGAACCACACTCTTTCTCGCTCTCTCAGATGGCTATGATGTATTTGGCATCGAACAGCAGAAGCAAGATGTCGATACAACCGTCGTCTTTCTACGCCAGTATTTACATAGCATCCATGTGCCGTTTAAAGAATTAGATGAACGTGGCCGTCGCTCAGGTCGTCGCTATCAGTTCGAAATCGGGCATAAGGGCACAACACACAGGTTTGTGCTGGTTCATGGAGACACATCTAATGCCAATTTGCATATGCAAGAGGTTCCTGGAGGTCCGCATATGCATGCCATTGTCGGTGATTTGCCTTATGGAATTCAGCATTTCGGTGAAATTGCGGGCCTGTTGAGTAAAGCCTTGCCGGTTTGGGAAAGCTTATTACTTCCTGGAGGTACAATCGCTTTGGCCTGGAATGCCACGCGTATCGAGCGTGCTGCAATGATAGATCTGGTAGAGAAATATACACACCTGCACATTAGAAACGATCCACCGTACACTCAGTTTGAACATACGGTGGATCGTGTCATCAAAAAGCGCGATATTCTGGTTGCGGTCAAGTCTTAGCCCAAAAGTTCCTTTATCATGACAGCGGTTCCAGTAGCACTACCGGCATTATTTGCGGCATACAGTACGACGATCCCATCCTGTTTCCCATCTTTGAATGTGGAGTTGTATGACACGACTGTTGAAAAGGTGGTATTTCCATTGCCTGTCGCACCTGTGACTTGAGCATGACCGATAGGAGTATATACATGATCCAGTACATCAATCGTGCCGATAACTCCTTCAAAGGCATTCCCTGTTCCAGTTACATTCATCGGACTTGTAAGGATGTCCCTACTCTGCGGTGTAGTGATAGATATATTACTCGCTGTGACTGCAACAACTTCCCAGATGCCTTTATGGCTATTCCTCTCTAACCTCTCAAGCGAAACGCGAATCATATCTCCAGGCGGCGCAGGATTTTTTACTGTCACTATCGCATCCGTATCATTAGAGCCTCCGCCGCTTACTACCACCACTTTGAACATCACCAGGCCAGTTGAGCAAATGTGCATCTATAGCAAGTTGCCTGGCAACCTCTGCTGCATTCAGTTTCCAGGCATCTTGTCTCCGATTAACTTGTGCCTGGTCCTCTTCTGCCTGGTAACGAGTCAGATCGGGAAAGATGCCTGGAAAAGAGACCGGAACCAGCGTTCCCGCACCATCGGACCATTGGAACTCACGAAAGAGATCCCGCACCATCTCTGCGTCGCTTTTACCAGCGTTGATGCTCGAATATTGATCTACCTCGGCCGTTAGCACAGTATTATATGCACTGAGCCTGGCATCACCGTTATACAGGCTTTGCAGTTTGAATAGTTGTGAAGGGCTGGGGCTGGTAATATCATTAAATACGTAGACATCCAATAGTTGACCTGTGCCTTGATACCGGACTGTTACCAATGTTTGTAATGTTGTGGTGCCGGTAAGGTATCCACATATTACTTTTTCTACATGTGTGACACCATTTTGTGTTGGAATAATTGCATCCCAGTGGGCGGGTGCTTGCACAGCCTCAGGGCAAGGTTGCGGGCCTGGATGTAAAACTGGAGATATAGTCGTTGTTGTTGTATTGCCTGAGCTTTGACCTGCTGTTGTGGCCGGTGTTGTAGTGGTAGAGGAGCTACCACTACATGATACGAGCGTTAGCGCAAGTATGAAGACAACGAGAATAGAAATCGAAACAAATTTGGAGTGTTGCAACACTACTCCGTTTTTATTTAATCAAGGAGCTGAGCAAAGAAACTACAGCAAAGAGAACAACGAACACGATAGTCAGGTTGAAAATCAATTTCTCTACACCGCGACGCGTCTTAAACACTGTTCCAGCGCTGCTGCCACCGAAAACGCTACCCAGGCCCGCACCGCGTGCCTGAAGCAAGATAAACACGATTACCGCTATACTAAGAATAATTTGTATTACCCGGATTGCCGGTAGCCACAGTTGCGACAACTTCTTCCTCGCTTTCATATTTCACCCCAGACGGGGATCAAGTTCATCAAATGGTTCTGCTAAGTATATTTTTGCAGAATTCTGTTCACTCTTACAAGCAGCGATTATATCATACCTTATCGACACTTTACAACGTTTCTTTTCAAGCTAAGCAGGTCTCTCAAAAGTTGCTTTTTGAACAGAGGTCGCTCGCAGTCGAGCCTTCTTCTTAAGAATGTGAAAGCAGTTATAGAGAGCTTTTGAAAAACCCTGACATGCGATATCACGCACTATGAGCTTTTTCGTGACATATGGGACAGAGTACTACAAAATTTTCTGCATTATAGCGGTTCAACAAGCTAGAGGAGAAGTACACTGTATGCAGTTGCAGCGCCTGGCATCGTTCTCCGCATTCAGGGCACACGTTGCCAGCTTCTTCACTCAGTGTTTGCTTTAGGGATTGCATCTGTGTGACGTGCACAACATCCAGGCTTACATGAAAAATCAAACCTGCGAGAATAAGCATGAGCAATCGCGAACGAGTGAGCAGTGCAATTAAGAGTAGTGTGCCTAGTACTAGCGGGTGATGTAATAACCGTGCCTCTTTTAATTGAGGAGGATCTGCCTGTCCAAAGTACTTGACGGCTGCTCGTAAGCTGAACGTGCGATAAGTGATAGCGTACCAGAGATAGTGGTCAACATCAATCAATACACTTGAAGTTAGTGGAATGATGACATCTTTTCCAAGCCATGGAAGCGCTATTGTGGCAGCTATAGCCGATAATTTTACGTGTTCCTGAACTCGCATTACTCTATTTTTCTAGCGGATAAGCACTGTTAGCGCGTGAGACACTGCTTTTCTGCTCATCCGGCACTCAATTGTAAAGCTAAAGAACCTAAAATAGTTGTGTACAGCGTTTTGCTTGTGTAGGAGGTTTTAATTGCCTGCAACAGTTGTTGACCGCACAACGTGAGTATAAATGGTGCCGGCGATACCGTCAATAAGCCTTAGGTCTGCATTCTATAACCGCATTCGCAAATTTATAACCGTTTCTTAACCTGAACACTATCCTTACCCTTACCTCTCAATGGTATTCTTCCCTGTATTCGGAGAGAGAGTGAAAACTTACTGACTGAGCAATAAAGAATATTGATGATTTATGAATAAACAGAAGATACTAAAGGCATATTTTCGTGATACGGTGGGAACTTGTGAGAGATGGGCATCCGAAAGATACTATGCATAGGTAAAGACAGCGGTTGAGAAATCTATCCTGGGTCTGCATCTGGTAAAGGAGAATGCCATTAATGGCAACGAAGTATTGTGAATGACGTCGTGTTGGAAGAGCTTCAGGAGTCTGTAGTAGAGTCGGAGGGATAGTATCGGTTGTAGCATTGGTATCATGGCCTATAACGAAGAGGCAAACATTGCTCGTACTCTGCAATCTGTTCTTGAACAAACAGGCCCGACGGTCTGTATCGAAGAGGTGATTGTTGTTGCGAGTGGATGTACTGACCGTACCGTTCCTATTGTGTCCGAGTTGGAACAGAAAGAGCCACGCATACGCTTGTATGTCCAGGAGAAACGAGAAGGCAAAGCCTCCGCAATTAACTTGTTTCTCAAAAAGGCAACCAGCCCTGTTGTTGTACTCATCGGCGCTGATGTCATTCCAGAAGAGCATGCTATTGAAAGTCTCTGTGCTCCCTTTAAAGATCCTAAAATTGGTATGGTCGGAGGTCGACCTGTGCCTGTCAACGATGCGAACACCTTTATGGGACATGCGGTGCATCTTCTCTGGCGATTGCATGATCGAGTAGCTCGCATTCATCCTAAGTTGGGTGAAGTAATCGCATTTCGCAACGTCATCTCTGGTATTCCAACCGATAGCGCAGTTGACGAAATCTCAATCCAGGCACTGATATCTCAGCTCGGCTTTAAGCTCATTTATACACCTGATTGCGTCGTTTATAACAAAGGCCCTGTCACGGTTCGTGACTTTCTCAAGCAGCGCAGGCGTATTTATGCTGGTCATCTGAAAGTGCTTCAGCAACAGAACTACGAAGCTTCGACAATGAAGGTCACTCCGATTGCGCGGCAGCTCATTGCCTGTCGTCACTTCGCTCTCAGCAACCCCAAGCAAATAACGTGGACTGCAGGGGCCATATTCCTTGAAGCATACGCGCGCGTACAGGGTTATTTCGATTATCGAAGAAAGCGTGAGCATTATATCTGGCAAGCTGTAGCTTCGACAAAAGACCTGGAGGCGGGACAGCGCAAAGTTCGGCGCATTTGTAATGCGCAGAGCGTGATCGTCTTTCGCTTTATCATTGAGGGCGCAAAACATAATGACATCAATCGCGAACGCGAAGAACACGAGGCTACAGAAGCGGCACGCAAGTTATTGCCTTTGCTGCGTTCAAAGGTTCGCAAAGAAGACAATCTCTCGGTCAATGGCCCTGGTGTGATGACTGCCGTTATTCGCGCAGAACAGCAGGGCGCTGAAATTGTGGCTCAACGTATCAAGTCAGTGGTTGAATCATCATCGGTTCGAGTTGGAACTCGTGGGCGTGAAGTCAAAGTCACGATTGCATATAGTTCTCTTACCTTTGCATCCAAAGCACCCAATGGCAGTATGACAGTAAGTGGCCCTTTGCATGACGAACAACAGATGATAGCTTCAGTCGAGACTAAAGCACAGGATTAAAAGAGCTACTTTTCTATAGAAAACTAATAAGGCTATCCCCTTGTAGAACACTTATCCCTGTGGTACAATTGAATTCGGGCGAGGACAGAAGTCCCCGCCCGAACTTATGAGAAAAGCGAATAAATAACACATGGAAATATCCTGGCTCGGCCACTCTTGCTTTCAATTGCGTGGCAAGAACGTTACCTTGATCACTGACCCCTTTTCTCCTCAGCTAGAACACTCGCTGGGCAAGATAAGTGCCCCCATCGTTACTATCAGCCACAATCACCCCGGACATAACTATGCAGATGGCATAGGTGGTGATCCGAGGATAGTTCGTGGCCCTGGTGAATATGAGATTAGTGATGTCTTGATCACTGGCGTTGCATCTTATCACGACGATAAACATGGTCAGGAATTAGGTCGTAATACCATTTATATCATCCATATGGATGATCTCATCATCTGTCACCTTGGAGACCTTGGACATGTTTTGCAGGAAGAGCAACTTGAAGAAGTTGCAGACGCAGATATGTTATTGGTGCCAATTGGAGGGCAGCATACAATTAACGCGACACAAGCTGCTGAAGTCATCAGCCAGGTAGAACCTCATATCGTTATACCTATGCATTATAGCCCCCCGATAGGTGATGCTCCCAATCCTCTCGATAAATTTTGTCGTGAAATGGGTATCGAGGCTATAAATCCACAAACAAAATTGTCTATTACCCGTAGTACATTGCCTGCGGAAACACAGGTCGTCATATTATCAGTTCGTTCCTAAGCATTCAACACATTTTTTAATACCATGCTGTATATGTATTGCGTATATTTTTTGATGTTCATTGCGCGTCTATAGCAAAAGACAACTGCTAAAGAAGGTATTCCTGGTGAATACCCTGTCTAATCTTGGAGGATCCAATGTCAAAGTTCATTTTTGTCACAGGTGGCGTGGCATCATCGGTGGGTAAGGGTATTACAGTTGCTTCGTTGGGCCGATTATTGAAGAATCGCGGAATCTCAGTCTCTCTTATGAAATTGGACCCCTACATCAATGTTGATCCCGGCACAATGTCGCCGTATCAGCATGGCGAGGTCTTTGTTACAGACGATGGCGCAGAAACGGATCTTGATCTCGGCCATTATGAACGTTTTACTGATGAACCAGCCAACCAGACCAATAATGTCACCACAGGACAAGTATATGCCTCTGTGATTAGTAAAGAGCGCAGAGGAGAATATTTGGGTGGAACCATCCAGGTAATACCTCACATCACCAATGAAATTAAAGATCGTATCCATAATGTTGCCCGTCGTTCTGACGCCGATGTTGTTATTGTGGAGGTAGGAGGTACGGTAGGTGATATCGAGGGTGAGCCATTTTTGGAAGCTATTCGCCAGATGCGTAAAGACGTGGGTCGCCGTGATGTTCTTTATTTGCACGTTACCCTTTTGCCTTATCTGATGGCGACAAAAGAGCTAAAAACAAAACCTACTCAACACAGCGTCAAAGAATTGTTGCGTGTTGGTATTCAACCCGATGTCATACTGTGTCGTTCGGATTATCCTCTGAGTGATGAATTGCGCGAAAAAATAGCGCTCTTCTGCAATATCGAAGAACAGGCTGTTGTGCCTTTGATCACAACAGATACAATTTACGAGGTGCCGCTCATTCTCGAAGAGGCGGGGCTTGGTCAATTCCTGGTTCAAGAATTAGGCTTGCCAGAGCATGAGCCGGTGATGCAAGAGTGGCGTGAACTTGTTGCGACAATTAAACGCCCAAGGCCTGAATTAACGATTGGTCTGGTCGGTAAATATGTTGAATTGCACGATGCTTATCTTTCAGTGGTAGAGTCTTTGCGTCATGCTGGTTGGTATCATGATGTGGATATTCGCGTAAAATGGATTAACTCTGAAGCGCTTGAAAATATGGGCGACAGGTATACCGAGGCTTTAGAAGATGTAGCTGGTATTGTTGTACCAGGTGGCTTTGGTCATCGTGGCATCGAAGGAAAGATTAAAGCTGCCAATTTTGCACGCCGAAAGCTGATTCCCTATCTCGGCCTTTGTCTTGGCATGCAAGTGGCTGTCATTGAGTTTGCACGCAATGTGCTTGGGTTGCCCGAAGCTAACAGCACAGAATTTGATCCTCAGACCCCTTATCCTGTCATCGACCTGATGACGACACAGCGCCAGATCGCAGACAAAGGCGGTACAATGCGTCTGGGTAACTGGGTGTGTTGTCTGACACCTGGTTCAAAAGCCTACCAGGCATATGGAGAAGCAATAGTTTTTGAGCGCCATCGCCATCGCTACGAGTTCAATAATGAGTATCGTAAACGTATGGAAGCTCATGGTGTCGTAATTAGTGGACGTTCGGCTGATAATACTCTGGTTGAAATTATCGAACTGGCAAACCATCCCTGGTTCGTTGCTTCACAGTTCCATCCCGAGTTTAAAAGCCGTCCTACTCGTCCTCATCCCTTGTTCCGCGAATTTGTCGGCGCAAGTCTCATGTTCGAAGAAGAGAAGTTGCACCACGAGTACGAGGATTTTGAACGTGAAGCGGTTGGTGCGCAGTTCGTTTCGCCTGAGTTACCAGATTCCCGCATTGAGATGTAACAATGTTGTATCTTAGCCAGTTGCTTGGCGCTCCTGTAGAAGATTCGCAGGGCGAACGCATAGGAAAAATTATAGACGTCGAAGTGACACGATCGCTCTCGGTTCCAGTTGAGCGTTCATCTATTGCTACAACTGCGTCTGGCGTAGTATCGCCTCCCATTCTCGTGATTGAGGGAAATTCCGAGCATACCTGGTATGTGTCAGTACAAGATGTTGATTGGCATGATAATATCTTGCGCCTGCGTGTTCCAACACAACAGCTTTCAACACACCCCCTTACACTATCTGAAGGAGATCAGCAGACCGTATCCATCAGCCTTGCACAGGAAGTGCTGGATAAACAGGTTATCGACATTGTCCGTAAAAAAGCTGTGCGTGTCAATGATGTATGTCTGCGCGACGACTGGCAAATTCTAGGAATCGATAGTAGTACCCTTGGTCTAGTTCGACGTCTGGCTCCAAATTGGTTACTTGGTACGCATAGGGGTTCTGTCAATCGATCCCAGAGACCGCCTACAAACCTGATACTCTGGGAAAATATTGAACTGATTAATTCGCACCAACCTGACCTCTTTGAAACTGCTGAAAGCGATAAGCAAGCTGGAGAATCTTATGTAAATGTAACTGAGGAAGAATCGCCAAACAAACCTAAACGCATACAAAGCGGCCAACTCGCTGAGCTCCATCCAGCAGATATCGCTGATATTGTACACCAACTGACTCCGGCTCAAGGAGCGCGGCTGCTCGAGGGGCTGGATATCGAAACGGCGGCGGATACCCTCGAAGAAATTGAAACCGAGCGTCAAGGCCATATCCTCGAGAATATAAACGCGGGACGCGCGGCTGACATCCTTGATGCCATGGGGCCAGATGAAGCAGCCGACCTTCTTGCAAGGTTACCCGAGGAGTATGCAGATCAGCTCCTTCACTTGATGCAACCTGAAGAATCTGAAGATGTACAAGAATTATTGACATATGAAGAAGACTCAGCGGGCGGCATCATGACCACAGATTACACTGCAGTGAATGCAACAAAGAGCGTCGCAGAAGCGTTAGATGCTGTTCGTGCCAGTATTAGAGAGCAGGATGTGCGCCCAACCTATGTCTATTGTGTTACCGATGACACGCAAGATGAAAGTAAACTTCTTGGAGTAGTTTCCATATGGGACCTGTTAGTAGCCCCCTCGGCACAACTTTTACAAGAAATTATGGATGCTGATTTAATTACAGTAAAACCAGATACCGAGCCGCGAGTGGTTGCAGAGATTATGGCGAAATACAATTTATTAGCCGTACCTGTTGTCAATGCAGAAGGCATACTTGAGGGTGTTGTCACGGTTGATGATGCCCTGGATATCTTATTACCAAACGAGCGACGCCGTAAACCTACAAGAATGTACTGAAGTGTACGTGTTCTCGTCTCAAGTACGATGGCTTCTTAATGAAAAGGGCCACTTCTAATTCAATGACCCTGTAGTGCGAACTGAATCGAGCGCTTCCAGCACTTTCATTATATCCTGACATACATCTTCCAAAACGGTTGGTAGCCAATCTTCTGGGCGTGGATTATCAGCTACAATTTCTTCAATCTCTTCATCATCTTCAATAGCCCGATAGCGTCGTTGCGCTAAGCGGCCTGTACGCAAATGTGGTTCATCGTGCAGCCCGCGCATTCCTTGAGGATGCCAGATCGGCAACTCTACTTTTTGCTGTATCGTAAGTGCCTCGGCTTGCAGGCGATTCTCATGTAGTGTCAATGTAACGCCTGGGCGAGTTTCGATTGCTCTGCTACTCTGTTCACTAGCACGAAATTTCAGTGTCTGTATAAGTGAAAGTATTTCTGTATCATACACATTAGAACCGTTCATAGTGAGAGGCGATGAATATGCCAGATCGAACACTAATGGTGGGATGTCGCTCGTATGCAGGTGTGGGCAGTGTTCTTCCGGTTCGTGAAAGAAGTCACATACACCAATTGGACCTTCTAGTGAAAGTGCTGTATCGAGTGTGCTCCATGTAAAAGAAAGAGTACATGAACTTTGAGTTTCAGCCTCCTCACAACTTCCCATATGACAGGTACATGCGAATTCTCGCTCAAGTGACCGCGCATTGACCCAATATTCAGGATGGGTCACAATCTCAAAGCTGCTCGCCGCCTTTAGGAAATACTCGGTCATATCTTCATAGGTTAACATTCATTTACTCCTTGCCGCCCATCTTCAAATGGTCAATGTGATGGCTTTCCTGCTACGGCGTGCTCTTATATTACTCATGGGAGTAACAGGTGTCAATAGAGTGCATAACCTTGACAATAAAAATTATATGATCTATTATTCCTTTGTGATCAAATAAATTTTATCGATAGGGAAACCTCGATGCTTGAGTCTTACGAAATTGAGAATATTGAACAATTACGAGCTATCGCAGATATGCTGCGATTACGTATATTCGAAATCCTCCAGCATAAGCCTATGACGGTCACTCAGTTAGGTGAAGAGATGGGTGAAGCACCTGCAAAGGTACATTATCATGTTCGCGAACTTGAGAGAGTAGGTTTGTTACGGCTGGTAGAAACACGTGAAAAAGGAGGTATTCTCGAAAAATATTACCAACCAATTGCACATGAGATTTCGGTTGAAAAATCATTGCTCTCAGCACCTCCCGATGAAGCGTTATCAATGACTGGTGCGTTGCTGAACCAGATGAAGGATGGCTTTCAGCGAGCATTTCGCCTGGCTTTAGAACAAAAAGAGATGAAGCCAAGAGTCTCTCTAAGTTACACACGTATGTATCTAACTGCTGAGGAACAGGAGCACCTGCAGAAGCAAATTTTTGAGCTGGTCAAACCTTACGAAACAAGACGTGGAATTGAAGGTGAAATTGAAGTACCTGCTTTTCTCATCGTATATCCTCAAGTAGTGTCTGTGCCCGATTCGTCAAAGGCAACACTGTTAACGACAGAGGATACGCAAATTGTAGGCTCAGTGAATTATGATAGGAAAGGTTTGGAGCAGTTACTCGCTGAAGAGAAGCGCCTGCACGTCAATATCATTGGCGTTTGCCACATTGATGAAAGCGTAGATGCCGATCTGGCAGAACGGGCTTTTGAGCATTTCCATATTGTAGGTACGTTAGTTGCTTCAGATCCTGTACGCGAAGTCCTGAATACAAAAAGCTGATCTCTCTTTTGAATCTGTTATGGTCGCTGCTCTATAAAAAGGAGTTTTAACTGCTTCATGCCTACGGAACCACTAACTGAAGATGCAAGAGAAACGAAGAAATATCCTATGCCAGAGAAAGGCTTTTTGATAAACCGTAATTTCCGATTGCTTGCAATTGGGCAGGCCATCTCAAATATGGGTGACTTTGTCTATAGCACGACGCTGCTTATCTGGGTTTTCATGCTTACTCATTCTGCTGCTGCTGTTAGTGGTGTTTTGATCGCGCAATATCTGCCTGTCTTCATACTGGGTCCCATCGCAGGTGTTTTCGTAGATCGCTGGAATCGCCGTCGAACAATGGTCATGAGTGATGCTATTCGTGCGTTCATCGCGTTACTCCCCTTGTTCGTGCCAATTGTTTTTCGATTACCTACCATCTATGCCAGTGTTTTTCTGATCTCGACATTTTCACGCTTTTTTATGCCTGCAAGGGCTGGGATGTTGCAGGTAATCGTTGCTGAAGAGCAGCAGCCGCAAGCTGCTTCCATTAGTCAAGCTACATTTGCACTTTCATTCATAATAGGCCCGGCAATTGCGTCACCGCTCTACTTTGCTGTGGGACCCATTGTCGCATGCATCATCAACGCAGTATCTTTCCTGATTTCTGCCATCAGTGTGCAAGCGATACGTGCCTCAAAGGAAGAACTGCATCCATACCATAGGACAAAAAGTGAAAATGCTCCTGGAGGTATAAAGGTTATTCTGCGAGAGCTACTCGCGGGACTACAATTTGTTGTACATACTCGTGCTTTACTCGTAGTTGTGTTCCTGATACTTATAGCAATGCTGGGTGGAGGTGCGCTCAATGCCCTGGATATTATCTTTGTCAGCCAAAGACTACAGGTCAGTTCAAGTCTTTATGGACCGCTTGTTGCTATTGGTGGCCTTGGAACGCTTCTTGGAGCTATTGGTGCTGGTTTCTTATCAAAAAAAGTTATGCCCAGACATATTCTGGCCGGATCAGTGTTTTTATTAGGTCTTGGTCTTGTGATATATGCCTTTCAGACACAATATATTCTTGCAGTTGTTGTCATGTTTATTACAGGTATTCCACAGGGTGGTATTGATGTAGGCTTTACACCCATACTCCTTGGCACTACTCCGCGAAGTTTAATTGGGCGTGTAGAGTCGGTGATAGAGACAGCTATGTATGGAGTGAGTCTCATCTCAATTGCGCTGGCTGGTTATCTTGGGCAGTTTGTTCCTGTTTACATCATCTATGCTATTGGAGGAGCATTTATCGCGTTAGCTGGTCTTTTCGGATGGTTGGCATTGCCGAAAGAAACCTACACTACGCAAAAAACGAAATAACGTTGTTCTAAGAATTAGAAGGAGGTTATCTATGGCAGATATTCGATTACAGCGCATGGCGAAAGTATTAGTGCATTACTCGCTAGCTATCAAAAAAGGAGATCGTCTGGGCATCATGACCGGCCCAAATGCGACTCCGCTGGTGCGTGAAGTTGTTCGAGAAGCTATCACTAGTGGAGCATATCCAGAGACATTTGTTGACCTTCCCGGGGTACGAGAAATCATTTTAAATGAAGGCTCAGATGAACAATTGTCTTATATTCCTGCGGCACAGCACATGCTCTTTGAGGAATATGAAGCAATGCTTTCGCTTTTATCGCAGGAAAATACGAAAGCTCTCAGTGGAGTTGATCCTGCACGTATGGCTCTTGTACAGAAGACGCGCCGTGACATAATGCACACATACATGCAACGCACTGCAAATGGTTCATTGCGTTGGAGTATTGCCATGTTTCCAACAAATGCTTATGCACAGGATGCCGAAATGTCTCTGAATGACTTTGAGGACTTTATCTACCGGGCATGTTTTCTGAATGATGATGATCCTGTAGCTCGCTGGCAAGAACTCTCCAGGCAACAAGAACGTTATGTTGAATGGCTTAAAGGGAAGCGAACTATTCACCTGGTTGGCCAGGATACAGACCTGACCTTCTCCATCGAGGGACGTACCTTTATCAATGATGATGGTCATTACAATTTCCCAGGTGGAGAGTTCTTTACGGGTCCTGTTGAAGATTCTGCTAATGGCTATATTCGCTATAGTTTTCCGGCATCGTTTGCCGGCCGTTCTGTTGAAGATGTTCGCTTACACTTTGAAAATGGTGTAGTTGTTGAAGCAACTGCCGCTCAGGGACAGGACTATCTCGATAAGATGCTTGGGCTGGACGACGGGGCACGCCGCTTAGGTGAGTTTGCCTTTGGCAATAACAGAAATGTGGATCGATGCACAAAGAATATACTTTTTGACGAAAAAATGGGTGGGACAGTGCATCTTGCTCTCGGTGCCAGTATTCCTGAGACCGGTGGCATCAATCAATCCGCTCTTCACTGGGATATGGTGTGTGATTTGCGAAATGGTAGTGAAATTCGCGTTGATGGGGAGTTATTTTCCAAAAATGGCGAATTCATGATCTGATCTGCCAGTAAGTGAAAAAAGTCTCTTCCCCACAAGAAAAGTGAATGGAAGAGACTTTTTGAGTCTAGTAATCTCTCGTTATCAAAGCATCGGACGGATTGAACGAATCCTATAGTTTGTTACTCCGCCAGGAGTTGCGACACTTACCGAATCGCCTTCCTGATGCCCCATGAGAGCTTTGCCCACAGGAGATTGATCTGAGATCAAGCCTGTTTTTGGATCGGCTTCATACGTTTCAACAATCTTGAATGTGCGTGGCGAGCCGCTTTCACTTTCGACATCTACTTGTGTCCCAATTCGGACAACTAGAGGCCCTGCGAACTCGTCATGCATATCAGATGTCATGATCGAAGCGACTGCAAGCAATCGCTCAAGCTGAAGAATCTCACCTTCAACTTTCGCCTGCTCATTTTTTGCATCTTCGTAGGCGCTACTTTCGCTGATATCACCAGCTTCCTTCGCCTCGTGAATGTAATCAGCGATCTCTTTTCTCTTTACAGAGCGCAAGTATTCCAAACGCTCTTGTTTCTTTGCATAGCCATCAGGTGTTAGACGGTAGATCTTCTGTTCTGATCTTGCCTGGCTAGCGTCACTTTGTCCACCAATACTCATAGTAAATTCCTCCCTGGTGTTAAAGACACGAAGAAGATTATACGTTTTCATTGGCCAGTCGTCAAGTCATCGAAGTCACTTTTTTGCTCTTCTTAAGAACGCAAAACTTTCAAGACTCTAGAGAAGGCGTGATAAACAAAATAGTAGTTAATTTGTCCACAGTATCACCTGGAGATGACCTATGTCAATGTTTGCTGTTTTATACGTCCGAAGCGATGAAGATTTGAACCACATACTTCGCATGTGCCCCGTACGGCCGGACGTCCATCTTTGGAGGTTACTTCGACTGGATTTAACATGTTTCTTTTTATTTTGCATTTGGCACAGTAGGCTTCAATTGTGATAGTCTCGCGAGGAACTATTGCTGGCTTACCTTCTTCACTCCAGGACAGAATGGTAGCAGAAACTTTCATGGGCTGCTCTTCATGAACAGCAAATCCTGCGTCAGGCAACAATGCCAGCCGAGTTTGTGACTTCATCCAGGAAATGTCCTGTTGACTTCCAATATGTCTTGAGCTGTTCAGTCCTTTCGCTCCCCATATGACTAACGTGGGTTGCTGTAACAACTCTAGCTGTTGTGAAACATCCAGTTCTAGTTTTCCACCGAGGAATGCCATCGCTGCACGTTCTGCGCCTAATTGATGCGCGGCGGCATAAAAATATTCCAAATCATACTCGTTAATGCTCGTGTGATATTGTGTCATCAATGACTGAAGCGCAAAACGAGTGCTGAGCATTGGATAGAGCAGCAATTGAACAGATGCTTCTTGAAGCAATACATGCCAGGCTTTTATAAAGAAATTCTTTGAAATACTCATAGGTGTGAGGGATGTTTGCTCTTGTTTATCTTCCAAATTTTGAGGTGAAAGTAACACGAGACGCTCACAAAGGTTGGGATATTTCGCGGCTGTCGCGACTGCGTAATTACAACTCATCCGACTGGCAACTATTGTCGCTGGTTGTTTTACTACGTCGGTGAGAAAATCATGGCAGAGTGCATTATAGACATCTGACGAATACTCAATTTTGGGGTGATCTGAGATACCGAAGCCGATCAGGTCTGGGGCATATACACGGTAATGCTGTGCTAGCGGTTCTAGAATCGAACGCATCTCGTATGACGATGCTGCTAATCCCGGGCTATGTAGGAGTAGTAGCGAGGGAGATTTTGATTCTCCCAAAACCTTATAGAAAATATATCCATGCTTCCACTTATAGTAATGAGCTTCTCCAGGTAGGGAACTCTCAAGTTTCATAGGTGTTTCGAGCAAATGGCGTATTGCCACTGTAATAGTAAAAATAAAAGCGCTCAAGAAGCTCAATCCGAAAACTCTAGCTAGTATTCCTTTCACGCTTCTGCTATATGCTTTTTTTTGCATGCTTCCCTCCTTGTATCGCGTGTAGTATAGCAGGTTACACCCAACGATGCCAATCGTTATGAAAACTACAATACTTGTGCGGGTGCCTGGCATTTGATGTAGCACAAAGTGGCGATTGTAGCGCATCGGAGTTTTTATCCACAAATACAGAAGATGAACGTCTTACTATATATAGCGTAACAAATAGCTCTTAAGGATTTATATGCGAATAATATATAACCTGGATGAAATGACAGAAACGGCGCGAGGATGGCTTTCTGGTGGTTCAGTGGGTTTGGTAGTTGTTAATGGCAACCTGCATGAAGGCCACCTGGCATTAGTACGTTCCTCATTCCAGGAATGCGAGCTTAGCGTCGTTTGTATTTTCGATAGCAGTTTGCGTTTTGAATCCTCTGAAGTGCTCACACGAATGCCTTTGAACCTCGATGCTACTCTTCAACTTTTAGATCTCGAGCATGTTGATGTTGTATTCGTTCCTCGCTCACATTATTTCTTTCCCCCGAGTTTTTCAACCTATGTTGTTCCTTTCGGCCCTATAGCTGAGAAATTGGAAGGAGCTATTCAGCCAGATCATATGCGCCAGATTGCTACATCCATGACGAAGCTGTTTCAACTCGTGCGACCAGATAAGGTGTATTTAGGCCAGAAGAAAGCTCAGCAAAATGCTTTGATTTGTAAACTTGTGGATGACCTCAATATCGATCTCACAATTCGTATATTACCAATTGTTAGGGAAAGTGATGGATTGGCAGTTAGCAATCATGCAGGTTTGCTTATACAAGCAGAACGCCAGGCTGTTGTGCTTATCTATCAAGCATTACTCGCGGCGAAATCAATGATCGAAAAAGGTGAATACAATACTGCTGTGATTAAAAAAGAGGTAGCTTCTCTCATTGCAACCGAGCCATTGCTGAAACTAGATTATGTAGCTATGTGCGATCCAAATTCATTTGAAGAAATGGGGGAGAATTTGGGGACCAATCTTCCTGACTTCCTGCTTACAGTTTCTGTGAGTGTTGGAGTTACAAGGCTTGTAGACAACATACTTTGGGACAGAAGTGGTTTCTGGTTATCCTGAAGCTGATGGAATCGCAAAATCTTGCGAAGTGCCTGGCAGGGGAGTATTGGATTAAGATACTTCACGGTTGATGTTTTCCAATTCAACACTCTGATCGCGTGCTTTGTCTCCTCTATGGTATCAGGTTTGTTTGTTCGTCAAGAGCAAGAACAAAACGAGCCATTAACTCAGCAGCATTGTCAATATCTTTGAGCGAGACTATTTCCGAACCAGAATGCATGTAACGGCAAGGAATATTCAGAAGTCCAGTTGCCACACCCCCACGCGAAACCTGTACGTAGTCATTGTCTGTGCCAGTATAACCAGCCTGAATATCGTATTGATATGGTATGTCTGCATTTGTTGCTGCAGCAACAAGAAGCTGGTAGACTCGTGGATTGGTAAATCCCCCAATTGTCAAACCTGGACCACCATGTAATTTCACGTCTCCTAACAATTGTTTAGATGTTTCAGGATGGTCAGAAGCAAAAGTTACGTCTATAATAAGAGCAATCTGTGGATTAATCTCAAATGTGCTGGTTCGTGCGCCACGCAACCCCGTCTCCTCCTGAACCGTGGAAACGAAATGAACGCTTGCCTTGAGTTTATCGCGTTGTTCATGAATACGGCGCATAGCCTCGACAATCGAGAATATCCCACTTTTGTTATCAAGCGCGCGTGATACGACTAGCTCGCCGCGTAATACTTCAAGTTGAGCAGCACGGGTAACAACACTTCCGAGAGGAACTAATTGTTGTGCTTCCTCATTATTAGAAGCGCCAATGTCAATCCACATATTCTTTAATTTTGGAGCATGGCTTCGCTCTTCACTGTCCATGAGATGGACAGCTTTACAACCTATCACACCCAGCAGAGGGCCGTTAGAGGTATGGATATGAACCCGTTCACCTGGAAGCGTGGAGGGATCGAAGCCACCAATAGGAGAGAAGTATAGAAAGCCCTGTTCATCTATATAGTGGATAATCAAACCCAATTCGTCGCAGTGAGCGGTGAGCATGACGCGAGGGCTTCCTTCAGCATTGAGTGATGCGACGACATTTCCATGCACATCAGTGTGCACCGCATCACTATATTGGCTCACTTCTGTCCGTATTACTTCCTGGACAGGTTGCTCAAAGCCAGATGGGCTTGGACTTGCTATCAAACGTCGTAAAAACTCTATACGTGATTCATGCATGTTTTATATTACCGCACAAATTGTTTAAGTACTTCGTCAACACCCGGGTGGGAACGATTCAACCTGAGGTCTTCCGCCCCGGTTGGATCTGTTTGCACGAGAAGAATGCCCTGTTGAATACAACTATTGAGCAATTCGCGAGCAGATTCGCGAGTGAGGCGACCTCGAAAGCGATTTTTAGGGTTGATGGGATCTCCGATGAAGTTTGATACGCCGATAATTGTGCGCCATGACCAGTTGCGATCTATATAATCCAGAAATTGGAGTAGCTGTGGGTCAAGAGCATCCATTGGATATGCCTGGAGTTGCCCAGTAGGTGAGCCCATAGCAATAGCAGGCATGCTTCCTGTATTACCAGTCATTGACATTGAGCCAAATCCGCTATCGCCAATTCCAATAGCAACCGGCGCTCCACCTGGCACCAGGGGTACAAACTGATTGGCACTGCTTATCAGGTCTCGGCTGACGGTTCCCGGTATACCAACAACAATAACAGTTTTGTTTAAACGTAACTTTAGACGGGCACTGATTCTGGTAAAATCCTTATCGCCGGTCATTAAAACAAATGTAGAAATTGTAGGACGATCAAAAACAGTTTCAATAATATCCATCAGCATATTTAAGTCAACAGTACTTTGGACCACAGTACTTTGGACAATCGTACTCGAGCCACCCATATTAATTGCAGGCATTTGACCTGTATTACCGGTAGATTGAACCGGGTTAGAAGAGTTAAATCCTAGTGGACCGGTATTGCTACTAGAGCCAAGTGGCCCTGTAGGAGCTGATTGACCATAGGGAGTTTGGTAAGGCACATTTTGCCGAGAAAGCTCACGCTGCTGATAGTCCGGCAACTGATAACTTTCATCAGTCAAAGGCCCATCTTCAGCTAAAGAATCCTCATCGAGTTCAGTCTGATCTATCTCTGAAGTATCCTGGTACGCTCCCCAATCATTTCTCATTTCTTGTGAGGGGATTGCAGGTAAAGGACCAGAATTACCAAGTGATTCGCCAGGCCAATCTCGTTGAAAAGGGGTAGGTGCCAGACTGCCTGTTCCTTGATCAGGAACAAACATCGGTGCACTTAAAGCTCCACTAGGCTGATTCCCCGTATAGTGTACTGTTCCCATACGAATTCGATCTCGTTGTTTTGCGGGACAATCGACTCGGTCGATCATTGCCGCCGTCAAACTCCCCTTAAATGGTTCAGGTTGACGAGACCAATCTGCATAAGCGCGAGCAACCATAACAGTCCCATATCGACGTGCAACCGCTATTAATTCCTGTGGGTCTGGTTCTCGTCTCTGGATATTCAGCATACTATATCGAATATTTTCAAAATCGATGAATAGAGCAATTTCTTCAGGCACATTCTTCTCCTCTCATAGGGAGAAACCGCGCAGGCCAAGAATTATTATGATTGTTCAGGTGCTTGGATACTTCTGAATACTATCCTGTTAGCTATGAGCATATCATACTTTATTGGCAAAGTCGAGTGGTCTGCGCTTTACAATAAGTAGTAACTATGATATAGTTTTTTAATTAAGGATACATAAGACCCTGCTTTTGTGGTCACCCTTAGTATATTATGAGTGCAATGCTATGGAGCAAACAACAATATCACCTTCCCTGGATAACTCGATCTGTCCCGTTGCTCGCACTGCTAAGATCATCAGTGGGAAGTGGACTCTGCTTATTATCCGCGATTTAACCTCAGGTGTCAAACGATTTAATCAACTCGAACGCTCGTTAGATGGTATTAGCCCCAAAACTCTTTCCGAACGGCTACGTTATCTAGAGGAAGAAGGGATTGTTCTTCGCCAGACTTTTGCCGAAGTCCCACCTCGAGTAGAGTATTCCTTGAGTGAAAGGGGACATGATTTGATCGATGTAATAGAATGTATGCGTTGCTACGGTAAGCAGTGGTTATGCGATGCAAATCCCTAAAACTGTGGAGCATCTCCTCTATATAAGATAAAACTAACAAGCATATAAAAACCGGGGCTACCCCCGGCTTTTTAGGTTGATTTCTTCGTCCATCTCGTCTAGCCTTTCAGACAGACGAGATAAAAGTTGTATCAGATTAGCGGGAAGCGCCAACCAGTTGACGATCATGTTCAGCGAGGAAGCGATGGAGAGTTCCTTCGTTTTCTGCTGTTTCGCGCTCACTGTGCTCTTCTATTTGCTCCTCTGAACGAGTTACCAGATCATAAAGACTGGCGATGTCATAACGCATCTGTACTTGAAGTTGGCCCTCGCCGTTATAACCCTCGACGAAAAGGCCGTCCTCTTCCTCATGAATTGCGATACTTTTCACGCTGATTTGATCTAGTACCTGACCAACAGCGCGCAGGATGCTCGCATAGCTGAACGTAGCCCGCATTGATTCCTCCCATGAATAAGTTGGAGATTGACGATCGTTGTACTTTGGTGGACTGCACTGTCTTCATGCAAAACGAAATAGCATAGCTTCAGTAAGCAGTGTGTAAATCTCGCATCACACCATACAAGTTTACCATAACGATTATTGAAACGTCAAGGTAATTTTCCCTGGCGTGATTGAACCTCAATTCTCAAGTGTGATCTAGTACATTCTGGCTAATTATTCTTAGCCTTCATAATTTGGTCTTCAAAGTTGTTGACAAGCCCAGAAAAATATGGCATATTACCGTGGCATTACAAACGTAGTACATTTACAACTGCATAAGAATAATT
>CAVPEB010000043.1:0-73566 GCA_963702765.1 uncultured Chloroflexia bacterium
AAGAGACACCTGCCGCTCCTGAAAATATAAATTTCAGGAGCGGCAGGTGTCTCTATTCATCAAGATCGTGTTGTGCCTGCCACTTTTTTGTTTTGTTCAATCCGTTTTAGTGGAGACAATAGTGCTTTAAGCTCAAGAGCCTCAATATGATATACTGCAAAAACCACAACATACAGGTACAATAAAGTAATGGGGCACGATAAAGAAAGAGAGCACTATACATGATACAGCCACCATCTGTCGTTTGCGCTGGTATTTTGGTCGCTGATCTTTTTGTTCCCCCGCTTGAGCGTCTTCCAGATGGAGGAGATTTAGTTGTCACCGAAGACTTTCTTGTTCAGCCAGGTGGCTGCGCAGCCAACACGGCTATATCACTCGCGAAATTGGGAGTATCAGTCAGTGTCGTCGGCAAAGTAGGAAGGGACCTATTTGGTGATGCAGTCGAACGGGATCTGCAGAACAATGATGTAAGAACTGACGGATTACGTCGCTCATCCACTCACGGCACTTCAAAGACCGTTATTTTGCCGGTCGTTGGTGAAGATCGGCGCTATATCCATACTATTGGCGCAAACGCCGATTTGACAGTGGAAGATATCTCTGTCCCGTTAGTTATGCAGGCAAAAGTATTTGCACTGGGGGGCTATTGCGTGCTTCCCAGGCTTGATCCTCAGCGCATCGCCACTTTGCTTAACAGCATGAGAGAAAATGGGGTCCGTACAATGCTTGATGTTGTGGTTCCAGCGAGTACCGACCACCCAACTCTTGACGATCTCCGACCAATCCTTCCTTTTATCGATGTATTCATGCCAAATATCGAAGAAGCAGCCAGACTTACGGGCGAAACCGATCCAGGGAAGCAAGCTGAACTTTTCTTGCATGCGGGATGTAATATCGCAATCATTACGAGAGGAGAGGATGGCGCATTACTTATGAGCACACAGGAAACGCTTGAGGCTCCAGCATTCCCAGTTGAAGTCGTCGATGTCTCGGGCGCTGGTGACGCATTTGTCGCGGGTTTTATTGTTGGCCTTCTGGAACAATGGACAATGGCAGACTCCTTACGCTTCGCCAGCTTGATCGGCGCTTCAGCCTGCACCAATTTAGGCTGCACTGGAGGTGTCTTTACACGCTCAGAAGCAGAGAGGTATTTACAATTGCATCAGTTGCCGATTACATCCTTCAAAACCGCTATAATGAGTCATCAATTATCATTTCTCTCTATGATATCCAGAGGTTAGCACAATGATTGTACCGTTACCCTACCTACTTTCAAAGGCACAGGAGGGTGGATATGCTTTAGGCTATTTCGAAGCGTGGGATAGTTACTCACTCGAAGCGGTGATTGAGGCAGCCGAGGCTGAAAATGCTCCGGTCATCGTTGGCTTCGGATGCATGATGGTTTCCGAAACCTGGTTGGATTCGGGAGGCATCGAAATACTCGGAAATATCGGTCTTACTTTTGCAGAGCGAACTCACCTGCCTGTTGCTCTTTTACTCAATGAAGCACACACGTATCAACAATGCATTACAGGCATGCAAGCTGGCTTCAATGCGGTTATGCTCGACACCTCCACATGGCAAGTTGAATCAGCCATCGAGCAGGTGCGTGAGCTCGTCAAAGCCGCGCACTCTCAATATGTCGCTGTCGAAGCAGAATTAGGTCATCTTCCAGACTCAACCAATCAGGGCATTGACACTTCAATTGCTTCATTCACAGACCCCGAACAAGCTGCATCATTTGTTGAGCGAACAGGCATCGACTGCCTGGCCGTGTCAATTGGCAACGTGCATCTTCTCACCCATGGTTCTGCTCAAATCGATTTGACGCGCCTTGCCGCTATTCATGAACACACCTCTGTGCCGTTGGTTATTCATGGAGGCACCGGATTCCCCCCTGAATCAATCGCTGCAGCAATACGCTACGGTGTTGCCAAATTCAATGTCGGTACGAGCTTGAAAAAATCTTTTTTTAGTGCTCTTCGCGAGTCAGTGCTGACCTCTGATGACTCTGCTAATGTACACGACATCGTAGGATCCCATCGGGAACAGGATTTCCTTCTCATCGGAAAGAGGTCTATGCAAGCGAAAGTACAAGAATATTTACAACTCTATGGAAGCAGCGGCCGCGCCCGAGGCATATAATCCCTTCGTCATACGGTGGATGTTTCTTCATCTGCATTGACGTGATACATGAACAATGGAAAGGAAACGAAGTTTGAGCGTATTCGACGAACTTGGAACAGAAAAAGTGCTTTCGTTGTACAAGCGCATGATACTTCTTCGGCGTTTTGAAGAGCATGTTTACTTCTTGTTTTTGCAGGGAGAAATACCAGGAACCGTCCACCAGTATCAGGGACAGGAAGCAGTTGCTGTTGGCATCTGCGACCACCTTTCCTACTCAGATTGGATTACCTCAACACATCGACCTCATGGCCATGCTCTTGCCAAGGGCATAAAACCCCGCGAAGCTCTTGCCGAACTCTATGGCAAAGCAACTGGTTGCTGTAGAGGCAAAGGTGGCTCAATGCATTTAGGCGATCCTGCTGTTGGAATGGTTCCAGCCATTGCTATTGTCGGAGGAGGTAATTCTGTGGTCACGGGCATGGGATTGGCCTTTAAGTTACGGCAAACGGGACAGGTGGCAGTCTGCTTCTTTGGAGAAGGTGCGACTAACGAGGGAGCCTTCCACGAAAGTCTGAACTTTGCCGCAGTGCAACACCTCCCTATTGTTTTCGTGTGTGAAAACAATGGATATGGCGCTTCGACAGCCTATCACAAAGTCTCACTCGTAGAAAACGTCGCTGATCGCGCTCGCGCTTATGGAATTAGCAGTGAGATCGTTGATGGTATGGACGTGCTTGCGGTTCATAAGAGCGGAGGAGATGCAATTAATGCCGTTCGTATGGGGCATGGACCTATTCTGCTAGAGTGCAAGACATATCGTTTTGTTGGCCATAGCCGTAATGACGCGCGAGGCTATCGGACGAAAGAAGAGGAAGCCCATTGGAAAGAGCTCGATCCAATTGCACGACTACGCAAAACTCTCATTGCGGAGGCAGGTATCAGTGAGGCTGTTTTCGACGAGATTGAGAACGAAGTGAAAGCAGAACTCGACGAGGCTACAGAATTTGCGCGCACATCTCCCGACGCAACCCCTGAGCAGGCCCTGGAAGGAGTATACGCGTAAGATGTCTGAAACTGGCAATAACGAAACGGTCCACGAAAACAATGTTGTTGAGAATAAGCGAAGGCTTACAATTAGCGAGGCGTTACGCGAAGCAATTGCCGAAGAGATGCGCCGCGATCCCTCTGTCTTTCTAATCGGAGAAGATATCGGAGTAAAAGGTGGCTTCGGTGGAGCATTCGGCGTCTATCTGGGGTTGAATGAAGAATTTGGCCCGGAGAGAATCATCGACACTCCAATCAGTGAAAAGGCCATTGCAGGTGCCGCTATTGGAGCTGCTTTAATGGGCATGCGTCCTGTCGCGGATATGCAATATGCCGACTTCCTATTTGAGTGTATGGATGAATTGGTAAATCAGGCGGCTAAAATGCGCTATATGTCTGGTGGGAAAATGAGTGTTCCTATGGTGATGCGCGCCCCCGTGGGCACTACAAATCGCGGAGCACAACATGGTCAATGTCCAGAAAGTTATTTTATGCATGTGCCTGGTTTGAAAGTTGTCTGTGTCTCTGATGCCTACCATGCCAAAGGCATTCTCAAAAGCGCGATCCGTGATAATAATCCCGTGCTTGTTTTTGAGCATAAACTGTTATACGGAAGTAAGGGGCGTCAGCAAGCAGGTGGATTTGATCTCACCACTTATGTTCCGGCTGAAGAATATCTTGTACCGCTCGGCAAAGCAGTAGTGAAGCGGAGTGGAAAGGATGTGACGATTATCGCGACTCATATCAGCCTGTATCGTTCGCTCGCAGCGGCTGAAGAACTTGCGGCTCAGGGCATAGAGTGCGAAGTGATCGACCCGCTCTCTCTTGTGCCACTTGACACAGAAACGCTGTGGCAATCAGTGCGAAAGACAGGACGACTGGTAATTGTTCACGAAGATACATTGACTGGTGGATGGGGAGCTGAAATTGCAGCGCTCGCTGCTGATGAGTGCCATTATTATCTCGAATCACCTATCAAGCGTGTTGCAACACTTGATACTCCATTGCCTTTCGCCCCTATCATGGAGCAGGCAATTGTACCCGGTATTGAACGCATCCGCTCGGTGATACTTGGTCTATTCGAGTAGGTTAAAGGAGGAGCGATAGTGTTGCAGGGTATACGCATGCCTGCGTTAGGGCAAACATCGGATGAATTACGTATCATTTCATGGTTTAAAAAAGAAGGCGATCAAGTTGAACTGGGTGAACCACTGTTCGAAGTTGAGACAGATAAAGTAACGCTCGAAGTTGAGGCATTTATCAGCGGTATACTGAGGAAAATTGTGCATCAAGCAGACGAGGTTGTAGAGGTAGGAACACTCATAGCCTACATTGGACTGGCTGATGACGTCCTACCAGACGTAGTCACTAACAAGACAACGCCAGCGCCAATCCAGCAACCGCATACCCCTACTCCCAACTTCGATATGGCAGGTTCAGCCATCAATAAATCATCTCCGAGTGACAAACCACTTGCATCACCACCAGTCAGACGGCTGATGCACACCTATGATATAGATCCTCGCGAGGTTAAAGGTAGTGGTCCAGGTGGTCGAATTGAACGAAGAGATGTTGAAGCTCTCATACAAGAATTTTCCTTAACACCGATTGAGGAGTTAGAAAAACCAGGGGAGGATCAATAAATGAAACGATCTGAAATCAATGCTATCATACGCGATGCAGATGCCTTTCTCAGATTAAGTGGTTTCTATCTCCCACCCTTTGCATACTGGACGCCAGAAGATTGGCAGTCAAAAAGAAAAGAAGCGTACGAAATTATCGATCGTCGACTAGGCTGGGACGTAACGGACTTTGGACAGGGTGATTATCGCAATGTTGGTTTATGCGTTTTTACGCTCCGCAATGGTAGCCCTGAGAATCTAACCACACATCGAGGAAAAACGTACGCGGAAAAGATTCTGATCGTCGATCGCAACCAGGTCACTCCAATGCATTTTCATCGGGTCAAAATGGAAGATATCATCAATCGGGGCGGTGGAAATCTGGTTGTACAGCTTTACAATTCCACACCAGATGAAGGATTAGACTCTAGCGATGTAATAGTGAATACGGATGGGCTTAAACATACTATACAGGCCGGAGGTAAAGTAATCCTGCACCCTGGCGAGAGTATCACCATTCCACAATATTGTTACCATACATTCTGGTCTGAGGAGAGTCGCACCCTTGTAGGAGAAGTTTCGCTCGTCAATGATGACAATCTCGACAATCGTTTCCACGAGCAAATGGACCGCTTCTCTATCGTTGAAGAAGACGAGACGCCATTTCGCTTATTGGTAAGTGATTACGTCTGACAACATTCTTTTGCGCTGCAAAGGATACAAATATCGAATTTGCCACAGCCAAGGCTCTAATGTGTCTTTAATTGCTCGCAACAATACCACACCTGACATTGTCATCCTGAGCATAGCGAAGGATCTCGTGCCCAGTGCCTGAATTGCTCACAACAATATCGTATCTAAACGGAAGACCCCGCTCTCATGGAAGCGAAAACACGTTCAGGTGTCATCGGCAATTCGGTCATACGCACACCAACCGCATCCCTGATGGCATTTGCGATGGCAGCAGCAACCGGCACAACTGGCGGTTCGCCCACTCCTTTGGCGCCGAACGGGCCAAGCTCAGATGGCACCTCTACCAGAAGCGTAGTGATAGTAGGTACATCCTGGCTATGCGGCAGCGCATAGTCCATCAATGTCGAGGTGAGTAATTGTCCTTGCTCATCATAAGTCATACCTTCCAACAACGCCCAACCGATGCCCTGGACCACACCACCGTGGATCTGACCCTCAACCTCTGCTGGATTTATGGCGCGGCCAACATCCTGAGCCGCAATATAATCAAGCACGCGCACCTCGCCTGTCTCAGGATCAACGGCGACCCTTGCTAGATGTGCGGCGAACATAGGTGAAGAGACACGATTGGCTGAGCGACCCCGGCCATAGACTGGTTCGTAGGGAGCGCCAAAACGCATCGAGTTCGCGGCGATTTGCTGCAACGTGATATATTTCTCAGGCACTCCCTTTACTGCCACCTTTCCATCCCGCAATTCCATATCTTCAGGAGATGCTTCTAACATCTCGGCTGCGATGGAGAAGATCTGGATGCGAGCATCATGTGCTGCTTTTAACACCGCTGAACCGACTGTGTAGATCGTCTTGCTGCCCGCAGAAAGGCCGCTATAGGGCATAGAATCGGTGCTATCATGGGTCACGTTCACAGCTTCCGCCGACAAGTTCAACTCCTCGGCTGCGATCAATGCCAGTGAAGCATCTGAGCCTGAAAGATCGACACTGCCCACCACCACGGTAATCGTACCATCTTGCTCCAGTCTGCACATTGCTGCGGCAGGCTCCGTTCCACCCGGCCAACCGCCTACTGCGACGCCTATCCCAATCTTCCAGCCGTTTATTTCCTCTGGAGTTTCCTGCGTTGCCTGCTGGCGCTGCAGCCACAACGGGTGCTGCTGGATCTGCTCAAGACACTCCAGCAAGCCGATGCGCGGCCAGCGACCAAGCCTGATATTTGGATCGCCCTCTTTGAGGGCATTGATCTGGCGGAAGTTGATCGGATCCATCTCAAGTTGTTGGCAGAGTTCCTGCACTGTCGATTCCATTGCGAAGTACGCTTGCGGACCTGCAGGTGCGCGATAGGCACCAGTTCCGGGTTTGTTGGTCTGAACAACATCGCATTGAATATCTATGTTGGGACAGCGATAGATGCCGCTGAAATGGAAGCCACTGAATCCAGCGAGAGGATTGGGGTAGGCTCCCACATCAAGAATCATTCTGACCTGGATAGCAGTGAGTGTGCCATCCCTTTTCGCACCTAGTTTGACGGTAATCACAGTTTGTGGTGCGGGATTCCCGGCCAGGAGGTCTTCCTGACGCGTGTAGACCAATCGTACCGGTTTGCGCAGTTTGGACGCCACCGCTGCTACCAGAGGCTCAACCAGTGTCTCCTTCCCGCCAAATCCTCCACCGATTGGCACAGACTCAACACGTATCTGCCGCTCTGGCATCTTAAGTGCACTTGCAACTGCCGAGCGCACATTGAACATCCCCTGCGTGCTTGGCCAGATCACCAGGTGATGCCCTGAGTTGCTTGGCGCTACAGTGACTGACTGTGGTTCCATATATGACTGGTGCACAGGATGAGTGCGATACCTACATTCGACCACCACCTCAGCCTCGCGCAGACCAGCCTCAATATCACCTACCCTCAGAGGAGGAGTCTGGCTGACATTTTGCGAACGTCCCTCTTCCTCGACCTTCGCTTCCTCTTGAGGAACGGTAACATTCTCACCTTCTTTCGTCCCGCTTTTAGAGGGAAGCGGCAATGAATCTCCTCGTAGAGTAGCCTCAGGATCAATAACGGCAGATAGAGGCTCGTAATCGACATCAACGGCGGCGGCTCCATCCTCAGCGCTAGCCTCTGTCTCGCCTACCACTACGGCTACAGGATGCCCGCACCATACCACTTCATGCACTGCCAATGGAGATTGCGCACGAGAGAGCGTATCTGCCTGGGCCATTCCTAGCGTTTCGGCGGTAAAAACAGCTACAACTCCAGGCAAAGCCAGAGCAGGTGATGTATCTATGTTCAGAATGCGTGCATGGGCATACGGGCTGAGGACCAGGCGCGCATACAGCATTCCCGGTAACACCTGGTCTCCCGCATAGCGCGCACGTCCGGTTATTTTGTCAGGTCCATCCTGCCGAGGGATAGATGAGCCAACTAGAGCAGGTTGTACTGTTTGCAACATAAGGAAAATTTCTCCTGCATATTCAGTCTCAAAATAATTCTACAGTCAAAGCAGCAGCTTGAAGGCAACATTGTGACGATACTCATCTAGTCTGCAGGCATTCATATAGGACATACTGGACTGAAGTCCAGCCAGGTAACGATGCAGCACAGCAGTAACTGTATCACGATAAGGGACTAACGTCTCAGTGCCCTCAACGTACCCTGGGCTTGCATTGCCGCTCTGTTGCTGCACTGAGAACGAAGCAGCGCCACGCATTACCTTATACTTTTTGCCATCCATCGCAATGACGTGACCAGGAGCCTCTTTCGTACCGGCCAATGCTGAACCAACCATTACCGCATCCGCACCCAATGCCAGTAGTTTGCAGAAATCGGCAGGCGTCCGCACGCCACTATCACCAACAATGAGTGCTCGTTTTCGCACCATAGTTGCCTCTGCCACCGCGTAAGGTGTGGGTAAGAACACTCCTGTCTCCGACCTCGTCTCACATACCGAGCCTCCAGCAATACCGACGCGAATGGCATCAGCTCCCCATTCCTCAAGAGCGGAAAAAGCTTCTGCGGACGCAACGTTTCCTGCTAGAAGAAACACATCTGATGCTTGACCTCGAATCCAGCCCATGGCCTGCTGCACTTGCAAGTGCGCGCCATTCGCAGTATCCAGACAAAAGAGACGGCAGCCAGCAGCATACAATGCTTGAAAACGCTCCCGATAATCACCGGTAATGCCTATAGCTGCACCTACAGCAGGAGTACCCATATCATCCTGATGGTGTACCAGTTCGAATTCATGCTCCTGGCTTTCAATTGATTGAAACCTGTGAAGGATCCCCAACGCGCCCTCCTGTGCCAGGACTCGACACATCTTTTCTCCGCAAACGTCAGGCATAGGTGAACCAATCAGAGGCAAAGCCAGTTGAAATGGGCCAAATTGTATCTCAGGTCGCGCATCGGAGCGATGCTGCAATGTTGAGACTACGCGAGGTACCAGGGTAAGATCATCATAATTGAAAGCAAATCCGGACTCGAGAAGGCTACCAACATTTACCTCTGATCTTGTCATCTTCTTCATGTTCATATTCACCTAAAACCCAGAATGGTGTTTATAGCAAACGCTTTTTACTATTTTCGCCATAAATCATACCATACATTCTTTGATTGATACGATGACTAGGCCGAATCTCTATTTAGCATTGGAAGGCTCGACCTTCTGGCGAACTTCATTCATATAGAGCCTTGCGTCAAGCTGTGTTTTGATATTCGAAAACCTCGCTGTAAGATTTGCGTGTTCCTCTTGAGGTGTAGCTTGCAAATCCCTTAAGAAGGCAACATGTAAGAAGCCCTGGAGTGACGAGGGTACTGGCTCCGTTGCAGAAGCGGCATCCATTACGAGTGATCTATTTGCGGTACTAGCTCCATTATTGTCGTCGCAACTGATGCCTGAATTGGCAGGTGCAGGCAATGTAGTTGGAGCGTCTTGTCTAGGTGTTGTAAGCGAAAACAGATGGTTCAATATATGTGCTTGTTCATCGCGTTCGGTCAAAGGCAGTAGTCCAAAAATACTTTCAACAGTCGCCAGTACAGATGTGTGATCATAAATGGTAGAGTCAATAAGACCCTTAGGGATAAGAGGCGATATGATCACAGCAGGTACGCGCACGCCCAGTTGTTTAAAATCAAAGTTGTTGGTATTGTTACCTGGATCGGTAATAGCATCCCCAGGAGCTACGGCTTGAGGTGGAGGAACATGATCATAAAAGCCACCATGCTCATCGTAGGTGACAATTAGTACACTATTATCCCAAAGAGGTGAGTTACGAATTGTTTCGTAAATCGTCTTCAAAAGTCTATCACCCCGTGTCACATCGTCCTTGGGATGTTGCGAGTTACCACAGGTAAAATCCCCCGTAAGTACATGTCCATAATTTGGTTCGATAAATGCATAGGATGTTGTATAACCTGGGTTATTTATGTCGTCGTTGAAGTCATCAAAGTCCTTGAAGCGCCCCTCTAGAGCACGGATGTTCATACCACTTATGGCAAGCGCTTGCGGAAACGCATCTCCTTTATAAATAGTCCAACTCAGATTCGCTTTATCAAGCCTATCGTAAATCGTTCCATGCTCAAATGTATAGCCTTTGAAAAGGACAGACTCGGCCGATGTGATTGGTGATGGACTATGATCTAGTCCTCCTGACGATGCCGCATGCACAAAGAAACGATTTGGCCACGTTGGGCCTGGCATCGATGAGAACCAATGATCACATACCGCGAATTCCTGCGCGAGAGTTGTGAGTACGGGAAGTTGATCTGGAGCATAACATTTCATGATCTCACCTGGATGACCTGGATCGATCTTACTGTAGGAGGTAACAAAACCACTATTAGTGATGTGAGGATAGGTGCCTCCAGCTCCGCACAACTGTTCTCTCACGTCATTAAATTCATGCCCAGGATCGAAAGGCATCGCCCAATCTGCCGGAGTGGTAGCAAATATCTTATTGCCATGCTGATCAAGGTCCCAATCATTATTTGCATAAAGCCCTTCGATACCTACAGGTCGCCCACTAACGGCATCGATACCAAGTATGTTAGAAAAACCTAACATATGATCGAAAGACCTGTTTTCTAGCATTACCACAAAGACATGTTTGATTCGATTTTGCAGATTATTGTTGGGGGTCATAGTCCTTCATCCTCCAAATGCTGTTATCCATCTCTATAGTATTCTATCTCATCTCGGTTGGAAATTGTTATACTGATTACATGGCGACATGGATAATAGAATGTACCATAGGCTATTCGTACAGTTATGACATAACAATTGGCATCCGTCATTTCACCAAAAGCTGAAAGCTAAATGGAAGGACACACCCTTGAGGAAATATAGAAACCTACAAAACCGTTTGGAGCAACGAGAAATATTTATAATGGATGGAGGAATGGGCACAGAAATTTTACACCGTGGAGTACCAACTACAGTATCCAGAAGTTATGACACAGCTGCCATAGCTCTATAGTTTAGACGGCAAGCCGCCTGGGCCGAACTGCGGTGGCCTCTATCCCTGGGCTAAATGCTGTCGGGAATACTTTTCTGCCGATGTTATAACTGCCATTCACATCGGAATGGATAGGCGTACGCCCTTTGACACGATACCAGCGGCCATCGCGGCGGCCAGAGAACCGCGGCTTGTCTTCCTGCTCGGCCCCTTGAGTGGGATCATAGCTGGGCAACACATCGAGATCCAGGAAGCTGGCCTGGCTGGTGTAGCTCTCTTCGGTGACGATTACACGGATGCCAAGCGCCTCTGCCTTGTAGGTGAGCAGCTCTAGAAATGTCGCGTGCGGAATGTGCACAAACTCCTGGTTGTGCTTCTTCCCTAACTCGACCTCTTGCTTGAAGACACGGATTCCCGGCCCAGGACGAGTGTTCCGATCTGATCGCGCCACCAGTAGCTCAATGATCCGACGGCTGGCGGTGTGCAAGTAGTGCATCATCCGACGATTGCGCTTCGTCGTGATCCGATCCAGGCGGTGGGAGGTAAAGCGGGGTTCGTTTCCTTTCGCAAGTTGTTTCTGCTGATGCTCGCGCTGTTTGTTAGACAGTTGATTGAGAGCTTTCACTGGTTTGCCAGTAACGAGGCGGGGAACGAAGCCGGGTTTATTCGAGGTGAGGGCGGCCAGGACGCTCACGCCCGGATCAAGCGCCACAAACAGATCAGGATCAAGACCCGCGGCGCGTTTTTCATCGGCCTCATAGACCACTTCGACCACATAATGATCCGCTTTTGGGACGATGCGCACCTGTTGTATCGAGGTCGGTTGTTGCTTGGTTTCGCCAATTCGCCCAAGTTGGCTCACCGCAATCTCCCGCGTGCGCAGTTCTGCCTTCCAGATACATCCGAGTTCAAATACCAGCAGATTGCGGCCCTGTGTCTTGTGCAGGTACTTCGGCAAGCCAGGTCGCCCCCGAAACCGCTTCGGGTGCTCCTGGTACACCTCCATGGCTTCAAAAAAGGCGATCCAAGCCCTATGTAGTTGTACAAGCACTTGATTGGCGACTTTAGCGGGAAGCGCTGTGTAGGCCTCCGTCTGTTTGACGACATGGAAAATTGCTGTGTTGTTGAGGTATTTCTGCTGAAAAAGAAACGACTGCCGGACAGAGTAATTGGCCAGGTTCCAGAGGTTCTTCGACGCCAGAGCCCATCATGGTCGATGGCGCGAAACTGCGGGTGAGTCCTTTCAATCACGTGTTGTTCGGCACGCTTCATTCCTTTTTCTCCCCTTACTAGAAAGATCTCATCGCCCTATTGGAAGAAACCTTTCATCCGGCTAGCCAAGATCTCGAGGCGAGAGCCATCCTCCTTGACGCCGACAGTGGTCGCTGCTTCTCTGCATGCATCTTTGCAGATTCATTCGAGTAAACGTCACGTGCAGAGTGAGCCACGCGTATCCATCCTCAGGCACTTGGTACGGATGAGCAACATGACGCGAATCGCCTCATTGGTGGCAGCGTACTGCTGCTTCATGCCATCACGTTGCACTCAGAAAGAAACATGGTCCCTCCCTGTCTTCCCGATTTCATCTTCTCTGCTCTTATTCTTTTCCTCTGCCCGAAAGGCGGAACGCCTTTCAACCCACATCGATTTACGGAGGCTTTCAGGCGATGTGAGGTGCGTCGTGAATTGTCATGATCTGTCAATGTTTTTCATGATCCAAAGCGAACGTTTGCTACACTTCCACTCTGGTCGGCTGAAGCCCTACTCACCAATCCAGAAACCGTACAGCATATTCACGAAGACTATATCGAAGCTGGAGCGCAAATAATTATCACCAATACATTCCGCACAACAAGACGCGCTTTTGCAAAGCTAGACATTGCTGAAAAAGCACAAGCTGCTACCAACCTTGCCTGTCAGCTTGTCCAGCAAGCCATTGAACACGTTAAACCCGAACATGAGGTTTATATTGCAGGATCGATGGCTCCCCTTGAAGATTGCTATTCACCCGAACTAACCCCTTCAAACAAGGAATTGATAGAAGAACATGCTATGTACGCGCAAGATCTAAAGTCGGGTGGCGTCGACTTTATTCTTCTTGAGACAATGATTACACTCCGAGAAACACTGGCAGCTATTCAGGCAGCAAGACAACTGGCTATGCCTTTCGCTGTCAGTTTCTGCACGGATGAATTCGGTACACTTCTCGGAGGTGAGCCATTAGGAGAGGTCGTTAGAGAAGTTGAAAAGTACGTTCCAATTTTTCTTGGGATCAATTGCGTCGCACCCTCCATTGCTACAAAAGCATTACAAACATTAAAGAGCGTGACGCACAAATCTCTGAGCGTCTATGCGCAGGGTGCAGGGGCGCCAGATGATGCACAGGGATGGCAATTCACCGAAGAACACATGCTGGACAATTACGTGATATATGCGAAACTCTGGAGAGATGTAGGAGCTCAAATCATCGGTGGATGCTGCGGCACAAACCCCACCTACATTGAGCGGTTATGCAGAGAGTTGGTTTAGATTTTGGCAAACAAGTTCAACTGTAAAAACCGTCCCTAGCAGTTTAATAAGTCACTCTTTCCATTCTGAAAATCTCTCCGTGTCTTCATTCGCTACCGCTCAGAATGACACAATTGGATATGTTTGTTCATGAAAAACTGGAACATGCATTTGACCCTTGCCTTAAAATAATAACTAGGGCTAAAAACATTTTCAGTCCTTCCAATTCCACCACTTGAGCAGTTCAGCATCATAGACGTCATTGGAGGCATAATAAACAGCGCAACGCAAAACATAGAGCATGCATCGATCAACATGCGTTCCTTGAAATGTGCACAACCTCGTATAAAGGGCTTTCGGGTCCAGGTTTTTCAAATCTGATACCGACCGCAGGCCGAGGTCCCATAGATCCTCAGCAATGCTCTTGCCAACACCAGGAATTTGTCGAAATTCCTTCAACACCATCTGTTTATCACTTTCAACTAACTGGTAGAGTGTCGAGTTCTTCGTTTTCATATTTCCTCCCCAAGTATTGATAATGGATATGTTACTATACATAACTACTATCAAAGCATGAGCTATTGTTACTTATACCAACTTGTGTTCAAAATGGGAGAATAAGTAGATACAACACCGCAGTATCCAGCCACTGCGGTGTTGAGGCGATCAGAGGCTATCGTTGCTTTGCTACGAGTTGGAGAGTAGCTGGTCAGCATGACGGTGAATGAGTTTCCAGGTATCGCCTTCACGGCGGAAGATTTCGGTTACACGTAGGTTGAAAGACACTGCCTCTGAGCTACCACGCAGGTTAGCAGAAGCCTGTTGGAAACCAACCCAGTAGGCGAGTCCATCGCTCGCCGCCATGTGCAGGATCTCAAACTGCCCATCGCCACCGCTCTCGAAATTCATGGCATCAAGTTCGTATTGTGACCAGACTGCTTCAGCACCCTGGCGATAACCTCCAGATGGTTTGAAGAAGGTAGCTGGTGAGTGGCGAGCGACGATCTCACCAAGTGGAGCAGCATCGCCGTTAATGTAGGCGCATGCAACCTCGCTACGCTGCCTCATGAATTGCTCAAAATCGTGCTGATCGTTGTTCATTCTTTTAACCTCAGAGCTATTTCATCATGTGTTTGTTGATTGTTTGATCGCAAATTAGTTGAAAACTAGCTGCTCGGCTGGAACATATTGATCGCATTCCCTGCTGGATCTTTGACAATAAACGCTCTACCAAAAGGTTGATCAGAAGGCTGGCTCACAATCTCAACATCCTGAGAAACCAGCGTATTATATGTTGCATCCGCGTTGTCTACAATCCACCAGAGTTCAACACCCTCGTATGGAGCAACTCCCGCATCCTCCTGCAGTGCAAATATAGCACCCATGCCCTCATGTTGCTTGAACTGCACAAAGCCAGACTGTTGATCCTCTATAGCAAAACCCATTTTTTCGGTATAAAACGAACGAGCCTGCTCAAGGTTGGGTACATGTAACATTACAAAATCGAGACCTAAAATCATTCTTCAACCTCCCTCTGGTTAATACAAAATTCTTTCTATGTGAACTTTCAGCTCACATGAATACTATAACCTTGGAGTGTGACAACAGTATGGCAACAAGTTTGCCCTTTATTGTTGGCTTCCCAAACATCTAGATGCGCCCACCAATAGTCCAGATGGTGCGCCCACTACTGCTCTTTGCATAAACCATTAGAGTTTCCCGTCTTTACTTGATGCACATGGCTCCCAGATTGCTTTACCAACGTCCAGCCCTCTCATACTCTCCTAGCTGCACTATAACCTTTGAGAATACGGCCATAGCAGTAGTATGCATGGTTTTAAGCTGCATAGGTGAACTGGATTTCATGGCCTCTTGAAAGTGATTACCGCGATACTCAGGCCATACCGTTTGCTGGTATCTTTCCCACTCTTTCACCTGGGATTGCTGATAGCGTGGATTCATCACACGATGATTGCTGCGAGGATAAGAGCGGCTGCGTTGTTTGTAGGATGCAGGTACGTACGCACCTAAGCCAGCTTTGCGGAGTGCAGTATAGTAGTCCAATCAAATCTCACAAGTCTATCCCACCTGTGAAGAAGAGTACCTTCAAGTTTACCCTTGGGTTGCTACAGTATACCATAAAAATACTGCTGTGGCAGTTAATACATGCACTTCCCACCTTTCTGAAAATTGTCTCCTTGCGAGGCATCTGCATACCCATGATAGATAAACAGAAGTCTAGCAAAAGACAAATGGCATACATGTGTCGGGTATGCCAGCCGCTCGGCTCAAGAGTATTTTACGTCCATACAGCGATAGCAGACGGGTTACTACGCTTAAAGTAACTCTTGCACTAACTCTCTACCTTTGGTTGTGACCTCGATGATCCCATTCTGATAGGTTCGTTCAAGATAGCCCTGCTTGACGGCTATCATAATAGCGGTACTAATTTTGCCTTGCCATGCTTCCCACGTTATACCCTGATAACCATCTGGTGCTTCTATTTCACCAAAACCAACACCACGTCCTGACGGCCCCCAACACATCACCGTACGATCACTTGGCCCAAACGTGCTTGAGAATACTTCCCGCACAAGAGGCTCTGCAACCTCTATGATAGCTTTCTGTTTAGCACCACCATCGAGTTTAATGACCGCCACGACCACATAGGGTATGATCTCTAGCGTTGTTACTTTATCGTCTTTTGTATTTGCTCTCATTATTTTATCTTTCTTATGATTGGCCTCTTACAAAGTGATGTTATATACCTCGTAAAAGACAAGGAGCAGCCTCTTAATTAACGCCCCAGGCTGCTTGGCAGAGCGTCTCACTTCATTAGCGTAGAGAGCCACGCCACGCATAGAGCATTAGCCGTATATTTAACGTACTGTCAGGGTTTCACGCCAGTTGATCATCTGCACATATAGAATGAGAATGATGCGCAGGTTCTCCTGTGGGCAGACTCCCTGTCTTTCTTTTAGTAGAGAAGTGTACCTTTCTCTATCGCTCGTCTTAGTGCCTCTTGCTCTATACGAGTACGTTCCGCTTGCTCTGCTCTGAGTGCTTCCTGGTATCGTCTTTCGTCTTGCTCTATACGAATACGTTCCGCTCGCTCTGCTCTGAGTGCTTCCCCGTATCGTCTTAAGTCTTTTTTTAAGCTGTTCCTCGACGTCATCTAAATGTATTAGCGCATCTCAGATAGGCTACAAACCTGTAGGGGGGCTTCTTAGCTTCTTCTACACGCTTCCTAGCTTCTTCTATGACGCTACGATCTGGTTTATCCACTGCTGTATTCTCTCTGTCTCAAATCCGCAAGGGAACTTTCAAATGCTTTCCTGTAACGGCACTTATCGGAACTTATTTACAGGGCTATTCTACAGGGCTATTCTACAGGATAGCCCCGCAAGAACAAGCCTTATATTTAACGTCCTGTACCTCAAGTCTCGGATGGGATACTAATAGCCAGCCATAATGCGACCAGCAGGCGTGATGCTAAGCCAGTTATCGCCAGTAGCAGGCTGTATTAAACCAGCTTTGCGCATACGACCAACCCGCATACTCAACCCACGATAGTAGTACGGAAAACCAGATTTATCAGGTGCTATATCTTTCTCCGTCAGAGACACTAAATCGCGCATCTTCTCATATGCTACTGTTACATAGGCATCACCAACCATCACCATAGCCCTCAGCAATGGAACAATCATCACATCAGGGCTGGTATGACCACCCCGCGTCAGAACACCCTTTTTCGTTTCCATTTTCTTCTCCTTCTATCAATCAGGAAATAGGTTGTGGTTGTGTAGCCGTATATTCAGTAGGGCTTGTAAAGGTAACACTACTCATGTACTTTGCGTTGTTATTGTTATCCCCCCAAACGAACGCAATTTCAGCAACGTTTTTATTCTCAAAGGCAGACGCCACTAAGTACATAACAGAAGAAGTATGTCCTATGCTAGCATCATCTTCTGCTATCCCTAAAACAATATGTGTTTTGCCATCATGGTAGTCAATAACTTTTGCGCTTTCTACAGTCTCATTGACAAGATACTGTTGCGCTATGCTTTGCGCCTCTGCATCAGTGAGAATATGGGCTGGCTTGGGAGTCACTGGTTGCGGTTGCGGTGTCTGTTGCTTGGGCGCTGGTGCAGTAGTTGTCTGTTGCGGTTTCGTTGTATCTGTGCTTGAGCCACCAGCCGCAAGTGCGCTAATGCCCAACACGATAAACGCAAACAGCACGACAATACTGATAATAAGCAGTTTTTTATGCCCCTTTTTCTTTGGAGTTTGCTCAACATATTTTGGAGTTTGCTCAACATATTTTTCATCAATCATTGTTTTTTATCTCTCTTTGTAAAAGTAATGAAACTGGGGTTGTTCCCACCACTGTGTCCAAATCACACAAATCTAGAACTTATTAGTTTCTTATCAGTCTATTATTGATACTATTCCCTGCCACTTCATAGGTTACTTTATGCATATTTCTTCTATATTCATGTTAACATAACTCTATGAAAAATCTGAGAAAGAAGTATCAAATCTTTGTAAAATCTCTACAAAGATTTGATACTTGAGAACTCCCTACACTAGTCACCCATGTACAGCAAGAAATGCGCTTTCAATACCCTTAGTCCTTGCTTTGTACTGAAAGTTTCTGTCAATCAAATGAGTCCAGGCAGTATAGCATAGGTAGCTTGAAGCGAAACAGCCAGAATGAGGCTTTGGTGGCCTGGTTCCTACATATCATTCATATATGCATCTCATGTTATTCGTTTTGCTCTTGCTCCAATTCGGATAGCTCTACCGCTTCCACCCATTGCCCATCAACGAGTACCCACTTGGTTTTATTGTGGCCTTGACGCTCTTTATTTTTGCGTTCCCGATCACGCTGCTCCTCACGCGCCACTAAAATAGTTTCTATTTTGAAATCTGTTAAGAGATTGAGCAAGGCCAGCGTATCGCAAGCACTCAGAGGGTAAGGAAATCTGGCATCAGGAGTGTTAATTAGGAGTTTGCCATCTTCCATGTAGAATGAAAGTTTGCCGATCTTCAGCAATCTGGCGTTTTTTGAAATGACATGGTGTTGCACAAGCACTCACTTTCCAGTCCCACCTGTTGCAGTTGCTTTACTTATCAGGTATTCTACCATGTAGAGCACTCACGCGGTGGCTAACCTTCCAGGTGCTTTACAGGTGCTGGACAATCTGGCACTAGCTCATTTCGATAATGCTAGGGTCTGCTTTACGTCCCACCTGCGCAGATCATCGCTAGATAGTCCAACTTCCTAAACATGTTTTACTCCCCAAATACAATGGCCGCTTGTTAAGCGGCCTGTAGAATGTACTCAAGTGCGTTATTAAACGCCTCTAAACTATAATCTCGTAAACAAGATAGTGCGTGAATAGTATGTCAGTAGCAAAATGAATTTTAGGTTTCTCGATGATTTTGCAGCATTGCCTGCGCCTCTTCAATAATCCGCTCGCGAAGTGTCTCTGGCTCTAACACACGAACATGGCTACCCCAACTAAGTAGCCATTGTAGCACTTCGCTCTCCTGGTGCGGCTTGAGTGTCACGAGCAATCCTTGAGGAGTTTCCTCTACAGAGTCGGTAAAGTATGAACGCAATTCCATGACCCACCGTGCAACCTCTTTGTCGAATATTACACGAACAACCAACCGCTTCCGCTCAACTGATTTTGAATCACCCATCTTGAAGTTGACAGAACGTTGGAATGTCTTTGGCAACAAAACCAGGTCATCAATGCGGTCAAGGCGAAAATTGCGAATATCCTGACGTAAATGGCAATAAGCAATGACATGCCAGGCATTCAGGGTAATGAACAAGTCCATATGGATCAGCTTCACGTATGCTCACAATAGGATTTGTTGGCACAGTTGAAGTAGTGTGCTGAGCTGAAGTCACTAATTCACTTTCCAATTCCACCGTTGAAGAAGGATGACGTGTAAAGTAGCAAAAGCGTATGGTGTTACGTTGGAGAATAGCGCGCCGCACTTGCAACAGCTTTTCTGTCTCAGTTGGACGTTCCATCGCATCTGTTGTTATAAACCGGATGCTCTCCTGGAGATAATGTACTTCTTCACGCAGCATCTCAGGGAGGACATTCTCTATCTTGCGGCTTGCTGAAAGCGCTGCAGAACGATATTGCGCATCGAAGCTTTGCGCCATCAAATCACTACCCATTAACAACATTGTTGCTTCATCAGTTGTGAAGCTGAGAGGCGGTAAGAAGTATCCCTTCATCAAGGAATAGCCCCTGCCAGGAATAGAAACGATCGGCACTCCAGCCTCTCCTAGCGCCTGGATATCTCGATAGATAGTGCGCTTGCTCGTCTCAAACGTTTCAGCCAGGTCTTCGGCACGTTGCCTACCCTTACCCTGTAACTCCAGAATGATAGCTAATAGCCGATCGGTTCTATTCATACAAGTACTCTTCTTTAATCAGGAAACTGCCAGTACGGGTCAGCTAATCTGTCCAAACCCAATCGCGAACTTCTGGCATATCTTCCAAATTGGCACGCACGTAAGCTCTATGCCTGGTTAGAATATCATCGCATTCAGCAATCAAGGGTGGCACTAGTTCTTGAACACGAGGTACACGTCGCATCGCTTCGATGCAGAGGTGATAGCGACTCATACCGTTGAGCACGACCATATCGAAAGGTGTAGTAGTCGTTCCCTCTTCATTGAAACCGCGCACGTGGAAACGATTCACATTTGGACGCCCATGAACAATCTGGTGGATAGCTCGTGGATAACCATGGAATGCAAATACGACGGGTTTGTCTTCAGTGAAATGCTCAACGAAGCTCTTCCCATCCAGGCCATGAGGGTGCAATTCTGGTGGATAGAGAGTCATCAAGTCTACGACGTTGACTACTCGCACTTTCAGTTCTGGGATGTGATGCCGCAGCCACCACGCTGCGGCAACTGTTTCAAGTGTCGGGATGTCACCAGCACAGGCCAGCACAACGTCTGGTTCGAGTTTCTCATCATTGCTCGCCCAGTGCCAGGTGGATAAACCTCGGGTGCAATGAACAATAGCTTCCTGCATATTGAGCCATTGTAGTTGTGGCTGCTTATCGATTACAATCAGGTTCACATAGTCACGACTGCGGAAACAATGGTCCGCAACTGAGAGGAGACAATTCGCATCTGGCGGCAGATAGATGCGAGCCACAGTCCCTTTCTTCGAGAGAACAGTGTCGATCAGACCAGGCCCCTGGTGGCTAAATCCATTGTGATCATTGCGCCAGCATGTCGATGTCAAGAGAATATTGAGAGACGGGATGGGCTTGCGCCAGGGAAGTTTGATTCCCTCCTCCAACCATTTTGTATGTTGAATGGTCATCGACGCAGAGACCATTGCAAAGGATTCATATGTTGCAAACAAACCATGCCGTCCAGTGAGCAGATAGCCCTCGAGCCAGCCATGGCAAAGATGTTCGCTTAGTACCTCCATTATACGTCCATCTGGCGAAATATGATCGTCACCGGGAATAATTGTTTCTACCGAAGTGCGATTCTCAACCTGGAAGACCGCTCCCAGGCGATTTGAATTGGTTTCATCTGGACAGAAGACACGGAAATTATGCTGCTTTGCATTTCTCGTAAATATATCACGCAATAGATCGCCGAGCTGGCGAGTTGACTCACGATACTCCGTAGCATGCTTTTCTACGTCAATCTTATAGTCTTCAAACAAGGGGATATCCAGGTCCACAAGTAGCTTGCCACCATTCGCGTGAGGATTGGCGCCCATGCGACGATCTCCCTGGGGCGCGAGTGCCGCAAGTTCGGGCATGAATCGACCGGTTTCGTCGAATAGTTCTTCAGGTCGATAGCTACGCAACCAGTCTTCAAGGATTTTCAGATGTTCCTTATTATTTTTGACATCTGCTACAGGTACCTGGTGAGCGCGGAAGGTGCCCTCGATGGGAATGCCATCTACTTCTTTAGGCCCCGTCCATCCTTTGGGAGTGCGTAGAATTATAGCAGGCCACGGAGGCCGTTTCGTGAAACCATTCGTGCGTGCATCTTCCTGATACGACGAATTTTTGCATAGCAGGTGTCTAATGTCTCAGCGAAGGCTTTGTGCATTTGCATCGGATCATCGCCTTCTACGAAATGGACATCATAGCCATAGCCAGAGATTTGTTTCAAGATCAAATCATCGTCTTGTCGTCCAAGAACCGTTGGTCCAGCGATTTTATACCCATTCAAATGCAAAATAGGAAGAACAGCGCCGTCACAGACCGGGTTTAAAAATGAAATACCCTTCCATGCCCCTTCAAGCGGAGCAGTCTCTGCTTCACCATCGCCAACAACTGCAGTGACGATCAAATCGGGATTGTCGAAAGCTGCGCCAAAGGCATGGGAAAGAACATACCCCAGTTCGCCTCCTTCATGGATGGAGCCTGGCGTAGTTACACTCACGTGGCTTGGTATGCCGCCAGGAGTTGAGAACTGACGAAACAGATGTTTCATGCCTACGATGTCCTGTGTAATCTCGGGATAAATCTCGGTGTAGGTTCCTTCGAGGTACACGTTGGCTACAATGGCAGGTCCACCATGACCAGGACCTGCCAGGTAGATCATGTTGACATCCTGCTCCTTGATAAGACGATTTAAATGGACATAAATAAAGCTTTGACCAGGTGATGTGCCCCAGTGTCCAAGTAAGCGTGGCTTTATATGTTGAGGCTGCAACGGCTCTCTTAGCAGGGGATTATCCAGTAAATAAATCTGACCTATCGTCAGATAATTCGCTGCATTCCAATATTTATGTATCAAGTTGAGGTGTGTCTCATCTATTTTTGCCATAATATCCTCCAAATTAAGAACAGAATAACCTCGCTGAAATTGTACAAACTTCACAAGTAGCAATTTTTGCTCATTACAATAGTAGCTTTTATAGGAGGCATTTTACAACGACGAGTAAGGATAAGCGGGACTGGTTTACAACAGAAGCACTACGATGCACAAGGCCGCATCAAGAAGCACGGCAAGCAGAAGCTGGTCTGGAAAAGCAGCAGGAGCTATCAGAAAACCAGGCAGCGCAAAGCTACCAAAGAACGCAAGTTGGCGGCTCATCGTCAGAGCCTGCATGGGCGCAAGGTCCATGAGATCATGGCGGTGGGGAACACCATCCTGCTTGAAAAGATTTCCTACAAGGCGTGGCAGAAACGCTATGGGCGAAGCGTAGGGCTTCGAGCCCCAGGGATGTTTATAGACAGACTCAGACGTACCGTTGCAAGTACGGGCGGCACCCTGACCGAAGTTCCCACACGCAGCACCCGGCTCTCCCAATGGTGTCATGGCTGCGGCAATGCGGTGAAAAAGCCGCTCTCGCAACGCTGGCATACCTGTCCCTGTGGAGTAGGACCGGTGCAACGCGACCTGTACTCTGCCTTTCTGGCTGCCTATCTTGATCCAGCAACACTTCTCCCCTCGTGTGCCCAGTACGTCGTTCCCTGGGAAGGTGCGGAAGCGCGCCTGCGGGCAGCACACGAGCAAGTCCGCCAACGCGCGAATGAAGGGCACATCTTGCCCAGAAGCTTTGGCTGTGCCAGAGCCGGAGCGCGTCTGCCCAGAAGTCGAAGCGAACCTACACCAGAGCCTGCTTTCCTCCTCCGATGAGGCAAGTTGGAAGCGTGGACGGAACGCTAGAACCCCCCGTGTTTTAACCGGGTGAGCTCTCAGCTTTCTACAATGTCCAAATACACAACGAGATCAGTTGAATGAAACAGACTAGGTTGTGGCATGAAACATAGAAGTTGTTGTATCATGTTCATGTACCAGCGCATCGAAACTATTTCATGTAGTGCTTTGTGAAGAGCTAAAGCGCCTATTTAACTTCAAATCTCGTGAAGATTTTGAAAGGAGAACAAAATGACAGAAAGAGTTTACACGGTGATAGCGTTGGTAGGAACCAGCGAAGAATCATGGGAGAAAGCGGCCGCAGCCGCTATCAATCGAGCCTCACAGACCTTACGGGATATTCGTGTCGCCCGCATTATCGAACAAGACATCCATATCGAACCTGGCAGGCCTCATACCTATCGTGTCAAGATGGAGGTCTCGTTCAAGTATGAGGGTGGCGACTGATCTGTTTTAAGGCGATACTCTACAAGAGGTTGACAAACATTTACTCGCCGATGTATCCTCAGAACAGTAAGAATGAATAATTATGCGAGAGACGGCAAATAACTGGCGTCTTCCTCTAATGATTACAAGACAAGAAGGGGAACGCAACTTCTAGTTAGCGTTCAGCAGAGAACAGAAGAATGCGAGCAACATCACTTATCGTACAAAGCGGAGAACAAACGGGTCAACATGATGTTGATATTGTTCCTTCCTCTGTTCTTGCTATTGGAATCTATACCTTTATGCTCGGTGTTTGCATAAGTACATTCCATGTAGTAACTTCCTCACAAGCTGAACCTGGTACTCACGCATTAGTTTCAACATGTGCAGCGTTGCTTTTTGCCCTCCTCCTTACCCGCCTCACCCTTACCTGCCTTGCCAGACTTAACAGGCTAAGCAGTCTGGTAGGGCTTACGATGAGGCTAGCCACAAACTCGGCTTAGGGAGAAATAACCGGGAGCAATGACGCTCCCGACCCACATCAGGTTTCCCAAGAGGACCTCCCATCCAGCTGGAGGTTCTCTTTTTTGTTGCGTATTCGCTACTATCAAGGCATGTGCCGTACAGCAATTACAACTAAATTTATTGGCGTTTATTCGTCACCAACCACTACAAAAGGAGTGTTACATGCTGAAAGAATTAATTTCTAACTCACAAAGGCAGGGTGGGATGCAGAAAGTGCATATTAAGAAATATCAGCCTTTTCCACCCATTGATCTACCTGATCGCCAATGGCCATCTCGCACAATCACAACGGCACCGACCTGGTGTAGTGTAGATTTACGCGACGGCAACCAGGCTCTTCCCATTCCCATGGGCATCAAGGAAAAATTGAGGATGTTCAAGCTACTGGTTGATATTGGCTTTAAAGAGATCGAGGTTGGATTTCCATCATCCTCACAGATCGAATTCGATTTTGTGCGTTTGCTAATCGAAGACCATCACATACCCGATGATGTTACCATTCAGGTACTTGTACAGGCTCGTGACGAGTTAATTACACGCACCTTTGAATTTATTCGTGGTGCCAAAAAGGCAATTGTCCATCTCTATAACTCGACTTCTCCACTCCAACGCCGCGTGGTTTTTGGATTAGAAAAACCCGATATTATCAATATTGCTACACGCGGTGCGCAGTTGGTAAAAGATTTAGTACCCACTGTCCCTGAAACACAGGTTATTATGCAGTACTCGCCTGAAAGTTTTTCTTCGACCGAAGTAGATTTCGCACTTGAGATCTGCGAGGCTGTTGTTGATATCTGGCAACCCACGCCCGAAAACAAAATCATTCTGAACCTTCCGGTCACAGTTGAAGTTGCAACCCCAAATGTCCACGCAGATCAGATCGAGTGGTTCTGTAGGCACATGCGCAATCGCGAAACAGCGATTATCAGCCTGCATACACACAACGATCGAGGCACAGGTGTAGCCTGTACCGAACTTGGATTGCTGGCAGGTGCAGACCGAGTTGAGGGTACGCTTTTCGGCAATGGCGAGCGCACTGGTAATGTGGATATCGTTACGGTCGCGCTGAATATGTATTCACAGGGTGTTGATCCTGGTCTGGATTTTAGCGACATAAGTGCTATTTGTGCCATAGCTGAGACCTGCACGAGACTTGACGTGCCTATTCGCCATCCTTACGCGGGCGAACTGGTCTTTACTGCATTCTCCGGATCGCACCAGGATGCCATCAATAAAGGCATGACAGCCCAGGATGCCAATCCCAATGCATTATGGGAGGTGCCCTATCTACCTATTGATCCTAAGGATATTGGGCGATCGTATGAGGCAATTATTCGCATAAACTCGCAGTCGGGCAAGGGTGGTGTGGCCTATGTAATGGAGACCGAGTTTGGCTACCAAATGCCCAAGGCAATGCATGTCGAGTTGGGTAAGATCATCAAAAATCTTGCTGACGAATGCGGAGAGGAACTTTCGGGAACGCAGATCTTCCAGGCATTTGAGCAGGAGTATCTCGATCGGAACGAGCCGTTTGCGCTAGAATCGTTTTCTATTGAGGAAAGAGCGCAGCAAAGTGGATCTAAATTCGTTACATGTAAAGCACGCATCACAGTAGATGGTATTGCGCGTGAAATTCATGGCAGTGGTAATGGTCCCATTGATGCGTTTGTTCAGGCACTCAACCAGAATGATATTGCCGACTTTAAAGTGCTTACCTATACAGAACACGCGCTTGGAGCAGGAGCAGAAGCCCAGGCTATTGCATATATTCAGATTCAGGTATCCTCTGGCACGACATTCTTCGGAGCTGCGACTGATACGAATATCGAATTCGCTGCTGTCAAGGCTGTGCTGAGCGCACTTAATCGCTCACAGCAATATCGTGGCTAATGCGAAGTAGCCAGCATGATTGTAGCACTTACTTAACACTCTTTTAATTGCCCGGTCGGAGTTATACATATCTTATATATACTTCGACTGGGCATTAAGGCTATACTGCCATATTTTCTTGTAACGAGAAGAGATACTAATCGAGCAGGGATAGAGTTATCGTTATCAGCTTCGTTGAGTTGCAAGGAATAAACTTTAGTGCCGTTGCCTATCTAGCACATCCAGGCTTATGATAATATAGCCCGAATGCAGTCCCAATAATCCCTGGGCGTGGAGGAACGAGAATATATTCATCTTCCAGAATCACTTTATTGCCTTGAAGAAGAGGAAGTGTATAAACTTTTGTGAAAGCCATTAGGCTCTATAAGAGTCAACATGATGCTTAATTGATCTTCACCCTCTCTCGTTTTTTGGATTTTCAACTCCGCAACTTTAGTAGTTTGAGTCAAGAATGTATATTTCTGCAAACGTAGAATGAAGGATCCCCATAACAATCCAAGCAATACACTCAATAAAAGTGTCGCAAAAAATGTAATTATCAACACCCTGATGAGTGTCCTCCACTTTAGAGGTTTTTGATTAGCATAAAATTGCTCCCTCTATGGAAGTGTCGATTTCCAATTGAAACCATAATCAGCGAATTGCCTGATCTCACCGCGGTAACCTCGATTTTTTGCAATTTGAATGGGAGTAAGTGGAATCTCATCATCAAAATCATCAAAAGCTTTATTCATCATGCTGCGTCTTTCTATCATAAGGTCATCCTGGGAGTTACGCCTTTATAATAGTATGACGCAATTCCCAGAAGGATTTAAAAATTGAGATCGGATAAAATGAGCATGCTCATTTTCATTTCATTTACATAAAATAAGCGCAATTGTAAGCATGATGAATATTGCATCACCAGTTCATATGCCTGTTATATAACATTTCTGTACTATTTTCTACTACCACTTAACTTTTATATGTTATAATTTACTTTCGGATAAATGATGGTAATACTTTGTGTGCCTATTCCAGATTAAGAGAGGAGAATCACGTGCTATCCCCAGGTCAGAGACTGAGTCATTTTTATCTTGTGCGATTGATCGAAAAGGGTGGCATGGGCGAGGTCTACCTGGCGAAAGATAACAACTTGAATCGTCAAGTAGCGATCAAAGTAATTGGTACAGTAATCACCTCCTCTACCGACACAGATGCAATGGATGAGGCTGTACGCCTCTTTCAAACCGAGGCTAAAGCTATTACTCTGCTTGAGCACCCACACATATTGCCTTTACTTGATTATGGGGAGGAGAACATCAAGGGTACCCTCTACACATTTATGGTTATGCCATATCGCCAGGAAGGTTCTCTAGCTAGCTTGCTGCGACGCAACCGCGAATCAAGGCAACTTTCATTGCCCGAGGTAACGCATTTTTTACAGCAAGCCGCCAGTGCTTTACAGTATGCACATGATCACGGAATTATTCACCGTGACATAAAGCCCTCCAATTTTCTTCTTTTTGGTGGTAAAAAGTATCATGGACTCCCAGATTTACAATTAGCTGATTTTGGGGTTGCCAAATTTATGAATGTGATCTCTACACCAAGTACAGCCATTCGAGGCACTCCTTTGTATATGGCGCCTGAAATGTGGCGAGGTGAAGTTGTTCCTGCCAGTGATCAATACGCGTTGGCGATCATGATCTATGAACTGCTAGCCGGTCGTCCTCCGTTTCAAGGTAACACTCAACAGCAGATCATGTATCAGCATTTGTATGTCCAACCACAACCGTTAAGCAACTTCAATAAGCGCGTTCCTATGGAACTCGAAATTGTGTTGATGCGGGCGCTTTTAAAAAATCCCGAAGATCGCTATGCTTCTGTTTCTGCATTTGCGAAGGCATTTAAACATGCCTCACTTAATGGGCGCAACATTCACATCACCGTTGCCATTAGTCTAGATGAGGCACGTATGGGATCGCCAAAAGTTGTTACACTTCCGAGCGGAAGAAGGGTCACGGTCGTTGTACCGCGAGGCGCCTACAACGGCCAGGTACTTCGTATCGAGAATCAGGGCGAACATAGTACATTGAGTGGCCCGGTAGGAGCACTCATCGTGAAAATTGAAATTCGGAAAGATGTAGAAAGTGTTTCGCTCGCTCATACTAATGTATTAGATAGAACCATTCCCGCGTCTCATGTTTCCGACAGGGAATCAGAGGACCCTAACCAATCTCGCTCTAAAATTCCATTCCTGTTACTTTTCTTCTCAGGAATTTTAGCTATCGTAATTGTCGCCGGTGTACTGGTATATACTTCCCGCTCAAATTCAACAAAAGGCAATATACCTCCTCAACAAAATAACACAGTCGCCAGCCTGCATAGTGTCACAGCAACTCCTGATCTTAATGCTACCGCAACGGATCAAGCCAATCAATCGGCTACCGCCAGCGCAACGTCAGCTACTGCCACAGCTGTTTCAGCAGCTGCCACTGCTACGGCTGTCTCAGCAAGTGCTACCGCTACGGCTATTTCTTCCCAGGCAACTGCTACAGTAGTAGCTGCGACGGCTACCGTCACAGCCTACACAAATATAATGACTGCCGGAACACAAGCATTGATTGATCCATTACAAGATAATAGCCGGAATAATAACTGGGATATAACGACCCTGGCCGGAGGAGGTGGCTGCGTCTTCACGAACGGCGCCTATCATTCTAGTATGCCACAACAAGGCCCCTTTTCATTATGCTTTGCACAGTCTACAAATTTCGCGAACTTTACCTACCAGGTCAGCATGCAATTCATCCAGGGAAATGTAGGAGGCATGATCTTCAGAGCCAATGATACCAATGGAAACTTTTATTATTTCCATATAAACAGCAATGGCACATACGGCCTGGATATTTATAGTGGGAATCTTCCAACCAAAACATTGAGCCAGGGGCCTACTTCCGCCATTTATACTGCTTCTGGTCGAACGAACATCCTCGGGGTTAAGGCAAATGGGAATAAGATTGATCTCTATATCAATAGGCAGTTCATAACAACTGTCACTGATAGCACGTATAGTTCAGGGCAAATTGGTGTTGTAGCTGATGCCATCAATGCACCAACCGAGGTAGCGTTTAGCAACGCGCAAGTCTATACCCAATAAGCGAATTGAGAATGAAGGTTATTTTGCGAATTGAAGCTCACGCTTCACAAGCATATGGATATGCATCTCTATCATTCCTGACTTAAGAAATTGTTCAACGCTTGCATAAAATCATCAAATTTACTGCGGTGAATATTATGAGAAGCCCCATTGATCTGGACGGCACTGCTGTTTGCAGGTAAGTACTGTTTTGCCTGTTCCCAGGCAGCCTCATCCAGCGTCGTTCCCAGGGATGAATCAGCCCGCATCAAGAGGGTAGGCGCAGCGATATGTGCAAGCAACGGAAGGAGATCACCCTCTTCTCCTGCCTCGGAGAAGACACTGATAACCGCCTCTCGAGTCACTTTGTGCAGTGCCTCGATTTTTCCCTCAACATCAACCTCGGTCCAACCCGGGTTATCGGCAGTAATTTCTACTCGTAATTCATCAGTGGGGCGACCAATATCCTTTGCGTAGAAAAGAGCTCGTTCTTCTGAGCCACTGAGACCAAAGTTATATGCCGGATCCTCAAGAATGACATGCGAGAAAGATGGTGCAGGCCCCTGAGATTCAGCTCCGCTCGCCAGTACCATTGCCGTCGCTCCTCCCCACGAGTGCCCCATCAACAAAGGGCGTTCCAAACCCAGAATATCTATAAATGCAGCCGCGTCATCAGCAGTATGACGGAGACTATAGGCTCCTTTCGAGGGTTTGATGCTATCGCCATGCCCGCGCATATCTAAAGCATACACCCGGTAGCGGTTTGCCAACGCGGGTCCTACACGCACCCAGCTTTGCGCAGAACTTGTAACACCGTGTAACAAGAGCGCACAGGGAAGTTCGCTCTGTTCTGCCCCCCAGCTCAGATAATGAAAGCGTCCAGCAGGTAAGTCAATCATATGAGATTGAGCGCTCGTATCAACCATAACTTTTGCTTCACTCCTTTCGAAAGATGCTGAGATAATTCATCTTTATTATGCCACAGGATTACCACCCGCACTGTGAAAAGCCGACGTTAGAAATGCCCCAAATCTCTCGATATTCACCTTTACATTCATAGAGGCGCATGGTATGTTGAAAATGGAAAGTAAAGACAACAATCCTATACAGCAACTAAGCAGATGAAATGAAAGGTTTGATACATGCAACGACGATCGTTCGCTCTCTTTGGTACCTATGCACTCGAAGAAATTCCTCAAACGTTCGCATGGTTTGAAGAGATGCGCGAACAGAATCCAGTATTCAAAGATGAAAGAACGCGTATATGGCAGGTTTTCCGTTATGAGGATGTGCTATCGATCTTAACCGATTACTCTCGTTTCTCTTCGCAAGCATATGAACTCACGGGTGGTTTCTTAAGCAATTCGCTGATCGCAAAAGACCCACCAGACCACCGCAAATTGCGGAATCTGGTCAACCAGGCATTTACTCCAAGAGCCGTTGCCCATCTTTCAGATCGCGTTACCCAGATCACACAAGAGCTACTGGATGAAGTGCGACACAAAGGTGCAATGGATATAGTTTCAGACATCGCTTTTCCGCTTCCAGCCAAAGTCATTGCAGAGTTGCTAGGCGTGCCAGGGGAAGATTGGAACATCTTTCAACGCTGGGCGCGCGTAGATGCTTCGGATGCCGCTAGCAGGAGAGAGTCTGGTCAATCGATGCAAGAGGAAATGTTTAACTATTTCACCAACTTGCTGGAGGAGCGACGTCGTTCACCTCGTGAAGATCTGATAAGTTCATTAAGCGTAGCTGAAGTCGATGGCGAACGATTGAGCGGACCAGAGTTGCTCAGTTTTTGTACATTGCTCCTGGCTGCTGGTCAAGAGACGACCAAAAATCTGATTACCAATGCCATCGTATGTTTGACTGATCATCGTGAATCAATGGAACGACTGATTAACGAGCCGGCTTTGATGCCAACAGCTATTGAAGAGATATTACGCTTTTTACCGCCAGTCTGGTTTCTTTTCCGCCAGACAAAAGCAGATGTTGAACTGGCGGGACAGCACATTCCAGCCAACCAGGTAGTGCTGGCATGGACAGCATCAGCCAACCGCGATCCAGCACGCTTTCCAGATCCAGATCGTTTTGATATTGAGCGCGAGCCAAATCGCCACCTGGCCTTCGGTCATGGCATTCACTTCTGTGTAGGCGCACCCCTCGCGCGTTTAGAGGCTAAAATCGCGTTGCCAATGATGCTGCAACAGCTCAAAAACCTGCAACGCGTTGAAGGAGTTCCGATCACAGTTCGTGCGGGCATTGTTTTTGTGATCGGGTCGCTACCCGTCACCTTCCAGCCGTATTAAGCGATGACCAATAATTGTGAGATTGGCAACAGGATGTAAGTAACAGGAGGGTCCTATGGCAACTGATAAAAGTGTTCCGAGCTTTGCTCGAGATATCCTGCCTTTGTTTCGTGAGAACGATAGAGATGCAATGAAATTCGCCTTTGACCTTTGGGACTACAATGATGTCCGTACGCATGCACAGGACATCCTCGAACGTCTGGGAGATGGCTCAATGCCTTGCGATGGCGAGTGGCCTGAGGAGCAGATCACTAAATTTGAGCGATGGATCGAAGTAGGAATGCCAGCGTAGAGCTTGTGCCGTTTCACAGCGCTTTCTATTCCATATATTTCCGCTATTTATCTAATTTTTATCAGTTATCGAATATACCGCTCACATACCGCTCAAAATGCGCGGTAATTTTTCGGCAGAAATATTGCGTCTGTTGTTTACATGCTGTTTTTGGATATCAGAGGCGATTACTTAAGCGTCCATGTCTGGTATTGTTGGTTGACAAATAAAACGGCTCTCGGACCCGTTTGCTTGAGGCCGGTTATTATAAAGGTCACACACGAATTATAGACAAAAATCTTACTAGCCTGTCGATGGCCCGCGCCTAAAATGGAATGCGCTCTTGCGAGATAATTTGATATCCGTGATCATTTGCCCAGATGTTGAGTCCTTGCCAAAGACGCTCACATAATGTCCCTAACTGCTGCCCATCACGTAAGTCTCCAGTAAGGATGATCTGTCCCAGTTCGCGAAACCCACCAGGCAGGTCCGCCAAGGCCATTGCTTCCAAGATGACACGCGTTCCCGTTGTATAGCACTGCCGATTTGCTAACCCAACTACCATGGCAACAGCCTGGACAAGCTTCAGCACGAGCGTGGGGAGCGCAGTTGGGATTACTAATACCTGGGCATTGCGGATTTTGCCGATACATTCGAACACGTCATCCACCAGCAGGTTTTCGATGGCCTCTTTAAACAACGCTTCGGGACTGGTCTGTGCGATCATGTGGATTTCTGCAAAAAAGTGTTCGGGATCGTCGAGAGGAAGAACTGTTTGGAACGAACTGTGGGTTAGTGGCCATCGACCATCGACTTGTGCTGCCAGTTCACGCAGCGTCTGCTTGCCATAGAGATCTACTTCTGCCTTCCACTTTGCTGTACACCATTCATAGCGCTGCTCATAATGGTCGGTCCGCATCACCGCAAACAGTTCAATATCAGAATAGGGTCCATCATCCTCTCGCGCTAGCGAACCATAAAGACCAATCGCAATCAACTCCGAATGAAAACGCTCCTTCACCCGTTTAGCAATCTCGTGGGCAATGGCCAGCCGTTGTGCATGTGGCAGTGGCTTGGGTCCCCAGGAAAGCGTCATGTTTTCCTCCGCGCGTTCGGCAAGCAATGTAATAGGCTTGTTGCCTTCCTGATCCATGATCAGATCTTGAACAACCGATTCATAAAGGAGTCCTTCTGAAACACCTATCTTTTAGGCATAATCCAACTTTCTTTTGAAATATTCTCAACATTGGTTAGCGAAGAATAGCTCGTGAGCGAGCACAGGAGTTATTAGAACTCCTTTCTGATAGACACTACCTCCTCTTCACCAAAACCTTCACCTCACCCATAGGTCTTAACGTCAGGTGATGAATCGGATCGGGGACGACGGTTTGACCAGGGACAAGTGAGAAGCTGACGCGTTGAGCAAGCGTGGCAAGTAACAAATGACCCTCCATCATCGCGAAGTACATTCCGATACAGATACGCGGGCCTGCGCCAAATGGCACGAAAGCATAGCGGGGAAGCTGCTTCTCTCGTTCTGGGATGAAGCGCTCGGGATCAAATTTCTCGGGTTCCGGGAAGTATTCCTCTCGACGATGCAGAGTATATGGAGCATAAAGTACAACCATATCTTTGGGGACACGGTAGCCATCAATCTCGACATCCCGCAATGCTCGCCTTGACAACAGGTATGCAGGTGGGTAGAGACGCATGGCTTCTTTGAAAACTTGCAGGCAGTATGGCAAATGTGCCAGGTCGTCATAGGTTGGAGTTCGACCCTGCAAGACGCTATCGACTTCCTCTTGTACCTTCTGATAGATCTCAGGATGTTGGCAAAGCAGATACCACGCCCAACTAAGAGAGGTAGCGGTTGTTTCATGCCCCGCGCCAAAGAGCGTCAGACACTCGGACATCAACTGCTCATCACTCATTGGTTTACCATCTTCATCTTTGGCTTGTAGCAGGATTGAGAGAAAATCATTACGTTCTCTCGGATTACCGCGTCTCTCATCAATAAAGCGCTGAATAGAGTTGCGTAACACCTGCACAGCTTTGTGAGTGCGAAGATTACGCGGCAGTGGCCAACTGTATGGCGGTGGGAAGAGCACCGAGGTTGCATGCGCAATATATGCAAGAGTAACCGTCATAGCTACGCCAAGTTCGTCTGTTTCGGTGAAAACATCGGCATCAAAAAGAGCTTTGCCGATAATACTCATTGTAAGGTTGGTCATGTGCTGGTTGATATCGATAACGCTATTATCGGGCCATGTTTGCTGAATTTGCTCGCCGTAATATCCCATAGTCTCGGCATAGCTGACTATGTGGCGTGGCTGGAAAGGTGGGGACATGATCTTGCGTTGGTGACGGTGGAAATCACCTTCGCTACTGAAGATGCCATCACCGATTACGGGACGAAAGGTATTATGCACTGCCAGACCTTTGTCAAAGTCATAGGCATGTTGAACGAGAATGCTATGGACATGCTCCGGTTTATTGAATAGAATGATGGGGAATGGTCCGAAATTCATACCACAGACATCGCCTTCGCGCGCTAAACGTCGTAAAAGGTCCAAACGATCTTTACGAAATTCAAGCAAGTTGCCGACAAACGGGTAACCGTGGATGAAATGAAACGTTCTGGTGGTATCTGTCTTTGTTTTGACTTGTGTTGCCATGATATGTTCCTTAGTTAGTCTGGCGGCTAGTTGATCTAAATGTTTCTCTTGCTGTTATAGACGTTAGAAATCTATGTTTTGATGTAACTCTTCAGTTCCTTTTTTATCTTTCGCCGCCTGCGGCGGCGAAAGGAGAGAAGTGAGCGGGGACACCCCACACCCCGCTAAGGGGCCTTGCTGGCCCCTTGGAACCCCTTGCAAAATTGTTACCCTTTTCTTCTAAAAAATGTTCCTACTCTAGTATTATACAGCGTTCAAAACCCATCCCCTTGTACATCGAAGCCTCTATCATTGAATGCTGTCAAATAACCTGTTGCTTATCTCACCATTTCTGCCCTATGATACATAATAGCAAACTTTGACACGATCTAGCACTAGAGGAATGAGAACTTTATGGCAACGAATATGCAAGAGCAAAAAGCAAGTAAAGCGGCGCTTCCACCTGGTCCAGGCAGATTACCATACATCGGCAATCTGCTCTCATTGAGACTAGACCCGCTTGGCTATCTGCAACGGCTTCAACGTACATATGGAGATATGGCAACGATTTATTTCGGCAAAAATCCCGCCGTTCTATTGTTCCGACCAGAATACGTTCGCTATGTGCTGGTGGAGCATCCTCGTGATTTTTCGAATCGTGGCGTACTGGGGAATGATAACGATGATGGCTTTGCGAGTGAAGGATTACTGACCATCGATGGTGAAAAGCATCGCCAGCAGCGCCGCGCAGTACAACCAGCTTTCCATAAAAAACAGGTTGAAGGCTATGCAAGCATCATCAATCAATATACTCAAGAATTGCTCAAAACATGGTACCCTGGCGATAGGCTCGATATGTCTCGCGCCATGCAGGAATTGACGTTGAGGATTGTGAGCAAGTGCCTTTTCAGTATTGATCTCTCAAGCCAACTTGGTCCCCTCAGTGATGCATTCGATGGGGTGATTGGTAGTTCAACGAGTATGGCCGAAGACTTGCTGAATATTCACATTGACAACCCTATTACCGGCTATGGCAAGCGCATGGCGGCCACACGCCAACTGGATATGCTGATTTACACAATGATAGCGCAGCGCCGTGACGATGAACGCGATTACAACGATGTTCTCTCCATGCTCATGTCAGCACAGAGCGGGGAAGAGCCGGACACGAAACTCACCGAAAAACAGATTCACGATCACATCATGACATTTATTGCCGCAGGGCATGAAACAACGGCAATTACCCTCGTCTGGACGATATACCTGCTCTCACAATATCCGCAAGTTCGTATCAAACTGCAAGATGAGATTCGCTCTGTACTGGCCGGTCGCGAACCAACTATCGATGAACTCGCAAAGATTCCTTACCTTGATTGGGTTCTGGACGAATCGATGAGGCTTTATCCTCCGGCATGGCTACAGATGCGTTTCGTTGCTAAAGAGTCCGAAATTGATGGCATGAAACTGCCGGTTGGCACGTTACTCATCTTAAGCCAGTGGGTTATGCATCGCTTACCTGAAATCTGGCAGGACGCCGAAGTCTTCAAGCCTGAGCGCTGGGATCCCGCAAACGAGCAGCATATTCCGCCTGGAGCGTATTTTCCTTTTGGGGGAGGACCGCGCACCTGTATCGGAATGCCACTTGCACAATTGGAAGCCAGGATTATCCTCGCGAGCATTCTCCAACGCTACACGCCTCAACCGATCCCTGGATATACACCCGGGTTCCAGCCTACGATTACTTTGCGACCAAAACGGCATTTAGAAGTCACCCTGATGCCAGTTTCATCCAGCGACTCTGACACTCGATGGAAGCAGCTTGTAAGCACTTCCGACCCTGCTTTACTGCAAGGATTGGAGCGCCAGGGATGCAGAAATGCACTTATGAGGTTATTTGGACTCTAGCAGTTATTATATCCTTATCTTCAAGCATGCCGGGTATAACACAGTTTCCATCAGACTGTGACCAATAGGCCTGTACGTTGACGCCGTTCAACGTGTCGCTGATTCCCTCATATACATCGCCGATTTCACGCCAACTGTTTGAGTCGAGAGGCGTAACTTGAATGCCGCTTCCATCGGGATCGGTACATGATTCTACAAGTTCGTGGGAGGATATGGTCGTTATGGAATTGAGCATGCCGTCGTTCATCACCCAGGCAAAGAGCATTTTGTCCAGGTCAACATCGAGCGGGAAATTAAAGCTAATGTGATAGATATAACTGTGCTCTCCGTTGATACCCGGTTGATTAAAGTTTACTCCAACCGGCAAGAATACGCAGTACAAAATGTGTTGCTCATCCTCCGGTTTGGACACTTTGCCTGCTGCGATCAATGTAAGATGCATTGCGCAACATCATCGGTAGAGAAAGGATCTGGAGGATTGGAGGGATCAATAACCGGTTTACCGAGCATGGTACCTTTCACGATTCTATGGTATTGGGCGAGCTTCGAAATATACGGTCCGGAGAGGATAGTTTGCACTGCATTGAATACCGTGCTAGCTGATGGGGATGTATTGTTTGCCCAGGCTGATCCCCAAAAGATAAGTTGAACTTGTACATTGGTAAGAATCATGCCATGCAAGTCAACAATGCTTATAGCAGCAGCGCTGCCGCCTGGTACCTGTAGATGCGTGAGATCGCTCACAATCCCCGACATCTCTGCAAGCGTATACTGCATATTGGTTGGTAGCTCGAAATTATCCATGGTTTGTTGCTCCTCTCCCAATGCGGTTTGCCACCGTTACACCGATTCCTATTAGAGGCTATATTACCCTGATTTAGCTGACAGGGTCAATCCATGTTTCACGAGGTAAAAGCCTGCTCGAATAGTCTATGTCAATGACCTCCGGCTAGAAGCTGGAGGCTTGCGTCACATCTGGACTCCACCGCAACTCGGCATACCTTTGCAGGCGTGCTGCTTTGGCTTCACGGTCCGATGCATCAGGGATGAGTGACAAACATCCCGTCCTGATCCAGTCTTGCCGGACCAGGAGTGTTCTTAAGGTCACATTTCTCGCGCCAATCAGATCAGCGTGCAGCATGTAGCCACATAGTGGATTTTGACACGCAAAGAGCAAGCCTTTGCGTGGGCGGTTCTCATCAGAGGTATGGCCACAGATAGGACAGGCTTTTGAGGTGTAATCTGCATCCACCTTGAGAGCAAGTGAACCTGAGAGCACGGCTTTGTAACTGATGAGCGCATGCAGTTCGGCAAAGGACCATTGGGAGTACACGCGATTGGCTTTGCGGGCCTTTGGTGAAACTCGCTCGGTGCCTTTGCCGTTTTGCTTGCGCCGACGCTTCCTGCGTTTCGTGCGTTCTCTGATATCGGTGAGATGTTCCAATCCGATGAGTGCCTGAGGGTGCTGCTCGATGAGCTGTTTGGCGATGGTGTGATTGGCTTGCATTTTCAACCGTCTCTCTCGTTGCTCAATGCGCTTCAAGCGTCGTTTTGCTCCACGAGTGCCTTTTTTCTGCAAGCGTTTGCGTAATCGTGCGTAATGGTTGGCGCGATGTCGGACTCGCTTCCCAGGGTGAAAACTGGCCTTGCCTGTTGCAGTGGAGGTCACGGCCAGATAGCGAATCCCGACATCAACGCCGACGACGTGAGTAAGTTGTGTAGGGATAAGGTCAGGGATATCGATGGTCAAGGGCACGAGCAGATAGAACCGCTTCTTTGGCCGGTCATACCACAATTTTGCATCCCCGATGGTGGCTCCCTGCCGAATGAGCGCAACGTGCTTGTCGTAGCCCTGGTAGGGAACACTGACCCGTCCGTTCAAGGTACCGACACTGATCTGACTATCGCGCTGAAAAGTGTAATCCCGCTCATAGGTGTACTGAACAGTGGGTGAACTGTATTTGGGCGGTTTGTCCAGACCCTTAAAGCGTTTCTTGGTGATTTTCTTGCGGCGATGTTCCGCATTCTTCTTGACTTTCGTCCAGAGCCCTTTGTAGGTAGCAGCTATCTGCCGTTCCACACTACAGGCCAGTTGCGAGGGGAGACGATAGTGGGTACGGAGTTCAGCATACATGCCTTTGTGCAGTCGGGTTACCTTGCTGGTTTTGCCCTGCTCAAAAGCGTAGGAACTTACAGCATTGAGCGCATCCCGATAGGCCAGTTGGGTCTCTCGAAATGCCTGAAACTGGTCAGGAGTGGTGATGAGCTTGAGTTTTGCTGTGATGATCTGTTGCATGCTACTCGCTGATCTCAGAGAGATGGGAAGTGGTTCCATCTCTCGTCATGCTATACTGGTATGCTCCTACAAAGCTATTCCTGTTGGGCTTGCTATTCCGGTAGTATCACCACCTGCTTCATGCGTTCTTGCAGCTCTTAGACGCTTTCGGCAGTGACCGGACCACTCATGTATCCCAGCAAGAACCCCAGGATGTCTAATGGGTCTTTGAACGTCATCCGATCAAGGGGTAGCCACCCTTGCCGTCTTCATCAAGCACGCTGCATACTGCATCAAGGGTGTTCATGCGGGAGGCGACATGAGGGAAGTCATACTCACTGTCATCGAAATACATGCGTCGTCCTTGAGTAAACGCCTTCGGAAACTTCTCATTATTTAAAACCCTACGTCGTTGGAGCATTGCGATGGACCTATTATAAGCAGCCCGATGTTGATAGGTTTGCTGGTCCTCGTCCAAAACAACCTGAGGGGAAAGACCAGTAAAACCTTGTATTTATTCTATCCCTAGTCCTGACCCGTTTCGATATATTTAAGCACTGTATCCACGCTCATATCTCCGACACTGCCTACGTAGTACGAGCGAGACCAGAACGCACCGCCCCAGAAGTGTTTCTTCTTCACTTCAGGGAAGTGTTGAAAGACCTTGCGGGCGGTCATGCCTTTGAGCTTGTGAGCAATCTGCGAGGGAGAAATATTTGGAGGAGCGACTCGCGAAAGAGATGCACATGATCTGCCTGCACATTGAGCGCCTCTATGGTCCAGGTGTTCACTTCGCAGAGACGATGGATTTCCTGTTCGATAAAGGCTGCGAGTTTTCCAACCAGAATCTTTTTGCGGTATTTAGGACACCAAACAAAGTGATAGGCTAACTTGTAGGTGACGTGTTTGGTGTCTGTGCATCCATACACAGTAGTAAAACGTGCGTTCTAATTCTTGTGAAGTCCTTGTTGGGTCCGCCTTACCCCTAGATAAATCGTAGGAGTATCCGGCGGCTCAAATCATGAAAGATACAATTGACATCTTTGTATGTAAGAGATAAAATCGCACGTGTAAGCCAGGAGAAAACATCAAAAGGAGTTTCATCATGGTTGGTCAAGCTCCGAGTCAAAATGCAACACAGGCATCTTCAAATGAGGCTGCCGCCCCCCGTGTATTACTTGAAGACTCGATCTTCAAGTCCATTCACGATGCTTTCCAGATGGGCTGGAACATTATTGAGCTTAAAAGCAGGCTACAACTTGCCTCAGTGAGTAGCAATATCGCAGGTATCCCGACAACTGTCCCTTTGAATAAGCCTGCAAATTCCATACAAACACAAGAGCTCATACAAAAAGTTCTACCGAATGTGGCGCATGCTCAAGCAAATTTACTTCAACCAGAAGCGAACATCATTCAACCACAGGCAATCACAGTAACGGCTCCCAGACTCAATCTTACCAATCTACCTGATAGCACCTGGTCCGCCAGCCTATGGCGGGCAACCTTCAATTGCATTGCAGATAGCCATAAAAACTGCTTTCCAGATAGCAGCACAGAAGACACCTATTATGATCTTCCCAATCCCCCAGATTCTTCAAATCCCCCGAATTACCAGTCGCTCGTTACAAATGTGCAAGGTTCAGATGTCACTGACATCCATCTTCCTTATTACTATCTCTATCCCGGCAATGAAATGGATTATGCAAACGTTGGAATCCCGCAAGATGATCAGTTCTCTGACAAATTTAAGCTCTACGATGTGACAAGACGGGCATTGAATTGTCTGACACTCCTCTATACAAATCCAGAAGATAGCCTTACCCCACTCACTGTTAGCTATTACCAGCAACAGTTGTTACAGAATATCTCCGCTTATAAAGACCTTGCTGCAACACTGATAAGCAATACTTCTCCAATAGCTCAATCACAGTCAAATGCTGCTGTAATCAATCAAGCGAATGCCCCTCAAGCTACTGGAACACAAGTAGCGGCTTCTGAAGCGGGAACAAACGCAGCTAAAGTAGGAGATTCAACTATACAGTCTCCTGCGCAACAGAGGACCGATGCAATCCAGGTCGTGAGCAATCATACAATGCGCTACCTGGAAAATTGGGATAGCTTTGCGCGCGAAACGCTCTATGTGAGTGGAAGTGGTATTGCGCAATCTAACGAAATGCAGCTTGTTGCGTTCGAAGCTGGACGGGCTATGTCCTCACTTTCGTGGGGAATTACTACAACGACTATGCCATTAGAAGATGCGACCAGTCCGATGGAAGAAGCAGAAATCCTCTTACAAAAGGCCTGGTTGAACGTTTTCGATGAACCCACTATTTCCAGCATTCAGCACCAGATCTCAGCGCTAAGCACAGCTATGGATGGAGCATACTATCGAGTACACACAGATATTCCACACCCGAATGGGAATACCACACAGGTAGTGCAAAATCTCGATCTACCAAGCCAGGGCATTCAGGCAATATCATCCAGCCTGGATTATTGGAAGCGTGCAGTGCAAAAGATCTGCGACGAGAATATCCAGCAGCAAAATACTACACCGGCTACCACGAGCACTGTATCACAAGCAGCGCAGAGTACTTCTCAGTCAGCGGCACAAAAGAGGGATACTCTCTCCTCTACCAGCACTCCCACTACTGGTGGGACTACACAATCTCCTTCTATTCCCAAAATGAACTCTCAAACATCGAGCCAGTTACGCCAGACTCTCATCAAACAAACACAAGTGTGGCAACCTCTCGTGTTACACCAACAAAGCTTACAAGATTTCACTATGAGTTATGTAACACAGCGTATCTGGAACGATTTTATGCAAGAGTTCGAACAGGCTACCAGTAAAGGCGTGTTTAATACAGTCGAAAAGAATTTCAGAAGGTACCTGATACCTATTATAGCGGGCATCACGGTTCTAATTTTGATCCTGGGTTTCCTGGTATTTCTTCTCGTACGTTTTCCGGATCTGCAACAAAGCCTGGTTACGACCTTCGTCCTGGTAATTGGGAGTGTTGTGGGTTTCTTCGGTACCACCGCTGGTAGGATGCGGTCATTCTTTTCTAACTGAATCAGCCAGCGCAAACGCAGCCGTACAAAATGCTGGTCCAATCGTTGCGATTGCCGGAATAGCCGGAACAGGATTGATTGATGCTTTTCAAAATGGATATCAACAAATCCAGACCGAATTCGATTACCTTGATCATAATGTATCAGTCACGTACCCCCTGGTAGAGTTCTTCATCTCGAATGCTACGACCAGACCGGTTGCTAGCAACAATGGACAAACGCAAAGCAGCAACACACATTCTAAAGCAATGAACAAGAACGCGACCACAACAGATGCTGACGACGTGATTAAAGACGCGTACGATTTCCTCACGCAAATCGTATGGACCGACCAGGACAAAGCTGAAGAGATAGCACGGATTGCACGTGCTGCCTTAGGCCCAATTGGCGCACTTATTGCTGTTCCAAATCAGTCATAGTCCTGGTAAGGTAACCCATCAAAAGATCAGGCCTGATCTTTTGACTTTTCCTCTTCGTTTAATTCGTTGAGTACCTTTAAGGCTTCAGTAACATGCATTTGTGGAGCAAATTGCGAGGAGAAAATGTGGCGCACAATTCCCTTTTTGTCGATGATGTAGGTCACACGCCCGGGTATTAAACCGAGAGTCGATGGCACACCATAGAACTTTCTCACCACGCCTCCCAGATCACTCAACAAAATGAAAGGCAGGCGGTGTTTATCTGCAAACTGCTGGTGCGTCTTCTCAGAGTCGGAACTGATGCCGATGACTTCGGCGCCAGCCTCCTGAAAGACCTCATAACTATCCCGGAAAGAGCATGCCTCAGCGGTACAGCCAGCAGTATTATCTTTAGGATAGAAATAGAGTACGATATTTTTTTTGCCAAAAAAACTCTCCAGGCTCACTGATTCGCCCGTAAGTGAGGGAAGGGTAAAGTCGGGAGCGCGGTCTCCCACCTTTACACCTTTGTTCGCAGATCGAGATTGGTTATATTTTACACTCATGTTCTTATCTCTCATAATCCTTTCATATATAATAGATATCTTACGCACAGGGTTACATATACATGATGAAAATAAGGATATGGAAGGGTATGTTTTCTCCTTGCCCTGGATGAATTTCTATCCACGAGCCACCCGTAAGTTTTGCATTGCGGAACTTATCATGCTGCTCACGTCCGTTGTCACGCTAATCATCTGAAATCCCTGGCTTATACGCGTGATTGCCGCTTCTCCGTCAGTACTGAAAATACCAAGAGCAATATGGTTGTTTCTTGCAGCTACTTTTACGCGTTCCAGCGCTTCAAGAAACTCGGCTCGGCGCCGTCACTACTTGGTACAAGGCCAAGTTGAGCATGGAGATCATTTGGCCCTATAAATGCAACATCAATTCCAGGTACCGAGAGAATCTCTTCGACATTTTGTAGGCCCTGGGCGCTTTCAATCTGCACAATGACCATGATCTCATCATTCGCAACTTTCGCATAATCAGACCAGTTGGTAGTTCCAAAACCATATGGGCCGAATATGCCACCAATACTACGATTACCCCGAGGCGGGTATTTTGAGTAGTCAACCGCGCGTTGTGCCTCTTCTCGAGAATTGACCATTGGGACAACAACGCCCCATGCGCCTGCATCAAGCGCCCATTTGAACCATTCAACACTATTATTGGGAACGCGCACTAGTGGGGCACAGGTTCCCGCATCCGCAATGGTAGCTACCATATCAGCCATGAGAGTAGCGGATTGGGCACTGTGTTCCATATCTACTACAAGCCAATCGAAACCCAGTTGCGCCATTACCCGTGCCGTGGCAATGCCAGGAAAGTTTAACCAGGCTCCCAGAGCTAATTCGCCCTGTGTAAGTTTTTGCTTAACATGGTTTGTTCGCATTACGTTTTTTTCTTTCTTGTTCGATCATTATTGAGAGATTGCTTCGTTTTCTTTATTATGGGCATAATTCCCGATAAGACGCAACTCAGGCCAAAAATTCCAGTTGCAGAATCTTCCAGGGTATGCTATACTCTCCTGGCATGCGGGGTTAGCTCCAGAAATAGGCTTCTCTGCGCCTTCGATGGAGCAACTGTGGTGGATTGTGCTGAAGCGCTTTCAATCAATCATCACCCAAACTGCCTCTCTCATCTGTGCGCGTTATGCTGAAACAGACAGAATTGCAGAATCTTGCAGACAAATAGAGATAGCACGTCTTGTGTCTGATCAAGTTACATAGTGTACTTTGCCCCGCGGGAATAGAAAGACAGAAAGAAGAGTTATGAAGCAGAAACTAAAAACACACAAAGCTATGGCGAAGCGGGTCAAAATAACCGGCTCCGGCAAAATTATGCGCCGCAAAGTGGCATTAAGCCACCTCCGCCGCAATAAGTCTCCACACTCTGTCCGTTCGATGGACAAAGACTTTCAGTTGGCTACTGCCGATACACGTCATATGAAACGTCTACTTCCTTATTCCTTTTAATGTAGGATAAGGCATTTGAATCGAACGAAGGAGAAATATTACTATGCCAAGAGTAAAACGTGGAGTTCCAGCTCACAAGAAGCATAAAAAATTATTACAGATGGCCGAAGGTCATCGCGGTACGCGCAGGCGATTGTATCGTCCCGCGCATGAGTCTGTCATGCGTTCAATGGCTTATATGTACCGTGATCGTCGGACCCGCAAACGCGATATGCGGCGCTTGTGGATTGTTCGCATTAATGCTGCTGCGCGCATGCACGGAGTGAGCTATAGTAAGTTGATGCATGCTATTCACACTGCCAATATTGATGTAGATCGTAAGATTCTGGCTGAGATGGCTGTGAATGATGAGGCTGCTTTTTCTGCGCTGGTTCAGTCGGCGCTTGCAACAATTTCGTGACGACTCCCCACACGGCACTAGCCGGGGGCTTCTAGGCGCCGAGCGCCACGCTTTGTCGTCCCAAAGCGGTTCGAAGAATGTTCAGAGAGGCATTGTGATCCCTATCGCGGACCACACCGCACTGCTCGCACGTATAGACCCGCACCGACAATGGCATCTGTTGTCGGTGCCCACAGTCATTGCACGCTTGTGTGGTGTAGGCAGGGGGCACTTTGACCACGCGTCGCTCAGCTTCTACCGCTTTAGCGACGAGCGCGGTGAAAAAGGCGCTCCATGCTACATCTGCGATCGATGTGTTCAGTCCAGTCTTGCTGCTTGCCCCGTTGGCCACATACTGCCCTGTCGCTTCGTCCAGTTTGGGCTTCGGCCGTTTGACCAGGTTGCGCACGGCCAGAGATTCGACGGCAATCAGCCCGAAGCGATTGACCAGACTGCGGGACTCCTGCTGGACGAAGTTCTCGCGCCGCCTGCGGATGCGCTCATGGACTCGTGCCACGACCTTGCGCCGCTTGCGTCGTTCTGGGCTACCCCGTTCCGCTTTGGAGAGACGACGGTGCGCTTTGACCAGGTGTTTTGCTTCTTCCCTGAAAAAGCGAGGGGTTGCAATCTGTTCGCCGGTGGAGAGAAAGGCGAAGGTCTTGAGTCCCACATCGATGCCTACGTGCTCCTCCGATGGAGGCAATACCTGCGGCTCGACCTCATCACACGAGAAGCATACAAACCACTTGCCCGTCGGGTTTCTCACGATGCTGCACGTTTTGACGATGCCTCTCGTGGGTCTATGCTGGACGATCTTGAGATGCCCAATCTTGGAAAGGGAGAGCTTGCCCTGCTCGTCGATGCCGAAACCCGTTTGCGGGTAGGTGATGGAAGCGTAGCGGAATCTGGATTTATAACGCGGGTAGCCAGGTACCTGGCCAGCTTTCACACGCAAGAAGAAGGCCTTGAAGGCTTTGTCGACACGATGCAGCACATCTTGCAAGACCTGGGAGTGGATGGCTTCATATTCTGGTCTGATCGCTTTGATGGCGGGCAACTGGGCGCATTGCTGCGTGAAGGTGATGCTCTTGCCGCACAACTGATAGGCCTCTTTGCGCTCTTGCAGGGCGGCGTTGTACAACTCTGTGCAGAGGGCGAGTTGCTCGTTCAACACGCGTTCTTGCTTCCCGGTCGGGTACAGACGGTACTTATAGGTTTTCTTCATACATCTGTATTCTTTTCAATCAGGAAAAAGCGGAAGTTGCCTCACTTCCAACATCCCCAAGAGGAACGCCACTTTCTCCCTGATAGGGGAAAGCAACGTTTTTCAGCGGCGCAGATTGGAAAGTAGGGTATATTTCTGTGATTACCAGTCCATCTAATCCACGTATTAGCAAATTACGTGAACTGCATACGACTAGAGGCCGCAAGAAAAGCGGCCTCTTCTTGATGGAGGGTCCTCATCTGCTGGCCGCGTTACTAGATACGCACGTTGTTCCTCACGAGGTCTACTATCAGCCTGAATTACTGCAACGCACTGCATATGGTAGATCTTTGCTGAATCGATTGCTCTATGCTGCTTCCTTAGCCCCCGAACAACTCATAGAGGTCAATGAGCGTGTGATCGAAAGCCTGGGTGAGACACAAACTTCTCAGGGTATAGTTGCAGTTTTATCGCTTGACACATTTCAACCAGAGCTTGTACGGACACGGCGTTCAAAAGCTTCGCGTTCAGCACTGCTTATATTGGATGATGTGGCAGATCCGGGCAATATGGGAACGTTATTGCGTACAGCGCTTGCAGCGGACGTGTCTGAAGTGTTGCTAACACCTGAATGTGTTGACTGTTTTAGCCCGAAAGTAGTTCGCGCCGCCTCTGGAGCGCATATTGCATTGCCTATAGAAACGGATCTTTCATGGGATGCAATCACAGAAAAAACTGCCATTCATTGTAGGGAGGAGAGACGGGTATTTTTAGCTGAGGCTGGCAGCCCGCATCTTTACTTTGAACAAGATTTGAAACGACCATTCGCGCTGATCATTGGTAACGAGGCACATGGCCCTTCACAAGAGGCCCGCAAGCTGGCTACTCTACCCATCGCAATCCCATTAGCAAATGGCGTGGAATCCTTAAATGCAGCCATGGCCACTGGTATCGTACTATTCGAAGCGATACGCCAGGGTCGACAATCATAAAGGCCAGATATACCGTTCCTTTCTGGGGAGAGGGTTCGATACATCTGGCCGGATTTATGTGTGCTATATCAATATAATAAAGCAAGTAGTATTCAAGAGAGCAACAAATGCAATGAGGGGCTGATAAATCAGCGATATGCGCGCTACATTAGCACCTACTAATCGTTTGTCATTTCCTGGTGCAGGTCTGGCTGGTTAACAATCGATCCTTCTTTGCCACAGCTATCACACGAAGTGGGCATAGGGCCGGTATGAACCATGCCGCATACTTCACATTCCCAGCGATAGAGCATAATCTCCTGCTGCTGTGGAAATGCTATTACTGCAGTCTGCACAGTCGCATCTTTGGTAGTTACAACGGCTTTGTTGGTTTTCGTTCTCTGCGCAATCACTTAGAGCCTCCTCTGTGTATGCTTAACCTTCTATAAAAACAGGTATAGCGGGTATGTTTTATGTATAATTCAAGTCTAACAGCCACTCCATATGAAAGTCTACGAATTTTGATAGGCGTTCTGGATGCTATACATAACCAAATAGTTATAGAAAAGAAGAATTCAAAAGAAATGAGCCAGGTGATAGGATACCTGGCTCATTTCTTTTGAATTCTTCTCTTCTTTTACCTCTCAGATTGCACAGGCCATTGGGGCTGTGATTGCATACCATTACCTTGCTGATGGGGAGGTGTGGGATATTGGGTTGTGGTTGTGCGCCATTACCCTGCTGGTAAGGAGGCGTGGGATATTGGGGCTGTGATTGTGCGCCATTACCTTGCTGATAGGGAGCCATCGGATATTGGGGTTGGATTGTTGTGCGCCATTACCCTGCTGATAGGGAGTCATCGGATATTGGGGTTGTGATTGTGCGCCATTACCCTGCTGGTAAGGAGTCATGGGATAAGGAGCGAAAGGCCCGGTCGTCGTTCGCGACGGAGGAAAAGTATTACTATTTGACGATGATGAATAGGCTGACGAGGTAACTGTGCGGAAAGCGCCGCTAAGAGAAAGCTGATTTTGGTAATCCGCCTCGGGAGTCAGTGCCATATCTCCCATGGGCGCATAATAATTCAGGTTCTCGCGAAGCTTGAAGGCTTCCACAGATGCCAGTAATTGCTCAGCCAGGCGAGCAACACGCTCCATATTTTGTGCCGCATCACGAGTGCTGGCGCTACTCTGTTCTGTCGATTCAGAAACAGAGTGCATGGTTTGCACAACAGAGCTGGATGATTGCAATTGCTGCGCAGCCATGAGGTTGATGGCTTCAATTTCAGAGGCCTGCCGCTCAACGACACCGAAGATGGATGCTAGCGAAGAACCGGCTTCCTGAGCCAACTCTGAACCTGCTGAGGTTTCACGTTCTGTATCTCGCATGGAAACAGCCACAGCCCCGATATCTTCACGAACTGCACGAACAATGCGCGTAATTGAACTGGCCTGGTCTTTGGCTCGTTCAGCCAGGCGTCGAATGTCCGCTGCAACCGCGCCGAAGCCTTTGCCATTCTCACCAGCCATAGCAGCCTGAATAGCAGCGTCGAGAGCCAGGCGATTCGTCTGGTGCGCGATATTGGCGATAACCTCGACGATATTATTGATTTCACGCGAACGATCTCCCAGGGTTTGTACCTTGCTGGAAGTATCCTGCACGTATTCATGGATACGCTCCATACCTTCGACGGTCTGCTGCACAGCTCCACGCCCGGTTTCCGCTGTCTGGCGCGCCTCACGAGCAACGCCGTACAATACCTGCGCTCGATCAGCGACCTGGCGGCTGGAATCAGCCATCTTCTCTACTTCTACAGCAGCCCCGGAGATTTGTTTAATTTGTGTATCCGCAGTTTCAACCAGTTGAGCCATACGCTCGTAGGTCATGGTCGTAGAGCTTTCAACCTCGTGGGCAACCATTTTGACACGCACCACCAGACTACCGAGTTCTTCGACCATATAGTTGAACGAATCAGCCAGAACACCTAATGCATCCGCAGTCACTTCTGCCTGGACACGCAAATCTCCTTCACCAACACCACTTACTTCACTGACCAGTTTTTCAACCTGTGTTTGCAGATTATCACGCTGGGCCTGCGCGTCTTGAATAAGACGCACGATGTTGTCCAGCATACTGTTCATCGAGGAGGCAACAAGATTGATTTCATCACGACCGACGATCTTTGCGCGCGCCGTTGTGTCTCCCTTACCTATTCGCCTTGTAAGTAAAGCCAGGCGGCGTAGAGGGGACGTAATTGTGAGGTTGATTATCCAACCGATTGTGAACACGATCAGAATACTACTGGCGATAGCTATAATGGTAGCTATAATGACAGGTTGCGTTTGTGATGGCCCAACTGTAGACACCGTTTTACCAGTGCTCACCCCAGCATCTACAACAACTTGCCAAGTATTTCGGAGATCAGTAAATTGGTTGATTTGCTTGCCATAAGAGTTTTGTAGGCATCATTATACTGCATTACGAAGGGCAGAAATGCGTTTGCTGGGGGATTGTTTACTAAATGTTTGAAGTTGGCTTAGCTCGGCATCTCTGCAAGTTTTTATATTGTGCCCACAGGCCGGGTGCTACGTGCCATTGACGGCATTTAATGCCGCTTGTTGATCGTTGATGATCGCAGGGCCAGTAGCGGGATTATCATTCAATAAGATAGTGCGAATAGTACTCATATTATCAGAAGTAGCTAATTCATAATTGCTCTGATATGACGCTAGAGTCTGTTCGAAATCTGCTTGACGAGCGAGGATATCACCATTGATCAATCCACCCGAGGCGCTGAGTGAGGGATCAGTAATGACTTTACTCAAACTAGCGAAGACCTGATTATAGCGTGCCTGAAGAGACGCATTCATGCGCTCCAAATTATTTTGTTGATCAGCGGCAATGCTCTGAGCATCAAAACTGGTTTGTACCGCCTGCCCTCGAGTATTCAACGAAGAGAGATAAAAGTTGCTCAGCAACACAATCACAATCACAGGTATGACCGCCGCGATGGAAAATGCGATGAAGAGTCGACGGAAAATAGGTATATTGCTAAGATATCTTATCATGTCAGCTTCAATCCCTTCTCAAGGCAGCCTGTGACAGTGGCCTTTAATTCCTAACCCAGGCCAGGAGTGCACCCTTCAAATCAAAAATAGTGTTGATCGAAAACGATGGAATGATAGACTTCCCTCAAGATAGCCCCAACGTAGTGTACATCATTGTTTCAAGAAATGAAACTTTTGGGTATGACACTCACCTGATTTTCCTAGTGCAGCAGAGGCAATCTTTGAAAAGACTAACTAATAGCCTCCGCCACACAGTTAGTGATAAGTAATCCCCCATTTCACAGATTTTCTAACAACAGGAAATTATCAAGAAGAGAAGCTCTCCGTAACTTCTCCTGGATGCTCATGAAAGCTAGTTAGGAACAGAGTATTCTGGGTTTACTGCTGCGACAAAGGAGGGATAGACGGTTAAAAATTGACCTTGTTGCCATTGAAACAGGTACGCAAGTGCTGCGGTATTTTGACCTGTATCATCAAACTTTGCAGATCCTTGAACCGTATTGAAGACATCGCCAGAGTGGAGTTCAGTAATAAGTGTGCTGTTATTAATACTGTTTTTTAAACTGACGGCTTGCTGCAATACCTGCCCCACAGAAAATGCCTCCGCCACATCAGCATTGATTTGGTCAGCAGTACCACCATACTGAGCGATATAATCCTGCACCATTTGAGCGTTCTGGAAGTTGTTGGCCTGTGGATACCAGCCATTCGGAACAAATACACCTTCCGTATTTTTCACGCCACCCACACCACTGATAAAATCTTGACCCAGATCAGGTCCGGCAGTTGCGATAAGCGCTTTCGGGTTATAGTTGCTCTTTCTTAAAAACTTTGATATAAGCTGCAGCCTCAGGTAGCAAAGTGCCAAGAAGAACTACATCCGCGTGGGACTGTACCACCTGCTCCGCGTAAGGCTTGACGGCATCACCAGTAATTTTCGTTGAATCATAAGGAGGAGGATTATATACGGTTCTTATCCCACCCTGCTCCAACAACTGCCTGGCATAGTTTAATTGGGGAAATGTAAATGGATCATCGGAAGTCGCATATGCGGCTGTTTTAGGACGAATCTGGTTTGGCAGTGACAGGATAAAGTATGCGAACGTCGTCAGATTCTTTTCAACCGGCAAAGAGACGGCAAAGAGATTTTTCCACTTCTGAGTAAATACGCTAGGAGCACCTCCTGCTCCCTCAATGAAAGCGTATCCAGCGCTCTGTACAACTGGGGCTGCAGCCTTCGTTAGGAGTGATGAGAAAGGTCCAAATACCAGGTCTACATGATCAGTATGAATCAGTGTCGTGTAGTTCTTTGCAACCTGGTCAGGATCGCTCTTGTCATCAAGGATGAGTAGCTTAACTGGACGTCCTAGCAAACCACCATTGTTGTTAATTGTATCTGCCCAGAGTTGATAGCCCTGTTTCATAGCCAGACCGTCGTCTTTGAAATCTCCCGAAAAAGATAGAGAAATTCCAATGGTGATAGGCGTCTGTGAATTCGTGAGTTGATTTTGCGCGCATGCACTTAGACCTCCAACAGTCATGACTAGAACAGCTAACATGCAAAGGACTGCTTTAAAAGTACTTTGTCCTAAGACATTTTTCATTTTTGATGCCCTTCTACTTACCGATATGAGATTTTGTGTTTATTACTGGCATCTCTTGATATTCCAGAGATCTTTTCATCAAACACATTGAATAGGGTTTACTCTTTCTAAGTAACCAGAATTAGTAATAGAAGAGTTTAATCGAAACTAAGCCGAAAGGATAGCTTTTACCCCAAATTTCCTAGTAAGCCCTATGTCAGGAGATAACAGTTTCAGTTTTGAGTTTCAAGTTGAAGAAAGCGGAGGTAGCATTGGTTGAATTCCATCAGTAAGCGGGCGTGCATAACTACATCGCGGACAATAACATGTATTCCCTCTCAGTAAAAATGGTTTGTGACAAAAAGGACATCTCCAACTGATAACTGGATTGAAAGCAATTGACTCCTGCTTAGTTATAGATTCGGGTGGCGAGAAAGATACAAGACGTTGGGCCTTCATTTTTTGAGATACGGCCATTGAAGGCTGTAACATTACAGACTGCCTACTAGGAATATGAGGAATAGCCGAAATCACCCTTGATGATCGTTCAACAGAATCGATTTGTTCGTTCATATTTTTTTCATTGACCAAATCAAAGGGTTCTGAAACATGTGTCGAGAAAGCAGAAAATGAGGGCAATTGTGGTCTTACAACCTGGGACTGCATTTTGAATTGTGACCCTTGCCACACCCTCCATCGCCTTTGCAATGCTGGTACGATACCATCGGGGAGGAGTAATATTACTACGAGAAGGATCCCTCCCAAGAGGATCTGGTTAAAGCCAGTTGACACCACGCCGTATTGCTGAACCAAAATCATTTGGATTGGCTCAAGCAGCATACCTCCTACAATTGGGCCAATTACCGTGCCAACACCCCCAAGAAAGCTTATTGTAACAATGGTCAAATCAAACCCTTGATCGAAGGCAGTAGATGGATTGATAAAACCTGCAAAGTAGATGGCTAAGGCGCCAACTATGCCTGTGAAAATGGCAGAAAGCACATATGCACCGAGCTTATAGCGTTCAGTAGGAATACCAAGTCCGAGTACTCGATCTTCATCATCACGGATTGCAAGCAGTACCAGTCCATATTTTGAGTGCCGTATCCACCACGAAACAAATGTGACGAGCAATACAAGGGTGCTTGCAAGGAAGTAGAAAGGGAGATTGAAGAGGTTAGCGCTCCACTCAGGAATGGGTATAAAGATACCATCTGAGCCACCAGTGAGATCTCGCAAGTTATAGGCCAGCGATTGGAAGATAAATAATATAGCGATAGTGATAACAATGAAGGTAAATCGACGCGTTCGTAATGCGATCCACCCAAGCGGTATCGCGAAAATCCCAGCGACGAGGCCAGCTAGCGGTAGGAGCAAGAACAGCACTAAAACCCCTGAGATGTGCCAGTCCTGAACTCCCAATGCCAGAATATAGGCACCAATGCCGTAATAGGTAGCATTCCCCAGAGAGATGTAGCCTGTGTAGCCTGAAAAGATATTCCAGGAGATCGCTGCTGCAATCAGAAGCAGGACATCTACTGCCATAGATATTGTAGTCGAGTCCCCAATCACAATAGGTAGTGCCAGAAAACATAGTACTGTGGCAATCAATATCGGTGTTCTGAAGCGTTTCATGATAAGTTTCACATAGCCCTGCACAACTCTCAAGTTCGTGTTTAGTTGAGAGCAAAACTGACCGGAATACAATAGCAGGGCCCCTTTTTACGTTCTCGATCGATAGCGATGCGGCTTCCGCCCCCTACTCCGGATGTGCAACTCATTTCGATTTAGAGAAATCATAGCGAGCACAATGGCAAAATACAAGAAGAAAGCTTCCGAATGGGACAAATGGGGAAATGCGGTAATTACCGTATAAGCATCATTACACTCTCAATAGGAGATGAGAAGAATAATATAACAGGTAGTATTATTTAGGGAGTTCATACAACTAGACAAAACCCCCTCGATAGCATCGGGGAGTGTTTTCTGTGTGAAAAGTAAGGATGCTTATTTATAGTATCCATGAACTGCAGGGAGGACGAATAGCTGTATACATATGCCTCTCGTCCTATGCTTCAGATAGCGTACCGCCAAAGAATAAATGATTCATCTCAGGATCTGTTCGTACAGAAGAAGCATCACCCTGCATTCGTACAACACCACTCTCCATTACCACACCATAGGTTGCAATGGTGAGACCAGCCCGTACATTCTGTTCAACTAGCAGGACAGTAGTGCCAGTACGATGCATTTGCACGATAGCCTCGAATACATTGTGTATAGTCTTCGGATCCAAACTCATCGAGGGCTCATCTATCAAAACCAGTTCAGGCGATAGCATGAGGGCACGAGCAATTTCGATCTGGCGTTGCTGCCCCCCCGAGAGACTCCTTGCCTGGTCTTTAGCGCGTTCTTTAACAATAGGAAACTGTTCTTCAATTTGTTGTATACGCCGTTCAATGCGCTGGCGATCCTTTAGGAGCAGACCGCCCAATTCCATATTCTCTTTGATGGTCATATTAGGAAAAAGACTGTGTTCCTGGAGAATCTGGGCTATACCCAGTCGTAAAATTTGCGGAGCTGATAGGCCGCCAATCGAATGGCCATGAAACGCTATTTTGCCACGGCGAGGCTTTAGCAAGCCACTGATAGTACGCAGGATTGTGGACTTTCCAGCCCCGTTCGGCCCGACGATACAGGTGAGAGAACCTTTCTCAACTACGAGATTCACTCCCTTGAGGACATCTCCCCCACCATAGCCAGCAATAATATTCTCTAACTGAAGCATGCCTCATACTCCTAAATAGGCATCCAATACCGCGGGATTCGTCCGCACGACACTGGGTGGCCCTCCGGCAATTGTTGTACCGCGATGTAGCACGTTTACCGTATCACAAAGCTTCATCACAAATTCCATGTTATGTTCGACGACCAGGAAAGTGATACCTTTTTGTTGATTGAGAATACGAATATAGCGCCCTATCTCATTGATCATGGTGGGATTCACACCTCCTGCCGGCTCGTCTAACAAAATCAACCGCGGTCTGGCCACCAGGATAAGAGCGAACTCAAGTAATTTTTTTTGTCCATAAGAGAGATTTCCCGCGAGTTCGGCTTTAAGAGATGAAAGATTTACCAGATCCAGAAGTTCCAACGCCTGTCGTTGCTCGTGCGTTGAACTCCAACGGCTGAATAATTCATTCAAACGCTCGCGACGGGCGGCTATATGCATGTTCTCCAGTACAGTCAGGTGTGGAAAGATACGTGTCAACTGAAATGTCCTGCCAATGCCGAGGCTAAATATTGCATCTGGTTTCGAATGAGTGATGAATTTTCCATTGAACAGAATATGGCCCCTATTCACCCTTTCGTAGCCAGTAATTACATTAAACAATGTCGTTTTGCCCGAACCATTAGGACCTATTAAGCCGGTAATCGTACCTTGTTCAACAACAATTGAACACGTTGAGAGGGCTTGAATACCCCCAAAAGATTTGGAGACTGCTTGCACTTCTAACAGGCTCATAGGTTTAACCCTCTCCTCCTCGTTCAGCAAGGACTGTGGATGGTTCTTTGTTTGAATTACGAATGCGGTCAGCTAGCCTTGTTTGACGCGCTTCCTTCCAGCCACGCCATTTTTCCTGTAGAGATGGCACGATGCCACGCGGTAATAACAAGATAATTACCAGGAAGAGCGCGCCATAGATCACGAGGTTCACTCCTTGACCACCAAATTGTAGATCCAGCCACTGCTGAAACGGCGTGACAAACAACGCTCCTACAAGAGGACCGGCCACCGTCCCTACTCCCCCAAGGAAGCCCATCAAGACAATTGTGAGATCAACAGCAGGATTGAAACCTTGCTCGGGGTAGACACTCCCAACATAGTATGCGAAGATCGCTCCTGCCATAGCGACAAAGAAGGCTGAAATGACATAGGCAGTCAACTTAAACGCATTTGTCTTTACACCAAGGCCGAGTGCTCGATCTTCATCATCACGGATCGCGAGAAGTCCCAGCCCGAATTTGGAGTGGCGAATCCACCATGAGACAAAAACGGCTATGAGTAGTACAACAAAGGCTATATAGTAGAATGGGAAATCAGCATACGGTGCTACCCAGGGAGTTAGAGGCATAAATACTCCACTTGAACCGCCTGTGAATCCCTTTAGATTGTAGGCTAGCAACTGAAAGATAAAGACCCAGGCGATGCTGATAACAATAAAAGTATGACGCTGTGTGCGTAGCGAGATCCATCCCAATGGAAGCGCAAAAGCCCCCGCAACTAACCCGGTGAGTGGGAGGAGTAGGAACGGCTCCCACCCACCAGGAATTTGCCAATAGAGACTGGCCAAGCCAAAGGTATAGGCTCCAAACCCATAGAATACCGCGTGCCCCAATGAAATGTACCCGGTGTAACCAGAGAAAATGTTCCATCCCACTACAGCAATAGCACTGATCAAGGTAAAAACGGCAATCGTATTGACAGCATCGTTAGGCGCAATGGCCACTGGAAAGATCCCCACAAATACGACAAGTGCAATGAGCGCGAATATTCCAATGAGCCGGGAGACCCGAGTGGATATCATTGCTTTCTCCCCTCGAGTTTTCCAAACAGACCCTGCGGGCGAAAAACCAGCAGGACTACTAGGAAGATAAAAAATACCGTGCTCGACCAGAGCGGGTTAAATGCCAGGACGACTACATCGCTGATCACTATCATGAGTAACGATCCTGCCAGCGCTCCCCATAAGCTCCCCATTCCTCCTAAAACAATAATCACCAGCAGGCGTGAAATGAGGTCATAGGAACTGGCCGGATTGAAGGCATTCGTTGCTCCAAAGACCATCCCTCCAGCGGCTGCCAGTGCTGTACCCAGTCCAAAGGTGATCGCCTGTACCTGTGGCACATTGATACCAATGAGGGACGCTGCAGTGCGGTTCTGCATCGACGCACGCAGGCAGCGTCCAAATGATGTACGATAAACTATAAAGTACAACACTAACAACAGGACTACACTCAGGATGAAGGCGTAGATATAAATCAGAGGCATGTAATAGTTAATAAAAGGTAAGTAGACCGATTGTTCAGTATATCGTGTCTGCAAAATCACCAGGTTACCAGTAAAAAAATATGTCAAAGCCCCCTCAATGATGACTGCTATAGCAAATGTCACCAGGATTGATAGGGTGATGCGATCCCACTTCAGCCTGCGGATGAAGGCCCATTCAATGAACACCCCAAGCGCGAACATAATCGGTATGGTGATAAAGAGTCCCAGGAAGAGATCAATATGGAACCGCTGTTCAAGCCAGTAAGAAAGATAAGCACCCAGGATGACAAGTATGCCTTGAGCGATGTTGATGATCTCCAAAACACCGAAAACCAGAGTTAACCCTGAAGCCATAAGGGCATAGACTCCGCCGCTCAGAATCCCCAGAACGACCCCTTGAAGAATGAGTGTAGTGATGACGGATCTCCCTTTCTTCGTATCACTACAGCCGAGCATATGCTCGGCTGTTCTCTTCGCCGCTCAAACGAGCAGCGATTGTGATTGGCCAAAGTCAAACTAGAAAACTTACGATGTCGCCCAGTTAGGCTTAGGATAGAGTACGTTAGCCATGGCTTGTGCCTGTGGGAATACTGGAATCAAATTCCCATTGTTCCATTGGAACAAGTACGCAACAGCCAATTTGTTCTGCCCGGTTAAATCAAATCCAACAGGACCTTGTAGGCTCTGGAATGTGCCGTTTTGCAGTGCGGTTATCAGCTTCTGATTATCCAGGCTTTGCGTCTGGTTGAGAGCCTGCTGCAGAACCTGTCCTACAGAAAACGCCTGCACAGAATCAGAGCTAATGTCAGCGGGGGTAATCTTGTACTTCGCTGTGATAAATTGTACAAATTCAGCGTTTTGGTATGCCTTCGATTCTGGCCACCACCCGTCGTTGGGAACGATTATTCCCTGTGTATTTTTTGCCCCGACAGCCTTTATAAACGCATCGCCCTGATCAGGACCTGCTGAAGCAATGATGAGCTTCGGATTATAGTGCTGGTGGATGAATGTAGTGATATGGGCCGCACAATCTTGCAAGCCAATCGTTCCTAGCAGCACGATATCTGCATGAGAATCTACAACTTTTTGTGCCGGCCCTGTGGGATCCGCGTTCTCTGCCGGGTATACTTCGTGGAGGACAGTTTTGATACCTCCCTGCTCAAGAAGTTGTTGGGCATGATCGATTTGCGGCTGGGTGAAAGCATCATCTGATGTGGCATAAGCGGCCGTCTGCGGGCGTATTTGAGGCGGAAGAGACAAGACATAGTTCACAAAACTTGTGAAATAGGCCGTTGCCGAAAGCGAAACTGCAAATAAATTCGTTAACCCATGACTGAAGACCTCGGGACCAGTACCAATGCCCTCCAGGAAAGCCATGTGATGTTGTAGTGCAACCTCTGCACCAGTGATGGTTTGAGGATCGTTAAAGGGGCCAACCACGAAATTGACCTTATCCACAGTAATGAGCTTTTCGTAATTTGCCCTGGTTTGATCCGTCTTGGTCCCATCATCATAATAGACCATCTGCACTTGATGACCCAGTAGGCCACCATGACTGTTGACGTAGGCTGCCCAGGTGTCGTAGCCTTGCTGCGTTGCCTGTCCATCTGCTGAATCATCACCTGTCAGAGATAACGATACCCCGATCTTAATCGGTCCAGCGGGAATACCATTGCTACTACTGGTGCTATTACTAGTGCTATTGCTCGTTACACACGCGCTCAGGAGCAGCATACAAATAAGTGCTCCTGTCAGCAATAAGCTTGTTTTTTGGTTAAATAACCTCTTCATTAATCATTCCTCCTCTGAGACCCAAGAATCATGACGCTAGCTGTAATAATAGAGAGAAAATCACTATTCCCCAATGTGAATTACCCCTTAACCTCTCTCCTCACAATAAAACTGGATGCAGTATAAAGATCCTGCCACACTCTCACGCCATAGTGATACTGTATAATTGGTCAACACAAAACGCATGTTCTTCCAAGACAAGATTTCGTACGAAAACTTGTAACAGGTTGGAAAAACTTGCGTTGTAAAAGTTGAAATGTAAAAACCCAGGTACCGTTTTGAATAGGAATGCTCAACCCATTTCAATGATTGCACCGTTTTTACGTCTTCTCCCACAAGAGTAATTTGTATCACACATCACCCTAGATACCAAGTATATACTCTAGCAGAAAAGTTCCCCTGACTGCAAGGTTGTTACCCCATATGTACCAAAAATTTACAATTTATAAAATTCGAGCGGGAAATGTAGGGTAGACCCGGGCTACTGTCCAGTATAATACGTATATTATTTGAAAATATTCACAATTTCCAACCACAAATTGTTCCACAAATTGTTCCTCTGTTAGCTAGAGACAGCATCTTTGTTAGATCAATCATTCCCATATCTTTAGCATTTAGCCAAATTTTGATTGTTCAGTATATACTACTCCGTCAACCTTCAATCTACGGTTAGATCCTGGCATCTGCAAGTAATGTCCCTATATTTCCTGGTGCCAAATCAAGCTCAAGGGATAATTCTTTCTTAGGAAAGGATTGAAATGTTAGAAAGACAAAGTGATGCTAATTCATCAAGTGGACGTGTAAAGCCATATCTTGGGCAGTATCATGTATTCTTCAGTGAAAGAGGTGTGTGACAGTCAAGCAAAAGAGGTATTTATGAACCAAATGGGTAATATAGATGGATAAATAATGATGGATATACTGTAGCAGCCCCGGGGCTGACTACAGATATATCCATTCATGGAGGTGTCTCCTCAACTTCATCGTATACATTATACATTATCTATTTGTCATGCCTCCCTCGCAACCTATGAAGCATGAACCAAATTTCCTATGTCCTGGTAAAAAGCTGGATGTGTTATACTACTCTACAAGTAGAACAAGCAAGCTCGAAAGGGAGATTCCCATGAATACAACGTCCATTCAAAAGTGGCCTTTTCAGAAAGTACTCATTGCAAATCGTGGTGAAATTGCAGTACGTATCATTCGAGCCTGTCGCGAACTCGGGTTAACAAGTGTGGCTATATTTAGTGATGCTGATCGCAATGCTGTACATGTTCGCATGGCTGATGAGGCATATCATATTGGTCCCTCTCAGGCTTCAAAGAGCTATCTGCATATTCCCACTATCATAGAAACAGCTAAACGCTCGGGTGCGCAGGCAATCCATCCCGGCTACGGATTTCTATCAGAGAACGCTTCCTTTGTAGAAGCTTGTAGCGATGCAGGGCTGATTTTTGTCGGACCCATGGCAACGGTACAACGCGCAGTAGGTGAGAAGACGGCAGCTCGTAGCGCCGCTCAGGTAGCAGGTGTACCTATCGTCCCTGGCGCCATGACCGATATGATCGATGATGAGGGTATTCAACACATTGCTGAGAGAATTGGCTATCCTCTGCTGTTGAAAGCCGCTGCAGGGGGCGGTGGTAAAGGCATTCGCTTCGTTCGTGATCCTAAGGACCTCGCATCCGCGCTGCGAACTGCACGTAGTGAAGCCAAAAGCGCCTTTGGTGATGATCGGGTGTACGTGGAAAAAGCGATTTACCCCGCTCGTCATATCGAGGTGCAGTTCATTGCAGATTCACATGGAAACGTTGTACACCTGGGCGAGCGCGAATGTAGCATCCAGCGCCGTCACCAGAAGCTGGTTGAGGAATGTCCCTCCCCGGCACTGGACGAAGAATTGCGGCACAGTATTACCTCCGCGACGGTGAACCTGATCCGCACCATCTCTTACGTGAATGCTGGCACCGCTGAGTTTTTACTGGGACCTGACCGCAATTTCTATTTTCTGGAAGTCAATGCTCGCATACAGGTGGAGCATCCTGTCACCGAGTTGTGTACGGGTATTGATCTTGTTCAGGAGCAGTTCCGTATTGCGGCTGGTTTGCCGCTCTCTTTTACACAAAGACAAGTGCAGTTGCGGGGCGCAGCTATTGAATGCCGAATTTCAGCGGAAGACCCGGACAACCGTTTTCTACCTGCGACAGGCACTATTCAAGTTCTGCAAGAGCCTTCAGGACCGGGAGTGCGCGTCGATAGCGGATTGTACGCGGGGTTGCAGGTTCCATTATTTTATGACCCTTTGCTCTCCAAGCTGATCGTCTGGGGAAGAGATCGAACGCAGGCAATTGGACGCATGCGTCGAGCGCTAGCAGAATATGAAATTATGGGGGTGCGCACAACGTTACCTTTTGATCGCTGGCTAATGGAAAATCCTCGCTTTATTCGTGGCGATCTATCAACAGATTTCATAGCTGAAGAGTGGGAACCCACCAGGAAGCATGCCGCTCATCATAAACATGTCGCACCTGTTGAGCAAGTGGAGAGTGAGCATGCAGAAGAGCAGCCTGATCCTGCTCAAGTGGCGGCTCTCGTGGGAGCCCTCTTGATGCAAGAACAGGTGAAGGAGGAGCAACGACGGCGCGGGTCAGCGTCCGAAAACGGAGCTGAACGCAGCCGGTGGCGTGATGCTGGACGTAGAGAAGGTTTGAGGAGGATCTGAGACTCCCTGCCATCAAGGGCGGGGGTTCTTGTGACCCCTCCGACGCTTCTTTTCCGCCCCCTCAGGGAGGAAAAGCTCTTGTCGTGGGTGTTCAAGAATTTCGAGCCGACGCGCTCCTGCTCTAGGAATGCCAAAGCTTCGAGGCAATGTCTGCCCCTCATTCGCACGTTGTTGTAGTCGCTCCATCTCGGCTCGCAGGCGCAGTTCCGCACCTTCCCAGTCTTGCAGGGAGATGGAGGGGATAGTGTCTTCCGGTTCCAGATAGGCCAGCAGGAACGCTGAGTACAAGTCACGCTGCACCGGCCCCACCCCGCATGGGCATTGATGCCAGCGCTGGGAGAGGGGCTTGCTGACGTAGCGCTTACAGCCGTGACAATACTGGCTCAGTTTGGTCTGAAAAGCAGAAACTTCGCTCAGGATGCCGCCAGTCTTTGCAACTGTGCGTCTCAAATGCTCTAAAAACATCCCTGGTGCGCGAAGTCCCATACTCTTTCCGTAGCGTTTCTGCCAGCCTTTGTACGAGGTCTTCTCAATGCGCATGGTCTTACCCACCCGCACGATGTCATGGACGAGCTTGCCATGCAGACTCTTGCGATAGGCTGCCAGTTTCCTTTCTGCAGATGTATGTTGGCGTCTGATGGCCGAGTAGCGTTTGCTCTCTTTCCAATGCACACGCTTTTTGCCAGCTTGCTTGACACACCCCTTGTCGTCATAGTTGTCTGGATTGTTGGCCCGTCTCTGACGCTCCATTTGGCGTTGCAGACGTCTCCGTCTGCCAGCATTGGGGGTCAGTTCTGCACAGAACGTGAGCAGGTGTACTTCCCCCTCTCGTGGCACGATGGCAAGCGTCGATGGCCCTATGTCGAGGCCGATGATGTCGTTACCCGCTGGGTGCTTCGGCTTCTGATGCGCTGTGCCAGCCAGGACCAGTTGAACGAAATACCGGTGGCCAGTGCAGTCGGCCCCCTGTGCCTGCGGAGAGGATGCCGCACGGCGTAGCAGGCGCACGAATTTGATCGGGTGCAAGAGGCCATGATGGATAACGGGATCATCCCAATCGATGAGGGCTCTGATGCGATCCTGGCCCCAGATGAGCCAACCTGCATTTCCTGCCTTTGTCGGTTGCAAGACAAAACGCATGCCGGTATCGTTGCGCTTGCCTTCGACGCTGTCTAACCCTCTGCCCTTGCTTCGAAAACGCACCCGTCGGGCTGTGTGCAGGCAGACACGATTGACGGCATGATACGCCCGGCTGGCAAGGGTTTGTGCCATCGTGGCATCAATATGATCCGCGATCCAGGAGACACGGGCACCTTTGGCGTAGTCGTGCAGCGCGTATTCAGAAAACTGATACTGCTGCCGCAGACGGGAGAAAGCGCGGCTGCGTTCTTGTTTGTGGGTGCGAGGAATGGCACAGGTGGCCTGCCACTCCGGATCGCTGCGCATCTTTCTCAGTCGTTTGGTGGCCTCAGAAAGCAGAGCGTTATAGAGGCAGCGCCCTGCTTCCAGGTGTGCCCGAAGATGACTGCTCTGGACGGAGTCTGCCGCCAGGGGCAACTCGATGAGAAAAGTCGGTGTCCTGGCTCGTTTCATGCTGCTTGACCTCTTTTGAATATTTGTTCGTATTATAGCCTTCTGATGGCTTCCTGTCAATCCTCTATGCCTGACGCTTTCCAGGCATTTCTCCCACTCAAACTCCAAAGAAGAAGGAGCCATTCATCCCAGCCATGAATGAACAGGGCTTTCTGGCTCGCTCTTTGTAATGAATTGAGGGTGCATACGCGGTCAGGCCGCGTATGCACCCTCAATTCATTACTTTTCCTTTTCGGGGGGAGGAAGTTTGAATGGTGGAGGTGTTTTGCCATGGCGTTTCTCGGCTTCGGCTCTCAGGCTTTTCACGGCTTCAAATGGAACATATCGACCACCTAGAGGTGTTGGATGGATACCCGGGCCATGAAAATCGGTTCCGCCGGTGGGGATCAGGTGATATTCGTGAGCAAGCGCTAGCAGTTCACGCTCGTCCTCAGGTGTATAAGGCCCGTAATATGTTTCTAACCCTACCATGCCAGCCTGACATAATTCTGGCAGCCAGTCGCGGAGTTCATCCAGGCCGGGCAGTGTGATAGGGTGAGCTATCACAGGTAAGCCATTTGCACTGGCAATAAGGCGCACTGCATCAACCGGAGTGAGTTTGTAACGTGGGACATAAGCATAGCAATCTGAACCAATATATTTATCAAACGCCTCCCCAATAGTTTGCACATACCCCGCTTCCATAAGCGCCTCGGCAACGTGTGGGCGGCCTACTGAGCCTTGAGCAATTTCACGCACGCGCTCCCAGGTTATGTGTACACCATGCTCATTTAGTAGCTCGACCATACGTTGCCCTCGCCTCACACGGGCGTCACGCAGTACTTTCAATATTGCTTGAAATTCGGGGCGCCAGAATTCAAGGTAGTAGCCAAGCACGTGTACTTCTCCACCGCCGACATCTGTGTTAATTTCAATACCTGGGATGAGGTCCATATCTAATGTTTGTGCTGTTTGTATTGCTTCTTCAAGTCCATCGGTAGTGTCGTGGTCTGTCAAGGCCAGGATTGTTATTCCTACTTCTTTTGCTTTGTGTAGTAGTTCGGTTGGTGAGTAGATACCATCGGATGCTGTTGAGTGTGTGTGCAGGTCGATATAGTTGGTCATGTGTAAATTCACAAGGACTTTCTCTGTTTACTAAGACTTGCAGCCTGCGGCTGCAAGAGAATAAAAAAGATTTTTCGGGGACACCCCGAACCCCGGCAAAGGACTTCGTCCTCTGCACTCCTGTTCCGTCTGTTCAGGCGTCAACTAAGAAAAGTTGATCGACATCCGTAGGGGCGAGGGTGGATGACGTGGGGTTAGGTGGGCCTTTATGGTCGCCCGCTGTGGGTCGCCAGAAGCCTTTGGCACACCGATGAATGGCCATATCCCCAACCCCGGGCGACCATAAAGGCCTACCACCCAACCACCCTCGCCCCTACGGAATCCTCGATTGATGTCTTGTATGATTCGTTATTGCATCCAATAGATACACGACACTGCATCCATGCAGAGGACTATGTCCTTTGCCTGAGTGCGAATACTAGTCGATTATCTTGCATAGTCGATTGAGCGGGTCTCGCGAACAACGCAAACTTTGATTTGTCCAGGGTAATCGAGACTTTCCTCAATTTTATGAGCTATGTCGCTGGCAAGGCAATTCGCTGCGAACTCGTCTATCTCTTCGGGTTTTACGATGATACGCACTTCTCTACCAGCCTGGATAGCGAAGGATTTCTCCACACCGGTAAAGGAGTTTGCAATATGTTCCAACGCTTCCAGACGTTTGATATATAGATCGATGGTTTCACGTCGAGCGCCAGGCCGGGCTGCTGATATTGCGTCTGCGGCCTGCACAATGGCTGCTTCCAGGCTCTGAGGCTCTGATTCCGTTGCATGATGGGCCACCATTGCATGGACTATTTTGGGTGATTTCCCGAAACGGCGGGCAATCTCACCACCGATAATCGCATGTGGTCCTTCAACTTCCTGATCAATTGCCTTGCCCATGTCATGAAGCAGTGCCGCTGTTTTGCAAACATTTACATCGGCCCCCAGTTCGTGGGCAATTGTACCCGCGAGAATAGAAACCTCTACAGAATGTGCCAGCACGTTTTGACCGTAACTCGTGCGGAAATGAAGCCGTCCGAGGATTTTGAGCAACTCTGGCTGCAAACCATGCACGTTTGCTTCCATTGCTGCTTTTTCACCCTCCTCGCGCACAATCACATCCACTTCCTGGCGTGCCTTCGCGACGACATCTTCAATTCGAGCCGGGTGGATACGTCCGTCCAGGATCAACCTGGTCAATGCCAGACGCGCTACCTCGCGACGCACCGGATCAAAGCCTGAAAGAATGACAGCCTCCGGAGTATCATCGATGATCAGATCAACGCCTGTAGCCGCCTCCAGAGCGCGAATGTTGCGCCCTTCGCGTCCGATAATGCGCCCTTTCATCTCATCATTTGGCAAAGGCACAACGGAGACAACTGCCTCTGCAACCTGGTCAGAGGCACAGCGTTGAATTGCGAGAGTGATGATCTCCCGTGCACGCGCATCAGCCTCTTCACGTGCCTCTTCTTCAATGATGCGAATTCGGCGCGCAGCCTCAGCATGCACTTGATCTTCAATACGTGTCAGTAATATCTCTTTAGCTTGCTCTTCAGTGAGTTGGGCAATTCGCTCAAGCTCTTTTAACTGTTCGCGTTTGACTGCTTCCAGTTCCTCGTGCGCCTGCTCCACAGTGCGTTCACGAGCTATAACTTTTCGCTCGCGTTGCTCCAGTGCATCGATTTTGCGGTCAAGCGATTCTTCCTTTTGCTGCAAACGACGTTCTTGTCTTTGTATCTCAGCTCGTCGCTCCGCATTATCTCGTTCCATAGCTGCACGAAAGCGCGCGGTTTCGTCACGCGCTTCATGTAGCGCATCGCGTTGCTGCATCTGGAGTTCTACGAGTTTTTGCTCACTTTCCTCCTTTTCGATGCTCAAACGATCTGCATAATATTGTTTATTTCGTGTCGTCCCGATAACATATCCAGCTACCAGAGCTACGCTGGCTCCGAAAACCAGAAACACCAGGGCGATAACGATTTCCGTTGGTTGCACGTTGGCCTACCTCCAATAAGTAAATGCGAACAGGCCTTTAAGGTGTAAAGGGGTATAATTATCATACATATATGCTTATGGCTTCATGCCGAAAGTATGCTATTCGCCAAGCATACTATATAGGAGCGGTATCTATGCTGTCAAGCATAGAGCGGTAGCCTGTTTATCATAGATGAGCGGAGGAACCACAATGAAACAAAATGACCCGAAAAAGGATTCTCAACCACAATTACGACACACACATGTTGTCTCCTGCTTTCTTATACGTAAAGACATGGACCAGCCGCGTCTTCTGATAGTGCAAAGGAGCCAGCGCGTGGGTAGCTATAACGCTCGCTGGGCAGGAATTAGCGGCTTTCTTGAAACAGGCGTAACGCCCGACGAGCAGGCTTATACTGAGATACGTGAAGAGTCGAGTTTGCAGGGCGAACAGATACGCATGCTGAAACGGGGAAAGGTTATCGAGTACGAAGATGCCTCAATTGGTCGGCACTGGTATATTCACCCGTTTCTTTTCGAAGTCCTTACTCCAGATGCCATTACCCTGGACTGGGAGGCGAACGAGATGCGTTGGATCTTGCCATCAGAAATTCCAGCGTTTGAGACGGTGCCAAAATTGGAGGAGGCGTATACATCAGCGTCCAATGGGGAGGAGGTTATATAAATTCCCGAAATTTTGCATCTGATATGCTAAGCGCTGCCACAGGTATACGTTGAGGTACTAGACGGTTACTGAATACCATCTTCTCCGTCCTACTGCATAGGGGGAAACAACCGCAATGAGGGGAATGGAGCATTATGGATTGGCAACCGCCTGATAAAGACAGACAGCAAACTGAAAGATCCCAACAGGTTCAGAACCAGAAACAACAACGTAATCCCAGGCAATGGTATCGATCAAGAACACGCACATTCAAGGTGAGTCTCATATGTGGCACGCTTATTGTCTTGCTACTGTTTGGCTCATTCGTTGCCGCGATATCATACTACGGAAATCGAGCATCAACCAGATTGGGTCCCCAGCCAGTTCAAACCACAACGCCAAATTTGACTCAAGATCCCACAAACACAGTGATGTCGCAGTTGACTCCTCCACCCGCGCAAGTCTTTACACCTGTTGCACACGCGACGACAAAACCAACCTCTTCTTCGTCTCCGCAGGGAAACGGCACTCAACCTACTGTGAATTCTGCCCCCGCGAGTGTCTATATAGGCGTGCATATGCCATTAACGGACATGTCGCTTGTATCTTCTTTCGAAACAGACGCACAAAAACCAGTTGCTATTGTAATGTGGTATCAACATTGGGGAGAAACGGATGGCTACCAGTATTTTCAGCCAGGCTGGTTGAGCGCTGTACGCGCCAATGGGTCTATCCCGCTCGTTACCTGGGATCCCTGGAATCCGTCTCTGGGAGCAAATCAGCCAACGTATAGTTTACAAAATATCATCAATGGGAACTTTGATTCCTATATTGTGCAATGGGCACAGGCTTCCAGAGCATGGGGCCACCCCTATTTCTTGCGTTTTGCACCCGAAATGAATGGTTACTGGTTTCCCTGGTCAGAACAGGTAAACGGCAATAAAGCGGGGCAGTTCGTACTTGCCTGGCGACATGTACATGATATCTTCACTGCCCAGGGCGCCACGAATGTAACCTGGGTATGGTCGCCTAATATCATTTTTTCGAATAGTATTCCACTCGCAGAATTGTATCCAGGTAATTCGTATGTAGATTGGAGTGCAATGGATGGCTATAACTGGGGAACTGTTGGCGCGTGGCATTCATGGACACCATTCGCTTCACTCTTTGGACCAACCTATCAAGCCATACTGGGAATTACTTACAAACCAATGATGATTGCAGAAACGGCCTCGACTGAGGTAGGTGGGAATAAAGCTACCTGGATTACCGATGCGTTTACTACCCAGATTGTGAACAATTTTCCCCACATTAAAGCCTTCGTCTGGTTTGATCTAAACAAAGAAACAGATTGGAGAATTGAGTCTTCTTCAGCGTCCCAAATTGCTTTTGCCGCGGCTATGCATTCGGGTTCGTACGCTTCAAACTGGTATGCATCTTTGAATGTTTCACCCATACCTGCTCCCTGATATAAGAGAGCAGGTGAATAGTTGCTCTAAACTCTCTCAATGATCGTTGCAATACCTTGTCCGACACCGATACACATTGTTGCCAAACCGAAGCGTCCTCCACGTCGCTCTAGCTCATGCAGGAGAGTTACTACCAGCCGCGCCCCACTGCACCCTAATGGATGGCCGAGTGCAATAGCTCCGCCATTGACATTGAGCTTCTCCTCATCTATCTCCAGTTCTCGCGCACACTGCAGCGCCTGTACAGCAAACGCTTCGTTCAATTCGATCACATCAATATCCCCCATACCAAGCTCTGCGCGTTGCAATGCCTTGCGTGTAGCAGGAATAGGACCTAACCCCATGTATGCCGGATCAACGCCAGCCACTGCCGATGCAACGACACGAGCGCGAGGAGTCAATCCGATTTGCTGAGCGCGATTCCGAGCCATCAGCACCAAAGCTGCAGCTCCATCGTTAATTCCCGAAGAGTTGCCTGCCGTTACACTTCCATCTTTGCGAAATACTGGTTTGAGGGCAGCAAGTTTCTCGAGAGTAGTATCACCGCGAGGCTGTTCATCGAGGGCAACCAGTAGCGCTTCACCTTTCTTCTGAGGAATTGACACCGGAACAATTTCTTCTGCAAATCGTCCTGCTTGCTGCGCCGCAACTGCTCGCTGGTGGCTTTGCAGCGCGAAGGCATCCTGTTCTTCCCGGCTAATCCCTGTCCGTTCGGCCACGTTCTCCGCTGTTTCGCCCATACTGTACGGGTGATACATGGCAGATAAACGAGGATTCACGAAACGCCAGCCGAGCGTGGTATCTTGCAAGTTCATAGAGCGACTGAAGGCGCTATCAGCCTTGCCCAGCACGAATGGTGCGCGAGTCATGCTTTCCACACCGCCTGCGACAAACGTATCGCCAGCCCCCGTTTGTATCGCTTGAGCCGCGCTATTCATTGCCTGTAAACCAGAACCACACAGCCTATTTACGGTTTGACCCGCAACCTCGATGGGCAACCCGGCGAGCAGCAAGGCCATACGCGCTACGTTACGGTTATCCTCGCCTGCCTGGTTCGCGCAACCCAGGATTACATCTTCAATACTCCCTGCATCAATGCCTGCTCTGCGAACCGCTTCAGCAATCGCCAGTGCAGCAAGATCATCCGGGCGCACATCCTTAAGACTTCCTGCATAACGCCCAATTGGAGTACGTACCGCCGAGAGGATAACCGCTTCTTCCATGGCCCTGTTTTGCCTCCTTTTTGGCCGTCTCCACCAGATGCCCGATCCTTCTCGTTCGGCCTCTGGACTGCAACTCGGCCACATGCTTGTGTTCAGATACGTTCAGATTACTTCAGCTTGATTCACCCGCTAAGCTGTCAATTATGCTGTCAGACGGAAGAGCAGCGAACGGGCTTCGTGACGACGCTCTCCCCTCTATGGTACCCTGCTTTTGCCATTGAGGCAAGGGAACCAGTTCTCCTGATTCAGCTGTGTGTACTTCATTTTTGCTCACAAGGAACACACCCTTGTGCTGGATCCGAACATACTGCTTATGGAAGTGGGACATAGATCTCGGCTTCACGCTTTTCGAGGATGAGGAACAAACCATTCGTCACATACTGAACAAAATAAGGAGAGGCTCGGTGTGTGTCAAGGGCAGCCTGGTCAGTGTATTGCTCATAGAGGAAGAAGCGGCGAGGCTCGGTGAGTGAACGATGAACCAGATAGTACAGGTTCCCAGCTTCTGCATGGGTTTGCTCAGTCAAGGTGGCAAAAAGCTCAATCGCTTCCTCCTCGTGGCCGGGTTGAATGAGATAGGTAACAGCGACGCAGATCATGATGTCCTCCTCTTTGCAAAATCAGTACTCTCTCTATAGACACGTGGGTCTGCAACATGTTCTCTGACCGATGAAGAGGGAGTGCTTCCATGTCAGTTAGTCCTTCAGCTCATTACTCTCCCACCTCTGCATCATGGGTCTATATAACCCGTGAGGGGGGAGCGACCAAAGAAGTGGATACCATTGAGCGTCAACACGAGTTCTCCACGCTGATTGAACATTTCACCCCTGGATTTGAGAATACCCAGGTCGGCTCTCCTCTTTGAGGGTGTCGTCTCGACGATGGTCAAAGAGGCATGTAAGGTATCATTGGGCCGAACCGGCTTCAACCATCGTACCTCATCGACACCTGGAGAGCCTAAACTGATCGTGTCGTTGATAAGCCCATCGACCATGAGGCGCATCAGGAGACTGACGGTATGCCATCCACTTGCGATCAGGCCACCGTAGAAAGAGTGCTTCGCCAGCTCAGGAGAAATATGAAATGGCTGTGGATCGAATTGTCTGGCAAAGGCAATGATCTCTTCTTCGGTCACCGTTACGCTTCCCAGTTCGATCCGCTCACCCATCTGGAAATCCTCAAAATAACGCATTCGTCTCTCTTCTTTCTTGTGAACATCGCTCTTCAATTGTAACATAGAGACAGCGCTCACGTGAAATGATCCTCTTCCCCCGGTAGTTCCCGTAACACCTCTCACAAAAAGCGTCCGGATTGTAGAGTACCAGATGGCCTTTGTATGGGATATTCAAGATGGTAGAATGGTCAAAGGACCTTATTGCACCTGCTATTTTGGGATAGGCGAAAACCATGCAGATGAATACTGAATGTAAGTAGAAGAGAAAGGAGTGCTGGTATGCTCTACCGAGAGGTGAAGCTAGGAAAGATCGCCATCACGCAACCAATGCATGCCTGGGTTTCTGGTCAATTGGCACGTGCCTGGGGAAACGACAGCTTTGGTGACGTTGTTCCTTTTGAAGAGGTCTGTCTGGGAGCGGAACAACATGACGTTGGCCATACTGCATGGGAACAGACGCCTACGCTCAACCCACAGACAGGCCTTCCCTTTAGCTTCCTTGAGATGCCCAGGCAACTCCATGTGCAACTCTGGTCAGAGGCCGCAAGACGTGTTCTCCCACAAGGGCGCTACGCCGCTCTTCTGGTCTCATTCCATGGCACCCGCCTCTACCAGCGCTACGATGCGAACAATGATCTTCCCGAAAATGCCAGAGCTGTCCAGCGGTACCTGCAGCAGCAGCGTGCCTTCCAGGAAGAACTGCTTGCCAGCTTGCGATCCGATCCATACTATAAGCCATATGCCTCTGACGAGGTAGTGGCGCGCAACCGGCAGCTTGTTGGACTCTGGGATGCACTCTCCCTTGCTATCTGCTTCGGCCGAACGTCTCCGCAGTCCTGGGATCAGGTTCCTACCGCCACAGGTACCACGACGCTGTCGTTCTCTTCGCGCGACGATGATCCTACCGCGATCTACCTCACACCCTGGCCATTTCACCGCCAACCGGTCACCCTAGTATACGAAGGTCGCTATCTGACAGAGACATTTTCGGATGAAATGACGATGCGAGAGAATCTTTCGCTTGCTCCCTGGGTCACGTTGCAGACCACCCTGTTCCCCACTAAAAGCTTATCCGAAAACCGGCAGAACCGTGGTAAAATAGATGGTAATAGCGTGAGTGGTTCGACAGAATTTGAGATGAAAGGGAGCACATGAAATTCGGCCTGGAAGTTCCCACGACCGGGGCCTGGGCTGACGTCGGAGTCCAAGTCCAGGTCGCCCTGGAAGCAGAGGCAGTGGGATGGGATGGCTTCTTTGTGGGAGATGCGCTGCTGGATCAGGAGCAGGAGGCGGTGCTCGACCCCTGGATCGCTTTAACCGCGCTGACACTCTCGACCTCAAAGCTCAAATTGGGAGTGCTGGCTCTGCCTCTGGCGCGTCATCATCCCTGGCTCACGGCTTTGCGCCTGGCCAACCTCGACCAGGCGTCTGGTGGCCGCATCATCTGTAGCGTCGGCTTAGGCTACTCGGAGCGCGATTTTGCCGCCTTTGGGCAAGCCAGTGCCAAAGCAATTCGGGCCAGGCAACTCGATGAGGGGCTGGCGATCCTGGCAGGGCTGTGGAGCCAGGTCCCCTTTTCCTTTGCGGGAGAGTACTACACGATCGATCAGGTCACCCTGCTCCCCAAGCCAGTCCAATCCCCTCGTATTCCGCTGTGGGTGGTCGCAGGATGGCCCCATCGTGCACCATTTCGTCGGGCCGCGCAGTGGGATGGGGTCTGCGTGAAGGCGATTGATCATCAGACCTATGAATGGATGACCGTGGAGGCGTTTCGGGAGGCGGTTTCCTATGTGCATGCGCGCTGCGTCCCAGCAAAGCCCTTTGAGGTCATCATGAGCGGGCAGAGCCCACGCGATCAGCACGAGGCAGGCGAGAAGGTTCGTCCTTTTGAGGAAGCGGGAGCGACCTGGTGGGTCGAAGTCGGCTATGGCTTCAGCTTGGAGGAGTTCCGCGCGCGCATTCGCCGTGGACCGCCACGGCTTCTCTAAAGTGCTCCTGCCCCTTTCACCAGGATGATCGTCCTAGCCGAGAGCGACAATCGGGGTCTGCGACAGACAACGTGAAGGCTCGACAAATCGCTAACCGGTGGCTCACCATGCGCAGATACCACACCCATGGGGTGAGCAGAGACGGAGCAATCCAATTGATCAGTTTCGAGAATCGTGAGCCGCTTGTGGAGCGTGTTCTCAAGCATCGAATGGTGGTGTGGCTCATGATTGGCGCCACAAACGGCTCACCCTTCGGTTCTGTCTCACTTCTAGTGAAAGAGTGCCCTGTGATTATGGCGATTTACATGAGCCTCACGCAAAAGACCACTTTTGCCAGAATGGCGAAAAGTATTGTGGCAGAAATGGCGCCCCTCCTGAAGCTCTCCGAGAGATCTTGACGAAAGGAATTGCCTTAGAAACCGGCGCATTTCCCTCTTGTCCAGTCCAGCAGAGTTCGAGAAAAACGGCTCAATGTTGCCTGGAAAAGATGGCGCTCATGAGCCCGGCAAGAAGGATATGCTATACTCTCCTGTAAAGGGAAATCCGACAGGCAAGCCGGGAATCGTCCCGATTCCCTGAAGGAGGTTGCTATGCAGTATGGGATTACTCTCTCCAACAGTGGCGCATCCGGCGATCCCCGTATCCCGATCGACTTGGCTATAGAAGCGGAACAGGCTGGCTGGGATGGCATCTTTCTGTGGGATTGCATCTATGTCGCCCAGGCCCTAGGCCAAGCCGGGCAAGCCGCTTGCGATCCTTGGGTTACATTAGCTGCCATCGCTACCCAAACGAAACGTATCCGCTTGGGACCTATAGTCACGCCTCTGTCTCGGAGACGTCCCTGGAAGGTAGCCCGTGAGACAGTGAGCCTCGATTATCTCTCTGGCGGACGAGTCATCCTCCCGGTGGGGCTGGGGGCGATCGATGACGGGGGGTACGCGAACGTGGGCGAGGTGCTGGATCGCAAGATCCGCGCGCAGATGCTTGATGAAGCTCTGGCAATCCTGGCAGGGTTGTGGAGTGGGCAGCCGTTCAGCTTTCATGGTCAACATTATCAGGTGGAAGAAATGACCTTCCTGCCTCCCCCCGTGCAGCAGCCTCGCATTCCCGTCTGGGTGGTGGGAGCGTGGCCCCGCTTGAAGTCGATGCGACGGGTACTGCACTGGGACGGAGTGCTGCCGAGCAAGATGCAGGAGGATGGGTCATTCGCCGAAATGACTCCTGGCGATCTGCAGGCCATGCAGGCCTTCCTCGCTGCGCACCGTACCCAGACGACGCCTTTCGACATCGTGATGGAGGGAGAGACCCCTGGCGATGATCGGGAACAAGCGTCCTCGATCGTGCGCCCGCTGGCCGAGGCAGGAGTGACCTGGTGGCTGGAGTCCGTTTGGGGTACCCCAGAGGATGCCGGAGGGGTCGAGGGCATGCGCACTCGTATCCGCCAGGGACCGCCGCGGCTGTGAGTCAGCACGCCAGGTTCTTCTTTCCTCGAGCAAACGGACGAATTCGCCGCCACCTCGGAAGATCCAAACGTTCTGGCAAAGAGCATGAGCATCTTGACATCACCAGGATTGAGACAGAACCA